>JAHRVQ010000021.1 GCA_019090615.1 Pseudomonadales bacterium | reverse complement strand
GTAGAGGAATTCAAAAGATTTCACCTTAAAATCAAACCCTACATCTTCAAAAAAGTGAAGCCTCTCTATTAAATTTTCAGGAATTCTAAAAATTTTTCTAAGCTGCCTGTGCGGCAGTGAACTTGTTGGACAATGACAAGCTAGTGCGCCGATTTTTCTAAGCTGCCTGTGCGGCAGTGAACAGGAATATAACAGCAAAAAAATAAGTTACAACAATCACTTAGTCAAAAAATGGCGATTTAACCAATGAATTTGACCGATGATGTAACTTATTGATTTTTAATTGAATTTTTAAAGAGCGTTTTTTATTGGGTAAATTAAGTATCTGACACCCTGGGTTACGATCTGGTTAATCGCAGGTAACCTATTTGTTGTAGCATTTTTAGGTTTCGCAATTAGCCCTGTGATATTCGGTCGCGTAGCGCAGGTCAGTCATGCAACGTATATTTGGGTCTTATTTACTTACGGATTAAAACCACGGGACGGTGGCAGTTTTGCTTAATCCAAATTGATCGAATATACCTACTTGCGCGTGTTGACTACATTGCCCGAACTGAATATAGCGCCGGTGTTTATAGCCATTTGATGCGCTTTCAAGTTCCAGATAGGGATCGTCTAATCCTTGTGCAAACATTTTAGCTTTATAAGATTTTATATCGTCGTTGGATATTGATCCTCTTTTTATGAGTCGCCTCAATTTTGCTTCCGTCATATTGGATTGTTTACGTGACACTGTCCTATAAAGCACTTGATTGGGGATGGTTTTAGCAACACTTACCTCGCAATAACCTATTAGGCCGCCAAGCCAGTTTGTTTGCTGTAACGCTGCGAGACTGTCCTTGTCTCCGTGGAGCCTAATAATATCGCCCAACATGAGTTCGTAGGCGGGGAAACTAATTCCTATATTGGTCGAATTTAGTGTAAAAAGTGCTTTGTGTAGTTTGCTATAAACTTTGTTTAACAAAACGTTTTGTCGCATTTCTGCATCGGGAATTATTTTTATATTGATATAAAAATTCATCGTCTCAACTCCCTGGTGTCAATTGGCGCGGATATATAGGCTAGTCCTTTTTTACCAAGATAGAAGCTGGAGACGCCAGCATTGTCGATCATGGTTTTTATTTCTTTCGCCTTCTCCCTGCTAATATCGAGATTGATTTCAAGTTGGCCGCTGGCTTTGGTCATTAATGAGGTGACCTCACCAGCCCCTTTAATTCGTTCTTTACGAATATAGGGGTTTCCCCATATTTTCTTTTTCTCTCCAGTAGTGAAACGGTTCATAAAGTCTTTGGTGGTGAAGCCTCGTTTAGAAATGCCGCTAATACCGCCGGCTTTCGTTTTAGCAGAATCCAAATTGAACCTGCCGGACAGGCGTTCTAGCTGCAGGTAAAGCGACGAACAATATAGACTGATTGGAATTATTTCGTCTTTTCTGTTTAAGTATTCGACAGCTTCAAAGTTTTGAGTCAGTGTTTTTACTGCCTCATTTGCGAAGCCTTCATTTTTAACGGTTTTTTCTTTGTTCAATGCTTCTAGTCTTGAAATAATCGCGACTGGGTTTGTCTCGATGCTTTTTGTTACTCGATTATTTGAAATAATGAAATCACATGGCTCTTCAAATTCCAGGGCTAGAACGCCCCAAAATTCGGCGGAGTAATCAGATGAAAACATTATGTCATTACTTTTTATTGCTCCAGTAAATGAATTCTGATCTGTACTCCCTGAAATATTTCGAATATAGGTCATTTCACTATTTTCAGTTTTTTTATTTACCAGGTCTTGAAAATGGATTGATGGGTGATCGGGTAGATCGATATCTTTAAAATAATAACCTTCACTTGTTCTTGCCTGGTAGAGTTTTCTTTGATCACCTATTAATCTGTTTAACAACCCCATCACAGTATCAATGGTAATTTCTCGCTTGATGAAATTTTCAGGTTTTCTAAGGTTTGTCATGGAAGCAACGAATTTCCGTCCTTTTTTTGGCAAAGGTACATTGTTATCACCATCCAAAAATGAATTACGCCAACAGGATTCATAATCTATGATTATTTTCATAATTCCATCCTTTATTTTGCGTAAAAGTAAGTGGCGAAATCTGAGTTAGACTGCTCATCGATATCGCCCTCGCTATGCTTAATGCGCATCATTTTGTGGCTGTCATTGTAGTCAACCAATATTTCGTCTACATACATATACGATTTTGCCTGACGAATAGAAAGTTCGCTGATCATTTGTAAGGCGTGTTCAACTAATGCTTGTATAGCATCGTTGTTCAATAAAATACCATTTTCTCCTTCTTCGAAAATAGTCCCGCCTCGGACATAGTTTTGATGGAATGTGGCTTGTGGCTTTAATTTCGGGTCGAGTGATTGGACGTAGTCTTGGACGGCTTGCGCTACTTCTTCTCCTTGCCCTTCTTTTATAACCATGGCACAGCGGTCAAACTTTTTATCCAGGGAGATAAATTGTAATTGTTCAATACTGATTGAGCCGTAAGAGGTGTACTTTGTATCCCCAAAGGTTGTTTTTGAAAAAAAGGAGGTGCTTTTTTTTGCTTTTACCTTTTTTCCGTCAATTTCTGTAGCGGCCGCTTTGTCATCTTTTCCGCCCGATCGCCCCATTTGTTCAAAATTACCGTTGCCCAATTCATCAACAAAGTCTTCCATCAATAATGGACTGGTTCGTTTACATTGACTTGATGCAATAACGTATCCTCTAACTAGACCAGTCATTGACGCTAAAACACCCTTTAGGTCATTTATTTTGTTTTCGTTCGCATAGTGAATATCAAATGCCTGGTCTCGAAAAAGATGATGCCGTATGCAATTTTGGCTGATATATAGGGGCGTTTGCTTGAAATCAATATCCGCAATATTCTTTTTATAACTAAAGCCTTCGTCACTTATTTTACCCGTAAGGTTTGTGTAACCCCGGAGCTTTGGCAGGCTGTGGTTTTCAACAATTTTATTGTCGCTACGGAGCTGTGTAGGGCCATTCCAGTTCACTGCGCCGTGACCAAGTGCCATGATCTTAAAGTCGACGCTCTTTATTCCTGTGATGATATTCATGTCTTATCCCTATTGTGATGTTGAAAAGTAAGCTGATTGTCTTAACGATATTTATCGTTTCATTAATCACTATATTTTATAAGTTTATAAAAAGCCACTATGTTCTAATTTCTATTTAAAATCCGTTAAGAATAAATCCGACAACCCTGATGAACAAATATTCGCCAAGGCGTAAAATCTGGCGACTACTGTACAAGTAGCTTAGAAAACTATTTTCTAATTTCTAAATTTCACTGCCGAACAGGCAGCACTGACCAAGAGTGTTCAAGTCATGGTCAAGCTGGGACCATGACTTGAAACGCGATCAAACTTGCATGCCTCTGGAAAGGGTTTAACAATTGTGCTGGGTGGCATGACAATCTAAAGTAAATGGGCGAAGCGCTATACAGCATGTTGGTAAAATGTTGGCCTGATCGCTTTGTGGGTTATGAGGTGGCTGTTTTCACTCACCGGAGCTTTGTTTATAGGTGATAATTTTAATCGATTTGCGATATATCGTTTATGGCAAGTACGCCGATGGCCTGGTTTGCACCCAAAGCGTAATAAATGGCGTAAGGGTTAGGGTCTGCGGAAATCTGTCCTAAATCTTCTGGTGTGTAGCTTAAATAAATAGGAGTTTCGGGTGAGCGCGCTTCTCCAAGGAGGGCGTTGTCATTATAGGGTTTTTCTGATGTTCTTTTAATGTTGTGGTGTTTTTTTGCCATAAATGATAAAAGGTTCCTCTCACTTCTTCCGCCCCCACAAATTACTTCAACTCCAATGGTTAATTGATCTGGAGAATTATTTTCGTCATAGGCGTAGGAATCAGGGAATTGTGTTTTTCCATTGCCTACATTGATCACAGCCATTTGTACAAAACGATTATTGCCACGTAATGAGTTATTTTTGATTTTAATCTGCCCTTTGGGTTGTTTGGTTTTTCCAGGAAAAGAGATCGGGTCAGTAATCTTTTGCTCAATTATATGGACACTCTTTTTTAACGCTAAGATCAAATCTTGCTCAATTGCAGTAAGGCTGGCTTCATCATTGTAAAAGTCCTTATAAATTTGATACATTTTTGAAATGCTAACAACCCCATCGTCCGGCAAGTTTTCTTGTAAAAAATCAAACCATGCTTTGCTGCTCTGTAAACAATATAAGCCGCTTAAAAATTTTGCATTTCCAAGTGATTTGCCATTTTTTACATGCTCAGTCACCGCAGATATATATAGGTTGGGTTCTGAGTTCTCACCAAACCGATCCAGGCGACCCATTCTTTGCAGCCAGTTTTCTGCATTGGTAAACTCTGTCACCATTTTTTGACAAGTAATATTTAATGATGCCTGTACAATTGGGCCAGAACGCAAAATGTCGAATTTTTTGCTGCCGTTTTGTCTAAAAGAGGCCAGTACATTGTCGAACAACTCTTTTCTATGTGACGGCGTGAATTTTGAATGAATTAGAATAGCGTTTTCGTTATTTTGGTTTCTAATAAAGCTTTTTTGAGCGGCGATAGCAGTATTACTGACGACAAATGTGCTCGCTTCCTGGCGAGAATATAACGGGTTTGTTTCATCTTCTTGCTTGCTATCAAAATCAACAAATTCAATTTTATATTGGCTTTTGTTGAAACTCTCAATACCGACAATATCATCTATTTTTAACAACTCATGGACGAAATTAAAATTAGGCGTTGCAGAAACTAACAAAGTTTTACATTGATTGTTTTGTAGTTTTTTGCATGCAACTAACTCAGCAAATAAAAGGTTAAATCCGTTCATTGGTATATATTCGTGATATTCATCAAAAACGATATGTGCGTTCATAAACTGCACCAGGCCATCCACTCTGGTATGGGTAGTGATCGTGTTAACAATCTGATCGATAGTGGTTAGAACAATATCACCTGAGAACTCTTGCATGTTGGGTGTTGGTGACTGTTGTCCGTTTTGGTAAAGGGTCTTAAATTCACCGGTACAAATTTCTATTTTTGTGTTTGGTAAATATTCCGTACTCGTTAAATCGTTAATCAGGCCTTGGCAAATTTGTATTCTTGGGCATATCCAAATGATTTTTTTCGCATAATTGTTGGCGGCCCATTCCAGCGCAATTTTGGTTTTACCACAACCTGCTGGGCCGTTCAGTACGCCTACTACAACTTCTTCATCGGATAACTTATGAGCCGCTTCTTTCTGCTGTCTATTTCTATCGCTATTAGGATAAGTTGCTTCAAACCCTTCGAGGCAGGTTTTAATTTCTGTTATCAAACCGCGTTCGGTCAAGAGTGCGCTGTTCGCGATGTCTGATAGTGTTTTTTGTTCAATATGGGCATTTAGTGATTCGCAATCTAGTGCCGAGACAAGCCTGTCGGCGCTGACTACTACTGACCGAGCGATATTATTTTTGGCGTTCCGCTGTATATCTAAAACGTAGGGCTCAATATCATCGTGAGCACCATAGCTTTTGTAGTCGGGTAGTGGAATTCTTAGCTCTTCTAAGTTTTCTTTATTTGCGCGCTTGAGAATGTCTGTAATATTCAAATCACTATCGTAGGCTTCTGCGATACCTTTTATAGCGCTATGTATGTTTTTGACCATCGGTGAGAGGAAGTCGATAGATTTATCGTCAAGCGTTGAGCATAGCTTGTTGTAAATGATTTCTAATTTTGAAAATTCTTCTTTTCGAATGGGTTTCGCATGATGCCAGTAGACGGTATGTTTAATGAGTTTCTTATTCTCCTTGTTGACCGATTTGTCATCTTCATCATCAAACAGGTAATAAAGTAATAGTGATATTTCATTATGTCGTGGGTGTTTTTCGAAAGAAAACGCAGGGGGTTTGTCGATATGTTGGCCCTCTTCGGGAATGCTTTCAATCAACTTCTTCTTTGTTTTATTGGTAATCCAGGCTTGAAACCCTGGGTCAATTTTGCCGAAATCATGCCAGCATCCCGCTAGAAAAACCGCTTGCGCAAGTTTTTCGTCATCCAGCAGTTCTTTGCATAAACAATAAGCCACATACCCAACAGCAAACAAATGCTGGTCGAGTGGTTGTTTTTTTGTGTTCGCATAGTAGTTTTCTATATTCACGTTGGTTGTATCCATTTTTAGCGCATCAACATTATTGGTGTAATTTACCGGTACAATTCCTTCACTATTAAATTTGTTTTTATTGCCTACCGACCAAATGAATTCACTACGGCTACGGCTCCTAACCCAAAAACAACTCACTGCGGTATTCTTACTAGCAGATTTTCTTAAGAGTTTCTTAACAGCCTGCAGGCCTTCCTGGGTGATGACGGTCTGCCAGGTATTGTCGCCAATACGATTTGCAAACGAATCCAGCACGCGGCGGGTTTTATTCAGGGCTTTCTTTTGGCACATAGATACAAAGGTCACCATCATTGGGCGGGGCCTTTTGCATCGGGGTTGTTGATTTGTGGGTTTTCAGTTTGCGGGGCATCAGCGGCGGGCGGCTGAGCAGGGTGGTTGAGGGCAAGATCTTTTACCTGTTCAAACATAAAATCGAGGGCTTTATGTTGGGTAAAAGCCTGCAAACATTGTTGGCGAAATTCCTGCTCGGTGGCGCCTTCTTTGGCGCAGATAAAGGCCCAGGGTAATACCAGGGTGTCCTTTATTAGGTCGGCGATATCGAATACCAGTGCGCCGCGTCTGGTTTTGCCGTGCATGACTGCAAAACCGTGGGGGATGCCAAGTACCCATAGGGTGGTGGCGGCAAGTCCATAGGCCAGGTAGTTGCCATGGTTGAGGAATGCATTGGCCGTGTCATGGGCATCTCGGTCGCGGACAAAGTCGCCATGTTTAGTTTGGTTGACGGCAAATTTATACAGTTGTTTGGTGAGCTGGGCTTCACTTTGTAATAGCTCGCCGACTTTTTTTGCATGCTGTATTCTCGCGCCGGCATTTTCTAACGCACCGATGAGTTGCGAGTCTTTGCCATTAAACCCTTCTGCCTGCAAGTCCCTGTCTTTGACCCATATAGTCTGCATATATTGCAGCCGAGATCGTTGTAGCTGTTTAGCGGCTGCCAGGCGGCTGGCGTCGTCAAACCAGAACTGCATCCAGCCCTGCATATATTCCGTGGGTCGATATTCGCTTTGTGGTGTCAGCCACTCAATTTCGTTGCCCATCAATAAAGGCGTGCCACCGCCGCCGCAAAAGCCGACCAATACCCCGGCGGAAGCCAGCATGCGCATCGCGGCCTGGGTGATGGAGGTGCCATTGCCTAACAAAATGACAGTGGTATTGGCGATTGGTATGTTCCAGTATTGTTTTTCTGATTTTGCATCGGTCAGGTAGAGCACTCGGCCATCTTTTTGCATGACTCGGCAGTATTCCAAATAATAGATATTGGCCCGTTTGGAGTGGAGTATGGCTTTCAGGTCGGTGAGTTGGTCCATCTGTGGGTCTTATTAAAAGAGTGGGTGGTCTGGGTTGGCCTGCTATTGATGGTTGTTTTGAAGAAAATTTGTTGATAACCAAAGCTTGCCACAGTTAAGTCTCATATCCTGAGACTCATAAATATTGTTCTAATGCGGCAGATATTTTTTCCTTTACTGCCTGGCGTAGTGAACGTGGTGCAAGCACCTCCACATCTGGCCCGTAGCGCAAAATATCGAGGATTAATTCGGTGGGGTTATGGTAGGGCACTTTAAGGTGGTAAGCGCCATTGTGATCCCATTCGCCGGTTTGATCGGGATGCCACTGTTCGCGGCTTACCCAGCCGGCAATCTGCGCAGAAAATTTTAATGCGGCTATATCGGTGGCTTGCCCGGCGAATATGCCGTAGCTGCTGCTGTAGTGTTGTTCAAGTTGCTCGGCGGCTATATCTATCGCCTGGTTATCTGTTGCCTGTTGATGAGGCGTTTGGTTCTTATCACCGGCGGTACGGGTCTGGATCTGATCCATTGCAAAGGTGCGCAGTGCATTTTTAGCATGGCACCAGGCATCCAGATACCAGTTGTCTCGATAGTAAACCAGTTGTTGGGGGCTGATGGTGCGTTGGCTTTGAATATTGGTATCGCGTGTGTAGTAACTAATATGCAATTGTTTGCGTTGTAGCAGCGCCTGGGATATCAGCGTAAAGGTAGTGGGGTCGCAGGGCCTTTGCCATTGCGGCACGATACGGAGACGTTTTTGATAGGCCTGTTGGTTAATGCCCTGGTTTGCCATTAATTGTGCCATTTTTTCTTTAACGGGCAGCAGTAGTTTCGGTAATATTGCAGGTTGACTGGCTTCGAGTAGCTGTTCTAATAAAGACAGTGCAGTGAGTTCCTGCGGCGTGAACCAGAGCCCAGGCAGCTCATAAGGTGGCTGATCGGTTTGATTGTCATAATAATATCCCTGTCCTTTTTGATTGCGAATGGGCGCCATAAGGCAATCTAGCATATAGGCTTTGATGCGGTGAAAAGTCGCCTTTTTTATTTCCAACGAGTGCAAAATGTCGTTTAAAGGCAGGGGTGAGCGGCGATCAGATAGCAGATGGTGTAAAGCGTAGACGTGGTTAATATCCATTACGTGGCACAGTGATAACGGTTAGATACAGGCTTTAAGAATTGCACAGGTTCAGTAGATGCGCAAGCCGATTTTTGCTAACTAGTTTTATCTGCCTCTAAAATACTTGGTCAAATGCTGCCGCAAGCGAATAATAAAGGCCGTTGGTGGTGATAAGCCAATGTGTCGTTTGCGGCTTTTGAATGTGTCCAGGCTAGCGCGGGGGTTGCTAGATGCGGCGATTAATTGGTCATTATGTGTGAGCTTGCAAGATGTGCGCTTGACATAAAATTGCAGCCAGTGAGGTCAAAGTGTACGTTTTTCATACAATTTTGGTGTGGCTGTTTAATGTGCCACATTTTAGGTGGCCATTTTAGGTGGCCATTTTATGTGATAGTTTTATGAGCGGGCTGGGTTTGGTATGCTATCAAGGGTTAAACGAGGAGGCAATTGATAGCCTCAGCTACTCAATGATAGGCGGCCAACCTGGTGCTTAAAGCGATTTAAAGCAGACCAAACTGGAGTGTGAGATGACGCAACTCGACCACTTTATTCTTAAGGTCAATGATCTTGAGCCGAGCCTTGAATTTTATACCGGCGTCATGGGGTTTCATTTCGCCGGTATGGATGGGCCTTTTGCCGTGATTAAAGTGTCTGAGTGTTTTCAGATACAACTTGCAGCATTTGGTACGCCTGGGTTTGAACACTATGCTTTTGCTGTTTCTGAATTAAATTTCCATGAAATTTTTCGACGAGTGCAAGCGGCGAATATAGATTATGGTGCGGCCTATGATAATGTCGGCAGCGGCACTGGCCCGGCGATGGTAACCGGGGCAAGAGGTGAGGCATTGACAGTGTATTTTAATGACCCAAACCAGCATTTGATAGAAATCAAGGCGTATGCGTTTGCCACGGACTGATGTCTAACAGGGTGCCTGGGCGCAAATTTTGCTTAGGGTATTTCACAAAACTGATTCATCTCGACAACCTGGCTGCTGGCAGAATTATTATGCGCGCCAGCACACCAGGATGGCATCACGGTGGAATATAAGCCGCCGCCGCCGGCCGTAATTATTATGATCTTGTCGGGTGATTCAAAGCAGTATTTCTGGTCAGAATCCGACTTGCTGTTGGCAAAACCTGAAGTGAGCAGGGCCAGTTGTTTTCTTGAATGCACACAATATTGATACAGTTGTGCGGCAACCTGGCTGCGGTCCAGGCCGGCTTTGGCAAGGATTTGCGCATGATCAGGGTTAAGTATGACTGTGGCTGCGCCTTTGCCCAAAATGGCGTTATTGGTGGCAATGTTGCATAACCCAATGGCAAGGGTTTGAAGTAGTTTAAGGTGATTCTCTGCATCATCGCCATCGCCGGAAAACAATACAGAATGTGGCGCTTCGGCACCAATCACGGTCACCAGGCTGTCTTGCTGGTCGTAGCCGAGTGCAACATGTAAGGGCGTAAAGGGGCTGCTTTCTTCGTCTTCAGCCAGGCAATAGGTGAACTTGCCTGGATGGCCCAGTAGCGCCATATCGGATTCGCCGGGGCGGCCACCGCCAATATTAATCATCGCCAGACGAAGTGCGCGGCCTATAGAGGCGTTTGCACGGTGGCCTGGTCCCAGTGCGCCAAAACCAGATGCGATGGGCCCGCATGCGTGTCTTGCTGGGCCATTGACGATAATTAGCGGCGCCGTACAGTGGGTTGTAGCCTGCATTTCAGTTAGGTCAAATACTGGGTCTATGATGGCTTTGACGGCGGCGATAACCACCGGCATATAATCCGGCAGGCAACCCGCCATGACGGCCGCTACGGCAATTTTTTCAATGGTTGCCGTGCCGCCGGCGGGGCCCATGGTACCTAGCACCATGTCGGCGTCCTGGGCCGTGGCTAAAACCATCCGCGCGACTCTTGAGTGCGTCGGTATAATCACCGGCAGGCCATCAGTGCAACCGTTTGAATGTAGCATTTCTAATGCGGCAGTCTCATCTGCGGCTTCGAGCATAGCCATTAGTTTCCCTTAAGCGCGGTTAATATTTGGGGCAGCACTGCTTTGGCGACTTCGCGCATATTGCTGTTGCCGGTGCCTGAGACAGGGTGCGGCAGGCGTATTCTTGGGATGTCGGGCATACCTAGTGAATTGGCCACAAAGTCGCCTTGCGGCCAAAATTGTTCAGTTACCAGGGCTACAGCTGGTATACCCAGTTTTGCAATTGCGATGCCGTCACGCACGGTGCCGGTGGTGCAACTGCCTCAGTGTCCCCAGGCGGTGATGACGGCCTGGCACTGGCTTTTAATCTGGCCAAGGATTTTGTCACTGGCCGGGATAGAGGCGTTGCCTTTATTGTAGTGATGTAAATTGATGTTTGGGCTGGATTCGCTGAGTAGTGCGCCGATATGACTGAGGAAGTTTTCAGAATCAGGGAAGCCGTTGGCGAGTAGTCCCAGTTCGGTTGAGTTATCAGCGGCAAAATTAATACCTAGCGTATAGGGGATGTGTTCTATTGCCACATCTGCCTGCGGGTCGTGAAATTCAATCATTGCTATCCTCCAATGGTGGCACGTTTTAAACTGCGAGTTGGCAGCTGTCGAGCTGATTTAGCCAGGCCGATATAGACAAACTATACCTGATGTGAATGCTATAGGCACGATTACTCCTCATCAGTGTTTATGCCGTTGTCCTATTAAATTTATTGTGACCAATAACGAATGGATTGAGAGTGATATCTAAGAGAGCTAATCACGTCGTTAGACGATGGCAAGTGGTATTGTATTCGCCGCCTGTCGATCTATTAATGCCAACAAATCGATTAATTCGATTTTATCCCACCTTAAATTTTGTCTGCGCATTTTTTCTTTTTTTTGTCTGTTTTTGTATGTCGGATTAGAATCTGAAATCGATTCGACTGGACCTGTTTTTAGACCTTTTCTATGTTATAAACTAGTCATCATCGCAGGCGTACTACTGATATGGTTGTACGCTGTTGTTAATAGCTTGAACTGATTAAAAAAGAGGCAGTAAGTTAAAATATGTACAAAAATCCAGCACTTTTTGTGGGGGCGGTTGTGGCGGGTTTGCAAAATACTGCACTTCGCATAACTACAACAAGTAAAGTTGAAAATACCGTCCCCCGCAATTTGAGCCCGTTAACGTTGGCTGCAAAAATTCCCGCCTTACTAGCATGTGCAGTGTCAATTTCAGCGATGGCATTATTGTCCGCCTGTAGTGGTGGTGGCGGTTCGTCGTCAGCTAGTGTGCAGCCTACGGTGCAGACCGGTAGTTTTGTTGACTCGGCCGTGAATGGCTTGCAGTTTGAAACTAATTCTCAAGCGGGTATAACCAATGCTGCTGGGGAGTTCGAATACTTGCCCGGCGAAACTGTCAGCTTTTCTATTGGGGGTATTCAGCTCGGCAGCGCCGTTGGTGCGGCAACATTGTCGCCACTGGCTTTATTAGGCGTAGATAATGTTGCGGCGGCGGAAGCTGCGGGGGTTGAGGCGGCGCTGATTAATCGGTTGGTTTTTTTGCAATCACTGGATCAGGATAATAACCCTGAAAATGGTATAGACCTTGTTGGCCTGGGCGAGACATTGGTTGAAGAAACACTGGATTTTGATGTGAGTACTGCGACCTTCGCCCAGGGTGACTATCGTCGGCTGGTGAACGAAAATGGCGGTGTCTATCGTTCGCCCACGGCGGCGATTAATCATTTGCTGGTTACCCTGGTTCAGGACGTTGACGTTATTTTACCTGTCAGGGATTTAATCGATAATGATGGCGATGGGCAGGATGACCAGATTATCGAATATGTGTATGACGATGCAGGTAATTTAATCATGATATCGGATGTCAATCCGCAAGACGATGCGGTGCAACGTACCGTAGCCATTACCTATAACGACCAGGGCAAGGTGAGTTCCGTCATAGAGCAATTCCCTGCGGTAGACAATGCCTCGGCAACCGTACAAAGCTTTGAATATGATCCGCAATTTGGCATTAGCCGTTATCTGGTGACCCAGGATGATACAGCTCTGGTTGACATTAGTTATGCCTATGATGCAGTGGGTAATGTCATTAATAGTACTAGCGAATCGACGATTAGTTTTTCTGGGTCAGGTCCGCAAGGGGAGTTTTTCCATCCACTGCCAAATTTAACGCGGTTTAACAGTTTTGATGCAGGTACTGTTATAGAAGCGCGCATTGATGATGCCCTGGCAAGTCCAGTGACAACCAGTGCTTCGGCGACTAGTGCTTTGGCTACTAGTGCTTCGGTAGCAAGTGCTTTGGTAAATAGCGCAGTGTCAGGTAATGCACCCGTTCAAACCGGGAATGACTTAACTGGCCAGCGCGCCCTTACCATAACGAACGATTCAGATGAGGTTTGTGTCAGCATCGATGATGAATCACATAGCGCGCTAATTGCGCAGGGCTGTAGCATTTTGATTGATGAAAATGCCTGCAATATCGATATTAACTGTCAAGCGGATATTTTTATCAAAGAAATTGTAGCGAATGATGTAACGTTGAGGTCTGAGGGGAGTATTACTTTGGAGGGTTTGATCGAAGTGCGGGGAGTAATTGATGTCTCTGCTGCTGAGGTTTTCATTAACGAAGTTATTATGGCCAACCTTGTAAAGGTGGATGTTGATAGTGGCATTCTTGAGTTGGACAGCGCCAACAATCTTCCTGCCCAAATTATAAATGACGGCAGTGCTAACCTTACAATTAATGTTGGTGGTGGCGGGCTGGATCTGGGTCCGATCACGCCGATTCTAGTTGGTCCCGCTGTGTCCATAGATCTATCTGGGATATCGGGGCCGTTATTGACAATTCGTCCAAATGGTGTGCTACGGGCCGAAGCAAACAGTTATGAGTATGATACTGAAGGGAATCTTTTGGCGAACACTAAGGTCATCAGGTCCAGTGATATATATATCGGCCGGGACCCTTTCCTGCGTTCAATTGTCACGGAGACAATTGATTACAGTTACAATCAGGGTCAGCTTGAAACAATGTTTGTTGATTATGACTATGAAGTTGGTTTTCCAGTACCAGACCTCGGAAGTCTTATTTTACTGAGCCCAGGGATTCTCATTATGCAGGAAGAGCGTAGATTCCATTTTAACACTGAAGGCCAGCTTGTGCTTTGTGAACGCAGAGAAACTGATGTGCTAGAAGTCGTTGATTCTGGTATTTCACCAGCGGGTAGTGCGTTGGTGATTGGTAGTGCCTTTTCTACCAATAGCCGAGACAATCAACCTTTGATACCGCCACAGAGTTGCGCGGATAGCAATAATATTGTGTATGACGAAGCTGGTCGAATTGTCCGTGTACAGAACGAGCCTGTTATCGGTACTTTTTTCATGGCGCCAGAGCGGCTCGCCACGCGAGAATTTGAATATGAAAATGACCAGGTGAGTTTTATAAAGCTCGACCGTGACGGTGATGGCGTTTTCGAAGATAACTATAGTTACAACTATTCCGCTGAGGGAAAGATTAGCGGCGAAACCCGGCTACGTGATGGTGAGCTGATATTTGAGCGAAGTCGTGAGTATGAAACCCGTACACTGTCTGCGCTGCCACAGTAGGCAGACTGGTTTCAGTTAAGGGTCATCAGGTTAGCTGTCAGGAAATATTTTCCCTGGGTTAAGAATGTTGGCTGGGTCAAATACGGCTTTGAGCGCTTTCATATAGCCAATTTCAGCATCGCTGCGGCTGTAGCCCAGGCCGTGTTTTTTTAGTAAACCAACGCCATGTTCGGCAGATATGCTACCGTCATGTTTTTCTACCAGTTCAAAAACCCACTGACTGACTTTTTTGCAGCGGGCAAAAAAATCTTCTTTGGCCATTGTGTCTGGTTTTAAGATATTCAAATGTACGTTGCCATCGCCGATATGGCCAAACCATACGATTTCAAAGTCAGGGTAATGTTCTGTGACCAGTTGATCAACCTCTTCTATGAGTAGTGGCACTCTGGATATTTTTACCGAAATATCATTTTTATAAGGCGTATAAGGTGAAATCGACTCGCTAATATATTCGCGTAATTTCCATAAGTTTTGTGCCTGGGTTTGATTTTGGCTTAGCACCCCGTCCACTATCAGGCCATCTTCCACCGCGGTCTCAAACAGTGCCAGCGCCTGGTTGAGTTGGTGGTCGGCGACGCTTTCAAACTCAAGCAAGACATAATAGGCCGTGGGTTCGGCGAAGGGTCTTGATATTTTGTTGTGGCGGGTGACATAGTCAAGGGCGTTATCGGAAAAGAATTCAAACGCGGTCAGGTCAATTTTTTGCTGGAATAGCTGCAACACGGCCATGATGCCGGTAAATTCTGCCAGCCCAAGCACCATAACATGCAGGTCGTTGCTGGGCCGAATTAACTGGATTGTGGCTTCGACAATTAATCCTAATGTGCCTTCTGCGCCGATAAATAGTTGCCTGAGGTCATAACCCGTGGCGTTTTTAACCAGGCCTTTATTAAGGTCTAATAACTTGCCTTCGCCGGTTACAACTTTTAGACCTGCTACCCATTGTCGGGTCAGGCCGTAGCGGATGACCTTAATGCCACCGGCATTGGTGCTGATGTTGCCGCCAATCTGGCTTGAGCCGCTAGAGGCAAAATCGACCGGATAAAATAACCCCTGGTCAGCAGCATAGCTATGTATGGACTGGGTAATCACCCCAGCCTGGCACACCAGTTGCCGGTCTTTTGGGTTAAAGTCAATAATCTGATTCATCAGGTCAAATGCCACCACCACTTCACCATTAGTGGCGACCGCCGCGCCACTTAAACCGGTGCGCCCGCCAGAGGGTACCAGTGCGACGCGCTCGGCGTAGGCAAATTTGACCAGCGCCAGCACTTCGGCGATATTTTTTGGCAGCGCAATAGCGAGTGGTGCAGGGCTGAATTGTCGAGTCCAGTCGCAGCCATAAAATTTAAGATCTTCTGGGTCGGTATAGACTTTGCCCACAAGCTGGCGAATTTGTTGAATAATTTGCTCAGAGGATAGTGCGCTCATTAATTCGCGGGGTCCTGAATGATTAATTGATCTGGGCAGCTATGTTATCATGCCGGCCCTGATTCAAGTGCCGTTTTCAACGTGTACTTTACTAAACCAAATTTCCAGTGCCCTTAAAGCAGCCTATGCTCAGTACAGGGGTCACTTTCCCAGGATTGCTCGCTATGAAAACTTCTCTAAATAAGGAAAAGATCCATTGTTTATTATTGGAAGGGGTTCATCCTTCAGCGCTGGCAGCCTTTAATCAGGCCGGCTATCACAATGTTGAATGTATCGATACCGCTTTGCCTGAGCAGGAATTGAAGCAAAAAATAGCCAAAGCACATTTTATCGGTATTCGATCACGCACCCAGCTTAATCAGTCTGTGCTTGATGAGGCGAAAAAGCTGATTGCTATTGGCTGTTTTTGTATTGGTACCAATCAGGTGGATTTGACTGCGGCCAAACTTAAAGGTATTGCCGTTTTTAATGCGCCTTTCTCTAATACCCGCAGTGTGGCAGAGCTGGTTATTGCGGAAGCGATTATTTTGTTGCGCGGAGTGGCAGAAAAAAATGCCCATGCGCATCGCGGCCAATGGATGAAATCAGCAAAAAACTCTTATGAAATACGCGGTAAAAACCTGGGCATTATTGGCTACGGTAATATTGGTTCGCAATTAAGTGTGATGGCCGAAGCGATTGGTATGAAGGTGTATTTCTATGATGCTTCCAGCAAATTACCGTTGGGTAATGCGGCGCAAATCAGCAGCCTTGCAGAATTACTTGCTATGAGTGATGTAATCAGCCTGCATGTGCCAGAAACAGCCGTTACGCATAATATGATTGGTGCAGCTCAGCTCCAACAAATGAAGTCTGGTGCAATCCTGATCAATGCATCACGGGGCACAGTGGTTGATATCGATGCATTGGCGGATTCTATACGTGAAGGACATTTGCTGGGTGCTGCGGTTGATGTGTTTCCCACTGAACCACGGTCAAATAACGAAGAGTTTGTGTCCCCCCTGCGTGAATTCGATAACGTTATTCTTACCCCGCATGTGGGCGGTAGTACCCTTGAAGCGCAGGCCAATATTGGCCAGGAAGTGGCAGAAAAGCTGATTAAATACAGCGATAATGGCACCACTTCTTCATCGGTTAACTTCCCAGAAGTAGCTCTGCCGGCTCACCCGGAGCATCATCGTTTACTGCATGTGCATGAAAATAAGCCGGGTATTTTGACCCAAATTAATAACGTTTTTTCTGAGTTTAATATTAATGTCGCAGGGCAATATTTGCAGACCGAAGATGCGTTGGGTTATGTGGTGGTGGATGTCGATCATAATTATAGTGACATCGCTTTGAAGTCTTTGCGTGCCATCCCCGGCACCATTAAATGTCGGGTGTTGTTTTGAGGTCAATCCTTTTACTCCTGCCCTTTTAGCGCCTGCAAGGGGTGTTGATTTTGGTTTGGTTGTGCTGGTGGCGTCAGGCAGTCCCGAATGGCTGATGCTGACTGGGCGCCGTTAGATGGCTGTCTTTAAAAGGCGCTAGTTATACCTTGGGCCAGCGCAAGTTCTCTGGCGGCCAGGGCAATCTTAAGGTTGCGTCTTTTTTCGCCGTTCAGGCGGGTATACATTTTAAATTTCCTTAGTGCGTAATTATTTTGCGCTTTTTGCCGTGCCTGGCTATTTCACCGTGGTTTTCGCGGTAATCGATTGTGGGTTTTTTGTTGCTGGTTTTTCATGGCGGGGTGACAGATGCTGGTTGATTGCAGTTAATACTCCGGCCTGCCTGGAAGGTGCTTGCCTCTGTTTTTGTAGTGGCAGATTGCTTGCGCCAAAATAACGCATTGATATTATGAATGTCATATCATAAGCTCCGTAGTGATGGGTTAAAATGATTAATAGTCATCAGCATTATAAATAGTTATTGACTCTGTAATTTATTAAATCCTGTCGATCTCCTGAAGATATTAAAGTTTGCGATTAGAACCAAAAAAATGATGCAACTAAATCAATTAATAAGGGGAATACCTCGTTATGAAAAGATTATTTGTGGTTATCGGTTTGTTTTCGTGTTTCACGGTGGGCGCTGTGCAGGCAGAAGATGAAAGGCGGATGGAAGAAGTTATTGTGACTGCTACTAAAAGAGAGGCAGACGTACAGGATATACCCATTGCTGTCAGTGCTTTTGCCGGTGATGAGCTGGCAAAGAGAGGGGTGATTGAGTTTGATGGTTTAATGGAAGTATCCCCCAGTATCGCGATCCAACAGTCGAGTAATTCTGGTCAAGGTGGCTCAATTAGAATTCGTGGGGTCGGCACCGCTGGCAGTAACCCTGGCCTTGAAGCGGCTGTGGGCACTTTTATTGACGGCATCTATCGCAGTCGTGCGGGACAGGCGTTTTCCGATTTGGGTGACGTGGCTCGAATCGAAATACTCAGGGGCCCCCAGGGCACCTTGTTTGGTAAAAATACCGTAGCGGGCGCGGTTAGTGTGGTCACCAATAAACCGCAATTTGAGAAAAATGCCCAGCTTAGCGTGGGTATGGGTAACTATGATTCGCGGGTCTCAAAGGGTTTTGTTAATACCCATATAGACGATGAGTGGGCCTTCAGGATGTCATTTGGCTGGAACGAGCGGGATGGTTTTGAAGAAGATACCAATACCAGTGATGCCTATAATGACAGGAACCGATATTCGATTAAGGCTCAGGTATTATGGGTGCCTACGGATAAAGTAGAGGCCCGGCTTATTGTTGATTATACCGATAAAGACGAAGCTTGTTGCGTGGCATCCTTTACCCAGATAGGCGCTGTAACAGGGTTGCTTGCAGTGCCGCTGGGGGGTAATACGGATTTATTCGAAAATGATTCAGACCCGCAGGTAGGGCTGAATTTTCCGCCGTTTACTGACATTCAGGATCAGGGTATCTCTTTGGATGTGAGCTGGGATATTAGTGATAATGTTAGTTTCAGGTCGTTAACGGGTTATCGCGAATACGATATGCGGCGGGGTGTCGATCCGGATGTTTCCAGCGCTGATATATTATCCACCCTCGATACCACCAATACCTTTGAAAATTTCAGTCAGGAATTTCATTTGATTGGTTCTACTGGCAAACTTGACTGGTTCGTTGGTACCTATTTTTACACCGAGGATATGTTTTCTGATGAAATCGTTGTTTTTTCAACGGATGGGCCTGCCTATCTGTCGGCCTTATTGGCGTTGTCAGGATTAGACGTGCCGGCAGCTATTTATGAGGGTAACCCATCTAATCGGCAGGAAGTGCCAGGCCATGTGTTAAATCAGGGTTTTGATTCTGATTTTAATTCAAAGACTGACGGCTGGTCGGTGTTTACCAATAATACCTGGCATGCAACTGACCGGTTGGAATTTACCCTGGGGGTGCGTTTTTCTCATGAAGAAAAACAAGGCCAGGGTATTATCAATGGTGCCGCTGTTGGCGCGGCGCCAGTCAACGATCCTTTTTGCGGTATTGTTCCTGTGCCGTCAACGTTTTGTAATAATCCGAGTTTTAAAGACGATATTACCGAGGAAGAATATACCGGCACCATAAAGGCCGCGTATCAATTTGGTGATGATATAAATACCTATTTTGGCCTTTCCAGAGGCTATAAGGCGGGTGGGTTTAACCTCGACCAGGAGGCGTTGAAGGTTGATGGTGTAACTTTTGATCCGGAGTTTTCCACCAGTTGGGAGTTGGGCGTAAAGAGCACCTTGTTAGACGGTAGTTTGAGATTAAATACGGCCTTATTTTATACTGAATTTAGAGATTTTCAGTTAAATGCATTTGATGGTTTTGGTTTTTTTATAACCAATGTCAAAGGCGCTGTTTCACAGGGGTTGGAGTTAGAAAGTGTATATGCGGTATCAGACTCGGTCAGTCTAACTTTTGGCGTGACCTATGCCGATGCGCGATATGTGGATAAGGGCGAAATCCTTGCTGACGCCACCAGTGATGTTGCGGGTAAAAGGCTTAATTTGTCGCCGCTATGGCAGAGTAGTGCAGCGTTATTTGTCGAGGACAATTTGCCAGGTACGGATTGGACTTACGCTGCCAATGTTAACTGGTCCCATGTAGGTGAGGTGAACACGGGGTCTAATCTTGCGCCAGAAAAAGTGCGTGGTGCATACAACAAATGGAATGCCCTGCTGGGTGTGACGTCGCCGTCTGGCAGGTATACGGCTAACTTATGGGGGCGTAATCTGGGTAATACGTCGAGAAATAATATCGTTTTTGCGACACCGCTGCAAAGTGGTAGTTTTAGCACGTTCCTTACCATTGGCCGGACCTACGGGGTGACCTTTAGCGCTTATCTCGACTAGATTCGACAGGCTACGGTTTTCTGGAAGCCAGCCCGCTAAAACCGGGTTGGTTTGCCAGTGAGTTGCTGACTAATATATATCATCTCTGGCGCTGGGTGTTGCCAGGGTGCCTAAAGTCATTCGCTGTATCCCCGCCGATTTAAGTGATACCTTAGGGGTATATTTTTATATATTGATCAAAATTTACCCGATCTGAGGCAATCCCATGACACATTACGATCTAATTATTCGCAACGGCACCCTGGTTGATGGTAGCGGGGGTCCTTCTAGTCAGCAGGATATCGCAGTAAAGGACGGTAAAATCGCCTGTATCGCGCCTAATCTGGATGCTGGCGCAGACAAAATTGTTGATGCCAGTAATATGCTGGTAACGCCAGGTTTTGTCGATGTACATACCCACTATGACGGCCAGGCAACCTGGGATGAGCACTTAAATCCGTCTTCAAGCCTTGGTACTACCACGGTGGTTATGGGCAATTGCGGGGTTGGTTTTGCGCCATGCAAACCCGCTGACCGTAATGTGCTGATTCAATTGATGGAGGGGGTTGAAGAAATCCCCGAAACTGCGCTCAATGAGGGCTTGCCCTGGGAGTGGGAGAGTTTTGCAGATTACCTGGATTTTGTTGATTCAAAGGCACGTGATATTGATGTTGCGGCGCTGGTGCCTCATGGCCCGCTGCGGGTTTATGTGATGGGTGAACGTGGTGTTAATCGTGAAACAGCAACCGATGACGATATAAAACAGATGCGTGAGTTACTGGCAGATAGTGTCGCTGCCGGTGCAGTGGGTTTTTCGACCTCCAGAACCCTGGTTCATCGAAGCAGTACCGGTGATTTTGGACCTACTTTTCAGGCTGTCAGTACAGAGCTTAAACAGTTGGGTGAAGAGTTGTCAGGTGACCAGGGCCATGTCTTTCAATTAATTGCTGACTGGAATGATGCTGATGATGAATTCAGTATCTTGCGCGATACAGCGGCAAAAACCGGTGCCAAAGGCACATTCACGTTGTTAGATATTGATGCGACGCCTGATCTTTGGCGGCAACATCTAGACCGTATCGAAGCCGCCCAGGCTGATGGGCTGGATATTCGCGGCCAGGTCATTGCGCGGCCTGTGGGTATTATGATGGGTCATTGTGCCTCAATGAGTCCGTTTTATGATCGGCCATCATTTAAAGCATTAGAGAACCTTGCCTGGGATGAAAAAATTGAACGCCTTAAAGACCCTGCGCTGCGGACACAAATCCTCAGCGAAAAAAATGACGATCCGCATATATTTGTGCAGATCATTGGTGAACGGTTTAACAAAATGTATGCCATGGAAGAACCTATCAACTATCTGCCAAATGAAACTGACTCGATCGGTTATATGGCGCAACAGGCAGGTACCGATGCTGAGGCCTGGTTATATGATTATTTTCTGACTAACAACGGCAATAGTCTGGTGTATATTCCGGTGGCTAATTTCTCCGACAATATCTCTGAGCTGATCCAACACCCTAATACCGTGGTGGCGCTGGGCGACGGTGGCGCGCATGTTGGTTCCATCTGTGATACCAGTGCCAATATTTATCTGTTGATTAACTGGGTTAGAAAACAACAGGCATTTGGCATTGAGCAGGGCATTCACATTTTAACCAGACAGCCTGCGGAGTTATATTCGTTAAATGACCGTGGTTTGCTAGCAGTTGGTATGAAGGCGGATATTAATATCATTGATTTTGAAAACCTTAACCTGATGACACCGCATATCGTTCATGATCTGCCGGCTGGTGGCAAACGCTTTTTACAAAATGCTGCCGGTATTTTGGCAACCTTTGTTGCTGGCGAGATGATTTATGAAAACGGTGAAGCGACTGGGGCGCTGCCTGGTAAGCTGGTTCGTGGTCAGCAACAGGCAATTTAGGCGTGCTGTGCAGCTGGGGTTGCTAAATATCGTTAGGCCCCTAAGTTGTTAGTGTGTTAAAAAAATCAGCGCTAAATATTCAGTTTAGCGCTGATTTTTTAGCAATGTTCGCTCTGCTATTGATTTGATATTTTCTATATATTGCTGGTTTGACCAGCCGCATTCAATAGTAAAGCTTTCCCAGTTTGAAATGGACAATAAAGTCCACAACGTATCGGTGGCAGTGTCGCGTGTCCATTGGTCTGCAAGGGTGTTTTCTACGTGCAACATGTCAATGGTTGCGCGACAGCCGTCACGCATTGCCGTCATCCGGTTTTTCCAGGCAATCGCGGCCGCAGCATCTGTTTCCCTCAGCAAAAAAAGTGCTCAAGTCAGGTGTGTCCTCTTCGCTCAAAATCCTTGTTGTAGGTGCAAATGGCGCTGCGGTTGGCCATGTTAGCTGGATGTTAGTTGTTAGTATGCTGCTAGCTTTTGCTGCAACCCTTATGGGCGGGGTGTTTTACGCTTTTTCTTCGTTTGTTATGACTGCCTTGTCGAATATCGAATCTAGCGAGGGCATCAAGGCCATGCAACAGGTAAATATCGACGTATTTTGCTGGTCCTTTTCGCTACTATTTTTTGGGCTGCCGGTAGTTTTTCTGGGTTTTGCAATCTATGCGTTTATTTATTTGCCGGTTGTTGTAGCTGCGATTTTTATTGCTGGCAGTATGGTGTATCTGATGGGTTCACTGTTGGTGATGGCTGTCGCTAATGTCCCGTTAAATAATAGACTGGCGCGGCTGGATCCAGAGGCTGATAATGCCTGTGAGGTGTGGCAGGCATATCAGGTCAAGTGGACGGGCTGGAATCATGTTCGGGTTGTGGCTTGTCTGGGTTCAAGTTTAATCTATTTTATCGCGTGTTATGTTTGCTGGGGTTATCCATAAAGGGCTTGATTAATGGGTTTTAGTTGGAGGCGCCCTGATAAACCCCTGGCATGTGGTTATCAGGGCAGATGGCCAAATAGTTTGGTAACTATTAGCTGGTAATTCTTGCCTGGTAATTCTTGTCTGGTAGTTATTGTTTGCGCAGAAGTGCGCCTTTTTCATAGGCCCGCTGGGTTGCGGGGCGTTGAGCAATGGTGTTTTGATAACGCGTAACATTTTCGTAATCCTGAAATTCTGCTGCCGAGTATACAATCCAGGGATAGATAGCAATATCAGCTATTGTGTATTGCTCGCCGCAAATAAATTCGCGCCCCTTTAGTTGTTGATCCAGTACACGATATAGTCGTTGGCCTTCCTGGTGGTATCGTTGCAGCGCGTACTGGGAGTCTTCGTTGGATCGAAGGAAATGCATATATTGTCCAATCATTGGCCCAAAGCCGCCAATTTGCCAGTGTAACCATTGGTCTATTGCGCCGCGTTGGCGTTGTCTTTCTGCGTAAAGTTTGCCGGTTTTAGCTCCAAGATACTGCAACATAGCGCCGGACTCAAATAGGCTGACTGGATCGCCGCCATCGCTGGGCAGGTGATCAATCAAGGCCGGTATGCGATTGTTGGGGGAAATTTTTAGGTATTCTGGTTCATGCTGTGCACCGGTAGAGATATTTACCCCGATAGTGCGGTATTCAATACCTGCTTCTTCGGCGAACATCAGTGGTTTATAGCCATTAGGCGTGGTCCAACAATATATTTCGAGCATGTTAATTTTTGTCCTGAACTCATGCGCCTCTCGGCAGTATTGGGTAGTTTATATAATTATTGGGTGCGATTGTAAGTGGAAGGCAAATTTCTCTATGGTTATTGGCTTAAGCTATATCAAAGATGATGCAGTGGCAGCAATTTATATAATCTTTGTGAATGGCCTTAGATCAAGAGTGAATTTTCTGTTGCGACTCCATTGAAAGTACCAGTTGGCCATCATAGACTGAAACAAGCGATAAGAAATATGTAGCTAATGTTGTTTGTTAGGGGTTGAGTGTTACGGATACTATTTTGAGATCCTGGTGGGAATTGTTGTTTGATACTAAGGAACAATTTTCCGCATTGATTGCAGGAAATTCAAGCATTACCGTTCGGCGAAAACTATAAAAATTCTGAATAAGCGTTTCCCTTAGTTAGACAGGAAAGATACAGATAATAATATTTAACGTTAATTAGGGGAAATACATGAGAAAGATAGTAACACTGGTGGGGCTAACTTTAGCCCTGCCGTTCAATCTAGCGCTCGCGTCAGATAAAGGCTCGAGAACAATGGAAGAGGTGGTCGTTACCGCCACTAAGCGAGAAGAGTCTATTCAGGAAGTGCCAATTGCAGTGAGCGCATTTACTGGTCGTGACCTTGCTAAACGTGGCGTGCAGGATTTTCATGGTTTGATGGAGGTGTCGCCAAGTATCGCCATCCAACAGTCTAGTAATTCTGCGCAAGGTGGTTCAATCAGGATTCGTGGTGTTGGTACAGCCGGTAGTAACCCGGGCCTTGAAGCTGCCGTTGGCACTTTTATTGATGGTATTTATCGAAGTCGAGCTGGTCAGGCTTTTTCTGATCTTGGTGATATCGAGCGGATAGAAATTCTGCGAGGGCCACAGGGCACATTGTTTGGTAAAAATACGGTTGCCGGCGCGGTAAATGTAATCACCAATAAACCGCAATTCGAAAATAACTCCAGCGTTAGTTTTGCAGCGGGTAATTATGATTCGAAAAATATCAAAGGTTTTGTGAATACTTTTGTGTCCGAAGAATTAGCCTTTCGACTTTCCTATAGCTGGAATGAACGTGATGGCTTTGTCGAGGATATCAATACTAATGACGTGTATCAGGACAGAGATCGTTATAGCCTTAAAGGGCAGGTGCTTTGGGTGCCTACCGATGAAATTGAGGCCCGTTTGATCGTTGATTATACTGAAAAAGACGAGACCTGTTGTGTTGCGTCCTATATATTCTTTGGTTCGAGAAGTCCGCTAGTTCAAGGGCTGGGTGGCAATTCGAATTTACTGAATAAGGATTCAACGCCAAAAGCAGGGGTAAATTATGAACCTTTTGAAAGAACTGAAGATCAGGGCGTTTCGCTCGATCTGAGCTGGGATTTTAGTGAAAATATCACCTTGAAATCTCTAACAGGTTATCGAGAGTTCAGAGTGCATCGTTCAACTGACCCGGATTTTTCATCCGCTGATATTCTAGGTACGCTTGATACAGTAAATACCTTTGACAATTTTAGTCAGGAGTTTCATTTTATTGCTACCGCAGACAAGTTTGATTTCTTTGTTGGGGCTTATATTTACTCTGAAGACTTATACTCAGACGAGGTGATTACTTTTGCCAGCGCAGGTCCCGCGTATATTGCTACATTGAATCGAGGTGCGGCTCCTGCTAGCACCTGGGAAGGTAACCCTTCTGGTCGGCGCGAATTAGACGGGAATGAAAGGAACCAGGGATATGATGGTGTCTATGAGACTGAAACCACCGGTTGGTCGTTGTTTACCCATGATGTCTGGCATACGACGGATAAATTGGCATTTACTCTAGGCGTCAGGTTTTCCCATGAGAAAAAGGAAGGCGGCGGCATCATCAATGGTGCAGCACCTGGGACTGCTATTAATGACCCTTTTTGTGCCGTTAGGCCTAGCCCCGGAAGCTGGTGTAACAACAATAGCTTTGACGTCACCATTGAGGATGATGAGTTTACTGGTACTGTAAAGGTTGCTTATCAATTATTCGAGGATGTTAATACCTACTTTGGTGTTTCTCGCGGGTATAAATCAGGTGGTATTAATTTGGACCAGCAGGCTGCTGACTTAGAAGAAGAAACATTTGATCCAGAAGTTTCTACGGGTTTTGAACTTGGTCTAAAAAGTAATTTATTTGATTATCGTTTAACGTTAAATTCAGCACTGTTTTATACACGTTTCGAGTCATTTCAGTTAAACACCTTTACCGGTGACGGTTTCATTATTACCAATACCGATAAAGTGATTAGTAAGGGTATTGAGCTTGAGAGCGTTTTTGCCTTATCAGAAATCATGACGCTAACTTTTGGGGTGACCTATGCGGATGCGCGATATGGCGATGATAAGCCCGCGCTCGCTGATGAAACGAATGATCTGGCTGGTAGACGATTGAACCTGGCGCCATTATGGCAAGGTAGTGGAGCATTGTTTGTTGAAGATAATCTCCCTGGTAGTGCCTGGACTTATGCGCTAAATATCAACTGGTCGCATGTGGGTGAAACCAATACCGGTTCTGATCTGATCGAAGAGAAAATTCGCGGCGCTTATAATAAGTGGAATGCTCAAGTAGGTTTCACGTCTCCATCGGGTAAATATAGCGCGATGCTTTGGGGTAGAAACCTGGGTAATACGGTGCGTTCAAATGTCGGTTTTAATACGCCGGTTCAAGGTGATACCGTCAGTACCTTTTTGGCCATTGGTAGAACCTATGGGGTGACAGTAAGTGCCTTTCTGGATTAAATAATATTGTGTTTTGTTAAGCCTCGCTTTAGCGGGGCTTTTTTTTGATTTTTTTAAGTGGAATATATTAATTGACAGCTGGTAATGTAATTCCGATAGTATAAAAGCGATGTTAAGAGTAATGTTACAAGCTATGCCAATAGCAATACCAAAAGGAACAAGGAGATGAGTGAGCGATTGAAGCAAGCC
Organism: Pseudomonadales bacterium; assembly: GCA_019090615.1. Taxonomy (GTDB): domain Bacteria; phylum Pseudomonadota; class Gammaproteobacteria; order Pseudomonadales; family Azotimanducaceae; genus JAHRVQ01. Next base: position 55,437 of record JAHRVQ010000021.1, on the reverse strand, counting down.
GAGGTTGTTACTCGTGGTTATGTGTCCGAACGGGGTCCTTTTAAGATGAAGGTTAATCCACGGGTGAATAAACCCAATCCCGATGCGAAAGTTAAAAAAGAGGCCATTGCTGCAAATTTTGATTACAGCGCTTTGGCTGAAAAGCATGGCGTAGAAGCTACCAGTGAGAAGGTTTTTGAAATGGCGGCGGCATTTCAGGGCGGTGCCGCGACCACCCCATTATTTGCCCAGCGTGGGCCAAAGGGTATGAACCTTGTGCATGTCTGGTTTGGTGCGAATTTCGAGCTGTTCCGGCATAGTCACCCGAAATATGGCGATTGCCTGTACTACGTTGTGGCCGGGGAAATTACTATGGGTAATAAACGTCTGGGAAAGGGCTCGACCTTCTTTTTACCAAATGGCCAACCCTATAAATATACTGCCGGTCCAGCTGGCGTAGAGTTGCTTGAATTCAGGGCAGGCGGTGGTGTGAAAGAAGCCCCCGGTTTGTGTCTGGACGAGCTATCTCTTGAGGCGATCGATCATCTTATTGATAATTATAAAACTAATAAGCCGCTCTGGCAGGCACCAGAACATATTGGTGACGTTGCATTCAAACAGCAGGAGCTGGATTTTGGTGATGTTGCTGGTCGCTAAATTCAGTATTTGAATAATACGTATCTGAACAATATGTATCTGAACAATGCGTCTCTGAACAATATGTATCTGAACAATGCGTATCTGAAGAATAAAGGTAGCAAGGGTTCAAAACGGCGAAGCATTGGGGCACTGCCTTAGGGAATGCGTAGCGGACCCTGGGTGGATTTAGTCGGTATTTTTGCTGTCAATACGCTCGAAGTGGGTGCTAATTACTGCATGCCAACCAATACGGTTTTCATACTGGGGTGAATGAGCAGCCCCAGCAATCTCCACATAGATTGAGCCTTTAATCTTGTTATGCATACGCCGCGAACGATTGATAAAGGGTTTGTCTTCTGCGCCGAGCAATATTGTCACTGGCATTGTTAAAGATTGCAGTTGGTTTAATTGGTTTTGTTGATCTGTTAGACGGAGTTGTAGGGCAATAAATGCTTCTGGGTCCATTTGGCTGAGTTTTGCTTTAATGCGCCGCAAGTACTCGTTTTTACCCAAATGATCTATGCCTTTTTGGGTGGCGGGATAACTCGCCTGGCTACGAATACCCGCTAACAGCATTTCCACGCCCTTTTTCCTAATGGTGGGATAAAGGTCTGGTGGTAATTTGGTGCCACCCTTTATGGGTTCTGCGGCTGTGTTCATTAATAGTGCAGATCTGAATAATTCAGGTTTTGCCAGTAGGGCGCGTATTACCACCATACCACCCATAGAATGACCGAGGATATCAAGTCGGTCGATTGCCAAAGCCGCGATGAAACTCAAGAGATCGTCGGTAAGTGTTTCGAAGTTATAGTGGTCGCCATTGCCGCTATTGGTTGAATGTCCGTGACCGCGCAGGTCAACAAGAATTACTCGCCGATTTTGTGCCAATTGGGATTGTTCATCTTCAAAGTCGAGCATGGAGCCGGCAAAACCATGGACGATTAAAAAGGGTATGCCCGGTCCGCCGCTGTCTCGGTAAGCCGTGGTTATGCGCTTGTGGGTTATTTTCTGTAAGGCGATTTTTACTGGCATATGGGTCTAATGTGAAAAACTTATGCCAGGCGGCAGCTATTAGCAATGCTGCATATTAGCGTTAATATTGCTGCAGGAGTACTACCATGTACTTATTTGTAGAGCATATAAATAGTGCTCATAAATAGAGCTTATTAATAGCGCAGATTAATTATGTTTGCTATTCGTGTGAGCTATTCGTGTTAGCTATAGGTATGAGTTAATGGTGCGAATTAATAGCCACAGTTATGTATTAAACCTTATTCAAGTTTGTACTATTGCTGTTCTGCAAATACGATGGCCTGCGCTGGGCAGCAGTCGAGGATATTTTCTTTGAGGGTGGCACTTTCTGTGGTTAAACTTTTAATGATTATAGGGTACCCGTCTGCACCTTCTTTAAAATACCCTGGATGCAGGTAAAAACATTGTCCAGTTCGCATGCATAAACTTAGGTCGATTGCAGGTTTCATAGTGCTGCTTCCTGTTCTTCGTCGGGCGCGGGTTTTTTATCGAAGCGCAGGGGCAGGGCATTTAGCGCCCTGAAAATAAAGTTATATTGGTGGCTGAGTTGTTGCAGTTCGCCTGTGGGCTGAAGGTTGGTTATTCTTGCAAATAACCGCTCAAGTGCGATGCGGCTTTCCATCCGCGCAAGGTTGGCGCCGACACAGTAATGAGGCCCAGCGCCAAAGCCAACGTGATTGCGCGCGTCAGTTCGGTTCAAGCTAAAAGTTGCTGCGTCTTCAAACCGGTTCTCATCTCGATTGCCGCAGCCGTAGAGGATGACTAATCTAGCGCCTTTTGGTATTGCAATGCCGCCTAATTCTAAGTCTTCTAGTACAAAACGGCCAATGGATTGAATCGGTGACTCCAGCCTCAGGGCTTCTTCCAATACAGCTGGAATCAGCCCGTGATCTTTTTCTACTCTGGCGAGGTGTTCTGGGTTCTGTAAAAGCAGTAGCAAGGTGGATGAAAGCAAATAATTGACAGTCTCCTGGCCGGCGATTAACAGTTGATTCAGGACGCTGACAATTTCGTCTGTATCCAGGCCTCGATAGCTATCCTGGCCGCCGTCGACATCTTCATCTAACAACATATGGGCGTTAATTAAATCCTCGACAAGCCCACCTTGTGGGTTTTTTCTTGCCTGCTCAACCTGTTGGGCGAGGAAGTTGCTCAGGTCGACAGAAGCCTGCGCAGATTCGATGCGTTCTTCATGGGATACAGTGCCAGCAAGTACTTTTACTGCGTCCATGGACCAACGTTTGTAATTTTCAAGCTGGTCTTCCGGTACGCCTAAGGCTATTGCTACGACGGTAAGTGGGACCATTTGGGTGAATTCTTCCACCAGGTCTACTTCGCCACGATCAATAAATGTATCGATTAATGCATCTGCCACCCTGATTGCAGCTGGTTCTAGTTTAGCTACTCGTCGTGGTGATAAGGAGCGGTTTACTAATGAGCGATAACGGGTATGTTCAGGCGGGTCGGCCGTTAGTAAGGTGTTACGCGGTCTTGGCCCTTGAGCTAATATATTGGCGATGTCTGGGGGTGGCATCGTTGGCGGCGCAAGCCCCTGTTCGCCCTGGAAATTTAAGAAAGCGGCGCCGTTTGATGATGAAAATCGTTTGGTATCTACTAGCACTTGTCGAATCAAATCATAACTACTGACAAAAAATACACCGTCCGCAACCTGCATTACTGGTGATTCGTTGCGCATGGCGGCATAGAAATCATAGGGGCATTCAATGGTCTCTTTGGAGAAGGGGTTGTAGTCCTGGGCAGAAGTCATTGTAATTAGTCCGTGCTGGGCCGAGCTTAATCGTTAGGCAAAAAAGATCTGAAATAAGCGCAGGTGCTGATTCTTTGCCCTTAATTACTGGGCGTTGGCTAGGCGTCATATCATATTCGTACCATACCATTATGATCCTGTTTAGGTAATGCTTATTTGCCAGCGTTTATTTACCGTTAAGAAAAGTTTGCAGTGAATCGAGTTTTTGCTCCCACAGGGTATGATGGAACTCGGCCCATTCGATTACCTCATTAAGTCTACTGAGATTAGCGCGACATACTTTCTGTCGGCCCTTCTTTTCAATATCAATGAGTTTTGCCTGGTTGAGAACCATGAGGTGTTTGCTGGTGGCTTGCCGGCTAGCGTGACAGTGCATGCTTATGGCAGAAAAGGTCAACGGGCCCTGAGTGACCAACAGGCTGATAATAGCGCGTCGTTTGTCATCTGAAATCGCTTTAAAAATGTCCACATTCAATGTTTTAGAGGAGGAATTTATCCAGCCCACTAAAGTATTTGCGCCAGCCAAAGCGATGAAAAAAACCAATAAGGCTATCGTTAAAGCCCTTGAAGCCGCTATGTTCAAGGGTGACTTTAGTGCCCTGGTGTGTTTTTTTGAGGGTCCATTCAACCAATGTCTTATTGTTCATCTGATTACCAATCCAGGAATAACATAACCTATGTGGCTCGATGACTTCATTAACTTCGCCCCATAACCGACCATCCCATTTGCCTTGCGGTTGGTCCTGAAATTCAAACTGATAACCTGGTTCGGCTTTGAACCGGGCCGGCATAAACCATTCGGTCAATTTTTTTTCGTCGGTAATCGCTTGCCAGACATCTTCGATGTTGGCGTCATAGAGCCTTGTTTTACGAATATTCATGCGGCCAATCCCATACCATTCATTATGCAACTATTGGGTTGCATAATGAATGGTATGGGATTGGCTTGTCAATAGTTTGTGTTTTGTGGGACGGCACTTTTCAGCGGTTGATACTAATATGGTTAAATCATGGTTAAAGGTTTTGTCTGGTTGCTGTCCTTAGTACGCCGGCTATTTATGGCTGGTATTTATAATGATTTTGCATGTTGGGCCAAATAGCTTGCTACACCTTCTGGGTTGGCGGTCATGCCTGCTTCACCCGATTGCCATCCGGCTGGGCAAACTTCGCCGTGCGACTGATGAAATTGCAGGGCATCGACCAGGCGGATGTATTCATCGACGTTTCGCCCCAGAGGCAGGTCGTTTATTGACTGGTGGCGGATTAGGCCCTTTTGGTCGATTAAGAATGTCGCCCGCAGCGCAACATCACCACTGGCTGCCTGAACTCCGTAGTCATTTACAATTCGGTGCGACGGATCGGCAACCATCGGGTAGTTGATAGGTCCTACACCGCCTTTTTCAACTGGCGTATTACGCCAGGCTAAGTGGGTGAATTCGGAATCGATGGATACACTAATCAAAACTGTATCGCGTTTTGCAAAGGTTTCGGCCCGATGACTGAAAGCAATTAACTCGGATGGACAAACAAAGGTAAAGTCTAGCGGGTAAAAAAATAATACCGCAAAGCGATCTTTAATCTCTTCATGCAGACAGAAATCTTCTTTAATTGAGCCGTCTCGTAAAACAGCGGCGGCGACAAAGTTGGGAGCTTCTTTATTAATCATATTCATTAAATTGGCCTTGAGGAAGTTTGTTATTTGGTGCTGTTGGGGGCGTCCCTAATGCAGTGACAATAACTGCATTAGGGACGCGAGATTGTGTTAATGGTGAATCGAAACGATTAATGAACCGTCAATGGGGTCTTTGTTGCAACCTTTTGCAGGGGTATTTCAGCTGCCGCGCTCCATTCGTTGGCAAGTCGTCGAGCAGTATTGACCATGGCAACAGAGTAACTGGCGCCAGGGTGGTCACGTAGCATTATGAGATGGCTGGCAATCGCCTGGTGAACTTTTGGGCAACGGTGATGGTTGTAACGTGTCATTAAATACAGGAGTGAACTAACCAGCATGTCCAGGGGTTGAGATGCGGCTGTTTGATCGGGTTTCATGGGAGGCTCCTTGGGTCTTCAATTGTGAATAGGATTGGGTGCTGTGTTACGTAATCTAAATGATAATGATTCGTAATAATAAACAGAATGTGCTGTTATGGTCAAGTGTTGAATGTGCGCAGTTAATAGAGGGTGTGCGGATGGATGAGGCTACAGGTTCGGCCAGCAGCGCTGGTTGTTACCGATTGAATTTGGTTGGTGCGCTCAATTATTGTTGTTAATGGGTTTGCCGCAGGTGGGGTTATGGTTTTATTTTCGCTGTGATTAAGTGTTAGTCTGCCTTAATCACAGGGCCTGGGTAGTGAAGATTGAAGGGTATATAGGGCCAACATAATGATCGTTAGGTCAAAGATAATGCCGTTCCAATAATACGCTGCGGCCAACTATTTAGTGGCTGAATAATTGGCCGCAGCCCAAGTAGGTGAGCGTGACAGTCTGTACTAACAAGATGGATTAGTGGTTAATATTCATAGGTTGCGGAGATGCCGAAGGACCTCCGTGCGCCGAGGTCAGCTACATCGAGAACACCAAAAAGAAAGACAGACTGGTAATAGACTTCATCGGTCAGGTTTTTGCCAAACAGTGAAAAGCTCCAATTGCTATCGTCAGTGACCAGAGTGGCGCTGGCGTTCCACATCTCATAACCGCTGATTTCATATCGATTGGCATCGTCTGCAAAAGAGTCGCCAGTAAATGAATAGTTACCGCGAAGTGAAATCCAGCCAATGGGTACCGATAGGTCGTAGGTGGCTGTCAAATTGCTGGTAAAATGCGGTACATGAGCAATTTCAAGGTTCTTTGCCAGTTCTGGGTCGGCGCCAGGTATACCGTCTACGTCAAGGTCAGTAAATTCGTCAAATTCAGATTCAACATAACCAAAGGTCGCCTGGAGTAGCAGGTTGTCGCCGACCAGATAGGATAATTCCATTTCTGCGCCCCAGATATCTCCTTCGCCGACATTAATAATTTCCTGATTGGCGTCGGCGTTAAGCAAAGTGCGCTGTAAATCTTCAAATTGGTTGAGGAATACGGCCAGGTTCAAACGGCCACGATTACCCAGAAAATCGGTTTTTAAGCCGATTTCCCAGGCGTCTATTTTTTCTTCTTCATAGGGGCCGGTGGATGATTCGCTAGTGGCGCGAATATTGAAACCACCACTACGAAACCCTTTGGTGAAGGACGCATAGGTTTGGGTGTCGTCGTTTAATGTGTATTGGACGCCAATTTTAGGGGTGAAATTACTCCAGGATTCATCATCAAAAAATGCATTAACACAGTTTGGTAATGTGCCATTTGAGGTGCCTGCCCTACATTCGCCAGTGAGTCGTCTGGCAAGCGCTGCATCTTTGGATTCCCAGGTCATACGCGCACCTATATTCATTATCCAGTTGTCATTCAGCAGAAAATCGGCCTGCGCAAATACCGCAGATGTATCATGCTCGATGGTGCCAACGCCGGCCTGATCAAGCGCTATTCCTGGACCGCCGCCAAGACCGAAATCTTTACCAATTTCTCGTTGTTCGCCATAGTCATATTCTTGCTCAAAATAATAGACGCCGGTTGTTAGTTCAATGTTGTCCCTTACTTCGGTGGTTAGGATAAATTCTTGCGAATACTGTTCCTGGTTGATAAAGCCATCCCTGAAGTTAAAAAAATCGATGCCGGTGCCGTCGATATCCTGGGCGATATTAGATTGTTTTAGATCGCGCCAGGAGGTGATTGATTTTAAAGTAGAGCGGTCTGTGAAATGCCAGATAACTTCGGCAATTGCATGTTTCCAGGTGGTAGTTACTTCCGGGATAAAGTCCACAGAGACTTTATTGCTGTTATTGGACACTACACTTGGGATGCCGCTATTGACAGCTACCCCGCCGATTGTGCCTTTGAAAGCATTAAAGAGAAATCGCCGCGCACCTGGTTCTGCGTCCCCATCACCATATTCTGCACTTAGGTTAATGGTTAGGTGTTCAGTGGGTGTCAGGCGTAATTTGGGGCGAATCACCAGGAGGTCTTTCTCGCCAAGGTCGCCGGGCCCTTCGACGACATTATCGTAGCTATCGCCATGTTCGGAATACAGAATTGTCATCCGACTATAGGCTTTGTCATCGGCCATCGGTGCGTCCACTGATACCATGATCTGTTTGTTTGAATCATTGCCGTATATTGTTCTGGCGCGAAAACTGAACTCTTCTGCAGGTTGTCGGGTTGTTAATAATGCCGCACCGCCGGTTACGTTGCGACCAAATAAGGTGCCCTGTGGGCCGCGAAGGATTTCAATGCCCTCAAGGTCAAAGGTATTGGTGACCACACCGGCTGGTACACCGAGGTACATGCCGTCTATGATAACGCCAACCGATGGGTCGTCAGATAAAACGGAGCCATTCAGGCCAAAGCCACGAATAACAAAGTTTGCATAATTTGGGATGGTTGCCACTGGATTAAGTGACACGTTGGGGGCTTGATAGCCTATATCGGTGAGGTCAGTGGCGAACATTGCTTCTATTTGTTCGCCGGATACTGCGGTGATAGCGACAGGTACGTCCTGTAATAACTCGGCGTCACTCTTTTTTCGGCCAGTAACCAGTACCTCCTCCATAAGTACCGCGCTTGCTCGTTTGGTAGCGTCAGCTGCCGTAACGATTGGAACGTTCCCTGAAACAACTGCAACCGTCATCGCTATTGCGAATGACTTGATTCTATACAACTTCTTCATGATATCCCTTCTCCGTGAATATTACTCATAAAACAAAGTGCAAAATAAAACCGCTCTAATTTAAATGTTAATGACCTGTTATCGCTTGCCTCTTATCGCTTACCGCTTATCGCTTTATAGCTTTTGTTGTTTGTTGCCACGCAGACCGACGAGTGTCGTCTGCGAGAGTTGTTTGTTATTTTATGTTGTATTGCCAAATTATTTGCGATGCTACATCAGATAATGTCCCTTGCCAAGGGGGTTGTTGTTGCAGCGATGGTCTGGTTATAGCAATGTTATAGTCGGGTTCGATATTATACTGCCTGATGTTGCCTGTTTGAAATAGGGCGGAAGATGTTCAGCTGGTAAATTTTGTCAGAGAACCACTGGTAAGGGGTGCTTGCACTAATGGAAGATGTTATCGCTGTTCGGGAAATCGCAAATATAAAGCATGTTTGCGATTTCCCGTGCATTGATCAGGCTGGTCTTGACGAAAAATACTTTGCTTCATTTTTGAAGTGAAGGTTTTTGGGGTCAGGTATTTTACAGTCAGTGCTTGTTAAATTTGCTATTTTAGGCCATCGCTGATTTAGGTACCTTATAGCCTTCTTCGTTGCGGATCTGTTCAATATGCTCCTGAATAAACTCCGGGCTCATATTGTCACGGTCGGTAATGCCTTTGGTTTCTGCGACAAAAACGCGGGCTACATGGCCAGAGGCAGAAGCGTAAATCTCGCCGCTGATGGTGCTGTCTTCGTGGACCAGATAACCAACAATAGGTGAAACCAGGCCAGGGTCCATATTGTTGGCCCGTTCACCGAGCAGGTCTTCTGTCATTCGGGTCCTGGCACCGGGCGCTAGTACGTTACATTTAATATTGTATTTGGCACCTTCAATGGCCATGGTTCTGGTTAAGCCTACTATACCCATCTTGGCGGCAGAATAGTTTGTCTGGCCAAAATTGCCATATAGGCCTGAAGAGGAAGAGGTGTTGATGACACGGCCAAAGTTTTGCTGGCGCATAGTTTCCCAGGCCGCCTGAGTGGTCCATACACAGCCTTTAAGGTGTACGTCAATAACCGGGTCAAAAAGCTCGGATGTCATTTTTGTGAAAGACTTATCCAGCAGGATACCAGCATTGTTGATAATAATGTGTACCCCGCCAAAAGTATCGAGTGCGGTTTTTACAATAGCTGCACCACCTTCCTGAGTTGCTACTGTATTGCCGTCGGCAACTGCATCACCACCGGCTGCTTTGATTTCTTCGACAACTTTTTGTGCCGGAGATAAAGAGCCGCCTTCGCCGGATACATCGCCGCCGAGGTCGTTGACTACTACTTTGGCGCCGCGTGATGCCAACAACAATGCATGTGATCTGCCGAGGCCGCCGCCAGCGCCAGTTACAATTGCAATCTTTCCGTCGTATCTAAGTTCAGACATTTTTTGTTCCCTGTTATTAAAGATATTAAAGATATTGAGTATGGCAGTCATAATCACTGGCTGCTTGTGCAATGCTATCACAGTGCACAATGCTGATTTAAATGCCGATTTATATGCCGCCTGTAGCGCGTTATGTTCTGTCAATTTTCCCGATAGTTACTGTCGAGTTGGCAGAGTGTTTCAATAGTACCAGTTCCATTGACAATGGGGTGCAAATTTTTTTGGGCTTGCAGGGTGGTATATGCCGATCTCAAAGTGCTGGTTCTGTGGTGAAAAAGTTTGTCCGGTCTGGCGAGTAAATTTTTTTGATAAAGATACTATTGTGAGTACGCCTGGCGACGGGTATATGATTTTATGATTTTTACTTATCATTTAAATTGCTTGTGATTGTTATGTTTCCTGTATTATGGTGAGCGAACGGCTCCACACGTGGTAAAAAGTTGTATGTGTAGTTTTTAGCTATATGCAGTTTTAACTATAATTAGGGGAGAGATAGATGTTGTCAGCTATTGTACGTGTCATCGCATTGCTATGCGTAATGTTAATGTCAGTTATGGCGAGTGCCGAATCCGTAAGAGAGGCGCTTATGGAAGAGGTAATTGTCACTGCTACAAAAAAGGCCAATGTTGTTGAGGGTGTTCAGGACGTGGCTATTGCTATTAGCGCATTTAATGGAGAACAATTAGAAGCGCTAAAATTCAAAGATTTGCAGGACATCGGTATGATGGTGCCTAACGCAAATTTGCAGCCAATTACCCGCAAGGGAACGCAATTCTTTTCGATTCGTGGTTTATCTCCATCTACTTCGATTTTGTCAGTAGATCCAACCGTTGGTGTTTTTGTTAATGGGGTTTATATCCCTACAGGTGCAGGTGTTGTATTTGATACCTTTGACCTGGCTAGCATCGAAATTTTGCGTGGTCCCCAGGGGGTGTTACAAGGGCGCAATGTTGTCGGTGGTGCAGTGCTAATGAACACAAAAAAGCCCACTGAGGAATTTGAGGCCAATGTTAGTATCCGTGGAGATTCTCGTCTGGAAGGTACCGGAGAAGATATGACCTATAGCGGGTTTGTTTCGGGGCCGCTAACAGAAGGCTTGAATGGGAAATTCGCCGCCTACTATAATGACGATTCTGGTTGGTTTGAAAATGAATTCAATGGCAACAATATGGGTCTGAGTGAAACCTTGATCCTGCGCGGCGGATTATCCTGGGATGCTACAGATAACGTCAATTTCCTGCTGGAACTGGAGTATTTCGATCAGGACAGTGATGGCGCTGTCTACCAGGCGACGGATAGGTCTAGCAGAAACCCTGAAGGCAACGTCTGGAAGGATGGTAGTTTGCCATTGTTTGACAGAGAATCACATGACGTGACCTCTGAAATGGATGGTAGTGGGCCGTTCGGGCTTCAATCATTTGCTGACCTGCGGGTCGATTCAGTTTCCTTAACGACCACCATTGATGTGGCCTTTGGTGACGGTACTATCACGAACATAGCGGGTTGGCGTGAACAGGAGCAGGGTAGCCTTGGTGATATTGATGGCACTGCTTTTACTACTTTTCCAGCTGCAAATAATAATGAGGTGAAGCTTTGGAGTAATGAATTACGTTATTTCGGTAGCTTTGGCGATTTTGACCTTACCACGGGTGTGTATTATCTGGATGTCGAGATAACAGATGAATCTTCTCAGGCTCTATTGTTAGTCTCGCCGAGTTTTGCCCCGGGTCCACCGTTTAACCAGTTTTATCTGAACCGTAGTGTTGGTGGTTTGCAGGATTCTGAAACTCTGGGTGTGTTTACCAACGTTGATTATAGAATTAGTGATGCAGTTACCCTTTCGGCCGGTTTGCGTTGGACGGAAGAGGATAAGGCGACAAAAAGTTACGCTTATGCAGCAAATCAGGGTGTTTCATCAGTCGCCGATGGGCCTACCATAGCGCGGTGTGGGTATGTCGTTGGTGATGGCAGTTGTTTGTTTGATTTCGAGGATGATGATAGTTGGAGTAATGTGTCCTATAAGGTGGGCGCATCCTGGCGGAGAACTGAGGATATGCTGTTGTACGGCCATGTTTCAACCAGTTATCGGGCGGGTAATTATAATTTGCGCCGCACCAATGTAGCGGATGAAAGACAGGCGCTAGATGAAGAGCGCATGGATCAGGTTGAAGTGGGTATTAAGTGGGATGTTAACGAAAATTTACGTTTTAATATGGCGGTCTTCAGACTAGAAGCGACTGATTTGCAGCGCTATGAATTTGACCCAGATACATTAGGCCAGGTGGGCGCAAACTCGGCTGATGCACTCTATGAAGGTGTAGAAATTGATAGTCGAGTCTTCCTAACGGATTCGCTGACTTTCACGCTGGCTTTTGGTTATAACAATGCGCAATATACCAAGGCCAATGTGGACATTAACCTGGACAGAACTGTTAACGGCGAAGATGAGAATACGCCCTTACCGAATGCGCCAGAGCTAACCTATAATGTCGGTATTCTTCACGATATTGTTGTTAGAGGTTATAATGTCAGTTCGCAGTTGATCTATGCTCATCGTGATAATGTGACAAATACTCAAAATACTCAGGACCGAGGGGAGGTCAATACTTTTGATGCAAATATCACTCTGATCCCCGGTAGTGATGCGTGGGAGGTGTCTTTATATGGTAGAAACTTGACCGACGAGGTGATCCGCACCCAAAGCACCCGCCTCGGTAGTTTAGGTAATAGTGCGCACCTTTCAACGCTTGCAAAGGGTCGCCGCATTGGTCTGGAGTTTAAGTACCGCTTTAACTAAAACCGATCGCTAGTTCATCATTGCTGGCGGTTAAAATAAGGCCTAATCCTGTTTGAATAGCGACAGGGTCAGGCCTTTTTCCTTTTTATTATTCATGTTTTATTATTCATGTTTTATTGGGGTCGCAATGTGCCTGAAAAGTGTGACTCAGAATAATATTGTGTTATCAATAGATGGCCGTTACGTCAAAATGCTGAGTAATGCCGGCAAGTGTAAGCACTATTTCATCGTTCACATAGTGTCCTGATAGGGCGCTGCCCAGTGGTGCTGAAGGGCTAATGACTAGAAACTCTTGGTTATGGTATTTTACCTTTAAGCCGCCCGCAGCGGGACCTAAAAACAAATACAGCATATCGTCATTGATGTCGGTTAAAACGATAAGGGTGCCAACCGTTATTTCATCTTCAATATTGCAGTTAGCGGTGGTGAGGCTGTTAAAAGCATTGAGATCAGCTTTAAGTTCTGCCGCTCGTTGGGATTGGCCATGTGCCAGGTACGCGGCTTCAAGACCTAAGGTGTCATATTTGTTTTCGGCAATATTTTCCGCGTCTGTTGCAGTATCACGTGCCTGGTCGGCTGCTGCTACTGCTTTTTGATAAGCTGTTTCGAGTTGCTGGATAATTTCTGTTATTAATTTTGATTTGTTCATCGGGAGAAATTTTATTTGATATCATGAATGTGTTTTTTGTCCAGCGGCAATCAGTTTGATTGAGGGCTGTACGAAGCCGGCTAACTCTGGTTATATCTCTGGCCTGTATGTTATCTGGCTCAGTTATCAGATTAATTATACAGAATAATTTGACTGAATAAATTGGCCATACTTTTGATCGGCCAGGATGCAAAAGTAGGAGGGTAGTAATATGACGGTCATTGACCTTGAGGCATTGCGCAAAGTCCGCCAGCCGGTGAACGATGCCTGGACCTTGCCGCCAGAATCATATTTCGTGGGTTCGGTATTTAATGCTGAGCTGGAAAAGATATTTAAGACAGATTGGCTATGCGTGGCCCGTCAGGAACAAATTTCTGCAGTAGGTGATTTTGTTAGTATTGATCTACCTGCACAGCCGATTGTGATTGTGCGGGATAAATTGGGCGAATTACACGCCTTATCCAGGGTTTGCCTGCACCGGTCGATGGCGATTATAGAAGGTGATGGCAATACTACACGTTTCACTTGTCCTTATCATAATTGGACTTATGAACTAGATGGTAGCCTCCGTAGTGCGCCGATGATGGAGGGTGTCGTCGGTTTTGATAAGGGTAAGTGCCAGTTACCAGGTTTTACCGTTGAAATCTGGCAGGGGTTTGTTTTTGTAAGCCAGGCGGATCAACCTAAACCTTTAGCAGGGCAATTAAAACAGTTGGCCGCTCGCCTGGAAGACTATGACTTTAGCCGCCTTGAAGTCATAGAAACCCTTGAGTTTCCCGCTGCCTACAACTGGAAAATTCTGGTTGAAAATTTTATGGAAGCCTACCATCATATTGGTATTCATCAACATACGTTCCAGCCGGTATACCCCGCCAAAAAAGCGTTTGTTGAATACAACAGATATGAACCCTGGTCGATTTTACGCATGCCGGGGCAAGCTGTTGAGGGTGGCGTAAATATGTTTCCGAACCTTAAACCTGAACAACGAGATGAACTTTTCGCGGCCTGTGTCTATCCGGCGTTATTGTTTGCGGCTTCAGCTAGTGGTGCCTTCTGGTATCAACTGGAGCCAGTTGCTGCTGATAAAATGCGGCTTCGAATTCATGTGCTGGCCTTTCCAGAAATTGCAGCTGCTATGAATGAAGACAATAGAGCCGAGTTGAAAGCGGCTGTGAGCATGATCCATGCTGAAGACACAGAAGTTAACGCAGGTGTCTGGAAAGGATTACAAGCCAGTGTAACCCGGCAGGGAAGGCTCTCTTTGTTTGAAGAATCGATCTGGCACCTTAACCAGCTATGGCTAGACCGAATGTATCCGCATATAACCTGAAATTGGTTAAATGTTGGCGTTGCTAAAGGTTTACTCTGTCAGTGAGTGAGGCTCAGGTAAGCTGACAGAATAGATGTTGGCATCACTTCGCGCTATAACCTATAGTGTTGGGGGTCGGCAAAACTAGTTTTGCTAGACTATAAGCAAACCTTTCAGGGGGTTGTTTTTTCGATATTCTGATTTAGGCATGATGATCTAAAATCAATTTAAGGTAGTTATTAAATAATAATGTGGAAAAATGTGGCCAACTAATGCCTTTTACATCAAATACACCAATAAAAATTTATTATGAAATGCTCGGTGAAGGCCTGCCATTGCTGTTTATTAGTGGTACCGGCGGGGATTTGCGCAGTAAACCTAATGTAATGAATGGGCCATTGCCAACGGCTAATAAAGTTGTCGCTTATGATCAACGCGGGTTAGGGCAAACTGAGAAGCCTGGTGCAGAATATACTATGGCACAATATGCAGATGATGCGGCGGCGCTGATGGATGAACTTGATTGGCCGCAGGCAAATATTGTTGGGGTATCTTTTGGTGGTATGGTTGCCCAGCATCTGGTTGCGCGGCATCCCGGCAGAATACGCAAGTTGGTATTATGCTGCACCTCTCCTGGTGGTCCGGAACTATCAAGTTACCCTTTGCATGAGCTACCAGAAGACCTGGATGAGCGGCAACGTATTAGCCGACTAATGTCTATTAATGACACTCGACATGATACCGCGTGGCAGGTGGCTAATGCCGCAAAGGTTGAGCAGTTGATTGACAACGCTATAGCTATGCGGCATGAGGATCAACAACTTAAGGCTTTTAAAACTGGCGCGCGCAAACAGTTAATTGCTCGTAGCCATCATGACGCAGTTTTAGGATTGACTGATATAACCATGCCAACGCTTATTTGTGCAGGACGATATGATGCTTTGGCACCATTGAATAACCAGCATGTTATGGCCGAAAAAATCCCAAATAGCCAGCTTGAATGGTTTGAAGGTGGGCATATGTTCCTGATTCAGGATAAAGCTGCCTGGCCTACTATTAATACTTTTCTTAATTTACCAGGCTAATATGGTTGAAATAGCTTCTGTAGCGATTGCCTTCGCCACGGGTATTTTTTATCACGGCGCAGATAGCGCGATTTTTTTATTCTGTGCCAGTATTCTGCTGCTGCTGGTTAATCAATGGCAGCTTAAAGCAGTTTTTTCAGGGGCTGATATTTGCTGGTCTCATGTGCATACATGGGTTGTTTTATATAGCGGCTACCTGATATTCAATCTTTTCATCAGTCGCTCAGTAGAAAACAGCATGCAGCTGGTTTGGGTGTTCTTTTCATTCCCATTGGTGCTGATAGCCCTGGGTGGGCTGACGGATAGCCGCTGGCTAAGCTTGATTCGATTGTTGAGTATAAGCGGCATATTTTTGGCGGTTTGGGGTATTGCCGAATTTATTACCCAGCATGGGCGTGCTTCTGGCCCCGGCATTGACCCGAATGCCTGGGTGTCGCATTTGAATTTGTTTTATTTTTTACTGTTATCTGTTTGGGTGCGCCAGGAAGGTAAGGCCAGTATCAGTATCTTGCTGCTATTAAGTCTGGTCAGTGTGGGTATATTTTGTGGTTACAGCCGAATAGGCAGTTTGAATTTTGTTGCCGGGCTAAGCTTTGTTGGGCTGGTAATGTGTCTGTCTGTGCAGCTAAGAAAAAAAGCTGGGCTAATTGTGCTAACTGCTTTGTTGAGCTATGCGCTCACCAATAATATTCGTACCTCAGAAGAAGCCACCAGTCATGACGAGGGGTATACCTTAGATGTTGAGTCCATAGGCTGGTCACAACGTATTGCACAATGGCAAGCAGGGTTGGATCAGTATGCTGATTATCCGTTTGTTGGTAGTGGCATTGCGTCGTTTAAGGCGTTGTATCCTGTTTATAGAAACCTGGGCGACATTAAAACGGCAGGCAACTATGTACACAACGACTATATCCAGTTACTAGCAGAAGGGGGGCCGGTAATGCTGGCGATCGTTTTATCGCTGGTTATTTTCCTGATTTATCTCCTGGGTCGAAATTTGCTGCATTTTTATCAGTACGGCGGCTTAAAAAACATTGAGTCGATCATATTAGTGGTGGCGATGGCCACTGTGTTGGTGCATGCCCTGATGAGCTTTACGTTGTATATGTTAACCAATCAAATTTTGTTGGCATGTTGTTTGGCGCGCTTGTTATGGTTGAATGATTTATTAGTGTATAGATCTGTCCAGCTCAAATCCCCTGGCTTGGCGTTTATTGGTACCTTGACGGTGACAGCTTATATTGTTGGTGTGAAAACCCTGGATTTTGTAGCTTTTGACCTGGTGTATAAGGGCGGTGTTGTGCCGACCAATGCCGATAACAAAGGTCAGGGTGTAGATCTGTTCGATACGCTCAGCTTGGTGAGTAAACTAAGGCCGAATGTGGCAGCCACCAGGTTTGGTCTGGCTAGAATACATAGCAGCTATGCAGAGCAATATGATAATTCGCAGGCAGAGCAGCGAGCCTTGTTGATTATTGTGGCCGCCAAAGAATACGAAATTGGTATTGAGCTTAACCCTTATTATTATCAGGTGCGTGAGTTGTATGCAGATTTACTGCTACAGAACCCCTGGTTAATGCAGGTAGAAGGCATTCAGCAAACGCCTCTAAAATTGTTGACAGAAGGTCTGGCGTTTGGTCCCTGTTATGTGCGCCGTTATTTGAATCTTGCAAAGTTGCTCAAACATCAGGGTCAGGCTGAAGCGGCCTATCAACTATTAGTGGTGGAGGCGTTACCGTGGGTAGGCCTTCGATATGACGGTTATAAGGAATTCCGACAGGAATTATTTGTCGCAATACTTCGCGAGGCACGGCGGCAACATGATATAGAAACTACAGCGTTGTTGTTACTAACGATGGAAAAACATACCTAGTCGACGGATCAACGACGTTGTAGGGCGCTGGTTTTTTGATAGTTCGTGGATGTTTTTGGTTTGACTACGAAGGTAGTCGCTTAGTGCAATTCTGTTATCGACACTTTCTACGATTGCAAGCTCTGAGGCAACGGTCGACAGGGTTGGGCTGATAAATACCGTATCAGGGGTGGTGTTATCTTGTTGATGGTTGAGATGCGGTGCTGATTTTTGATCTGCAGCGGCGTCGTCATTGCTTTCACTGTCTATGGTACTGATTTTTGTTGTTAATGACTGTGGAGGATAGAGTGATAATTTTCTTTCGATAAAAAGTGATGCATACCAGCAGGTTTCCCAGTTTGGTTGTGGATTGTCTATGGTGGTTTGAAGATGTTGGCTAAATTGGAAGCTATTGTCTAAATTGAAGTCAGAAATTTGCTCGGTTGCCTGCAAAACATCTAGCAGTTTTTTCGCATCGTGTTCAAACAATTGCCAGCGATCATTCCATGTCGCCCAGCCTGCCGAATTGAAATAACGCAAAAAAAAGGGTGTTTCCTGTGCCGAGGTCAAGAACTGCTGGTTGCCGTGAATAGTGCCCACCGTCCGTTCGTTGGTATATATTTTTAGTGCCTGGTTCATAAACTGGAGGAAGCCCGCGGCTGTCAGCAGGTCATCCTCAACAACGATCACAGATTTATATTCGCGCAACATATCGCTCACTCCAGTGAGGATAGAACGGGCGCGGCCCATATGTTGCTGCCGATGAATGACTTTGACTGCTTTGAAGCCTGTGGTGGTGGCAATTAACTGTTGAGTAGATTCGACGTTTGTTTTTGATGCTTCGTTATCAATGGCGTCCGCATATATAACCAGCTCTGTTTCGATAGCCTCGGGATTAGCGCGTAATGCTTCAATTGTCTGGCGGGTAAATTCGGGTCTTTGATGGACAAAGAGTGCAATAGGAGCGTAATTCATCGTATCGCGACCGGTTAGGGATGTGAGTTGTCGATGATTCGCATGGACAGGTCGACAGCTGTGGTATTTTTGGTGAGGGCGCCGATAGAGATATAGTCGACCCCAGTTTCTGCAATTGCGATGAGATCGGCGTCTTTATGTATGCCGCCAGAGGCTTCAAGTTTGACTTTGCTGAGTTTATTGGTTGTGAGTACCGCGGTGGCCATATCCTGCAAGGAAAAATTATCCAGCATAATCCAGTCAGGTTGCGCATCGATAGCTTCCTTAAGCTGCTCAAGGTTTTCGACCTCAATTTCAATGCGCCGTTCAGGGTGCAGGCTTTTGGCTTTGGTAATGGCTTTGGTTATAGAACCACAGGCATAAATATGATTTTCTTTGATCAGGTAGGCATCAAAAAGCCCGATACGGTGGTTTTTGCCGCCACCACAGGTGACAGCATATTTTTGCGCCCGCCGAAGACCAGGCAGGGTTTTGCGAGTATCCAGTAAACGAGTACTGGTATGGGCGATTAGTTGGCTATAGTGGTGGGTAATTGTGGCAGTGCCGGATAAGGTCTGGAGAAAATTCAGCGCTGTTCTTTCGCCGGTAAGGATGCTTCTGGCATTGCCTGTTATTTTAAAAAGCGGTTGGTCCGGGGTAACTAGCTCGGCTTCCGCAATCATCCAGTCTGGCGTTAGACTGGGATCGATACGGGTAAAAACTTCGTTAACCCATTGCTGGCCGCAAATAATCGCCTGGTCACGGCTAATGACCTGGGCAGTTACTTCAGTGTCTGAATTGATCAGTTCGGCGGTAATATCGCCGCTGCCAATATCCTCCTGTAAGGCAAAAGCTACACTTTCTTTGAGGTCAATTAAATGGTTGGTGTCAGACATGCTGTACTCGTTACAAGCTAAAAGAGTTGGCGCAACGTCAGCGCATTGCCGCGTTGTATTAATTCTACCTGCCTGAGTGCAGACATACCCAGTAAAATGCCGGGGCTCTTCATCCCAGGGTTAATGCTGGCAGAAACATTATAAAGTGTGATGTCGCCAATACCTAATTCGTCCACCGAAGTATTATATACTGTTACTGTTCCGTTGGCAGTATACGCTTGTTGGGGGCGTCCTTTTTGTAACTTGAGCTGGTCTGCAAGATGGGCGGGAATGACAACATCAGTGGCGCCAGTATCCAGTAAAAATTCAACAGCACGATGGTTGATTGTGCCAGAGACAATATAATGCCCTTGTTTATTGGCTAAAAGATGTACTTCTATGGCGTCGATAGCAATATTCGTAGGGGGAGACTGATTGGGGTTGTGTCGCTGGGTTTCGATACCTGAGAAAAACTGCGTTAAAAAACCAAGGCCTATAATACAGGCAATTGCCATCATAAATTGGCCGATTCTATTTGTCCCCATGATTTTTAATATTTAGCGAAATTAATGTGGCGAGTATAGCAGGGCTGCATCGGGCTTGCTCCTAATGCACTTATTCTTAAGGAAAGCGGGCTTAGATGTTATTCTTATGCCGAGTAGGAAGCGAGTAAAAAGGAGTTGCTTGTGAAAATTACTTCAGGAAAGTTAGACATAGCCCGTCAGGTAGCCTCGCCTAACTACGATCAAAGGCCTGAGAATGAAATATCGCTGGTGGTGATTCATGGCATTAGCCTGCCTGCAGGCCATTTTGGCTCTGATTTCGTAGAAGCGTTATTTTGTAATCAGCTTGACTGTTCGGTGCACGGAGATTTTGCCGGGTTAGCTGGTGTCAAGGTTTCCAGTCATTTATTTATACGTCGTAGTGGTCAGGTAATTCAGTTTGTGCCATTTAATTATCGGGCCTGGCATGCGGGAGTATCCAGTTTCGAAGGCAGAGAAAATTGTAATGATTTTTCTGTGGGGATCGAATTAGAAGGTACTGATCAGGGAGGCTATTCCGAACTACAATATCAAAAGTTGAGGGCGATTAGCGGCCTGATGCAGTCTTCCTGGTGTTTAACCACGGCGGCATTTGTGGGCCATGCGGATATAGCGCCGGGTAGAAAAACAGATCCAGGGGTAAGTTTTGACTGGTGCCGTTTTCGTCGTGGGCTCCGTGTTCAGGCTCCTAATCGCGCGGGGAGTAGCCAATGAATTTTCTCGCCATTTTGATTTTATATTTTGTTTATCGGCATTGGTATGGTGATAACCCGGTGCAATCCCTGATTCCGGGCAGGGGTTTTAAGCGTTGGCTGTGGGCAATGAATATTAGCCCCTACGTAAGGTATGGGTTATGTGTAAGTTTACCTGCTGGACTAGTACTGGTTATTTTAAGTCTATTCAGTAATGCGCTTTTTGGTCTGGTAGCCCTTTCAATTTCGGTTTTAGTATTGGTTTTTGCTCTAAAAACGCAGAGTTTTGTTAGTGCGACGGACGAGCATGTTGTCTGGTTACAATCGCTGACCGATGAGGCTGATCTAATGGATGCTGTGCAGAATCAGGAAGATTTTTTATTGGATAATATGCAGGCAATGTTCGAAGGGCTGGTTCCGGTGCTATTTTGGTTCCTGGTAATGGGCCCCGTCGGCGCACTTCTTTATTCCATTTCAGTGAAATACCTGGATTTATTAGAACAAACTGATACTGAAGAACCGTTGGTGGAGGCCATCGTCTTTTGGGCGCAGTTTGTACCGGCGCGTATTACCGCTTTGTTGTTTGCTTTGGTGGGTAATTTCGGCCCCGCGCTTAGCGAGTGGCGGCAGGGTCTTTTCGCCAGCCAGGAAAGTCATGCGGCGTATTTGATACGCATAGGGGATATAGCGATTGCTGGGATTGATAAACAATATGTTGACAACATTGCCGTATTTGCCAGTAAGGGAGAAAGTGATCTCAGTGCTCTCGAACAGCTATTTGATCGAGCCATATATGGCTGGTTAGGCATTGCGGCTGTAGTGACTATCGTTGCTGGCTAGCGCGGTTTATAAAGAGTAGTATCTGCGCGCCAGTATTGGTATGTTGGCCTATAGTTATTAAGGTCATGTTTTCCGTGGGTGTTTAAAGTGAAGAGTCTTAATGAAGTGCAGTGTCTTAGATGAAGTGCAGTGGTTTCAATGCACTGGTTCAAATTCACAAGTTCGGGTGAATACGTTTGGCTTAATAAATTCAGGCAGGGAATAGATGAATTCAATGGAAAGTGATACAAATTCGACGGATGAAGATCCACAGGAAACCAAAGAGTGGCTGGACTCAATTCTATCGATTATAGAGAACGAGGGGGTTGAAAGAGCCCAGTATCTACTACAGCGATTATCCGCCATAGTGACTGAAACCGGCGCTCAGATGCCTTACTCTGTTAATACCCCGTATAGAAATACCATCCCGGTTGAAATAGAAGCACGAATGCCAGGTGATCTTTTTATGGAGCGGAGAATACGTTCGCTTATTCGATGGAATGCCATGGCAATGGTGATGCGAGCCAACATCAAGGACCCCAGTCTGGGTGGGCATATTTCCAGTTTTCAGTCCAGTGCGACATTATATGATATCGGCTTTAATTATTTTTTCCGAGCCCGAACGGATAGTCATGGCGGCGATTTAATTTATATACAGGGTCATTGCGCACCCGGTATATATGCCAGGTCTTTTCTTGAAGGTCGAATTAGTGAAGCGAAGTTAGATAAATTTCGTCAGGAAACGGCCGGCGATGGTTTGTCTTCTTACCCGCATCCCTGGTTAATGCCAGACTATTGGCAATTTCCCACAGTATCGATGGGTTTGGGCCCGTTGCAGGCTATTTATCAGGCTCATGTGATGAAATACCTTGATAATCGGGAGTTATCCAGTGCACAGGATCGCAAGGTATGGTGTTTTGCCGGGGACGGCGAAATGGATGAGCCTGAATCTCAGGGTGCGATATCACTCGCTGGTAGAGAGCATCTGGACAATTTGGTGTTCGTTGTCAATTGTAACCTGCAGCGGCTAGATGGGCCTGTGAGGGGGAATGGTAAAATCATCCAGGAGCTTGAAGGGGTGTTTCGCGGCGCTGGCTGGAATGTGATCAAGGTGGTCTGGGGCCGTATGTGGGATCCTTTGTTCGAAAAGGATAAACACGGCATTATGCAGCAGCGGATGGATGAGGTGGTTGATGGAGATTATCAGTCTTATAAAAGCCGCAGTGGTGACTATACGCGTGAACACTTTTTTGGCAAATATCCAGAGCTTTTGAAACTGGTTGAAGACTTGACTGATGATGATATCTACCGGCTCAACCGTGGCGGCCATGACCCCTATAAGGTCTATGCCGCCTATGATGCAGCTGTTAAGCATAAGGGGCAACCGACTGTCATTTTGGCGAAAACCGTTAAAGGTTATGGCTTAGGTTTAGCTGGAGAAGCGCAGAATATTACCCACTCGGTTAAAAAGCTTGAAATTGAAGAATTAAAAAAGTTTAGAGATCGTTTTGATATCCCATTGGCGGATGCAGAATTGGAGCAGGTTGCTTATTATCGCCCGCCAGAAGACAGCCCGGAGATGCGTTATTTAAAGGCGCGGCGCGAGGCGCTTGGTGGTTCGTTGCCCGCTCGGTCGCCGGATTTTGAAGCCCTTAAAGTTCCTGATTTGAAATCTCTTGAGGCGATTACAAAGGGTACTGGCAAGCGAGAAATTTCTTCTACTATGTCCTTTGTACGGATACTTTCTGCGTTGATCAAAGATGAAAATATTGGCGCCAGAATCGTACCCATTGTGCCTGATGAGGCGCGCACCTTTGGTATGGAAGGTATGTTTCGACAGCTGGGTATCTATTCTTCGGTGGGACAATTGTACGAACCCACTGATGCTGGCCAAATTATGTATTATCGCGAGGATAAAAAAGGCCAGGTAATGGAAGAGGGGATTAACGAAGGCGGTGCTTTTGCTGCCTGGCTTGCTGCTGCTACTTCTTATAGTAATAACAATTGCCCGCTGATACCGTTCTATGTGTTTTATTCGATGTTTGGTTTTCAGCGGGTGGGCGACTTATGTTGGGCCGCTGGCGATTTACAGGCCAGAGGTTTTTTGTTAGGCGGTACTTCGGGCAGAACAACCTTAAATGGCGAAGGGCTGCAACATCAGGATGGCCACAGTCATATTCTTGCCGGTACAGTGCCAAATTGTGTGTCTTATGATCCAACTTTTGGTTATGAATTAGCGGTAATTATTCAGCATGGGCTGGAGCAGATGTATGTTAAGAAGCTGCCGAAATATTTTTATATCACAATAATGAACGAGAATTATGTTCAACCTGCGATGCCAAAAGGCTGTCGTGAAGGGATAATTCGGGGTATGTATCTGTTTAAGAAGAACAGCAAAAAAGTCTCTAAAAAAGTGGTGCAGCTGTTGGGTTCTGGGACCATTTTGCAGGAAGTCATTGCTTCAGCAAAGATACTGAAAGATGAGTTCGATATCGATGCAGATATTTGGAGTGTGCCCAGTTTTAATGAATTGCGTCGCGATGGGATGGCGGTCTCGCGTTGGAATATGTTGCATCCTGAAGAAACACCGAAGATTTCGTATGTTGAACAATGTCTTGGTGAGACTAATGGCCCAGTGATTGCCGCTACAGATTACATGAAAAATTACCCAGAACAGATACGCGATTACATACAAGGTACCTATTCTGTGCTGGGCACAGACGGATTTGGTCGCAGCGATTCACGACAAAAGCTTAGACATTTTTTTGAAATTGATCGTTATTTCATCACCATTGCCGCGCTGACTGCACTGGTAGAAGATAATATTATCGATAGCCATATTGTTTCTGAAGCGCTCAAGAAATTTGAGATTAATCCTGAAAAGCCAGATCCTAGTATTTCGTGATCCCAACATCTTGCAAGGAGTGTAGATTGTGTTTCAAGTTTTAGTGCCAGATGTTGGTGAGGCGGAAGAAATTGAAATCATCGAGTTGTTCGTTAAAGCGGGTGATGTGGTGGCGGTGGATGATTCGCTTATTGTCCTTGAATCTGACAAGGCTAGTATGGAAATTCCTTCCCCTGCTGCCGGTGTAATACTTACTATTGCAGTGAAAGAAGGCGACAAGGTAGAAGAAGGCAATCTTATACTCACGCTTGAGGAAGAGCCCTCAGCGCATAAAGAGCCCTCAGCGGTTCTACATAAAGAGCCTTCAGCGCATAAAGAGCCTTCAGCGGTTCTACATAAAGAGCCTTCAGCGGATAAAGAGCCTTCAGCGCATAAAGAGCCTTCAGCGCATAAAGAGCCTGCCGCAAATAATGTCCATGCTGGCCCCGCGGTAAGAAAACGCGCGCGGGAGTATGGTATTGACCTAACATTGGTTGTAAGTTCTGGGGTAAAGGGGCGTATTTTAAAAGAGGACCTGCAAGCATTCGTTAAGAAACGTTTGTCGAAAAAAGAACAACCTGTTTCAGGTAGTGGTATTCCTGCCATACCTGAAGTCGATTTTACAAAATTTGGCAGTATTGAATATCAGCCTTTGTCCAGAATCAAGCGTGCAACGGCGCGCAATTTACATCGTAGCTGGTTAAATGTGCCACATGTTACTCAGTTTGATGAAGCCGATATTACAGAATTGGAGTTATTCAGAAAGTCGCAAAATCAGGAAATGGCTAACGCGGGAATAAAGCTCACACCTTTAGCGTTTATGATCAAGGCCTGCGTTAATGCGCTGATTAAATTCCCTCAATTTAATGCCTCCATTGAGGCTGGTTATGAAAATCTGATTTTAAAAAGATATTATAACGTGGGTATTGCTGTGGAAACAGCCGAAGGGTTAGTGGTGCCTGTGCTAAAGGATGCTGATAAAAAAGGCCTGGTTGAATTAGGTAACGAATGTGCCGCGTTGGCCGGCCTTGCGCGAGATAAAAAATTACCGATGGACGCGATGCAGGGAGCGACTTTTACTATTTCAAGCCTGGGCGGAATAGGCGGTACAAAATTTACGCCCATTGTTAATGCCCCTGAGGTCGCGATATTGGGTGTTTCTAAATCTAAGATTGGCCCAGTCTGGGATGGTGAAGCATTTATCCCGCGCACGCTCTTACCGTTATCTCTGTCCTATGATCATCGAGCGATTGATGGCGCGGAGGCTGCTCGTTTTACCACTTATCTAGCGCAGGTACTTGGTGATGTCCGAAGATTGCTACTATAGACCGCAGTCGTTAGGCTTGGCACTGGCTTAGAGCAGGTTATTGAGCTGGCGTAAGGTGGTGTACATAGATGTTTTCTTGCTGCTGTGATAATTCCAAATGTTGCTCGGCAATTTTCATCAGGTGGTCAGGGTCAGGTGCGCCATGTTCTGCATGGCTGGCACAGATGCTCATAGCTATATCCGCGTTTAAAAAGCCTGCTGCAGTGGGGAAACTTTTGAGTTTAATACCTTCGTATATACGCTGATAGCAAGCAGCGGTGCAGTTTTCAATATTGGGCTGGGTTAAGACCAGAACGAAATGGTACGGTTTGTAGTAACTGACGAGATCGAGTGGGCGGACCAGATTGGTGATTTTTTCTCCAATCGCGACAACAAGGTTTTTGCCGATTTGATTGTCATAACGTTTAACGATGGCTGGCAAGTTGAGTATGGATATGACTAGAACACAAACTGCGCCACCACGGGACTCGATTTGACGGATTGAATCTCTGAGACATAGCTCGGCATATTTACGATTCCCAAGGCCGGTCAAAGGGTCAAGCAGTTGACTATGTTCTAGTTCCTGATTTGACGCCTGTAATTGCAAATTATGGTTTTTGATAGTGCCAATTTCTTTTGAGAGGCGACAGCCAGCGGCCACTACCTGAGATAATGTGTGCGGTAAGGTGGCTGGAATATTAGCATCAACATATAAGCTAAAAGCATGCTCTAGCATTGGCGTGGGTTCACCGCCATAAATTACAATATAGGTGAATTGGCTGGCTTCCGCATCTATATCGCGGATAGCTTCGGCTATCTCAATACCCTCCATGTCTTCGGTTTCTGACTCGATAACTGCCAGCGCTGCTGGGTTTTGTTCGAGCGACTGAAGCGCCTGTATGCCGCTACTGTAGTAGCGCTTGTCAGGAAATGCAGCCAAGAGGGTAGCGAAGAATTTTTCGTCCGTGGTTGTTTTTTTAATTATAACAATCGGTACTTCAAACATGCTTTAGGGTCGTTAATCGGTTGATTTAATCTGATATGCTGAATAACTCAAGTTATTATATTGTAATGAATATGGGGGAAAATAGACATGCCGTCTTTTGATGCGGTTTCTGAGGTAGATTCATTTGAAATTTCCAATGCTGTGGATCAGGCAAATAGAGAATTAAGTACACGTTATGATTTTCGTGGTGTAGATGCAAAATTCACTCGTGTCGAGTCAGAGGTAGAGCTGGAAGCGCAAGCAGATATTCAATTAGAGCAAATGTTGGATATATTGCGTGCAAAACTTGTGGCGCGAAAGATCGACGTGCGGGTCCTGGAAATTAAAGATCCAAGGCCGCGCGGTAAACAAATATTACAGACTGTATTGATTCGCCAGGGCATAGAAACGGACCTGGCGCGTAAAATCGTAAAACTAATAAAAGCAAAAAAAATGAAAGTGCAAGCAGCGATACAGGGGGAAAAACTAAGAGTTACCGGTAAAAAGCGCGATGATCTACAAAAAGTCATGGCCTTTCTAAAGGGTCATGAAGATATTGATGTGCCGCTTCAGTTTGAAAACTTCAGGGAATAAATTTGGCTGTTTTTAATTTTGGGCGGAAAAAGTTAGCGTCACAGCAGATCCGGCCAGAGCCTGGTCAGGCCCTGTCCTGGCTAGAAGTGTTCGCTGTATATACAAAACCCCGTGTATTTGCGATGGTATTTTTGGGTTTTGCCAGTGGTTTGCCCTATTTGTTGGTATTTACCACCCTCACAGCATGGTTACATGACGAGGGTATTACTCGCAGTGCCATTGGCTTTTTTGCCTGGGTCGGTATTACCTATTCAATTAAAGTGATCTGGGCGCCGGTGGTTGATCAGTTGGCAGTCCCTGGGCTGACCCGATGGTTGGGGCAACGGCGTGGCTGGATGTTGGCCGGCCAACTGGGTATTGGTCTGGGTTTATTGGGTATGTCTCTGGTGGGCGCGGCTGATCTTTTTATCCTTGCTGGGTTTGCCTTTCTGGTGGCATTTTCATCAGCGACCCAGGATATTGCAATTGATGCATATCGTATCGAGGCAATGGACGAACGTTATCAGGGGGCCATGTCTGCAACGTATATTTTTGGCTATCGGTTAGCGTTGCTGGTAGCGGGTGCGGGTGCGTTATACCTTGCGACCTATTTCAGTTGGGTAGTAGCTTATCAGCTTATGGCGACCTTGATCGGCGTTGGATGTATCACGGTTTTATGTATTCGAGAGCCACAGGGCCCTGTATCTGCTGACGACAAGTCGCTGTTAGCGTCACCAGAGAAAACCGAGGTAAAAAATTGGCGGTTATTTTTTGTACAGGGTGTGATCCAGCCTTTTGTTGATTTTTTCACCCGCAATGGCCGGTTTGCGCTGGTTATTCTATTGTTTATCGCGGTGTTTCGGCTCAGTGATATTGCGATGGGAATTATGGCTAATCCATTTTATCTTGACCTGGGTTATAGCAAGATTGAAATAGCCAATGTAGCTAAGATTTTTGGTTTTTTTATGTCGATTTCTGGCGCTGCTATCGGTGGGATTCTGGTGGTTAAATGGGGCATTTTGAATTGCTTGCTATTGGGGGCTATTGCCGTTGCTGCGACCAATTTATTGTTTGCTATGTTGTCTTTATTAACCCCTGAGCTTAGCTGGTTAGCCGTGGTGATTAGTGCGGATAATTTGAGCGGCGGGTTCGCTGCCACTGCTTTGGTTGCTTATTTATCAAGTTTGACAAACAGGGCCTATACCGCCACTCAATATGCTTTATTTAGTTCTTTGATGACACTGCCGGGTAAATTTATGAGTGGTTTCTCTGGGCTGGTAGTTGAGCACTATGACTATTTTGTGTTTTTTCTGGTTGCGTCTGGGCTTGGCATACCCGCAATTTTACTGGTGCTCGTGCTGATCCGTCGTGATGGGCGAGTTAGCGAAAGCGCTGCTCCAGGATAGAATGCTCCAGGTTGGCAATTTCCCGTACGGTATTCCTTTAGCCTGGTCGCCATAAGTAGCTGCTAAGGCGAACGCGATTGTTGACTAGTAAAACGCCTTCCTGTTTTAGCCGTTGGCTTTGTCGTTCAGCGTTAGGATTGGTTATTTTACCTTGACTATTGACTACTCGATGCCACGGCAAGCGGGTGTCCTGCGGCAGTCTGGATAAGATTCTACCCACTAGTCGAGATTGATTGGGCATGCCAGCAAGCTGAGCGATCTGGCCGTAGGTTGCGACCTGACCGCTGGGGATGGCATTGATGATTTGCCAAACATGGCGTTCGATTTTTTGCCTGGAATCCGCCATTAGGTACCATTTATTTTTTGTGATTTTCAGCCGGATGGGTTGAATATGAATGATTCATCCCTATTATTAGCACTCCAAGTAGGAGAGTGCTAGTTGTTGCGCCAATACCATTTTTTTTAGTGAGGATGGTGAGTTGCCCAGGATTAGCTTGGTTTACTAAGAAAACCAATCAGTTGGTCTTATCCATCGCTGTTGGTACCTAAAATCGGAGACATTAATGAACATCCGCCCATTGCAAGATCGTGTGGTAGTACGCCGCACCGAAGAAGAAACAAAATCAGCAGGAGGTATTGTTCTTCCTGGTTCCGCAACTGAGAAACCTTCACAAGGTGAAGTGCTAGCAGTTGGCCCTGGTAAAAAATCAGAAGATGGTTCTGTTCAACCAGTGGACCTGAATGTTGGTGACAAGGTCCTGTTTGGCCAGTATTCAGGTAGTGCTGTGAAGCTTGATGGTGAAGAATTGCTCATCATGAACGAAAGCGAAGTATTTGGTGTGATTGCCTAAATCAACGTACGTTAACTCTAGAGACATAAAGGAAACAAGAAAATGACAGCAAAAGACGTAATTTTTGGTGATTCAGCACGTCAAGGTATGCTGGCAGGTGTAAACGTGCTAGCGGACGCAGTGAAGGTAACTCTCGGACCAAAGGGTCGGAATGTAGTACTTGATAAGGCGTTTGGCGCACCAACCATCACAAAAGATGGTGTATCAGTTGCCAAAGAAATCGAATTGAAAGATAAATTCGAAAATATGGGCGCACAAATGTTGAAAGAAGTTGCTTCACAAACTTCTGACGTTGCTGGTGACGGTACGACCACTGCAACAGTATTGGCTCAGTCTATTTTGAATGAAGGTTTGAAAGCTGTAGCAGCTGGCATGAACCCAATGGACCTTAAGCGCGGAATTGATAAAGCAGTTGTTGCCGCTGTAGCTGAAGTAGAGAAACTCGCTGTGCCTTGTACTGATAGCGCGACTATCGCCCAGGTTGGCAGTGTTTCTGCTAATAGTGATACAGCTGTAGGTGAGATTATCGCCAATGCAATGGATAAGGTTGGTAAAGAAGGCGTGATTACTGTTGAAGAAGGCAGCGGTCTGGAAAACGAGCTGGATGTTGTTGAAGGTATGCAGTTTGATCGTGGTTACCTGTCACCTTATTTCATTAATAACCAGGAAAGCATGAGTGCCGAATTAGAAGAGCCTTTCATTTTGTTGTTCGACAAGAAAATCTCTAATATCCGTGACATGCTACCAATCCTCGAAGCTGTAGCGAAAGCAGGTAAGCCATTAGTGGTTATTGCTGAAGATATTGAAGGTGAAGCGTTGGCAACTCTGGTTGTGAACAATATGCGTGGAATTGTTAAGGTTGCTGGTGTTAAAGCACCTGGTTTTGGCGATCGTCGCAAAGAAATGTTGCAGGATATAGCAACTCTGACTGGTGGTACTGTAATTTCTGAAGAAGTAGGTTTGTCTCTAGAAGGCGCTACTTTAGAAGATCTGGGTTCTGCTAAGCGCGTTAGCATGACTAAAGAAAATACGACTGTTATCGACGGTGCAGGCGATGTTGGTGAGATTGAAGGCCGAGTTAATCAAATTCGTGCCCAGATCGAAGAAACTTCTTCAGATTACGACCGTGAAAAGCTGCAGGAGCGAGTTGCTAAACTTGCTGGTGGCGTGGCAGTAATTAAAGTGGGTGCGCCCACTGAAATCGAAATGAAGGAAAAGAAAGCCCGCGTTGAGGATGCATTGCATTCAACCCGTGCTGCTGTTGAAGAAGGCATCGTGCCTGGCGGCGGTGTTGCTTTGATTCGTGCATTACAGGGTATTGGTAGCATTACTGGTGACAACGAAGATCAAAATGTTGGCATCAAGATATTGTGTAAAGCTATGGAAGCACCGATGCGTCAAATCGTAACAAATGCCGGTGATGAAGCGTCTGTTGTGGTAGATAAAGTTAAACAGTCTTCAGGTTCTGAAGGTTTTAACGCAGCTACCGGCGAATATGGCGATATGATTAAATTTGGTCTGCCTGATCCAGCTAAGGTTACTCGTACTGCACTGCAGGCGGCAGCTTCTGTATCTGGGTTAATGATTACAACTGAAGCAATGATCGCTGATTCTGAAGAAGAAGGCGGTGCTGGTGCTGGTGGCGGTATGCCTGATATGGGCGGCATGGGCGGCATGGGCGGCATGGGCGGCATGATGTAAATATAGTCAATTTGACTATATTTGCGGAACCGTTTACTCCGTTTCTATATATTGCGTGACTATAGATTAGTTGTGACTTGATTTATTGTTACGCGAATATGGAGGCTCATTCAGCCGATCTGGTGAGAATTACTATTGGGGTGATTTGCCTTAGGTGGTTTTTTTCAACGGTCTGGATGATGTAAATTAAAAAGCCCTGCATTGCAGGGCTTTTTTTATGGAATAATTTTAGAACTATCTGTTGTTTGATTGGGTGATTTTTGAACCAGTCATACTTATTGGGCGGGGCAAGGTTAATTAATTCGAATCGCATCAGGGATTATGAGGAAAAAGATCTGGCCGCAATGGTCGAGATCTATAATCAGGCGCGGGCGCCTGTGGCATGTTTTGTAGCTAAAGATGTAACAGAGGGTGAACTAAGGGCGTTAATTGTCGGCGAAGAAGTGCAGTTGGTGGTGAACAAGACTGATGGATTACTTGGTTTTGTCTCAGTGTGGAAACAGGAACGTTTTATCCATCATCTCTATATCCGACCAGAATATCAATCTGTGGGTTTGGGTCAACGTTTGATCGCGGCCTGTGTTGCCCGCTATGGATTGCCATTGTCTCTCAAATCATTGATCGCTAATAAAAAGGCCTGCAACTTTTACGAACGTCATGACTGGATTGGGCTGGTTGATGGCACCGGTCTGGATGGGCCCTATCGTCATTATTGGCTCAGGGATATTTAGACAGGTAAAACCGTTTATGGGATAAAAAGTTTGAATTAGTTTGCCGCTTCGAGTAGGGTGCGTTTTCTGAAAATTTGAGCTCAGTTTTTGATGGCCTGCCAATATACTGTTGATCATCAGCAAAAATTAGTTATCATTCGCGCCTCAGGTGTGCTGAATGATACTGAGTGGATGGACCATCGGGCAAAACTGCAAGCCGACGAATCTATTGACCAGTCCTTTAACCATTTCATTGATTTGGTGCTGATTGCTAAAATTAAATTAACCCGCGGATTGGTGAAACCTAAAATAGGTGATTACCTGGCGCCAGCTATTAATAAAACTGCAGTTTATGTAAAAGACCCAGTGGCCTGGGGCTTAATCAGGCTGTATTCGGGTTATTCTGCAGATGATAAAAATATACGCCGATTTAAGTCAGCACAATTAGCAATGAATTGGCTAGCAAAAAGTCAATCGATGGCTTTTGAGCCAAATTGACTGAACGTTCCGTATCTGGCTGATTAGTTTATTGGCAAGTTTGTATTAGTTAGTGGTTCTTTAATGTAACTTACCGGCGTGTAAGGGCTGCAGATTGTTGTCATTAATATACCGCTTAAAATTGTCAAAACGATCGCTATAAGTTGTGCCAATTGCTTCAAGCATTTTAGTGGTACCCTGTTGATCTAATGGTTCACTAAAAAAATAACCCTGTACCAGATCGCAATCAATAGAATACAGAAAAGCCAGTTGAGCATTGGTTTCCACGCCTTCAGCAATGACGTCTATACCCAGGGTACGGCCAATGGCCATAACAATTTTGATAACATCTTCGTCACGATCATCAAGGCCAATAGCAGAGATAAAACGTTGGTCAATCTTTAATGCGTCAATCGGAAATCGTTTCAGATAGTTTAATGAGGTATAACCGGTGCCGAAATCGTCAATAGAAATACCTATTCCTAGTTCATGTAAAAAATGTAGTTCACGTGCAGTGATCAGTGGTTTGCTCATGATGGCAGTTTCTGTAAGTTCCAGTTCAAGGCGTCCTGGTTCTATTTCATGTTTATTTAATATTCCTTCTACCTGTCGATGAAAGCCACCAGCCTTGAGTTGTAGGGCAGAGATATTGATAGAAATTGATAAGCCATCGAAACCGGGTAAGTCCTGCCAGGACTTTATTTGTCTACAAACACGTTCGAATACCCATTCCCCTAACGCGTGGATCTGGCCTGATTCTTCGGCGACAGGTATGAAATCTTTAGGAGCAATTATTTCTCCGTTACTATTAGTCCATCGGATGAGTGCTTCGAGGCCGATTACGCGGGATTTTTTGAGCGATATTTTCGGCTGGTAGCTGATTGATAACTCGTTGCCATCGAGTGCCTGGGCCAATGTCACTTGAATACGACTTTTTTTTGTTGCTCGTTGTTGCATTTTTTGTTTAAAAAACTGGTATCGATTGCGGCCATTAGTTTTTGCGGTATACATGGCAATATCTGCGGCCTTGACGAGTTCATCGAGGTTAGTTTTGTAGTCATCGAATATCGCAATTCCAATGCTGGTGCTGGTGGTAATATCGGTGCCAAACAGGTCGACGGGCTGGTTTACTGTGGTAATAATTTTTTCTGCAATTTGGACAACGCCAGTGAGTGAGTCTATGTCGTATATAATTACGGCGAATTCATCTCCTCCGATTCGGGCTGCAACGTCGCCTTCACGTATGCATTGGTTGATTCGTCGGCTCACTATTTTTAGTAACAGGTCGCCGGCATCGTGACCTAAGTTGTCATTGATATCTTTGAAATGGTCAAGGTCAAGGAAAAGTAAGACCAGCTTGCTGTCCGTGCGTCTGGAGCGTGCCATCGCTTTAGTGAGGGTGTCGTGGAAATAGGCGCGGTTTGCCAGGTTGGTCAGCGGATCATAGTTGGCTAAACGTGTCAGTCTATCCTCGATAGCTTTACGTTCTGATATGTTTTGAAAGGTAACAACGCCGCCGATTTGCTGTCCCTTATTGTTGCGGATGATTTCGCAGCTATATTCGACGTAGAATGTCTCTCCTGTTACTGTCATCCAGCGCTCATTGGTGTCCGTCAAACTGCTTTTTCGGCGTAACAATTTAAAAATATTAGTAGAAAGCGCCTCAGTATCAGGTTCGGTATTTATTTCTTGGCTGGCAGCGGAAGTGAAAAAAATCTGAATATTTTTTTGAGTTAATTTTTCTTTCCGGGCATGCAGCAATGCGCAAGCTTTTGGGTTTGCGAAAGTAATTTCACCCGTTAGATTTATGCCTAATATGCCCTCGCCAGCAGAATTTAGTAAGCCTTCCATACTGGCGGCAACCATGGCCTGTTCTCTTTGAGCTATTTGAGCGGCTTCTCGCTGCTGACTGAGTTCAACAAATTGATTGATTTTATTAGTGAGTACGATTGGCTCCACGGGTTTGGTTACATAATCAA
The DNA here is from genome assembly GCA_019090615.1 of Pseudomonadales bacterium. Taxonomy (GTDB): domain Bacteria; phylum Pseudomonadota; class Gammaproteobacteria; order Pseudomonadales; family Azotimanducaceae; genus JAHRVQ01. The sequence goes on along the minus strand of JAHRVQ010000021.1, from coordinate 21,392 downwards.
CCGCGCCTGCTTCGTAGGCTTTGATATATTGTTCTTTGGTGCCATAAGAGGTCACCATTACGATGGGGATTTGTTGGAAACGTTCGGTGCTGTGGATTAGACGGATAGTCTCATAACCATCAAGCCCTGGCATTACTACGTCCATGAGTATAACGGCAAAATCATGTTTCAGGATTAGTGACAGGGCCTGCTTACCTGAAGCGGCCTCAAAAATTTTTATGTTGATTTTTTCAAGCATGTATTTGATGGCTAGACGATTGGCAGCTTGGTCGTCAACGATCAATATTTTGCTCAGGTATGTAGGCATTATTTGAAGACTGGTAGATTAGGGATTGTTCATTATTGAGTATACTCAACAGAAACGGGTAGCTTAGAACGAGTGGTTTGATTAGTTGCTATTATGATTCGATTAAGTTTTAAGTGCCGGAAAATCGCCGAACTGCAGGGCATTACTTTCAAATATTTCTAAACTATAGCCTCTGTCTGAGATCCTGGTTTAAAATGATTGTCAAAAATGATTGTCAAAAATGATTGTCAAAAATGATTGGCGAATAGACCCTCACTATGGTCAGAAACTACAGTTAAAACGACGCCCCCGAGTGGGGGAAAACCAAAGCTCGTGTGCGCCGCTGTCCGTAAATTGATATCTAGAATTGATAATTAATACCCATAGTTATGCCGAAGTCATATGCTTCTTCTAAATCGAAGCTATCTGAAATAAGCTGAATAAATCCGTATTTGCCGACTAGCGAAACAATAATGGCATCACCGCCAAAGTCATATTCGAGCTTGAAATTGTCGTTCAAGCTGAAGCCAATACGCGGAAAGTCCTGGGTATCTGTATGGTAGACACCACCGATAACTGAAACGTTAGGCTGCCACCGATATAGGGGTATGGTTCTGTTAAGCGAGTAGCTTGCAGAGAAGTCGCCGCGCCAGTTTAGTTTTTGGGTGTAATCATCGTTGATAATGCTCACAGAGAGATGGTCGTCGATTAATTGATTAACCTGGACTCTTTCGCCTGCTGATATGTCCTGGATTAAATCTAATGCGTCCAGTAACAAAGGGTTAAGATTAAAGTTCACTACAGTCTGCGGAGCATCATCCCAGTTAAAACGATTGATAATGTCGATAAGCTGCAGGTTTAATTTAAGCCGGTCGTTCACTTGCCAATCGATGCCTATATCCAGTGAATATCCGGTGCCGTCGGGTTCTTCGAAGGATACCCCTGAAATGACAGGATTCGCTGGGCCATTAATGGTCGGCTGACGATATTCGTCTTCGCTAAATTTCGGGTCGTCATAGGCGTAGTCAATCAATAAGCTGGCGTTGACTTGTTCCACACTGGTTCTTAGTTGGCCAATGACGCCGTCAAGGGATGGGAAATCGCGCCCGCCTGCGTTAAATTGCTCAACCAGTATTTCCAGATCGGCAGTGGCGGTCTCAAGTGCCGCTTTAAATTGTGCGTCGAAGGGGGTCAAATCACCATTCACGCCCGCCTTACCGGATTGCAGCCCAGATAATTCGTTATAATAGGAAAAGTTAGAGCTAATGGTTAACCCTGGTTTGATCTGGTAGTGGTAGCCGAGGCGAATACCGCTGGCCTCAAGCCGCTCGACATCCAGCAAAACGTCGTAATCTCTATCGCCTGGTATGGGGTTGTTGTTTTTCTCACTATGGTGAATAAACGCAGTATCCTCGGTAAATTCCGTGACATAGTCAAACCGGTGCACATAACCCAGGGTGAAATTGCGCCATCTTATTCCGGTAGAAAAAACGTTATGTGTGAAAGCAGTTTCACCATCTTTTAGACTACCTTCAAAATCGCTGGCAAATTGGTCAACGGAGACCGGTTCACTATAAGCGAAAAGGTCAATAGTGCTGTATACGCTCCAGTCCTTATCTACGGAGAGTTTCGTGCCTGAGTTGTTTGACACACCAGGTGCAGCTACTGCAGAAAAGGTGGATAAAGATAAGCCTAGAATAAGAAGGGTTATGAGTGGTTTTCGCATAGAAGGTGTTTCCTGCCCTGGAAATGAATTTTCGTCCTTGAAAAGAATAGGCTATAAGCATCGATTAGTCGTTAGAAAGTAAAGATACCTGCGCCGCATTGAATGATTATATTTGTTGATAGTTTTTCAAAAAATTCAATGTTATCATCATTATAGAGTATAAACTTACAGTTATCCCATACCAATTATAAGGATAACATTACCCTGACAATTAGGAGAGGGCATGACAGATATAGCATTATTTACCGCAGGTGGTTTAGATTACTTGTTTCGGTGGGGACACTTTTTAGCAGGTATTACCTGGATTGGTTTACTTTACTATTTTAACTTTGTGCAAGGAGAGTATTTCAAGGAAGCTGAAGATTCGCATAAGTCAGGAGCGTTTCAGAAACTAGTCCCACGGGCTCTCTGGTGGTTCCGCTGGGGTGCAATGTTCACCTTCCTGACCGGTGTTGCGCTGTTGGCTGTCAGGCATCAATATTTGACGGTAGACATCGTTCTTGGCGCAACTATGGGTACGTTAATGTTCCTTAATGTGTGGATGATAATCTGGCCGAATCAAAAGATACTGATTGCCTCAGCAACTCAGGTTGCACAAGGTGGTTCGGCAATACCTGAAGCAGCGGCGGCGGCACCTAAAGCGGCCCTGGCATCAAGAACTAATACTTTGTTCTCTTTGCCTATGCTGTTTTTTATGGGCTCATCTGCTCACCTGCCTAATGGTGGTGCAACTGACGAGACCAATACCACGGCAATGATCGTTGCATTGGTTATAATCTTTGGTCTGGAAGCCAACGCATTATTTGGTAAGCAGGGCCCTATGACAGCAGTTTCTGGTGTTATAACTTCTGGTTTTGTTTTGACGGCTGTTCTTTACGGTGTTGTTGCTATCCTGTAGAGTTTGACCGGATCTTGAAAGCGTGAAAAAAGGCTCCTTATCAGGAGCCTTTTTTTTATTAACAATCTCTAGTTGTGTTGCGTACTTGCAGGAGTAGTTATTAATTTATAATGAGTAATAATACAAATGACGTCGAATTAATTTCTGCTATTAAACCTGAACAAGATGAGGTCGCGTCTTTCCAGCGCTCTAACCGTTCTGAGGCGCCCAGACAAAGTAGTTTTAACGGCCTGTTGGTTTTTAGCCTGGTGTTGATGGCAATTATGATGGCCGTCGGTGGCTTCCAAATGGTGGAGCTACAAAAAAAACTTGAGCAGTCGAATGAATTGCTTGAAATATCTCAGTCTAATATTAATAACCTTCAAAATGAACTGGCTGTGACCACCGGTAAATCCACCTCAGCTTTTAAGTCCATGGCACAACAACAGCAAACCAATGTACTTGAGATTGATAAATTGTGGAAAATTGCACATCGTGAAAATCGTCCGGCAATAACAAAATTGCAACGTCAATTTGAATTAAGTGACACTCAGACAAAAGAGTTTGACCGTAGAATTGGCTCGTTCAAAGCCAATCTTGTAAAGGTGACAACGGATTTTGGTGAATTATCAACTGATATGGTCGATGTCAGACAGAGCATAGCTGCCGATAGCGCTAGTCTCAAAGCGACTGTCGCAAGTGTAAGAGGTCTGACCCAGGAGACAACGGATGTATCCGAGGCTAATCGACGCCAGTTAGCCTCTATGAATTTGGCGGTCTCTGAGCTTCAGGAAGCAATTAGTGTTTTTGATCGATACCGACAGCAAATGAATCAGCGCCTGTTGAACCTTCAGGATCAGATTACACCCGTTGAAAGCGCTCCTGCAATCGGTCCATAGTGCACTTATGGTTTGTCTGCAATGCCTTTAAATAGTAATTCACTAATTGAAGCTCCAGTCGCGTAGTACGCTAATCTCAAAAATATAATGCAGATAGCTAACAATCACTCCTTCTTCGGTAATTTCTTCTAGCTGGATGCCGGCGGCAATTTTGTCACCCTGACGGAGCATTCTTCCATTGATGTTGACCATGCGAAAACTTGCCTGTTCGGAATAAAGGTGGCTCGAAAATGTCAGGTCAGGAATCTGGCGTTGTATATTCATTGGTAATGAAGATATGCGCACCAACTTAGGGTGGGCGGAAGCGGGAATGATATCCTGTGGCGTGATGACTTTGTCTGACAACAGCTGATCTCTGGAGATAACATCTGCCTGGATAACGTCTGGCCTGAGTTGCTCCTGTGGATTTGATATATTGTCAGCTAAATATGGCGGAGTGGTACTTAAGCGCTGTTCTGGTGCTGTGATTGTAGTGTTATAGACCTCTTTCCTGGAACGGATTTTTTGCCCTGTTTTATTTTGCTCTGGTATAATTGTTGGAGTCGAGGCGTTCGATGTAGCTATTGAGGCTGTTATTGGCTCGCTTAAAGTGCTGGTGGTCGACCACCAGTACCAAAATCCAATGCAGTTGACAGTTAATATTAGGATGATGACTGGGGCCCAACGGTTTGATTGTGTTGTAGATGTTGGTTGACGGTGTATGCTGGTCAAATCTGGGGTTTTTTGTAATCTTCGTTCCTGTTCAGATTTATTTAGAGCATCAAGAATAAAAGACATACTAGTGAATCTCTATAGGTTGACCAGCTGGTGCTGATGGTTGAATAAATGGGATGTCAGCACCGGCAATACTGTTGATATGTATCCAGGTTTGAGCACCTACAATACCATCGGGTATTAATCCCACTGAAATTTGAAAACGTTTCACCTTGTTTTCGAGCTTGAGACTAAATGGCTGGTCAGGTAATGCAGTGGCGGGTTCTTGGTCAATAAGTGACATTTGGTTTTCTAACCAATCTACTGAAGCGCCGCTATCACCAAATTCGATGGCACGCTCGAAGGCAGGTGGTGCACGCCAAAAGAGGGTGTAGTAGCCATGCCAGTATTGTAAAAAGTCCTTGGGCCGAATGTTAAAATCGTCGTTATTGGCTCTTAGAGTAATCCTGTTATCAGTGATTGCGGTAATTATAAAATAGCTATGATTGTCAGCATTGTTGCCTAGGCCGACTAATGCTGGCCTGTTCAGGTGGACCACGTCCCGCAGGCTGCCTAATTTACTCAAGCACTGTAAACCGAAATCAGTGGCTAATTGGCAGGCATTAAATTCTTCGGTAACAGCGACGTTGGTGCCCCATAATTTAAAAAGTTCGGTGAATGCAGCATTACCCGTAGTAAAACCCATAAGGCGTTCTGGCGAGGTAAATTTTATACTGGAGGTTGAAGCGGTGGCTGGCACATTTTCAGCTGCTGATGTTTGGGCTAATTGATTGGCCGAGGAGGGTGTTCTATTAATTATGTCTTGTGGTGGCGCTGAACCGCTTACATATTCTATATTCACCGGTATGGATTTCGAATTGGTATTAAGGCTGGGTGCATCGACCGGTTCGGGGCTGGATTTCGGTTGCTGAAAATTTGCCGTTGGGCTGCTGGGAGTAGGTGCCGTTGTCATATCTGTAGCTGTGTTCTGATTGTTTGCGCGCATATATGAATTTAACAAAGTTAAACTGAAATAGGCCCCGACAGCTAGTGCTATACACGACAGGGCGAGCCATGAAATATTGCGCCCTGTTTTTTTTAGTTGGCTGTCTCCAAGTACTTCTTTGGCCGCTTTTTCGACAGTTTCCGGATCGACAACTAATTTATTTTGTACATAAGTGCCTAATAATGCGCGATCACAAACCAGGTTGATCAGCCTTGGGATACCCTGAGTAATTTTGTAGATTTTCTTAATGCTGGTTTGAGGAAAAAGTTGGCCCTTGGCCCCAGCAATATCTAGCCGATGTTGTATATACTCAGTAATCTCGTGTTTTGACAGGGCTTCGAGATGAAACCGAGCGGTTACTCGCTGGGAAAGTTGCCTAAGTTCGGGGCGGGCCAATAGGGTTAACAGTTCAGGCTGGCCGAGTAAAATTATTTGTAGCAATTTTCGCTCGTTAGTTTCAAGGTTAGTCAATAATCTCAGTTGCTCGAGTACGTCAATACTCAAGTTTTGCGCTTCATCGATAATAACCACGGTATGCCGATTTTGCTGGTGCGCAAGTAGTAGAAAATTATTCAGCTTATCTACCAGTACTTTAATGCTGGCATCCTGCGCGTATTTTATTTCAAGATCATCGCATATGGTGGCTAACATTTCGTTAGCTGTTTGTTTGGGGTTTAACACAAAAGCGGTGTCCACGTCCTCTGGAATTTGCTCCAATAAACATCGGCAGACGGTAGTTTTGCCGGTGCCTACTTCACCTGTTAAGAGTAAAAAGCCGCCTTCACTATTGATGCCGTATAATAAATGCGCGAGTGCCTCTCTATGGCGTTCGCTCATATAAAGAAACTGTGGATTAGGTGCGATGGAAAACGGCGTGTCGTTCAGGCCGAAATAGTCGTTGTACATAGTGTCAGTCAACGGCATTGATAAATTGCGAATAGGTTTGCAGGATAGCAGGGGAGCTAGAAAAGCTCTACTTAAAGCCGTAAAGAAAAGCCGGTATGGGAGAACTCGGTTGTTAAAATAATGATATTTGAGTAAGGGGAAGGGAAATTAGGCGCAAGGGAATTAACGCAGTGGGAATAACCTCCAGAGTCAAATATAACCGCTGTGGTGTGAGCCTCTGTCGCGTTTTGTTGCCTTTGATATTGATATTTAATACTTTGCTACTCAGTGGCTGCGCCAGTATATCTTATTATCATCAGGCCTTGAGTGGTCAATGGGAACTATTCTCTAAGCGTCAGTCACTTGATGTTGCTATGGGTGATCCTGCGGTGTCGCAAAAGGTCAAAAAGAAATTGATTGAGGCGAGGAATATCACCGAATTTGCGCGCACAAATTTACGCTTACCGGTAGAGGATACTTTTTCTGCGTATGTCGATATCGGTCGAAAATTTGTCGTCTGGAATGTGTTTTCGGCGAGCGAATTTTCCTCACAGCTGGATTCTTTTTGTTATCCCATTGCGGGATGTGTTACTTACAAGGGTTTTTTTAAGCATCAAGATGCCCTGGATTTTGCCGCCAGGCAGCAAGCCAGTGGACTTGATGTTTATACTGGTGGGGTGGCAGCCTATTCAACATTAGGTTGGTTTGCTGATCCGCTGTTAAATACCTTTTTGCATCGTTCTGAATCTGAATTGGCAGGGCTTATTTTTCATGAATTAGCGCATAAGGTTGTTTATTTGCCAGGTGATACAACTTTTAATGAAAGTTTTGCGACTGCAGTGGAGCGCTATGGTGTCCGGCAGTGGTTTTTACAGCAGGCGATACGCGCAAGCCGCAGGGTAGAAAGTTCTGGCGAATTAAATACAGATTATTCCGCTTCTGGGCAGGCTTTTGACAGTGCTTATGACCAGTATACAGCGGCGTCAGAACGAAGATCCAGTGTCGTACAATTGATTTTGGCGGCGCGTTCTGAACTAGCAGCGGTTTATAAGAGCAACCCAGGTAAGGCGATAAAAAGACAGCAAAAAGCCGATATTATTGCCCGTTTAAGAGGCCGGTATCTTGATTTGCAAACTAGCTGGGAGCAGGGGAATGAGTTTGCTTATTGGATGCAGGGTGAAATAAACAATGCCAAAATTGGCGCTATCGGTGCTTACCATGGTTGGGTGCCGGCTTTTTCGATCATGTTGGAAAATAGTATTGCCAAAACGGGTTCAATGCAGTTGTTCTTCGCTGAGGTACAGAAGCTTGCAAAATTACCGCCAGCTAGTCGCCAACAGGCGCTGATAGCTTTAACTATAAAACAGTGAGCACTATTTGGTCATTGCCTTGGTTGGTCATTGCCTTAGTTGGTCATTGTCTCGGTTGGTCATTGTCTCGGTTATGCCTGGTTGTTAGAGGTTGCCGAGCATTAAAAAACATACCGAGGTAATAATTACAACGCCCAACAGGTTGAGTACAAAGCCTTCTCGGACCATCAGTTTGATCGGAAATCGGCCAGTACTAAACATAATGGTATTGGGTGCGGTTGCAACGGGTAACATAAATGCACAGCTGGCACTCATGGCAGCTGGCACCATAAGCAGGGCAGGTTCGATGTTAGCGCTAATGGCGGCGGTTGCCAAAATGGGCATCATCAAAGTTGTTGTTGCGGTATTACTGGTCATTTCGGTTAAAAAAGTGATGGTGAGACAAATTACCGCAATCATCAATACCAGATGCCAGGTGGATATTCCAGATAATGCTTCGCCTAGTGCTGAGCTCAGCCCTGAAACCACAAAGGCATTGGCAATTGCAATACCGCCACCAAACAAAAGTAACATGCCCCATGGGATTTTATTTGCGGATTGCCAATCGAGTAGTCGGTCACCCTTGCCGTTGGGAATTAGAAACATTGCGACTACTGCAACCAATGCTACGCTTGCATCGTTGGCCTGAGGTAGATCCAGTAGCGTTTTCCAGCCGCCAAAGGGTTGACCTCGAGTTACCCAGGCCAGTGCAGTAAGACCAAATACGATAAACACACGTTTTTCTTCCACACTCCAAGCCTGAACGGTTGGCATATCAATTTGTCCTTTGAAGTGCAGTGATCGAGTCAGCCAGAAGCCAATAATCGGCACGAACACAATGACGACCGGGATTCCCCAGCTCATCCAGGTAAGAAAACCGACTTCTATGCCTGTATATTGCTCATATATTGTGCGAAAAAAAAGATTCGGTGGGGTGCCAATTGGGGTGCCAATACCGCCGACGCTGGCAGCGTAAGCGATGCCTAATAGTAGCGGTATGGGTAGAAGTTTATCTTCCGATTTTTCTATCACCGCCAGTGCGACGGGTAATAGCATTAAAGTGGTGGCGGTATTGGAGATCCACATGCTAAGAATTGCTGACGCTGCCATAAAGCCGAATACCAGACGGCGACTACTATCGCCGCCGAATAGATTAACCATAAAGAGCGCGACCCGTCGATGAGCACCACTTTTTTCCATCGCGGTTGAAAGGATAAAACCACCGAGCAACAAAAGTACCAACGAATGACCATAAGCGGCCCCCACCTGTTGCGGTGTTAGTACGCCGGTGAGTGGCAATAGAGCTATGGGTAGCATGGATGTGGCGGGGATTGGGATTGGCTCGAATATCCACCATAATGCTGTTAACACAGCAATAGCAGCTGTCCAACAGGCGCTTTGGTCCCAGCCACTACTGGCGAGTAAAAAATACACAACCATTGAGATGAGTGGCCCAGCGATAATTACCAGGTTTTTTTGCATGTTATTGCTGGTGTTGTTAGTCATAGCTTTCTTATTAACGTGCGACTTATATCGGTCGGTTGCTGGATTTTTTGTATACGGAACAATTTTAAATTAGTCTATGTACCGTACATCATACATTGAAGCAGCGATAGATGAGTTATTAGATTTGCCGAGTGACCGTCAGATCCTGGATTCAAAAACGAAATGTTTAGCAAGTACAAATGTTTAGCAAGTACAAAAGTTTATAAAGTGCTGGTGGAAGGGCATTGATCGAAGGTGACTGGTGTATGAAAGTTACTGAAATTTGATCGTGGTATAGTAATTTTATGAATGAGTCTATTTTTTGGTACGATTTTGAAACCACGGGTATTGATCCGGCCCGCGATCGCGTGATTCAGTTTGCTGGAATTCGTACTGACGAAGCGCTGAATATCTGCTCCGAACCGCAAAACTTATTTTGCTTACCCGGTGATGATGTTTTGCCCAATCCAGAGGCAATTCTAGTGACCGGCATCGGTTTTGACGCTTTACGTCAGACGGGTATAAATGAGGCCGCGCTCAGTCAACAGATCCATGCAACGTTTAGCGTACCAGGGACTTGTGTGGCGGGGTATAACAGCATTCGTTTTGATGATGAGTTTAGCCGTCAACTTTTCTATCGCAATTTTTTTGACCCCTATGCGCGGGAATGGCAAGCGGGCAATTCCCGCTGGGACGTCATCGACTTTTTTAGAATGGCGCATGCATTACGACCAGAGGGGTTTGAGTGGTCGCATGATGAAGATGGCGTGGTGTCGTTCCGCCTGGAAAAATTGACGGCAGTAAATGGCATTGGACATAGTCAGGCGCATGACGCCGTGGCGGATGTTATTGCAACCATTGATGTCACCAGGAAGTTACGCAAAGCACAACCCAGGCTCTATAATTATTTGTTCGATTTACGGCGTAAACAGGCCGTTATTCGACAGTTGTATCCGCTGGGCAAGACACCGGTAGTACATGTGTCTTCAATGTTTTCCGCCAGGCAGTCCTGTGTTGCTGTGGTGTTGCCGCTGTGTGTACATCCAACTAATAGTAATGGGGTTATCTGCTACGATTTATCGGTAGACCCACAGAGTTTAATCGATTTAACGCCGCAGGCTTTGCATCAACAAATATTTACTTCTAATGAGGTGCTTGAGCAGCAAAATAAACCAAGGATAGCGCTAAAGACGGTGCATATTAATCGTTGTCCAGCGGTTGCGCCATTGAGCACCTTAAAAGGCCAGGAGGATCGTTTAGGCATTGATGTTTCGAAATGCCTGGCGAATCAAAAACGATTGCAGCAGTCGGCGGGCATAGTCGAAAAACTTGCGGAAGTTTTTTCCATAGGTGATTTCGAGCAAACGGATGATCCAGATTTAATGTTGTATCAAGGTGATTTTTTTACCAGTGCCGATCGTGGTGTAATGAATGAAATTCAGACTGTAGCAGTGGATAAACTGGCTGGTTTTAGTGGCCGATTCGAAGATGCGCGGTTACCTGAGATGTTATTCAGATACAGAGCCAGGAATCATTTGGCGTCGTTAAGGCCGGCTGAATTGAAGCGCTGGAGAGACTATAAGCAAGCTTGTTATCAGACTAATCGGCAGCTAGAGGAAAAATTAGCCTGCATAGACCAGCTTCGCGTCGCAGGTAAGGGCGCTAGCTGTCTGGATCAGTTGGAGGAATATCTGCTGTATTTGCAGCAAAGTTTGGCTTGAACTGGCACTTTCGCTAGTTTTTGCCATATTTATGCCTATGGGTAAAGAAGTTCTAACGATTGCGCCAGGAGAGGCGGGGCTAAATCATATTCAATTGAAATTTGGCGAAGTGCTGCAGGTGCAGTTTGTCAATGATGGCGAACGCTTTCATGTTCGATTGATAGGGTATTTGGAGAATCGATCAATCATTGTGACCGTGCCGGTTAAAAACCGTCATCTTGTGTCTGTCAGGACAGGATTAGAAATTAACGTTCGAATGATGGTTGGCGGTCGGGCGTGTGCTTTCACGACCAATATTTCGCATTTATATCGCTCGCCTTATCCCCATATGCATCTTGATTATCCAGATGCATTAATTACCAGCTTTGTCCGGAAAGCCGTGCGTGTGGAAACCCGTATCGATGGCACAGTGGTGAACCTTGTTATTGGTGATCGTGGTAAGGAAACGGCCTGTTTTTTACTCGACATTAGCGTTACCGGCGCGCATCTGGTTACGTCGCTCCGAATAGGTAAAAGTAATGATGAAATCGAGTTGAGTCTGGTGTTGGATATAATGGGTATCCAGAGGATCTTGCGTATTAAAGCCAGGTTGCTAGGTCGTTTGAAAGTCAAGCAGCCTACCGAGAAGCGTGAAGTGCATTATGGCGTGGAGTTTCTACCCTTGCCGCAGGACAATCTGATTGAGCTCTACGCGTTTGTGTATTCCAAATTAGCCACTACCGCTTGATATTACTAGCTCCTAATATTACTAGCTACGATTTCAAATGGCTGGTAAGCAGTCTGTATCCAGGACTATTTTGTATGCCGGTTTTCCTTGTATAGAAAGTATACCAAGCTGGGGACTCACATACTCGCGCTTTGCTAAAAGTTAAATGCCTTGCAGATTTCAATAAAACGTTTGGCGCCCATTGAGAGTGGTTTGCCTTTGCGATAAAAAATACCAAAGCGGAGACGAATTTTTGCAAATTCAAAATTTTTCAAGGCGACCAGATCCTGGTAGTCGCTGTTGCTTGCAATAAGCCGTTGATCCAGGAAACTCATACCTAAACCGCTAGATACTAGGTCAATACGTAAGTCGGTATCGTTTACTTCCCATATAGAGCCAAAGGAATCCCGCAAGCGGTCGATTGCCGGTCGCATATCCTGGTCTTCCAGATGCGAAACAATAAGAGGCACCTTGCGTAGGATGGTGTCTGGGTCGGCAATGAGCTGGGCAAAATCTGGATGTTTTTTACTGATCATTAACATTCGGTCATCAGTGAAGAGGGGTATAGTCTCAAAAATAGCTGGCATTTCCTGTTGAAATGGGCCAAAACCGATTTCCCATAGGTCGGACCCGATTGCTGTGATGATCTGCCTGCTGGGCATAATATTAAGTTTTATTTTGGTTAGCGGACTATCACGACAGTATTCTTTTATGAGTTTGCTACCATACAAATTATTGATGCTGCCATTTAATGCCAGTTGTAGGGTTGAAAAAATTCCTTCTTTAATATTATTTATATCGTCTAATACCGATTGCTCTTCATTGAGTACAACCTCAGCATAATTTAATAATCTGATGCCTGTTTCTGTTAATTTAAGGGGGTTTCGTTCTAGCAACAGGGTATCAAGCTTATGTTCCAGGTTGGCGATAGTTTGACTCACAGCTGATTGCGTAACAAATAAGGTATCTGCCGCTTTTTTAAAGCCCTGTTGTTCATAGACGGCTTTAAATACTCTGATTTCATTGATGTCAATATGAATGGGCATTTTGCTTCTCGGTTGGAATCGCCTGAACCAGACGGCGCGGATTATTAATATGTATGATCGCTAAATGCTCAACGGCGCCGGGTCTCTATAAAATGCCTTCAAGGCACTGAAAAGGTGTTCAGTATCCTCGTTCCCAGCTAATTCGCGGATGGAATGCATGGCAAAGGTTGGTACCCCTACGTCAATTGTCTGAATGCCTAATTCGCTGGCTGTTAGTGGGCCAATGGTGCTGCCGCAGGCCATGTCTGATCGGACCACAAATTTTTGGCAGGGGATATCCTGGGCATCGCAGAGTGCCTGGAAATAGCCCGCTGTCTGGCTATTCGTAGCATATCTTTGATTGCTGTTTATTTTTATTACTGGCCCCTGATTGAGCAACGGCGCGTGTGCTGAGTCATGCTTATCTGCGTAGTTAGGGTGTATTCCGTGGGCATTGTCGGTTGAAATCAGCACTGACCTGGCCAGCGTTCTGAGGCGATTTTCATCGTCAGCCAACATGCGTAGCAAAATGTCTTTCAGGAAAGTACCCTGTGCTCCTGCAGCGGAAACGCTGCCCACTTCCTCATGATCGGAACAGACAAGCATGCTGGTTAATTTGTCGTCTGCCTGGAGTAGGCTCTTGAGACCTATATAACAGCTGAGCAGGTTGTCGAGTCGCGCACTGGCTATAAACTCATTATTAACACCAATCATAGCGGCGGGATTGATGTCATAAAAAGAAAGCTCATAGCTTAGTATCTTGTTTACATCGGTATCTTGATGTTCTTGATGCAGCTGTTTGATTATTATTTGTTCCAGGCTGGTCGAGTCTGCTGGGTTTTGAGTTTTTCCCTGCGCGACGTTCTGGCTAAGTAATAAGGGTTTGATATGTTTTTGTGGATTGATGCTGCGATTATTATTGGCGTCACGATCAAGATGAATCGCGAGGCTGGGAATTGTTGCTATAGGGCGATTAAAATTGACCAGCGAATTGCAAATTTTGTTCGTCTGATTGGTGTAGGTAACTCTGCCAGCGAGTGATAGGTCGCGGTCAAACCAGGGATTTAAAAGCGCGCCACCATATACCTCGACGCCCAAATTTAAATAACCATTCATGGTTTGATCAGGGTTCGGTTTGACGCGTAAACAGGGGCTGTCGGTATGTGCACCGACCAATCGGAGGCCGGTTTCAATGGGGTCATCACTGCCCAGCACAAAGGCGATAATGGCTGAATCATTACGTGTTACAAAATATTTTCCTGCTGACAGGGACCACTTATCTGTTTCGTTTAGCTGCTGGAAGCCTGCCGCGGCAAGTTCCATGCTCATATTGGCGACGGCGTGAAAGGGTGTTGGAGAGGCGGTTAAAAACGCCATTAATTGTTGATTGATCGTGGATGTATTCATACTTTCCCTATGGGATATTATTGGCCAGTGCCAAATTTGAGATTCGTTCAGCTTGGGAGTGACGGCTATAGTCAGCCTTTGCTAATGGCTAGTTGCGCTGGGTGAATAACTGACGCCATTTAAAGGCGCTATTCTAACAGTATCGGCAGATTTTTTGTTGTAATCGCTTGAAGCTTAAGTTGATTTAGTTGGGGCTCGGCACTAGACTTATATTCGCTGATCTTTCGTCCCATGCTTAGCAGAAATGCTTAGTGATGAATTGTGAGAAAGTTGATCTGATTAGCGGCGCCGATTTGAATACTGCTTGCGGGCGCAGGATAAATTCAGCTAAAACCGGGTAGATATAACCTGCTTTAGCGAGTGGGTTTTTTTTTGCCTGAATATTATTTGTGAGATTGATAGTTACGAGATTGATGATGAACAAACCAGGATTTACTTCGAAGATAATTCATTCTGACCGTCGTAATGTAATCGAACATGGTTCGATTCATAAGCCGGTGCATACGGCAGTGACCTATGCCTATGATGATGCGCGTGATCTTGCCGCTGTTTTTCAGGGCCGCGAGGCGGGTTATTCATATGGTCGGCAGGTTAATCCTACCGTCACTGCTTTGCAGGACAAGATCAGCCTGATGGAAGAGGGTATTGCCACAGCAGCTTTTGCCACTGGCATGGCAGCGATTGGAACGACGTTATTTGCGTTGTTGCGAAAAGGTGATCATTTTATTTCATCCAGCTATCTATTTGGTAATACCAACAGTTTATTTAATACCTTTGCTAGCCATGGGATTGAAATCACCTTTGTTGACGCAACGGATGTTGCAGAGGTTGAGGCCGCGATCCAGGAAAATACTCGATTAGTATTTGTTGAAACCATTGCTAACCCGCGCACCCAGGTTGCAGACTTGGAGAAAATTGGCGATCTGTGTGAACTAAAGGAACTGGTTTATTTTGTTGATAATACCATGACGACGCCGTATTTATTTAGGCCTAAAAGTGTCAAGGCAAGTCTGGTAATTAATTCGTTAACAAAGTATATCGGTGGTCACGCTAATGCACTGGGGGGGGCTGTCACCGAATTGGGCAATTTTGACTGGTCTCGCTTTGACAATCTATACGACAATTATAAAAAAGGTGACCCTGCCAGCTGGGCAATTACTCAGATCAAGAAAAAAGGTTTGCGTGATTTTGGTGCCTCCATGAGTGCAGAAGCGGCGCACCATATATCGGTGGGCTCTGATACTCTGGCGTTAAGGATGCAACGAGCCTGTAGCAACGCCCAGCAACTAACGACCTATCTGGATCAACATGAAAAAGTCAGTCGAGTTTATTATCCAGGATTGGTCGGGCATCCCCAACATAGTCTGGCAGCGAAATTATTTGCGCAACCCGGTGCTTTGTTCAGCATTGAATTGAATGATGATATTGATTGTTTTGATTTTATTAATCATTTAGATCTGGTTATTTGTACCAGTAATCTGGGTGATACTCGTTCTTTGGCAATACCGGTGGCACATTCAATCTATTATGAAATGGGCCCAGAACGCAGAGCATCGATGGGTATCGTGGATTCATTGGTGCGCTTTTCTGTTGGCATCGAGGAAATTGATGACCTACTGGCAGATTTTGAACAGGCCTTAACATAATGCGGATGGCTGATTCAAAGGGCTGATTTGACAGGAGCAATAAAGTGGAGAAATTTACTGAGAGTTTTGATGCTAGCAGGGTTGAATGGCAAACGATTAAGGGTAACCCTGACGATCTATTCAAAATCCATTATGACTATAGTCTGCTTGGCTATGATCTTGCCAGTGGTAAGCTGGATATGCTGCTGCGCTTCCATGCGGATGGCGGACATTGCGAACGGCATCATCATGTTGCAGCGACCACCACACTGGTTTTATCGGGAGAACAACATCTGGCTGAACGTCAGGTTGATGGCAGTACGGTGAATATTATTCGCCGAGCAGGAGACTATGCACTAGCCACCAATGACGCTTTACCGCATGTTGAAAACGGCGGTCCCGCTGGCGGTGTTGTGCTGCTTTCCATGCAAACGGATAATGGTATTTTATTTCGTTTTTATGATGAAAATAATAACAGCGTAGGCGAACTAACGATTGACGCATTTGTTCAGGGCTGGAATAACCGGCAGGTTGATTAAAACCTGACTGCTACTAAGCCTGGTTTGTTCTTTTTTTTGTAGCGGTTATTTTATAGCAGGTATTTTATATATCAGGCCTGCTACCCGGGGGAGGCTAGCTATTTTTTGTTTTGTGAAAGAATGGTGAAGGCCAGGCTGGCATGGCTACATAGATGAGAAAAGCTTTGTAGATTAGCATCAACAAAGGGTGTTTGATCTTTGTATCGGTCGGCATATACCAAACCGATTACCCGCGTATTCAATTGAACTGGGCTGATTAAGTATTCATCTGCGGCCAGTAGTTTGATTAACGAATCATTTTTCGATGTCTCAAAATGACGGGTATTCTCCTGGTTGCACCAGGTAGGTTTGCCTTGTTCTAGTATTTTTTTCGAAAATTCGCTAAGGCCGTAGGCATTTGAAGTGGGATTCATGACTACAGCGCGGCGTTTACCTAACATATGTTTAACACAAAGCTGATTCGATCGCTTGTCTATTAGGGCGAAGACTACCTGGTCCATCTTAAGTACTCGATAGATACCTTCAAGTACTGCCATTAATACCTGATTTAAATCCAGGTTTTGCGCCAACATCTGCGTTAGTTGGCGCAAAATACGAAGCTCCAGTTCGAAACTATCGACTACCGGCGGTGCTACGGTGGGTTTTTCGTCGGTAGGTGGCATGAGACCTTTGGTGGCCGGAAAGCCAAATGACTCAAGGCCTTCAGAAGCAATTCTGGCGCTAGAGTAGACATGCTCACGCGCTGCTATTAACTCCACGTCGAGGAATTCGGCAGCGAGGTTGATTTGCTTGCCCATCTCCGCTGAGTCCCAGCCATTGGTAAGGTTGTTCGATATTGCACGACCGATCTGGACGGCTGAGTTTTCTCTGACGTCTGGGCATTCGGCCTGTAGCGCAGACTCAAGCATGGCACTTAAATTCCATTCGGATACCAGCAGGTTGGTCAGACTATCGAGATCAAAACCTAGTGTTTTTCGTTCCGCCAGTTTTGTGTCAGGATAATTTTTATAAGCCTGCAGTAGTGCTTTGCCCTTACCAAATGGGAAACACCAGAACATAATAGGGCCAAGCCTGTGCAGCAGCGCCCCAATATAGGTTGCTTCCAGGTTTTCTGGTTGGGTGACTTTTGCCAGGCGCTGGGCCTGAATAGCCGCATGATAGGCACAAACCATTTCTCTTTTTACTTCACTCTGGGCATCGGCACCCAGCACTGTGTCAATCATAGAAATAGTCAGTGCAAGGCTGCGAACTTGTTCAAAACCAAGCACGACGATGGCGTAACTTACGGTTTCGATAGCGCCACCGGTGGGATTGTAGTGAAAGCTGTTGGCAATCCTTAGAATACGTGCGGTCATCGCACTGTCGTGCAGAATAACATTGGACAGGTCATTAGCTGAGCTGTCTTCGTTGCGCGAAACATAGGCCAGCGAACGCGCAGTATGCGCAAATGCTGGGAGTTCTTGTTCAGAAAGCCGCATTAACCATTTTTGTAGGTGTTGTTCGCTCATGTAGGCAGGTTTGGAAGTTTGCTCAAACATTAAGTGTAGTCGGCACAAGACCGAGGGCAAATTAGCTACTGGCTATCTCGGTGAAGGTCGAATCAGTTTTTTTTGCAAGGTGAGTTTTTTTACCGCTTTTGTTTATGTAAACTAGCGACCTTATTTTTCGTGGTCAGTATTTATGTCCCAAGCTGTAACCTATACAGATTTACCTTTAGCTAATAAACGTCAGGGTAAAGTACGAGATCTTTACGACTTAACTTTGGCTGACAATAGTGAAGGAATCCTCATCATTGCCACCGATAGAGTCAGTGTGTTTGATGTGGTGCTCGGGAATGGTATACCGGGTAAAGGTAAAATGCTCACCCAGATTTCGAAGTTCTGGTTCGATTTTATTGCTTCAAAAATGAAGCATCACCTTGTGTCGATGAACCCACAGGATATTTCGGGTTTGAATGATGCGCAAAGAGAAATGCTAGATGGCAGGATTATGATCTGTCGTAAGACCAAAGTGGTGCCTGTCGAATGTATTGTACGTGGTTATCTAACTGGCAGTGGCTGGAAAGACTATCAAAAAACCGGCAAATTATGCGGTATTGAGTTGCCTGAAGGGATGCAAAACAGTAGTAAAATCGATCAGCCAATCTTTACGCCTTCTACCAAGGCAGATCAGGGACATGATGAAAATATAAGTTTTGATCAGGCTTGCGATATCGCAGGCCGTGATTTGATGCATACCATCCGCAGCAAATCGTTGGAGATCTATAGTTCTGCGCGAGATTATGCACGCCAGCGAGGCATTATAATTGCTGATACAAAGTTTGAGTTTGGTGTGGAGCAGGCTACCGGTGACGTCATCGTTATTGATGAAGTGTTGACCCCGGATAGCTCCAGGTTTTGGCCGTTAGATGAATGGAGGCCGGGCGGCGAGCAAAATAGCTTTGATAAACAATACGTGCGAAATTATACAGAAAAGCTAGTTAGTGCTGGTCAATGGGATAAAGCCTATCCAGCACCTTCATTGCCTGATGATGTCATCGAAAATACGCTTATACGTTATCAGGAGGCATTTGATAAACTAACTAACTAGAGACGGCCTATTCTTAACTCGCCTCATACGGTTTTAACGCAAAGATAATTGTTTCAAGGTGTTTTCATAGCCAGTAATTACTTGTCAGCAGGGTTATAGCAAACACCTGTGCCACCTAAGCCACAGTAGCCGTGGGGTACCTTGGCTAGATATTGTTGATGGTAGTCTTCTGCGTAGTAAAATTTATCGGCTGCGATTATTTCTGTGGTTATTTCGCCCAGGCCTGAAGTTTGTAGGTTGGACTGAAAGATATTTAGACTAGTTTGTGCCAGGGCCAGTTGTTCACTGCTAAAGGTGTAAATGCCTGACCGATATTGAGTGCCTATATCGCCGCCTTGTTGCATGCCCTGGGTTGGATTGTGGCCTTCCCAGAAAAGTGCCAGCAGTTGGTTATAGCTGACCTTTGCGGGATCGAAAATAACCAGCACAACTTCATTGTGGCCGGTTCGGCCTGAACATACTTCTTCGTAACTGGGATTGGGTGTCAGTCCTGCTGAATAGCCAACGGCAGTAGAAAAGATTCCTTCAAACTGCCAAAATTTACGCTCGGCACCCCAGAAACAGCCCATGCCAAACATGGCTTGCTGCATGTTGTCAGGAAAAGGTGCCATCATAGGTGCCTGGTTAACGAAATGTTTCTCGGCCACCGGCATTGTTTCGGATCGCCCTGGTAGGGCATTTTCGGGAGTGGGCATTGCAGGGCTTCGGTTCAAAAATCCCATCTAGAGGCTCCTTAATCTGAGTTTTATAGGGGTGGCTTGGTAGGTGTTTTTTAGTGTTAGTTAACTATTATTGGTAGTTGCAATGGTTAGTTGCAATTGTTAGTTACTATCGTTTAACAGGTATACCTGTATAAGAGTATAAGGAATCTCTGAGCGAGTATAGGGCTATTCAAAGTACCTGTCTTATAATTGTGTGCAAACTGTTAGAATTCAGCCCGCAATTGCTTGCGACAACCGTCATATTATTTTTTGTGATTAATTCTTATAGGCGTTTCGCGAAAATAGGAACGGGTGTTTAGGCAGTTTATTGGCAAAGAGGACGACGAATGCTGGTTTCAGCTGAAAATGGTCAATTAGGCGGCTATAATAAAGAGAGTTTATATAGGAAAAATGTTGTTATGAGGACGATTTTAACTCTGCTGTGCCTGTTTGTTACAGATGTGGCTTACGCGAGTGCTACCAGCGGTAACGCTGGGTCAATAGGACAAACGTCAACTTGGTTGGGGGCGCTAGCGCTAGGGATATTTGTTATCGCCTATGTCTTTGTGATGGCAGAAGAGTTTATCCATCTGCGTAAATCGAAACCCGTCATGTTGGCTGCTGGGCTTATCTGGATAATCGTGGTGCTGTTAAATAATAGCGCTGGTCAGGATGAAGCCGCGTTGCGGGCAACGCTGGACCACAACATCATTGAATATGCCGAGCTGTTTCTGTTTTTATTGGTCGCCATGACCTACGTCAATGCAATGACAGAAAGAAATGTATTCGAAGCATTGCGCGCCTGGCTGGTTAACAAGGGTTTTAACTATCGGCAGTTGTTCTGGATCACAGGTATCATTGCTTTTTTCCTTTCGCCAGTTGCGGACAATTTGACAACTGCCCTGTTGATGGGTGCTGTGGTTATGTCAGTGGGTGCCAATAGCCCTAAATTTATCGGTGTAGCCTGTGTAAATATTGTTGTTGCAGCGAATGCAGGTGGTGCTTTTAGCCCCTTTGGGGATATCACGACACTGATGGTCTGGCAAAGTGGACACGCTACATTTTTTGAATTTTTTAAATTGTTTATACCTTCCGTGGTTAATTTCCTCATTCCAGCAGCGATCATGCATTTTGCGATTCCGAACGAAACACCTGAATCACATAATGAACATGTGGAGTTGAAACGTGGTGCTTTTATTATTTGTTTGCTGTTTGCGACGACAATAGTCACTGCTGTTTCTTTTAAACAATTTCTTCACCTGCCGCCTTTTATGGGCATGATGACTGGCATGTCATTTCTGTTTTTCTATGCTTACTATATAAAAATGACAGCGCCAGATGATCACGCTGATTTTGGTACCTTTAATATTTTTAATAAAGTTGCCCAGTCAGAATGGGATACCCTGTTCTTTTTCTTTGGGGTGATTTTTTGTGTTGGTGGTTTGGGTTATATCGGTTATCTCGAAATTATGTCCAGTTATATGTACGATGGCTGGGGTGCCACGCAGGCGAATATCGCGATGGGCGTATTGTCTGCGATAGTGGATAATATTCCCGTGATGTTCGCTATTTTGACGATGAACCCGGAAATGGATAACTACCAGTGGCTATTGGTTACTTTAACCTGTGGGGTGGGCGGTAGTTTACTATCGATTGGTTCTGCTGCAGGTGTGGCATTGATGGGCCAGGCACGTGGTTATTATACGTTCTTTAGTCATTTAAAATGGAGCTGGGCAATTGCGCTTGGCTACGCCGCCTCTATATACGCACATTTCCTTGTTAATGGCTGATGTAAAGAGCCCTCAGCGGGTTTTTATAAAGAGCCCTCAGCGGGTTTTTATAAAGAGCCCTCAGCGGGTTTTTATAAAGAGCC
>JAHRVQ010000020.1 GCA_019090615.1 Pseudomonadales bacterium | reverse complement strand
CCGCAGGCTATTTATCGCCGCAGGCTATTTATCGCCGCAGGCTATTTATCGCCGCAGGCTATTTATCGCCGCAGGCGCTATCAACAACACCAGCCGATAGGGTGATGACACGGTCAACATAGTGTTGTAAGGACAAATTATGGCTAACTATGATAACGGTTCGATCACCCAAATTTGATTTTATCTGATCCATTACGGATATTTCGGCCTCGTTATCCAGCATTGAGGTCGCTTCATCAAGCACCATCATAAGCTGCCTGCTGAATAAGATTCTTGCCAGCCCCAGGCTTTGCCGTTGCCCCCCCGAAATATTACCCCCACCTTTCATCAGCTGCGTCAATTCACCGCCTGGCAAAGCTTCAAAAAAATCAGACCCAGACCATTGATAAGGCTCCTGGGCCTTTTCATTTTCAATCACCTCTGAACCATACTCAATATTTTCCTCTATGGTGCGATTAAATAACTGTCCATCCTGATAAACAAGACCAATATTACGCCGCAGATCGATCAAATCAAAATCCTGTATATCCACTTCATTGATATAAATATGACCTCGATCCGGATCAAAATACCGACCCAACAAACTAACCAGGGTGCTTTTACCGACGCCATTTTTCCCCGTAATCAACAAGGTTTCACCTGCTTCAATGGTGAGATTCAAACCCCTTATAACCGGCCGCGCACTATCATAGCCAAACCATACATCCCTGAATTCTATCTTCGGCGCCGCCTGTAAATCTAACATCTTTCCCACGTCATAAGCTTCGGTCTGTGCCAATAAAATCTTTACTACCCGCAACTCAGCTTCTCTCGCTTCCTGCAGACCGCCATAGATACCGGCAATAGCACTCACCGGGGTTATCAACAACATGCCATAAAGTAGCAGACTAACAATATTTGCCAGCGTTTTATCTCCTCCCTCGGCAAAATCTGCAGAAAAATTAACCGACAACCATAACAAAATGGCAATGGATGCTGCGCCACAAAGTTGAACCATAGGCGCCAGCAACAGCTGCAATTTCATTCCCCGCTGGTGCAACAACAAAACTTTGTTATTAATACTCTGAAAACGACTAAGCTCTGCTGCTTCTCCGCCCACTGACTTAATTAATTTCACCAGGCTGAGGTTTTCTGTCAGCAGGTCTACAGAGTCAGCATAGGTATCAAACAACCGATTTGAGTTGACCCGAATTTTCCTCCCTAACAACCTGACCCCCAGGAAAAACACTGGAACCAGCACCGCCCCCATCAAAGCAATTAGCGGATCAATGGCACTAATCAGCAATAACGCACCACAAAAAGTGATTGTAAGCGGCACGATATTCACCCCATTACTAACGATAAAAGCAATCAAAACACAGGCATCGTGGGTGAAAATATTCAGTAAATGGCCGTGATCCTGGCGCATCAATATCAACAGTGGTAGCTTTTGAATATGCGAATAAACCTGCCGCCTCAGGTCCATCAACAACTTTTCAGAAGTATTGGCCAGCAATACACCCGCATAATAGTTCAGGCCGGACAGTAGACTAAAAACCACCAGTAATATCAGCAGCAAATAGAAGGAGGACATAATTGCCTGCTCAGGCAACATTAAGGCTGTTGCAAAATGTCCAGCCAACCAGGGTACCAACAATGCAAGCGCACTGGATAACAGCAGCATTAGGGTGCTTGCTAGCAACGCCAGTCTATACGGGTAAAAAAGCGGCATTAGCCAACGCCAGCTAGCTTTTAACGGTGAACTTTCATACAGCATATAAGCAATTTTTCAGTTGGCAATTTGATAAACACATGACATTCTAAGCAAGCTCTGATTAAGTGGCAATTTTTGTCAAAACTTAAGCAGAAGTTCCCCGAACCGCTGGTTTTGTTTATGGATGATAAGCATGTACCGAAGTAGCAAACATCTGTCAAAGGCTAATAACCAGCAATACAGACCATTTATCTTAAGCATTATTTGCCCAGCTGCAATCACCGATACAGTCCAAAATAAAACAAAGAATAAAGCCAGAAATAGAACAGTTACCGCGATTACTGAAATAACGCCAACACCGCTGAACTGGCATAAGCACTGGCACATCGATGACTTCCTGGCTGAATGCAAAGCCCACGGAGTCTCTGCCCTGGTGGCTCATTACGCAGAACAATCCGCTCTCACTCTACCTACTGCACTCAGCGCTGAATTAACCCAGATTACCAATGCCCATAAGGTCACGGAGTTATTACATAAAGACGCCTTGAAGACGGTTATTACCACCCTTGCCACACAGCAAATTGAGTTTATCCTGCTAAAAGGCACAGCCCACGCTTATAGCCTCTATCCAGCACCCTATCTTAGATCACGCACTGATACTGACCTGCTAATTGCAGAAAACCAGAAGCAACAGGTCAACGAAATTTTAACTAAACTCGATTTCGAAATACTATATGAGTCTGCAGCAACCGTTAATAGCTATCAGCGCTGTTATCAATATACCGATAAACTTGGCTGCCAGCACCGCTTCGATATCCATTGGCAACTGAGCAACCGGCAGTTTTTTGCCAATCAGCTGCCCTGGCAAGAGCTGATACAAAATGTTGCTGGTATAGAACAACTGGGGCATTTAACCAGCACCTTACAGCCACCATATCAAATGCTCCATGCCTGTATTCATCGTGTCGCCCATTTACATTCGGTTTATGACGTGGACGAAATCAACATCAAGGGCGACAGACTAATCTGGCTATATGATATATTTTTGTTAGCCCGTCGTTTTTCCGCTCAAGACTGGCAGCAACTGGTTGAACTGGCACAGAAAAAGGCAATATGTTGTCTGATTATCGATACGCTGGACGCGGTTAGTGAGTGCTTCCCAGCCCAGAGCTTACTGCCCAATAAGGCTAGAAAAATATTAACCCTGCAGGCGACAGGCGAAAAATCAGTACTATTGCTCAGCCAGGGAAGATTCAAGCCTACCCTGCACGACTTCCTGATGCTGGGTAATCGGCAACGCTTACAGCTACTAAAAGAAAAAATATTACCCTCAGCTCGCTTTCTGCTTTACAAATATGACAAACAGTCTGCACTCTGGCTGCCCTGTTTATATCTAATGCACTGGTCAGGCGGACTCAAAAAATATCTATTGCCGAACCTTTAGCTACAGATCATTTATGCAAAATGGGCATTGGCCCGTTAATTTTGTTCCTCAGGCTCTATTTGACAGCCTCTTTAATATCTACCTAAACCAGTCTGTATTTTGCAACGCGTCATCAACACAGACCAAATTAACAGCATGATCATCTACAAGCAGGCAATAACAACGCGGTTCGGTCCAGGCAGCCAGGTTTATATAACGCACGCCTCGATAAATCGTATCCTCGGCAAAGTGCACATGCCCACAAACAACCGTTTCAAAACCCTTGAGCCGCGCATAATCTGTCGCACATTGCATCACTTTATGGCACAACACTCGGTATAGTGGTTTATACCGCTTGGCATAGTCCGCCACATGCACCGGGTCAGCACCCAATGAAATCCTTAACTGATGAAATAATTTGAATAGATCGGTAAACCACCGGTTATTGGGCAACACCATATCAAAGCAATCACCATGACTAATATACAACCGATCTGCAATCACATACTCTCGCGCAAACTGGATCTTATGCGCTTCAGCCGGCCTATAACCCTCGTCATGATTGCCTTCCAGCCAGATTACCGGACTGTTCAAAGCGCGCTGCTGAATAGCTTCTAGTGCTTGCTGTGCCGATTCGTCCAACTGCCTGCCAGGCGCATCGATAATATCCCCAGCCAGTACCAGGGTTACAGAGTCTTTAAGCCGCTGCAGCATATTAATAAACTGTCCGGTTTGGCTATAAGGGCTGCCAAGATGGAGATCACTGGTAATCAGATACAACATACAAAACTCCATTGCCAGCAAGTTACGCCGCTGAATCAAAGAACTCATCTACAGGCCCTCAACCACAAACTAATACAGAGTACTAATTACAAAGTACTAATGCGGAGCAGGAATACAAATACGCCACAGGGACTTACCCATACTCTGTAGGCTCCTTTGAAGCACGACCTTACGCGGCCTCTATCTTAGGTAGACCATAAAAAGATAAGCGTTTATCAGCGTATACCTCGGGGATAGACAATGCCAAAGGCAGCCAGATTATTAGCCAATAAAGATTATTTTTATCTATCAATGCAGGACCATCAAAAGTAAATATCACGATTGCATAAGCAATCATTGGCAGTAAGCGGACCTGTGCAGCCGCAATCATCAACTGATAAAACAACAGCATTAACAGGCTTAAGCCAATCAAGCCAAAACTAAATAACGTACTAACGAAAACACTATGATGATGCACCGGTGTATTAGCCAGGCCGATGGATGTTAATGGCAGTGGGTCAAGGCCCTGACCCAGCAACAGTTCGACGCCAGTGATGCCGGCAAACACACTGCCCCATATCAAGTCTCGGTAACTACTCCCTCTGGGCAATAGATGCCAATCTATTAAATAGTCCATTGACGCCAACAACCCAACCACCGGGCTTGCCAGCATCAGCAACAGCAACAAAGCGCACAGGGTTTTATACCAACGCCGAGTGATATAACAGAACCCGGCCATTAGCAATCCAAGCCAGACACCCAGACTACCCGTAAGAAATATCACATAGGCGATCACTAGACAGCATAAATATAATCCCAAACGGTACCACCCGTTAGAGCACCAGCCTATCAAAATGCTGGCGGCAACCAGGCTAAAACCCAGCACAAAAGCTAATTGATTGGGATTATAAAGATGGCCTGCACCACGTAAGCGATAATAATCAGGCAACATGGCACAATTACCTGGGGTTATCAAAACCTGGCAGCGCAATGGCAATAACCAGGAATCTGCCAGCCTTGGCCATAAGGGATTATGCCGATCATCAAAATACTGATGCAGAGCAATCACCAGCACAGCAACTATCAGGGGCAAAAACAACCAACATAGATGCCGCATGAATCCCTGCTCAACCTGTCGACAATAACTCACCAGACAGATTAACCCCAAAACTAACAAACCATCAAATAACAACGTTGATAGTTTTTCAGGATTATCCTCCGAGCTATTCTCCAGACTGTTGAAAGCCGCACTAAACAAACAGTACAAAAAAAACAAACCAACGCAGCGCAACAAAACCGAATGTAAAACCAGCTGTTTGGTATAAAACCGCACCTTAGGTACAAACAGCACGGTCAATAGCATTATATAACTTGGCCAGTTGGCTGAACCGCTATCTCGTCCGATTATCAGTCCTGCGCAGCAGCTTATAACCCAGCCCAAACCCCAGCAATAGAGGGGACCAACATTAGCGCCCGTTCTAGGCCCCAGTAAATTCGCATAAAATGCCTGCAACCAGTGAAGTGGCTGTATGCGGTTTTGAATATCGACACGATCCTGCATTCAATCAGGATAGTGCTCGGATCAATATCTGACAAAGTAAAGCATGTAATGTGGGCCAAAATAGCACCCACTAAAATTCATCAACCAGCACTTGCAACCAGCTTTTATGCACCTAAATACCAGATTCTACCCCCGGCATGGGTACAACATTTGTTTCGATATTATTATTTGCCTTAGCTTTTGGATCTATAGCACTTGCATCTATAACATCAGCACCAGCGCCAGCATGAATCAAATTATCATGGATCTGTTGAGTTGGGACATAACCATTCACAGCACTGCAGAGTATTTTAATCAGTGCCGCTAAATCAACCTGCTCACAGGCTTGTAGCAGGCCGTTAAGATAACCGGATAACTCTGCGGCAGTTAATTTAATTTCCATCGCTCGAGTGATCATGGGGTGTTTTGTACCGATACAATTATCCCCAATAAGCAATTCTTCATACAGTTTTTCACCCGGTCGCAAACCTGTATATGACACTGCAATTTCACCCGCTGGATGGGTCTCCGATTGAATCGAATAACCCATAAGTTTGATCATTGACTGTGCCAACCTGGCTATTTGCACTGGCTCACCCATATCCAGCAGAAAAACATCGCCGCCCTCCCCCAACGCACTGGCCTGAATTACCAGCTGTACAGCTTCAGGAATGGTCATAAAATAACGGGTCATTTCGGGGTGGGTAACGGTTACCGGTCCGCCAGCTCGAATTTGTTGCTTAAATAGTGGCACCACAGAACCGGATGATCCCAATACATTGCCAAATCTCACCATGCTAAATACTGTTTGCTGCTGGCTGGCGGCAAGATCCTGCAGGACCAGTTCCGCCATGCGTTTACTGGCACCCATAACATTGGTCGGCCTAACTGCTTTGTCGGTGGAAACCAGAATGAAATTCTTAACTTTTGCATCAACTGCCGCCAATGCGGCGGCACGGGTACCAAAAACATTGTTGCGGATACCCATAACCAGATTATGTTCAACCAGCGGCACATGTTTATAAGCCGCAGCATGATAAATGGTATCCACTTGATAAGCCTGCATAATACGCAGCAAGTAATCCTTATCCTGTACATTGGCCAGAAATGCACTGACTTCTACCTCTGAGCCGAGACTACTCAGTTCTTCATTAATCGCATACAGCGCATATTCGGATAACTCTAACAACAGTAATTTCGCAGGCTTAAGCGCAATAACCTGCCGACATAATTCACTGCCGATAGACCCTCCTGCACCCGTCACCATAACTATCTTGCCCAATATGCACTGATCGAGTAAACCCTGGTCTGCGGGCACCGTATCACGACCTAGCAGATCTTCCACCTGAACATCGCGTACATCATCAATACTTGCCTCGCCACTAACAATGTCCGCAAAACCCGGTATGGTTCTAATCCTGACGTCAAACTGCTCAAGAAATTCGATAATCTCTGAGCGCCGCCTGTTACTCAGGGTGCCGATTGCTAGTAAAACCGTATTGGCCTTATAACGCGCCATAAGACGAGATATATGCCGTGCTTTATAGACCCTGAGCCCTTCCAGAATAGAACCGACCTTACTCTTATCATCATCAATAAAAGCTACAGGCTCGTATTCCACACCCTGTTTTAATGCGGTTGCCACCTGCACACCCCCAGAACCAGCACCATAGACAATGACTCGCTCATTACCTTTATGCGAATCAACAGTCAAAAGCGCTTTAACAAAAAATCGGCTACCGCAAACCGCTAATAAACCTAACCCCATATAGATTAACGGCACCGACCTTGGAATATCAGCGTTTAAAATAAAACCGATAAAGGCAAAAGACAGCACCGAAAGGCTAACGCCAATAAAGGACGTACTTAACAATTGAACCCCGGCAAATCTGATTACGGCACGATAAAGTCCAAGCCGAACCAGCACCAAAATCGTCAGCAGCGTCGTTAAACCCAGCGTTGTAGCAACCCGCAAATCGGGTGTGTACAATTCATCCAGCCGCAAACAAAATGCCAGCCACAAGGTCATAGGCAACAACAACAGATCCGCGGCCAGCGCTATAACTCGCTTTAAATTGCGCGGTAGGCTAACAATCTGTTCCAGCATGCCTGAAATTCCTTTTTAAAATGGTACAGCCCTGAGCGGTTCTTATAAACAGCCCTGAGCGGTTCTTATAAACAGCCCTGAGCGGTTCTTATAAACAGCCCTGAGCGGTTCTT
>JAHRVQ010000019.1 GCA_019090615.1 Pseudomonadales bacterium | reverse complement strand
GCTTCGTCGGCAGCGTCAGATGTGTATAAGAGACAGGTAGCGGCCAGTATAATGGTTAATGGAGTGATTGCTGCGGATGGTGCGGTGACTTTATCGGGTGGTACTGATCTTGACGATACCATTGATATAAACGCAAATATTACGGCAGGCGCAGCGCTAACCGTTCAAAATGCAGTCGGTGTAGATCTGGCCAATGCTATTGCGCTACAGGGCAGTAGTGTAGCTGCGGCGGCTACAGTAACAGTGATTAATTTAAGTGGTACCAGTGCCAATACAATTACATCAACTTCAGGAGATGTGAGTCTTGCAGCTATCACCGATAGTGCCGATGCGGCATTGACGGTGGGTTCAGCAGGAAATACTACCCTCGCCGCTATTACGCTGGATGCCGGTGGTGCCAGTGCAGTTTCAGTTACAACTGATGATAATGACGATACGGCAGCAGCGGTATTAACTGTTGCGGGGGCAATATCATCCGACGGTACGGTGACCCTTGCTGGAGGTGCTGATAATGACGAGTTGATCGATATTAATGCCAATATCACAGCTGCTAATGCGCTGACCATAACCAATGGTAATGTGGACCTGGCAGCAGGTGTCGTTCTTCAGGGCTCGCAGGTAGTGGCCAATGCAACGGGTAATGTAGGTACTATTAATTTATCGGGCACAGGCACAAACAGCATAATATCTACCGCGCAACAAGTTGATATCGCAGCAGTAACTGATTCAGCAGATGCGTCCTTAATCGTTAGCTCTGCTGATAATGTAATCCTGGCTGCCATTACTCTTGATGATGCCGGCACAACCAACGGTACCTTAACGGTCACGGCTGACGATGATGATAATGCCACGGCATCGCTGATGGCGACTGGAGCGATAAGCTCAGATGGCGCAATTAGTCTGGCAGGTGGTGCCGACAACAACGATACTATTGATCTTGATGCAAGCGTTGTATCTGGCGGAGCATTTAGTGCCGTTAACGCCACAGAAATTGATCTGGCTGCGGGTGTAGGCATTACCGGCGCGAGTGTCACCGCTAATGCAACCATTACAGCGATTGATTTAAGCGGTGCGGGTACTAATACAATTACGTCCACAGGCGGTAACGTTGATCTGGCCGCGATTGGTGATTCAGCCGATGCATCTTTGGTGGTAAGCAGTTCTGCCAATGTGACCCTCGCGTCAATTTTGTTGGATGACGCGGGTACAACCAATGGCGCGATAACTATTAATGCTGATGATAATGATGATACAGCGACAGCAACTCTCTCGGCTTCAGGAACAATTATCGCCGATGGTGCTATTAGCCTGGCGGGTGGTACTGATAACGATGATACGATCGATCTTGATGGAGATGTTACCGCTGGTGGTACTTTAGTTGTACAAAATGCGAGTACGCTTGACCTGGCTGTTAACGTGGATATACAGGGTACTAGCGTTACCGCATCGAGTAACATTACCGCCATTAATCTTTCTGGTGCTGGAACTAACATCGTCACTAGCACGGCAGGCGCTGTAGATTTGGCGGCTGTTGTGGATGCCGCTGCCGCAAATTTAACTATAAATTCCGAAGCAGGCGTAATGCTAGCGGGTATTGTATTAGACGCAGGTGGTGCCGGGGTACTAGATATCAATCTGGATACCGATGGTGATGGTACGGATAACCTGGATGTTAATGGTGATATTAGCGTTAATTCGATTACCGTTGACGGCAGCGGTACGGGTAATGAAACTGTTTCACTGGCTGCCAATGTTGATCTAACAGCCACCACTGGTGGTATCGCCATGGCAACAGCAAATAATATCGGCGGCATTGACCTCGACGGCGCAGGTACTAATATTATTACCACCGGAGGTGATTCTGATATTACCCTTGCTGCACTAACAGATAGCGCGGCGGCAAACTTGACCATAGTGTCAGAAGGTAGTGTTACCCTCGCAGGTGCTACATTTGATGCAGGCGGCGCTGGCGCAATAACCGTAACGACCGATAGTGATGATGATGCTGGTGCCGAGACTATCCAGCTTGACGGTGTGATCACTACAACTGGTGCAGTGGCATTGGCAGGTACCAGTGCTGATGACACTATTGACTTAAATGCTGGGATAACTTCAACCGGTGCTGGAATTACCTTGAGTACTGTTAATGCTATCCGGGCTGCAGATATTACGCTGGATGCACAAGGCGGAGATTTAACATTAGGGGCTGCGGTAAGTCTTGACGGTACAACAGGCGCAACTTTTACCACGACTAACGTAGACAGTGATATAACCATTGCAGCAATTACTTCAACTGCTAATCAGAATGCCACAGTAAATTCAACAGGAGCTGCTACCTTAGGTGGCGCCATTAACCTGGGTACCGGTAATCTTATTGTTAGTGTGGATAGTGATGACGATACTGGGGTGACAGAGACTCTGGCGGTAAATAATACGGTTAATGCTGGCGCTGTGACCTTGTCTGCAGGTATTGCTAATAGCCGATCAAATATTACTCAAACAGCGGTAATCACCGCGACAAGTTTAACGGCGAGTGCCACCAATGGTATTGCGTTAACTCAGGATAATGTAGTGCCAACGGTTATATTGAATAATGTGGCAGCCGGTAATATCCAATATAGAAGTGATGCCGGTGGTACGCTCACAGTGAATGGCGCTAATACCGTCAGTGCAGGTGAAATTACCATAACTGAAGTGAATAACGGCATTACAGTGGCGACTGCGGGGCTAGCAGCTGATGCTGGCGTTATCGCCTTAACAACATTAGCTGCCGGTCAGTTAATTACATTGAATGGTGCAGTGGCCAGTAATCAGTCCACAGCAACCGGTGCGAATATAACGCTCACTGCTGATGATATGGACCTTGCGGGGACAGGCGGCAGTATAAACGCAGGAACGGGCGGTACTGTGGCGCTGGTACAGGTTACAGCGGCTGATGCGATCGACCTGGGCGCAGCAAATGACGCTACTGCAAATTCGCTGGATCTTTCAAGCGCAGAGCTCAATGGTATTACCGCGGACCGGTTATTAATTGGTGCTGATACTTCGGGTGCAATCACTATCTCAGCGGATGTAAATATTTCTAATGTAGCCACCACACACCTTAAAACGGGCGCGACTGTTACAGGCACGGCGGGCGGAATTGTTGCTAATGACCTGGCGATTAATGCCTCGGGTACAGTAAATATTACGGATAGCACAACCAATGTAAATAATCTGGCGGTGAGCGCCGCAGGCTTTGATGTGACCTTTGTCGAGGCTGACGGATTCGAGGTAGACCTGGTTGATACGGCTGATGCTGTGACCGGTATTACAGGTGCAAATATCACCTTGACCACCGGGGGTAACCTGGGTCTGGTAAGAGGAATTAACGCTTCTGGCAACGTAATTAACAGTGCGGTGGGTAATATAACTCAGGACGCAGGCATTGGCGTGGTAACGACCAACGGTTCGATTAATTACGTAGCCGCTTCTGATGATAATGCGAGTGGGGCAATTATCATGGCGGCCGATAGTAATATCGAAACAGATGGTGCTGTCGGGAGTAACATCAGTCTTATAGCTGGTACCGCAACAGGTGGCGGGAATATTACCCTGGCAAATGTTGATGCTGGTGCTGATGGCAATGTCACGATACAAACTTTTGGTGGCTCCATTCGTGACGATGGCCGAGATTCCAGTGTTATAACCGGTGATAATATAAGTTTGACCGCAGCGGTTGATATTGGGGGAGCGACAGCATTTACTGTTGATGATGCCAAGTCTGCGGCACTCGAGATAACAAGAAATGGCTTGTCTGGCATTTCTTCAACGGCCTCTGGCGGGAATAATCAATTGATTGTTGTAGATAGTAGCACCTTCGTGGCCGGAGATTTTTTGACCGGTTTAGCAGGTTCAGGTATGTCAGCGGGCACTGAAAAACAAATTTTCATTGGTGTACTAGACGGTGAATTACAGGTTAATTCCTCTATTGATCTCAGTGGTACGCCAGGTGCCAATAATGACCTGTTTCTATTTACTGGTGGTGAAAACAATAATGTACTTGTTGATGCCGCAGTTAAGCTAAATAGAGATCTAAATGACCCTGTTCTGCAGCGATTATTAACTTTTCAGTCCAGCGGTAATGTAGAGCAAACCAATAATGCCGTCCGGTTGGAAGCTTTCGAGGTGGAGGCTTCAGCACCGAATGGTAGCGTTAAGCTATTTACCAGTACCGATCAATTACAATCAACGGGTGGGGAAAACGATAGTATTTTTCTAGATAATGTTACCCCTGACCAGACCGAATTTAAGGATGAAGATGGCAATTCCACTACCCAATTACTGGCTGATATTGTTACCGGTGGAACGGGGACGATAACCATTATTAATAGCGGTTCTCTGACCATTAATAAAAAGGTTGAAACTACGGGTACTGGTGATATTAGTATTACAGTGAGTAGCCCTTTGTTTGTTACCGAGTCAATCAGTAGTGGAGGCAATGTGACATTGGTGTCTCAAGGCGCAGATGCCGCTGATGGTGTGTTTATATTAGGTGACGGCAATACACGTAACGGATCAATTCAAACCAAGAGTATATCTGGCCTCGATGCCAGCATTACGATTACCTCGGAAAATAAAGTTGTGCTGGATGGCAGCGCAGTGTTATCAACACTTGCAAGTGGAAGCAATGGCCAGATTAATCTGACTGCAGGAAATGGCGGCCTGGCAGGCAGCGGTGCTGGCGACGTGACTATGGCGAGTGGCGCCAGGATTACGGCCGCAGGTGGCGCCGAAATAGCAGTGACCGCTGTTGGTACTATTCAACTTGGTGAACTGGATGCGGGACTCACTGGCAACAGCAATGTATCAATCACGTCAACGGCTGGCGGCATTAGTGACGGTAATGGCACAGATGAAAATATTATCGGCAACAATGTGACGCTGACTGCGAGTGGAACCATTGATACGGACCTGATTGTGGCGGGTGATTTAACCGCAGATAGCTCAGCTGGTAACGGTGATATTAATATTACCAGCACCTTTGGTGGCTTGAGCCTCCAAACTGTTAATGCCGGTACAGGTGTTACTGGGGGCGATGTAGCCCTGATAGTTGAAAAGGGCGGAATAACGGACGCAAACGTCGCTGATGTGACCAATATAACGGGTGCCGTTGTGGTGTTAAATGCCAACGGCTCAATTAATTCAGATGTAGAGGCCAGTAGCAGGATTGCTGCTCGTGTACAGGATGAAACTGGTGCTGCTAAAGATGGGGCAATAACTTTACGCACGCAAGGAGACTTTAATGTCGATGCACTAGCAGCGAACAGCGGCACCGTTAAAGTTACAGCCGGAGGACAAATCACCGATGCTAATGGCGCAGCCGCCAATATTGTGGCTGGAATTGCCGACCTTACTGCCAATGGTGGTGGAATTGATCTTGAAGTTGATGTATCAGAAGTTGTTAAGGCAACAGCTGCGATGGCCGGCGAGATAAGCCTTGCAAATACATCAGCAGGTAGCTCGCTGAATGTGGGCAACATCACAACATCAGGTGCGGTTAGTTTGACTTCTCTTGGTGCTATTAGCAGTACTGGCGGCATTATTTCTGGTACCGACCTGTCGCTAACAGCGGCAGGTAATATCGGATCTGGCAGATCCTTCCTCGGTACTGATGTTAATACTGTTACCGCGACAACTACGGCGGGTGGTACCTGGATTAATGAAGCTGATGCATTGACTGTGACTAGCATTAACAATACTGGTATCACTGCAATTACGGCAGGTGGTGATCTAACGGTGACAGAATTAACCTCGACTGCGGCGGTGGGACTGGTGTCCGCCGGTACTCTCACGGTCACTGAACTTGCGACTACCGGACCGGTAAATATGCAAGCAGGTGGTGATCTGACGGTGTTAGACTTAACCTCGACTGCGGCTGTAGGACTGGTGTCTGCGGGTAGCCTAACGGTCACTGAACTTGAGACTACTGGTTCGGTAGATATAGAAGCAGGCGATGAACTCACTATCGGTTCGATTAATGCGGACGGAACTGTTGATATAGACGCAGAAGGCAATGTAGTCGTCGATCAATTGGTAACCACAGCTGATGTCACGCTGGCAACACCAGGCAGCTTAAGTTTTATGGGCACCCAGGCAGGTGCTGGAAGCGCAGTTGGAATAGATACCACGGGAAGCGTTAAACTGGCACTTGGCGGTGATTTGATTGATGGTAATACATCAGGTGTAGCAACCATCGCCGCTAATACACTGTCAGTGAGTGGCGGGAACAATGTAGGCGTGGCGAGTGCCCTGGTTACTGAGGTATCCAATATAGATCTGGATGTTGCCGAAGTGAATATTATGAATACTGGTGATATGGTTTTTAATGACTCAAGTATTGGCGGTAATCTTACCCTGATAAATACCGGTTCGCTGGCGCTAGCTAATCTTAACGTTGCGGGTCAGGCTGTAAGTATTGTTGCCTCGGCTGAAGTCACTGACGCTAATGGTCAGTTAACAAATATCACGGCTCAAAGTCTGGATATTACAGCGGCGAGTGTGCAGGATATTGAAACCTCTATTTCTGAATTAACCGCTGATATTGCATTTCTGTCAGTGGCTAATACAGGCTCATTGACAATTAGTGACTCTTCAGCAACAGGCGCATTTGATGTTATAAATGATGGCGTATTAACTGCAGCTGGAATTGATGCTGCTAGTGTTTCTATCACCTCTACAGGGGATATTTTAGCTAGAAATATTAGCGCTAGTGGGTCTGTCCTGTTATCTACAGCGGCGAATATTATCGATGATAATGGCGCTGCCGTGAATATCACGGCTGATAGCCTGGTGGTCACGGGTCGTGCAGATATAAACGGCCTGGATACTGCGGTATCAAATTTGTCCTTACGAACTGGCGATGCGGATTTGACTAATACTCTGGCATTAACACTTTTGGACTCTTCTGTTACCGGTGATTTAAAACTCTCGAATAGCAATCAATTAACAATACAAAATATATTTGTTACCGGTGATGCCAGTCTATCCACTCTGGCTGATAATCTGGTACTGGGTGATTTGCAGATCGTAGGCACTCTGGGGTTAGATTCTGCAGCCAACATCTTAGATGGTAATGGTGCCAGAGTGAATATTACTGCGGTGTTGGGAGCAGCGCTGGCAGCCAACGGCAGTATTGGTACCTTTGCTGATGCGATCGAGGTTAATGCAGGTGATTTATCAATTACTCGTGCTGGAATCGACAGTGTGGGTGTTTCTGCCAATTTCGCAGGTAACGTGAATGGTGGATTAGTCATATCTTCTAATATTCCAGGTTTTGTTGTCTTTGATCCCCTGGGCAAAGGTTTCAGGCCTGTTGGCGGCAGAGCTTATAACGAGTTAGCTGCTGCGTTGGGCGCAGAACAGCAAATGTTTGAGGGCGGTACTGGTTTTAACGGCTTATTCCAGTTTGAACGAATTGTCGATAGCTATTACCCCACGGATAATGCTGATATGGAAATTCGATATGGCGATGACGTTGAAACTCAACTGATCGAAATTGAAGATATTCTTACGTTACCGTTATCTTTGTTGGACTTTGATCTCTGGATCGAAGCAAAGACTCTAAAAACCGCGTCTATTATGCCAATAATTGATAATAATGGTGTATAAACGCTGGCTGTTCTAGTTACAATCAGGATCAGTTTTTTATGCCCAGGTCTGGCACCTGGGTAGACTGGATCGACACTTTTAGTTATTTTACCAGTATTTTGCTGGCGGCATCGAAGATGCCGTATTCTCCAAAGAAAATGTTAATTAGGAACGCTCATGGCTAGCCTGCTTTTTTATAATAAACCCGTCGCGCTTAACAAGACCATTCACAAGGATGTAAAGATTTCCACCGGCAGTAATAATTTTTCATTTGCTGCCGAGACAAACTCTGTCATTTTGGCGGGTGTTGAATTTACTCAGGCTGCAAAAGAATATCCGATCGTATTTGCCAAGGCAGGCGATGGCATGGTGCCGGTCGCACTACTTGGGCTGAGGAATGAAGAAAACTTGTTCCTGACCAAAGAGGGGGTTTGGGAAGCTAAGTATGTGCCAGCCTTCATCCGTCGTTATCCTTTTGTATTGGCTGAATCTAAAGAACCTGGTCAACGCATGGTTTGTATTGATGAAAGTTATAGTGGCTTTGAAGATAAAGAAGGTGAGCCACTTTTTCAGGCAGATGGTGAACCAGCGCCTATTTTGCAGCAGGCGATTGAGTTTTTAGAAGAATATCAAAAGCAGTATATTCGAACCGAACGCTTTATACAGCGGTTGCAGGAAAATGATCTATTGATGCCGCTGAATGCAAAAATTGACATGGTAGATGGTCAGCAGTTTGCATTGACTGGTTTACTCGCTGTGGACGAACAAAAATTACTTGCCCTGAGTGATGAAAAAGCGCTGGAGTTGTTTAAATCTGGTGAACTGGCATGGGTATATTGCCACCTGATGTCGATGGGTAATATGGCCGCTCTTGTCGACCGTATAGCAAAATTGGACACTCCCGAAACAACAGAGGGTGCGTCGGATGATGCTAGTGTCGCAGAGAAAAAAGCGAAGAAGATGAAAGAAATTCAAGCCAGAAAATTGAAAGAGACGCAGGCAAAAAAAGCTAAAGAATCTCAAGGTAAAAAATAGTAGCTTGTTAGCAATAATAGGTGGGACGGGTTTTGCTGAGTTTACGGCGATAGAAAACCCGCTCACGAAGCAGGTGCCAACAAAATATGGGCCGGTACATTTAATGACCGGCGTTCTGCATGGGCAAAGCATTGTATTTTTGTCGAGACATGGTCATCCGCCGCGCACCCCCCCGCATAGTATTAATTACCGAGCTAATATTCAGGCTTTAAACCTATTGGGTGTAGAAAGAATAATTTCAGTCAATGCGGTGGGTAGTGTAGACAGGTCATTGGCCGTAGGCGATCTTGTGTTTCCTGATCAAATTATTGATTACACTTCTAACCGGCCAGTTAGCTTTTTTGATGATGAGATTGAACACATAGACTTTACCTATCCCTATACAGAGTCATTACGACAAACGTTAATAACCTGTGCCAATAAAATTGTCGACCCAAAAATTGTTCAATCTTCTGGGGTTTATGGTTGTACCCAAGGGCCGCGGTTAGAAACGGCAGCGGAAGTGCGTCGGTTAGGGGTCGATGGATGTACAGTTGTAGGCATGACGGCTATGCCCGAGGCTGCGTTGGCCAGGGAAAAAGCAATGCAATATGCAGGTATTTCTGTGGTGGTTAATTTTGGTGCGGGAATCAATGATCAGGCCATTGATCTAGGCAGTATTCAGGCAGTGCTTGATACGGGTATGAATCAGGTCGCTTCTATTATTCAGTTGTTTGTAAGTGACTTGAAAGCTGATTGAACCT
This sequence comes from Pseudomonadales bacterium, assembly GCA_019090615.1. Taxonomy (GTDB): domain Bacteria; phylum Pseudomonadota; class Gammaproteobacteria; order Pseudomonadales; family Azotimanducaceae; genus JAHRVQ01. Next base: position 86,687 of record JAHRVQ010000019.1, on the reverse strand, counting down.
GGATCGTACTTTTAGTCCTTTGTTCGCCTGTGATTGTGAATCTTTTGTGATGTTTTACTAAACTTTACCCATGCAAGAGTAGTTGCATGGGTAAGCCGTTCTTTAGGTACCTTAGGTGCTTTTAAGTCGAGAACGTCTAATCTGCAAAATTGTCATTTTTGGCTGCTTTATACTTTTCTGCCTGTATGAGGATGCCAAAAAAAGGGTGGTCAACATAGTGCAATGTTGAACTCCGCATTCTTCGGGATTGGACCATTTTATAGGCATTGGCAACGACGAAAGTACCCCGTTTCGACTCCCATTCGACGACCTTTGGGAATTTTTTAATTTCCATAGCTGATAAATCTAACGTTATTGGGGTGGCCTGGTGCTTAAATCGGGGGGAAAAAGCGGTATATCGCAAGTCGGTATCGAAATGAAGAAAACGAGACCGACTAATAGTGATTGTGCCGTCAATTTCATATCTGTCATCATAATGGTGACCTGTTTGAATTAATATCGGTGCAGCGCTGGTTGCCGGCTCTATAGGTTGCAGCCATGCATCATGTTTAAGCAGACGATACAGAGATGAGCGATTAATCCGACGTGCTGTTTTATTCAGTAGCCTGTTTTCTGCCGGCATAGATAGAAAGGCCTGTGGCTGAAGCGGTTGAAAAAGCTGGTCCAGGTTTTGTTCTGAAAGGGGAGAGTCTGCATTGTCAGGGATAATATCTTTGGTAGTTGCTAATCGGTCTGAATTTTGGCGGCTCATGGTATCGGGTGCTACGTCAGCCGGCTGGTCTGCTTGTGGTTGTGATGGCGCTCTGGTTACTTTAAATCTGCTACGGTCGGCAAATAAATAATCAGGTTCTAAATCAACTGCCGCGTTAGCTGTATTGTTTAATTCGTTGTTGCTATCCGGGGTTAATTTATTGAAGGCCAATATTTGCTTTAGTTGATCAAGCGTATACGGAGATTGTTCTTCGGTATTGCCAATACTAATCATATTCACCGGATAGGTGTGGTCGTTAAGGGGCCAGAATTCACCGCTGGTAGTGGGTTTGTTAATTGCAAATAATATGATTTCTATATGATACCAGTCGGCATTGGGATTGATGGCCAGACTATTCTGACTCAGCAGTAGGCCGAAAAGGATCCATGTTAGTCGTCTTGGCAAAATATATACTCTTTAGTTAGGTCGCTGGTACCGCAAGTCGTTCTAGTAGTTGTTCTGTTTTCTGGAATCTTGTTTCAGGCTCATGCATGTTCTCAGTGAAGGTTAACTGGTTTTGAGTGGCAAGGCGGTATCGCTGCGGGTCAGCCTGAACTAGTTTCACAATAAGGAAAGGGTCGATGCTGGTATCCTGGCTAAATTCGAACTTGCCATTGTTTTCACCTACATCAATTTTTTTAATACCAAGACTTTCAGCTGCCAATTTTAGTTGGGTGATACGAAACAAAGATTTAACCGGTTCTGGTAACAGGCCGAATCGATCGATCATCTCTACCTGTAGACTTTTGAGTTGTGCTGATTGCTCGGCATTGGAAATACGTTTGTATAAAACCAGCCGACTATGTACATCGGGCAAATACGCTTCTGGAATGAGTGCCGGTAGCCTCAGGTTGACTTCGGTATCATCTTTAAGTGGTCGATCAAGGTTGGGTGTTTTGCCTTCCTTAATTGCTTTAACCGCCTGATCCAACATTTCCATAAAGAGCGAAAACCCAATGGTTTGCATATTACCGGTTTGTTCATCGCCCAGAAGTTCTCCTGCGCCCCTAATTTCAAGGTCATGGCTAGCAAGTATAAACCCTGAACCCAATTCCTGAGCCTCGTTAATGGCATCAAGGCGTTTGACTGCGTCACTGGTCATGGCTTTGGGGTGCGGTGTTAACAGATAGGCATAGGCCTGGTGGTGTGATCGTCCGACGCGGCCTCTGAGCTGATGAATTTGCGCCAGGCCAAACTTATCAGCTCGATCGATAATGATGGTATTGGCGTTAGGAATATCTATCCCAGTTTCGATGATAGTGGTACATACCAACAGGTTGGTTCTTTTGTGATAAAAATCCGACATTACCTGTTCAAGTTCGCGTTCACGCATTTGACCGTGACCGATGCTGATTCTGGCCTCTGGTACCAGTGTTTGTATTTGATGTGCAGTACTTTCTATGTCTTTGACTTCGTTATGTAGATAGTAGACTTGACCGCCACGCATTAGTTCGCGTTGTATGGCTTCTTTAATCAGTCCGTCATTGTGTTGGCGGATAAATGTTTTGATCGATAGGCGTTTTGCAGGCGGGGTGGCAATGATTGTTAGATCCCGCATGCCTGACATCGCCATATTTAACGTACGCGGAATGGGTGTGGCAGTCATGGTTAATATATCTACTTCAGAGCGCAATGATTTTAATTTTTCCTTCTGACGGACGCCAAAGCGATGCTCTTCATCAATTATAACCAGGCCCAGGTTTTTAAAATTCACCTGGTCCTGAATTAACCCGTGAGTGCCTATAACGATATCGACGTTGCCTTCAGCCATTTTCTCGAAAATTAGTTTTTGCTGCTTTTTTGACTTAAATCTAGATATTGACTCAATATTAACGGGCCAGTCTGCAAAACGGTCTTTAAAGGTAGATTCGTGTTGTTGGGCAAGTAACGTTGTGGGCACTAATATAGCGACCTGTTTACCTGACTGGATTGCGAGAAAGGTTGCCCGCATGGCAACTTCTGTTTTGCCGAAACCGACATCACCACAAATCAGGTGATCCATGGCTTTGTTTTGCACCATATCGCTAATCACGCGTTGAATGGCGTTTTGTTGATCTACAGTTTCCTCAAATGGGAAGGCGGCTGAAAACTGGAAGTAGGCTTCGTCAGGTTGAGGATAGGCGTGACCTTTTTTTGCTTCTCTCCTGGCATAGATATTAAGTAGTTCTGCAGCGACGTCGCGTATTTGTTCGGCGGCCTTTCTTTTGGCTTTTTCCCATACATCAGAACCGAGACGATGTAATGGGGCGAGTTTTTCATCTGAGCCGCCGTATCGAGATATAAGGTGTAGCGATGCAACAGGCACATATAATTTTGCTTCATCCTGATAACTCAGGCAGAGAAACTCAGTTTCCTGATCAAGAATGTCCAGTGTTTCAAGTCCAAGATACCGACCGGCGCCATGGTCAATATGAACCACGGGAGAGCCAATGTTTAGTTCAGTTAAACTTTTGACGACCAGTTCAGCGGCGTTGTCCTGTTGTTTCTCTCGGCGTCGCTGTTGTAATACATGTTCGCCAAATAATTGTGGTTCGGTAACCAGTAGTAGTTTTTCACTGGCAAGATAAAAACCTCTTTCGAGGGGCGATACTGCCAGTAGAATATGCGGTTTTTTTGCCGAGCCTGCTATATCGGGATCGACCTGCGGTGAAACGGCGGTTGCAAGCGCTGATTGCCAGTCTTCAACCTGAGTACAGGCAATACCATTGCGGCTAAAAATTTCATCAATGACCTCTCTGCGCCCATTTGACTCGGCCAGAATAATCACCTTAAGCGATTGTTCTTCAATAAGTGTGTGTAATTGCGACAGGGGTTGTTGTTGCCGTTCTTTAATGGCGATATCGGGCATGTCGATGAAATCAAAACTATCGCCTTTTGTTGTTTCTGAAACCAGGCTTATTCTAGGACGTTTGTTGCATTCGGCAAACAGGCTATCTAAAGAAATGAGGAGATCAATGGGTGGTAATATGGGCCTTTGAATATCATGCCGTAAGTTTTCAAATCTACCTTGTGCCTGTTGCCAATACGCCTCAACGGTGGTTTCAATGTCGCTGTTAAAAATCAGTGTATTGTCAGGTAAATAGTCAAATAAGGTTTCAAGCTGGTCATAAAACAGGGGTAAGAAATATTCGATTCCTGCAGGAGATAGACCCTGCGCAATATCCTGATATACCGTACAGTTACGGGAGTCGATCTGGAAAGACTGGTGCCATTTATCCTGGAATTTCGATATATCCTCTGGATTAAAAGGAAATTCTTTAGCCGGCAGCAATTTAATGCTGTTGACCTTATCAATGGATAATTGTGTTTCAGTGTCGAACGTGCGCAGGGTCTCTATCTCATCATCAAATAGATCTACCCGATACGGCAGTGATGAGCCCATAGGAAATATATCCATAATTGCCCCGCGAATGGCGTATTCGCCATGTTCCAACACGGTTTCTACACAACGATAGGCAGTGGATTGTAATTTCCTACGCATACTGGGTATATCAAACTTCTGGCCTATTTCAAGCAACAGGCTGTTTCCCAGGGTGAATGATCGTGGTGCAATACGCTGCATAATAGTTGTGGCCGGCACAACTAATACGCCGGTGGTTAGGTCAGGGAGTCGATTTAAGATGGCCAGGCGGTTAGAGATAATGTCCTGGTGCGGAGAAAAACTATCGTAGATCAAGGTTTCCCAATCCGGGAATAAAAGCACTTCTTGGTCATCAGAAAGAAAGAAGTTAAGCTCATTATAGGTTTGTTCTGCCGTTTGCGAATCAGCGGCGATGACCAACGCAAATTTTTTCTGTTGCGCCAGGGTTTGCGCAATTGCCAACGATTGCGCGCTGCCCGGAAGGTTCGCCCAATGGCGTCGTTCGTTCGATTTGACTGGCGTTCTATATTTACCCAGGTTGATTATGTTGGGCCGCTGGGATTGGGTCATCTTTTTCCTTAACTGTTAGGCTACTGTCTAAATGAACGGGCACAAAGGTTACACTGTCAATGCAAGAACACAAGACATTGCAAGAATACAAGAGCGGTATTACAGGAACGCAAGGCCGATAATACCAAGGTATGAGGAAAGCTTGAATTCCTACAGGGGTTTATTTGAAAAACTTGAATGCCAATAGCGGGCTGATTATGGTTGCTCTGATCGTTGGCCTATGCCTCGGCTGGTGGATTCGGGGTGGTATTAATAACGGGCAAAATAAAATGGCCATTGAACCGTTGTTAGCGGGTCAGTTGGTGAAAGATCACGGCCCGATGGATAAAAAAATAAGCAAGGTGGAATCTGATTTTCGAAATGGATTGTCAGGCCATTCGGCTACTCACCGGATAGAATTACTCCAGACCCAAATTGATTCTGAAGGTGAAACTTATAATACTTTGGCAAGGCTTAGTGCTGAATACGAAAAACAGGGCCAGGTTGACAAGGCTGTCGAGCTGTTATTACAAGCCTCGCTGCTTATCCAGACAGTAGAACAGCAGGCGTCATTTGAGGCCACTTTGTTAGCCGTAGTAGCGCGATATAGTCGGCAGTTGGTTGCTGCAGATAGGTATCAGCAGCTTGACCAGTTGTATGAAAAATTGACCTTAACGTTGCCCCAAATTGCTGATTACTATATGCAGTTGGGTTTGCTACGTATCCAGATGGGGAATCTATCTGCGGCGCTGACCCCACTTGCACAGATATCAAATCATAGTGTACTTGGTGAAAAAGCACGTCAGTTGATGGCTGAGATAGAGCAGCGAACCGTGCTAGCTGGCAGAAATCTAGTTGAATTGCCGCTGCTTGTGAACGGCGGTCAATTTATTGTGCAAGCACGGGTGGATGAGCGTGAATCTTTGCTGCTGTTGATAGATACAGGTGCCATGATGACAATACTCCGACCGTCAATTTTGAACCGCCTTGGTTATCAACTGTCGAGTCAGCAGCAAAGTTTTATGACAGCGGGGGGGATGGTTGAGGCGTCTGTAGTGACCCTGGATAGCCTGGCCCTGGGTGCTGCTGTGCTACAAAAGGTCGCCGTCGGTGTGCTGGATTTACAGATGTTGGGCAAGGTCGATGGGCTGCTGGGAATGAATTTTTTAAGCCATTATGATTTTCGTATTGATCAAGACCGCCGGTTACTGATTTTGGATAGACGGAAATAAATAACAACGAGAGGCTATTGCGTTAGTAGGTTCAACACTCGATAATGTCGCACGAAAATTTGTGCCCAGGTATTTTGCAATCTAGGCTTTATTCAGGGTAACAAATTTAGTTAGTTATTTCTGACCTTTCCCATTTATTGATGTTTTATAGGAGTTTTCTGTGGCTCGACCTGGTCTTGATGGTGTATTCGCTGATTGGAAAGAGCGTGAAGCGCTTGCCGAAGCTATGATTCCCATGATAGGGGGGCTGTATCGACGTAATGTAGTAATCTATATTCATGGTGTGCCACTCTATAATAGGTCTGTAATCGATTTGATGAAAGCTCATCGCTCAGTTCGTTTAATCGAAAAAAATGAAATGTCAGAGTTTGAAACCCATCCAGTGCTAGACATATTATATCGTCTGGACCTCCAGCCAGCCCATATTGATATTGGCAAACTGACATCTAATTATATGGCCGATAGTGAAAATAAGGCGATGGAAGATTATGTGAAAAATAGCTGCTCCAGCATAATCGGCGCTGAATCGGTCACCCACGACCCAAGGGATGTAGTGGTCTATGGTTTTGGCCGTATAGGGCGTCTTGTTACCCGACTGTTAATAGAAAAAACTGGTGGTGGACATAATCTCGTGCAAAAGGCGGTCGTATTGAGACCGCCGAAAGATGAAATTAAAGACCTGAACCGGCGTGCCAGTTTGCTGCGAAGAGATTCCATTCACGGTAGTTTTCAGGGCACTATACGGGTAGATGAAAAAAATCGGGCGCTGATCTGTAATGGTAATGTAATACGTTTCATCTATGCCAGCGATCCTTCAGGTATAGATTACACGGCCTATGGGATTGATAATGCACTGGTTGTTGATAGCTCCGGTGTATGGCGAGATGGGGAGGGCCTGGGTCAGCATTTGAAGTCAAAAGGCATTGCTAAAGTACTGCTGACGACTTCAGGAAAAGGCGATATGAAAAATATCGTATCAGGGGTGAATTCGGATATTATTTGCGATGAAGATGAAATTATTGCGGCAGCCTCCTGTACCACCAATGCGATTGTTCCCGTATTAAAATGCATGAATGATCGATTTGGTATAGAGCGGGGCCATATGGAAACAGTTCATGCTTATACTGATGATCAGAATCTACATGATAATATTCATTCTAAAGAACGTCGTGGTCGTAGTGCGCCATTGAATATGGTACTGACGGAATCGAATGCTACCAGCTCTGTTGGGAAATTATTGCCAGAGCTTCAGGGAAAATTGACCGGTAATTCTATCCGAGTTCCTGTGCCTAATGTTTCAATGGCCATTCTTAACCTTACCTTGAGTAAAGAAGTAACCCGAGATGAGGTCAATGAGTTTTTGCGCGATGTGTCGCTGAATTCAGCAATGAACCGGCAGGTGGGTTATACGCAATCAAATGAGGTTGTGTCTTCAGATCTAGTGGGTGATAGGCATGCCGGTATGATCGATGCCCATGCGACTATTGCAGAAGGTAAGCAGGCAGTGCTTTATGTATGGTATGACAATGAATTTGGTTATACCTGCCAGGTTATTCGAGTCGCGCAGAAGATGGCGGGCATTAAATATCCGCATATTCCTGCCCAGCCGAAAACTGAGTCTGTTCGAATAGAATCTGATTAGGCTGTTTTAGAGAATTTAAAAAACCTGCTAGATGCAGGTTTTTTTGTGCGCTGAATTTGATAGGCAGATTAGTCTGAAATTTTTTTGCCAGGGCAGCGGAGAGTTTTTTATAAAAATACCATTGAGCGGTGGTGCATTGGTAGATTAATGAGCGATACATCTCTATACTTGGCCGCGGTTTTAGAGGCGCTTGAAATAGCAATTTGTTATATTTACGACGATTCATTTTCACTTAGTTAGTTGATTCGTGTGACAGGTAATGCGCGTATTGGCTACAAATTCCGTTGATATTCATTTCTCGAACTACAATTAAAGAATTTGCTGATAAGGAATTAGTTGGTTATTTCGTTTTTGTCTGCTTCGCTTGTTTTCGAAAACGATTTAGGCAAAAGATATTTGCTCAATCACTTGTTATTAGGTAACTGATGATTAAAACAAAACGAGGTCTTGACCTGCCTATTGCTGGTAGTCCGGTACAGACGATAGAAGATGCACCTGAGGCCCAGTCGGTGGCTATTGTTGGTGCAGACTATGTTGGTTTAAAACCCTCAATGGCGGTTGCCGAGGGTGATCGGGTCAGTAAAGGGCAGTTGTTATTTACTGATAAGAAAAATTATACGGTTAAATTTACTGCACCTGCATCGGGCACGGTTAAGCATATTAATCGCGGTAAAAAACGGGTTTTTCAGTCTTTGGTCATTGAGGTTGAAGGCGAGGTTGAAGGCGATGCTGAAGTGACCTTTGATGTATCAGACGTTGCTGAACTTAGCCGCGAGCAGGTAATTGACAGGTTGATTGAGTCTGGCGAGTGGACGTCGATCCGTTCTCGACCTTCTAGTAAAATACCGGTACCGACCACAGTTCCCATTAATATTTTTGTAACGGCTATTGATTCACGCCCGCTTGCTGCTAATCCTGAGTTGTTTATCAACGCCAATAAAGACGAATTTATTGCTGGCCTGGATGTGATGGCGAAATTAACGGATGGTCGTGTCTATGTATGTACTGCTGGCGGTAGTGATATTCCCGTTGCGGTTAATCCTCAGGTTGTTAACGAGCAATTTGCTGGTCCTCATCCTGCCGGGCTAGTTGGAACGCATATTCATTTTCTTTCTCCAGTGAGCCAACAAAAAACGGTTTGGCATATTGGCTATCAAAATATAATTGCAATTGGTCATCTATTCCTAACCGGTAAAATTTTCACTGAACGTGTTGTTTCGTTGGCGGGGCCAGGCATTACTAGCCCAAGATTAGTAAGAACCCGTGTAGGCGCAAGTCTCATGGATATTACCGCGAAAGAGAAAATTGCCGAGGGTCAACGTATAATATCTGGGTCAGTTCTGGATGGCAGAACCGCTGCAGGTGCTTGCGCATTTTTGGGTCGGTATCACGATCAGATCGCCGTGCTTCAAGAAGGGACTGATCGTGAATTTATGGGGTTCGTCATGCCGGGCGCAAGCCGTTTTTCTTTAACTCGGTTATTCACCTCGACTTTTATCGGTAGTAAGAAATTGGCGATGACAACTAATACTGGTGGCAGTGCGCGAGCGATGGTACCACTGGGTACTTATGAGGAAGTGATGCCCCTCGATATCCTGGCGACGCAGTTATTACGCGCGTTGTTAGTCGGTGATGTGGAAAGCTCAATTCAACTTGGTTGTTTGGAACTCGATGAAGAGGATCTGGCACTCTGTACTTTCGCTTGCCCAGGAAAGTATGAATATGGTCCCTATTTACGTGAAATGTTAACGCGAATAGAGGCGGAGGGATAATAGATACATGGCGCTAAGAAAGTTTTTAGATAAGATTGAACCGGATTTTGAGCCGGGTGGCAAATACGCAAAGTTTTATGCGTTGTATGAAGCCATAGATACCATATTATATTCGCCTGGGTCAGTAACTAGTGGTGCGTCTCATGTTCGTGACGCGGTTGAAGTTAAACGTGTAATGACTACCGTCTGGCTATGTGCGTTTTTCCCCATGTTTGCTGGTATGTACTTCGTAGGCATGCAGGCACTGGGTTCAATGGAAGCTCTGGGTGTTGAGTCGTTGCCTGGTTGGCGCGGTTGGATATTGGAGCTGATTGCAGGTTATGACGCGGCGAACTGGTGGGACTGCCTGGTTTATGGTGGTGTCTTTTTTGTTCCGATTTATATCATTACCTTTATTACAGGTGCTTTTTGGGAGGTGTTATTTGCCATCAAGCGAGGTCATGAAATAACAGAAGGTTTTTTTGTTACCAGTATTTTGTTTGCCTTAATACTGCCCGCTACAATTCCTCTGTGGCAGGTTGCGATAGGTATTTCTTTTGGTGTTGTCATCGGTAAAGAGATATTTGGTGGAGTGGGCAAAAACTTTTTGAACCCGGCCTTAACGGGTCGAGCATTTTTGTTTTTTGCCTACCCAGCGCAAATGTCTGGCGATGCAGTGTGGACTGCGCTTGATGGTTTCAGTGGTGCGACTGCGCTAGGTATTGCGGCTGCAGAAGGTATGGCAGGGGTCATGGCCAACGGCATAACATGGACCAGTGCATTTATCGGCAATATCCAGGGTTCGGTGGGTGAGACCTCAACTCTGGCAATTTTCATTGGTGGTTTTCTGTTGTTATTCACCAAAATTGCTTCCTGGCGGATAGTGTCGGGTGTCATGCTGGGCATGATTGGTCTGTCCACATTGTTTAACTTCATCGGTTCGGATACTAACCCAATGTTTGCCATGCCCTGGTACTGGCATATGGTAGTGGGTGGGTTTGCATTTGGTATGCTGTATATGGCGACGGACCCCGTGTCTGCAGCCATGACAGATACCGGCAAATGGGCCTTTGGTATATTGATTGGGGTGATGGTGGTGTTGATTCGGGTGATTAACCCAGCCTTCCCAGAAGGTATGATGCTAGCTATTTTGTTTGCCAATTTATTCGCACCGTTGATCGACTGGTTTGTTGTCCGGGCAAATATCAAAAGGAGACTTGCGCGTGGCTGATAATAAGGACTCCATCAAAAATGTCATTGGTATGGCGTTGTCAGTATGTCTGGTTAGCGCAATAATCGTCGCAGGCTCGGCTGTAAGTTTAAAACCGATGCGATTGGCGAATAAAGAACAGGATCGTAATAAGAACATCCTGATCGCAGCTGGCCTGTTTCAACCTGGGGTAACAAAAGAAGCACAAATCGGCGAATTGTTTAGAGAATTTGAATTACGCCTTGTTGACCTTGATGCAAATAGATTATTGACCCTGGACGAATCGTCTGCGCTAGGAATAGATCTTTCTAAATATGACCAGCGTCGTGCTTCGAAGGACCCTGATCTGTCCATGGCTTTGGCAACAAAAGAAGATATAGCTTCTATTGGTCGCCGCGCCCAATATAGCGTTGCCTATCTACTGAAAAAAGATAAACAGATAGACAAGATCGTATTACCCATACATGGTTATGGTCTCTGGTCTGTACTCTATGGGTTCGTTGCTCTGGAGAACGATTTTAATACCGTTATCGGTATAACATTTTATGAACATGGTGAAACAGCCGGTCTTGGTGGCGAGGTTGAAAATCCAAGATGGAAAAACCTGTGGATAGGCAAAGAAATATTTGATGCTGACGGACAAGTCGCATTAACGGTGGTTAAGGGAGCTGTAAATCCTGCTTCTAAGACACTGGTACACGAAGTGGACGGTTTATCTGGTGCGTCATTAACTAGTCGTGGTGTGCAGAATTTGATTGCATTCTGGCTGGGCGAACAGGGCTTCGGGCCACTGCTAAAGAATATAAAGGGGTAGAGCGTCATGTCCAATGTTAAAGAGGTTTTGCTAGCACCGATATTTACCAACAACCCTATTGGGTTGCAAATATTGGGGATTTGTTCAGCGCTCGCCGTAACAACAAAAATGAGCGTTGCACTGGTGATGTGTATTGCGCTTACCGTGGTTACAGCTTTTTCCAATATGCTGATTTCTTTAATTAGAAATAGAATACCTACCAGTATACGGATTATCGTCCAGATGACGGTAATTGCATCGTTAGTTATTGTGGTTGATCAGGTGCTCGGTGCAGTCGCCTACGACATGAGCAAGCAGTTGACAGTATTCATTGGTTTGATTATTACCAATTGTATCGTGATGGGCAGGGCAGAAGCGTTTGCCATGCAAAACCCGCCTGGTATTAGTTTTGTGGATGGAATTGGTAATGGCTTAGGTTATAGCGTGGTGCTAATGAGTGTGGCAGCAATTAGAGAATTTTTTGGTTCTGGTAGCCTGTTTGGGATTGAAATTATGCCTCTCATTACCAATGGCGGTTGGTATAACCCGATGGGTATGATGCTATTGCCACCGAGTGCCTTTTTTATCATTGGTTTGTTGATCTGGGCTTTACGGTCCTGGAAGACAGAACAGGTAGAGGCACCGGAATACGAAATAGGCGGGCACACCGCCCTGTCACAATCATAGATTGGGTTGGATCAGCAGATGTTTGAATATTATCTAAGTCTTTTTATCAAAGCGATTTTTATTGAAAATATGGCGTTGGTGTTCTTTTTGGGCATGTGTACCTTTATCGCCATTTCTAAAAAAATTGAAACAGCTATTGGCCTGGGGATTGCCGTCATCGTTGTGCAGTCAATAACGGTACCTGTTAATAATCTGATATTCACTTTTCTATTAGCCGATGGCGCATTAGCGTGGGCTGGTTTTCCTGACGTTGATCTAAGCTTTCTTGGTTTTCTAAGCTACATTGGTGTAATCGCCGCGATTGTGCAGATCATGGAGATGTTCCTGGATAAGTATGTGCCGGCACTTTATAACGCTCTGGGCGTATTTTTGCCGTTAATCACGGTAAATTGTGCGATATTGGGTGGTTCATTATTTATGGTCAACCGAGGCTACGATTTTGTGGAAAGTAGTGTTTATGGAATAGGCTCGGGTGTGGGCTGGGCAGTCGCCATTGTGACGCTTGCGGGTATTAGAGAAAAACTCAAATACAGCGATATTCCGGCCGGTTTACAGGGCCTTGGTATTACATTTATTACAGTGGGTTTAATGTCGTTGGGTTTTATGTCCTTCGGCGGTATTTCGTTATAAGTAGCACTTTTTATGAATACAGAAATAATTCTAGGCGTTTCAATGTTTACCGGCATTATTATGATGCTGGTTTTTATTATTCTTGGCGCAAGAAAACAACTGGTGAGTACTGGAGATGTATCCATCGCAATTAACGGCGACGCGGATAAGACCCTGCAAACACATGCCGGTGGAAAACTACTTACAACGTTGGCTGATGCCGGGATTTTCTTGTCCTCTGCCTGTGGTGGTGGCGGTACCTGTGGCCAGTGTCGATGTAAAATACTTGATGGCGGAGGGTCAATGTTGTCCACCGAAGAAGGGCACTTTACCCGTGGCGAAGCAAAAGAAGGCTGGCGTTTGAGTTGTCAGGCCGCCGTTAAGCAAGATATGAAAATTGAAATCCCTGCTGAAATATTTGGTGTTAAACGGTGGGAATGTGAAGTCAAATCAAATGATAATGTAGCGACCTTTATTAAGGAACTAGTGCTTAAGTTACCTGACGGCGAAGAAGTTGATTTTCGTGCGGGCGGGTTTGTGCAATTTGAAATTCCTGCTTACGATATAGACTATAAAGAAATTGATGTTGATGATGCTTATCGTGGCGACTGGGACAAGTTTGGCGTCTTTGAGCATAAGTCGAAAGTAGATGAAACTACCATTCGCGCCTATTCGATGGCTAATTACCCTGAAGAAAAAGGCATAATGAAGTTCAATATCAGGATAGCCTCGCCACCACCCGGCACAGATTATGAACCTGGTAAAATGTCTTCTTATCTGTTCACCTTGAAGCCAGGTGACAAGGTGACGATTTTTGGGCCGTTCGGTGACTTTTTTGCTAAAGAAACCCAAAATGAAATGATTTTTGTTGGCGGTGGTGCAGGTATGGCACCGATGCGAGCACATATTTTTGATCAGCTATTGAGAATTAAAACTGACCGGAAAATGAGTTTCTGGTATGGCGGTAGAAATGAGACCGAGCTGTTTTATGTGGATGAGTACGATAAACTGGATGCAGATCACGACAATTTTAGCTGGCATGTAGCGCTATCCGACCAAAATATAGAGGGCTGGAATGGATATACAGGCTTTATTCATAATGTATTGCTTGAAAATTATCTACAAAACCACCCTTCACCAGAGGATTGTGAATATTATATGTGTGGACCGCCTATGATGAATGCCGCTGTTATACAAATGTTAGAAGATCTTGGTGTGGAGCGAGACAATATCTTCCTCGACGATTTTGGTGGCTAACGGGATATATAAGCCTGTTTGTCAATTTTAGAATCGATGATTTGTTAATAATTACCAGGCCCCGAGTATTCTCGGGGTTTTGCGTTTATTGCTTTAAATAAAAACTTTGTAGGTGTTTGCGGTTGCCGGGCGACCACTGCAAATATTAGTTAGCTATGACTTTCAAATAAAGACAGACCCAGGTGAATTACATTTTTTCTTCAAAAATTCGATAGCCTGCATTTTTTGGAATGCATAAATAATTGCCATCTTCGCGGGCATCAATTTTTGGCAGGACAGGAACCACTTGTCTGGCATTTGCATTGCTTATGGCGTCTTCTACTGAAGTACTTTCTTCAAGCATTTCAATATTCATACGGGTAGGAAAAATAATTGTATATTTCTTGGTTTTAGCCCCTTCAAGTGCGGCTTTAGCAGTAATCCAGATTGAATCGACCGATTCATGGCCATCATGAATAGCGATATGGTCAGATGGGGCTTTAGCCAGATAGAAATGCGTATCAAATCGTTTCGGCATCATATCTGGTGTGATCCAGTGAGCGTAATGATGGAGTAGATCACAGGCCAGGGTCAGGTTTTCTTTTTCTAGAAACTCGCCGATTGCTAATTTACCTTTAGCCAGTGGGTCTCGATAATGTTCGAGAGATTGGAGGCGTTGGCCGTTTATGAGTTCGTCGCTGTCCTTCTCACGTGCGAGTAATATACCGCATTCCTCGAACGCCTCTCGGATTGCGCCTACCTGTAATGCCAGTTGAGCGTCACTTTTATGCGCGCCGATACAACGGTTTCTAACAGCGTCGTCTCCGCTTGCAACCTTGCCGCCCGGAAAAACCAGCGCACCTGAGGCAAAGTCAATTTGATGATGACGCACTACCATAAATACTTCTAACCCGTTGGGGCTGTCTCGTAACATTAGGATGGTGGCGGCTGGGATGGGAGTTGGTGCGTCGCTCATAGTTGTTCCAAAATCAAAATTTGCAACAACTTAAAGTTCATGCCGGTTGATGTCAAGTCAGGGAGGGTCCGCTCTATAGGTTGGTTTCTTTCATTATTAGCCAGAACTCGCCCTCTTTTTTTAACGCCACGCGCTTCCTGGACTGGTCGCTGAACAGATTTGAATTATAAACCTGGTTGAACTCGATCTCGACCTGGCCATCTGCAGATACGGCGAAATTGTCGTACACCAAAAATACATCAATTGATTTGGGTTTGGTTATTCGAGAGCGGCGTAATTTTTCCCATTGTTTACGTGATAAATTGCCAGGCACAGTAAAATCAGCAGAGTAATAGGCCAGGTATTGGCCGATGTTCTTTTCCGACCAGGCAGCTGCCCAGAGGTCCATCATAGCTTTTGCTTCAGTTATCGAGCGTGCACTGTCCTTGTTGGTGGGCGTTAAGTTCAGCGGGGCTTTATTTGTAAGTGCTATGTCTGTAAGTGCTATGTCTGTAAGTGCTATGCCCGTGGGGTCGGTGGTGGCTATTTTTGTGGCCGCTGTTTTTATTGCTGTAGAACCAGTGGATGCTGGTTTGACCTGGATGGAGTTTGGCTGGGCTTTGGCTGTTGGCTTAACTAAAGGCTCAATTAAAGGCTCAACTAAAGGCGTGATAGCCACATTTTGCTGCACAGTTGTTGGTTTTTTGTTTCGGGCTGCGGGTTCATCCACCAAAGAGTCATTTTTAAAATAACCACGATATATAGTTCCGTCTTCTAGAATCATCGTCCCGGGTCCATTCCGCAGGTCATTGGTAAAAGTGCCTATGAAGCGAGTGCCGTCGGTCCAGAATATGGTGCCTTTTCCCCAGCGTTTACCTTGACTGACACCACCGACATATCTTGTGCCATCAGGCCAGACGAGGGTTTTATGAATAATAACTGGCTCAATCTGAATTTGATCAATATTCGCAGTTTGGGCCGCGGAAACCCTCATCACAAAAAGCGACGTAGGCAATATTTGGATCAATATGAGCAGGAGGATGGTTTTAAGCATAATCTTGAAGCCTAAAATGCGTTGATGTATAAAATACTAGCATCTAGAGCCGCTCTTCGGGTATTTGTGAGTAATCGCATAATAAGGATAGTTTTTTGAGTATAGCAGAGGGGAGTCCGAGCTAGTTATATTGGCACTCATCCGTGTTTTTAGGGCCTAAATTCGGGCACAGTGAAAGTTGAAATAATTTGTTCACATAGGGTAATTACTTGGATTCTTTACTTAGATTCTTTACTTAGATTCTTTACTTAGTTTGAGCAAATGCGTTCGGTACTGTTAGATATTTAAATATTGCATTTTTGATTAGTGAAATTCAAATAATAGGCCAGATTTTGCCGCGCTGGCCATGATTTTTGCTGGTTCAATTATAAAAGGGCCATCTTTGCGAATTGTTATTGCTAGTTCGTCGGTTGCATTTAATTTTATGATGCGATCGCCATCAACAGCCAGAATGGCATCCTGTTGGGCAGAGTAGGCCTGGTCAAGCGTCATTTTGGAAACAGATTGAATCGGGACATTTCCGTATAGCCCGGGGGATATAGGTGCTCTGATATGGCGACCTTGTCTATTTTTACCGCATTGTACCAGTACGCCATAGTCATCTAACTGTGAACAGGGCATGAGATAACCGCCAATAGGGGACATACCTACGGAGGCGGGTTCTGCTCGACTTAAAAAGATGCTGCTTAAATTTTCCGCAGCGAATGGTAAAAAGCTGCCCAGATGATCGTTTTGGAGTAAGACTGCGTCGATCAGAGCAATATCCCTGGGTACGTTATTGACAGAAATATGAATGAGCTTACAGCGAAAGCAGTGTGTCTTATAGTCTATTTGCTGCGATGCTACCAGGCCTGCTGCTGCACCGGCAATTGAGGCTTCGACGAATTGTGGGAAAACATTATTAGTACCTGTTGATAAGGGTAAAATAATCGCTTCTGGCCTTGTTTTTGCGACAATTCTACTGGTGCCATCTCCCCCCAGAACAACAAAAACCCGACAGCCTGCATCCCACATCAGCTGCGTCATTTGAACAGTATCCTGTTCACTATGTTGCAGGCGAAATTTCAGTATTTTGACCTTATTTCTTGCAGGTAAATTTTCCACCGCGCGCCGATTAATTTTAAAAGGTTCATCGGCAAGCAATATCTCATCCACACCATGCTCAAGCGCCCCCAATACTATGCGGGTAATGTGTTGCTGCTTGTCGTGATGGGTGCTAGTACTTGCTTTTGCTGCTACCCGCCTGACGTCTCTACCAGACATGGGGTTTACGATAACGCCGAGTCTATTCAAGTTGAAGTCCATTCTGTATTGCCGGGCATGGCGTGTTTGGCAATTTGTTGGTTTATTATTAGTAATGGCATTTAAGAAAACCTGGGTTCGGCTACTGCTTAATTTTTCGGCTAAAAACCCAGTCGAATTCAGAGGACAGGTCAGGATCAAACTTATAGCCGTCGGTCGAAAATAATTTAAGATCCTCTGGTTTCTTAATTCTATTTTTGATGATAAATGTGCTCATGTAGCCGCGTGCTTTTTTGGCAAAAAAACCAAGTACCTTATAGCTACCATTACTATAATCTTTGAAAATCGGTGTGATTAGCTTGCCCGGTAATAAATTGGGATTGATGGCTTTGAAGTATTCATTGGAAGCAAGATTGATCAGGCTTTTGTTGCGATGCGAGGCCAATGCTGTAGTGATACCGTTGGTAATATCGTCACCCCAGAACTGATAAAGGTTATTGCCGTTGGCGGTATTAATTTTGGTGCCCATTTCCAGCCGGTAGGGCTGAATCAGATCAAGTGGTTTTAAGAGGCCGTACAGGCCTGATAGGATACGTAGGTTCTTTTGCGCAAAGGTGAAATCTGCCGCAGTATAGTTTTCTACTGCGAGGCCTAAATATACGTCTCCCTTAAACGCCAAAAGTGCCTGTCGGGTGTTTTCTGTAGAGTCTGCCAAATTCCAGTCGGTATATCTTTGCGCGTTGAGTTCGGCGAGTTTGGGGCTGATCTTCATTAATTTGCTAAGTTGTTTAGGTGACTGCTGGCGCATGGTTGAAATGAGCTGGGATGATTGCTCCAGATAGTCACAATTTGAGCTTTTCGTAGTGAGTGGTGCAGACTCAAAATCTAGTGTTTTAGCAGGCGAGATTACGGCAAGCATAGGACCTCAAAATCTTGATTTTAGATAAAGAGCGGAGAATACTAGAATTGTGGGTTGGGTGCGAGCAATAGACAAGTCGGTAATGAAGGGGCAATAATAGGCCCAAAAGAAGGACACTGTGTATATGGAAGTATTTGTGCAGAGCACCAGATGGCAGCAAGTTGATTGTTGGGCTGTATGTATTGACCGGCTGGGGTATGGATTGGATGAAGCACAAGCGATTGGTTTTTTGAGACAGGACTACTCATGAAAAATCCCTTAAAGCGTTGGGATATAGTTGCCACATTACTATTTTTTCTGGCGACCATTCCGGCAGAATATTATGAAGTATTTTCTTTGTTAGAAGATCAGACAATTTCTTTGCGGCATATATTGCGCAATAGTTTGGGCGCGTCGGAGCATAGCCAACTTAATTCCGACATTATTGTTATCGGTCTGGATGAGGAGTTGTACGCTGAATATGGCAGCTTTCCCTTTCGGCGCACTGACCTTGGGGAGGTGGCGAAGCGCTTATCTCAGTTTGGAGCGAAGGTCATCGGGGTCGACTATCTGATGGATTATCGGTCATCCTATGGTGAAGACGAGCCGACCGCAGAAATGTTTGCTGAAGGTAATGTGCTGCTTATTTCTTTTGCCAATTTCACAGGTGAGCAGTTTATCAGGCTGGCTTATCCCAATGACACACTGAATGCAGTGACCAGGTCAGGTTATTCGAATCTTACGCCAACAAGTGTCATTGTGGATAATTTAGCCCGCTTGCGAGTACATGAACAGATTACTAACAATGTGGATGGTTGGCCTTTTGCTATTCAGGCAGTGGCTATGTACCTGGGTGTTGAGCCAACGATTGAATCCGGTGTGTTGAAGTTAGGTGAAATAAATGTACCGCTTGATCAATATGGCGACATGTATATCGATTTCCCTGGCCTCGAGGAGGGGGTGCAATTTCTCTATCAGGGGCAGGCAGGTTTTTCAGCACTAGAAATTTTGGAGCTAGGAGACCTGGATGAAGAAGAACTTGAAGAATACCGATATGTTTTCGAAGATAAGATTGTTCTAATTGGCGATACCTGGGAGGTCACCCACGACAAATTTAATACTCCCGTAGGTCAGGTTTATGGGGTCGAAATTATTGCTGACATTGTCCATACCCTGTTGAATGGAGCGCCTTTAAGGCCGGCTGGGGTGGGTGTAGAGGCGTTTGCCTCGTTGATTTTTTTGTTGTTATTGATTGCCACTAGTGTTTTTAAAAATATGTTTGCCAGGTTATTGATGCAAGCAGCGGTTTTCTTCGTATGCGCCGCTGCAGCAACGGCAATCTATATTTATTGGGGCCTGGTTATTTCTATGACCTATGCAGCTCTTGCAGGATTTGTCAGCGTAATATGTATGAGCATGCGATTTTATATTCTCTCGGAACAGGGTCAGTTGGCATCTGCCGCGGATTCAGCCGAAAGTAACCGCATGTTGGGGTTAGCTTATCAGGGGCAGGGTCAGTTAGACGCAGCTTTTGAGAAATTTAGGCGTTGTCCAAAGGAGGAAGCGAGTTTCGAGTTGATCTACAATCTGGGGCTTGATTACGAACGTAAGCGACAATTCAATAAAGCCCAGGTGAGTTACGAATATATTGCTGCCGTAAAGTCTGGGTTTCGAGATGTAAAAAAACGCATTAAACGTTGTGAGTCATTAGAAGATGCGCTGTTGGTTGGCGGGTCAGGCCAGGGTATGTTGTCAGCTACGATTATTGGTGAAGACGGTACTATCGAGAAGCCGATGCTAGGTCGTTATAAAGTAGAGAAAGAACTGGGGCAGGGTGCGATGGGTATAGTCTATCTCGGTCTTGACCCAAAAATTAATCGTCAGGTCGCCATAAAAACTATGGCGTTGGCAAACGAATTTGATGGAGATGAGTTAGCCGAAGTAAAGTCGCGTTTTTTTCGTGAAGCAGAGTCTGCGGGTCGCTTAAATCACGCTAATATCGTGGCCATCTATGATGCAGGTGAAGAAAATGATTTGGCTTATATTGCCATGGAGCTATTAAAAGGGTCTGATTTGGATAGCCATATTAAGCTGGCGGACCTTTTGCCAATCGAAGAAGTTCTAGCCATTGCTATCCAGTGTGCTGAGGCGCTGGATTATGCTCACGGTCAGAAAGTAGTTCACCGTGATATTAAACCGTCAAATATTATGTATGATGCGGAGTCCCATACCGTTAAGTTGGCAGATTTCGGCATCGCACGTATAACTGATTCAAGTAAAACCAGGACCGGCACAGTGCTTGGAACGCCCAACTATATGTCGCCAGAGCAATGCATGGGCAAGAAAGTTGATGGTCGAGCCGACCTTTTTTCTTTAGGCGTGGTGTTATATCAACTATGTTCTGCTGAACTGCCCTTTAAAGCGGAATCGATGGCAACATTGATGTATTCAATTGTTAATGACCCGCCAATCGACATTAAGAAGGTAAAGCCTGATATTCCGCCGGCGCTGAGAAAGGTCATACATAATTCAATTGGTAAAAAACCTGAAAAGCGATATCAATCGGGCAAGAAGATGGCACAGCACCTGCGGGTCTGTCTAAATCGAATGCAATCGATATCCGAGGAAATAGATGAACCTTAAGGGTAAAATTCAAATAGTCTGTCAGACTGATGTTGGGCAAATACGCGAACATAATGAAGATAGCTTAAGCGGCGAAGAACAAATTGGTCTTGCGGTATTGGCTGACGGTATGGGGGGGCTTAATGCAGGCGAAGTTGCCAGCTCGATGACTGTGCATTTATTAATGGATGATCTAAGGGAATATCAAACAGGTAATACCCAGATCGAACTGGAGCTGCCAGATTCAAATGAAAATTTGCCATTACCTATAAGGGTACTTAAGCATGCAATAGAAAAGGCAAATAATGCTGTTTTTCATGTTTCACAAACCCAACCTCAATGTCAGGGAATGGGTACCACCGTGGTGGCTAGTTTGTTTTATGAAAACAAAGTCGCAGTGGGGCATATCGGTGATTCTCGAATGTATCGCTACCGAGATGGTAAGATAGAACAGCTTACGAAAGATCATAGTTATGTGCAGGAATTACTTGATAAAGGATTATATACTGCAGAAGAAGCGAGGTCTTCGGCCAAGAAAAATGTCGTCACCCGTGCGGTTGGCATTGCGCCTTCAGTCGAGGCAGAAGTTAATGAGTATAAGGTGAAGATAGGGGATATTTACTTAATGTGTTCAGATGGTTTGACCGATCTTGTAAGGGATCAGGATATAGCCGCTAGCATAAAAGAGTTGGGTGATAATCTGGGGGAAACTGCTAGCCATCTCATTGATGTAGCCAATGCCAGCGGTGGTAAAGATAATATCTCGGTAGTGCTTACCAAAATTCTAAATTCCTATTCTGCAAAAGGTGGTATCTTGAAGCGGATAGCTAACTGGTTTGAGTGAATTAATGCTCAATTTTGAAACTATAATTTTCTGGGGCAAGTATGTCAGTTAAGGTGATTATCATAAAAGACAAGCCTATTGCCCAGCTTGTCGTTAGTAGGGACATCACTACTATTGGTCGAAAGTCAGACTGTGATATTTCGATTAAGGACCCTGCAATCAGTGGTAACCATGCCGAAATACACAAAGCTGGTGACGGATATATCGTAAAAGATTTGAATAGCACCAATGGAATAATGGTGGCCGGCAATAAAGTGATGCAGCATAATTTAAAACATAATGATGTTGTGGCTATTGGCGAACACCAGTTAAAATTTCTAATTAGTCCGGTTAAACCCAGGTCGAAGTTAGCAGCGACAGTTCGGAAAAAACTCAGGTCTCCGGTTAAAAGTAGGCAAGAGGTGTCTAAACCGGCTACCGTCGCCAATTCAGTTGCGACCAGACCAGGCATTCAAGGGGCAACCAAACCCGCGCGAAAGGTGAAAGAAACTGGGCTAAAACCGCGTTCACCGGCAGTCGTTGCTGCCAGAGTGGGGGAAACCCGCGCTCAGGCAATGGCTAACCTGGACGGTTTTTTACAGGTCATAAGCGGGGAAAATTCGGGTGAAAAAATTCGCCTACAAGTGGGCCTTACTACAATTGGTGAACCAGGTGTGCAGATTGCTGCGGTTTCTAAAAAGCCTCAGGGCCATTTCATTATTCATGTGGATGGTGGCAAAGACAAGCATAGAGTGCCGCTGGTAAATGGTGAGCCAACAGGTTTTAAATCTCGCAAGCTAGAATCGGGTGACAAAATTGAGGTCGCTGGGGTAGAAATGGAATATATACTTGGGTCTTAGCTTTTCGTGTTCACTTACTACAGCCACTTTTCATATCCAATATAGCGTGCCTGTGTGGCCGCTGGGTGGTGGATTCAGTCGTCGAACTGGGAACTAAGCACTGATTGGGTTTATTCAGAAAAAGTTTGATGGATGAAACCCAGAAGTAGGCCGACAAATGGCTGCACATTCCTAATCCTATAAGACTAATATATCGTATCAATGATTAATAACTTCCTACATCAGGTGGCAGTCGCTCTTGAACACTAGCGCTTTAACTATAATGAGGGCTGGCACGAGAAAGTAGGCAAATGGCAAATTGTTGCCAAGTTAGCTAAGTCGCTAACTGGGTTGATTGTTTTGAGGAGAGTAAAAATGAAATTGAAATTTATACGTATGGGGTTGCTATTAGCAGCTATTGTGTTGGGCTTAACAAGCCCTGCGAGTGCGAAAGAGCCACCGGTTGCAAAGTTGGTCCAGGTGAGCGGAGAAGTACAGTACTCAAGGAACGGAACCACCTGGAGAGCAGTTCGGCGGACAAAATATCTATTTGCCGGTTATAAAATTAAAACTGGGGCCGATGGTCAGGCGAAATTGATTAATCAGCAATCGGGTCAGGCGCAACAACTTAGCTCAAATAGTGAAATCTCTATCATGGACGGAGAGGTCAAAGTAGTTTCGGGTAGCCTGTCGGCGCCAAAAACTGAGTCTGCCAATATCTTGCAGGGTCTTTCTAACAAATTTGCAAAGGCTCAGCGCTATACCACGGTACGGCGTAGTGTCTCCAAGCCTGGAGAAGCATCTTGCGATAGTAAAGTAAGAACAATTCGAAAGGTTGCTCTGTCTTCAAATTATCCGAATTTAGTCTGGCGTAATGCCTGTCCTGAATATTCCTATCGGCTAGTAATTGATGATACGGTGCATGAAATTGCTGCTAACTCCAATGCAGAAATGATTCGGTTCGCAGTAGAAAATGTTGCTGAAGGTGAGCATAGTTATCGTGTAGAAGTATTGGATAACGACGGTATTGTGTATATTCCGAAGCGAGACTCAACTTTTTCCTGGGTGGGTACAAGTCAGGAAGGAAAAATATTATCGGCTCTAAAGGGCTTTGGTGATGATATTTTCTTATCTACCGACTTGCTGGAGTCGAATTTGATGTTTGTGGCCGCAATGGACGTCTATCGTCAATACTTTGATGAAAATCCTGATGATAATGATATGCGGCCGTTATTAATTGGCGCCTATCACGATTTGAAATTGAGCGACCTGAAAAAGAATGAAGCCAGGCTTTATAACGCCTCGCTGGAAGAGGATTTTTAGCCGCTTTAATCAGGCCGGCTAATTAAACGGTGATTTTCGTCAAGAACAGGATGCGATACTTAGTTGGTATAAATAGACCTTCATCAGAGATTTGCTAGTTTGAATTAAAGCTTGATAAACTTATAAATAAATACAAACAGTGGTGTTACACAACTAAAAAAACCCGAAATGATCTAGTATGATCTAACCGGGTTTTTTTTTGTCAAAAGCCGAACTCTCAAAGGACGAGATTTAAATGGGCGTAATTCGCAAACAATACGATGTCATCACTATTGTTCTATTTTTTCTATTTGCTGTTTTTCTCGAATATACAGAGGCATTCTCGCTGGTAGAAGATGAAACCTTGTCCTATCGACATTTATTAAGGACCTATTATGCAGATCAGGCGGTAACTGCTCCCTCCGATGATGTGGTGATTATTTATACCGATGAATCGTTTTATGAGGAATATGATAAGTTCCCACTGCGCAGGACAGACCTGGCAACAATCATTGTCCGTCTCAAAGAGATGGGGGCGGTGGTCATCGCAGTGGATATGTTGTTGGATTTTAATAGTGCTTATGGTGAAGATCCTACTTTAGAAGATGCGATGCAGGAAGCTGGTAATGTACAGCTAGTATCTCAGGCGCAGTTTGCTGCTGATCAGTTCTTGTTATTGAATAAGGCTATTCCTCGGTTTGACGTCGTTACGGCCTCTGGATATTCCAATATATCTGCTAACAGTTCCATTTCCGAAAGCATCGTACGGCTGAGAATATACCCGCAGGTTAGCGAAGAGTCCGGTGAATGGCCGTTTGCTGTTAAAGCGGTGGCTAACTTTCTGGGCACAGATCAAATTTCTCTTGATGAGCATGTTTTGCAAATTGGAGAGGACCTAAGCATTCAGCTGGATCAATTTAATGACCTGTATATCGATTATCCTCTATTACCTGCAAATGGTATTGGTGGTGCGTCACGACTACACGAAGTGGTTGGGTTGTCTGCGTCAGAAATAATTTTTGCTGAAGATGAAGAGGAGCTTGAGGAGCTGGCTTTCCTGGTCGAGGGCAAAATCGTGCTGATTGGCGAAGTTGCTGAAGTTGCTCACGACGAATTTGAAACCCCTGTGGGGAATGTCTACGGGGTGTCGATAATTGCCGATACGATTGCTACCTTATTGAAAGGTGGTACTTTAAGACCGGCATCTTTTATCTATGAAGTGTTGCTGGCATTGATAATGATGTGTTGTTTCATCGCGACCAAGATGATAACTAATCCGCTGCCGCGTAATAGCCTGAGTATTGGCCTGGTTGCGGCGTTCGTCGTAGGTGCAAGTTTATTATACGTTTATTCTGGGCTGATTATCTCCGTCAGTTATATTTTGCTTGCATCAATGTTTTCTATTGCAGGTATCAATGCAAAATTTTATCTGGCAGAGATGGGTCAAAAAGCCTTAATCAAAGATGCTTTTGGACAATATCTGTCGCCCTCAGTGGTTTCTGACCTGGTCAAGGATCCCGATAAATTAACCCTCGGCGGAGAGCTCAGAGAGATGACTGCTTATTTTTCTGATATCGCTGGATTTTCATCATTTTCAGAAAAAATGACACCCCCTGAGCTAGTCCTCGCACTCAATGAATACCTGACCGAAATGTGTAATATTATTATCGGTATGGATGGTACCATCGACAAATTTGAAGGTGATGCCATTATCGCTTTTTGGGGTGCGCCGGGTATCCAGGAACAACATGCAAAATTAGCCTGTCTAGCAAGTATCGATATGAATAACTCACTGGTGTCGTTACGCCAGAGCTGGGAAAAAATGGGCCGCCCGGCAATCAACGTTAGAATGGGGCTAAATACCGGCGAAATGGTTGTTGGCAATATGGGTTCGGCGCAACGAATGGACTACACCATGATGGGGGACGCAGTGAATCTGGCGGCAAGATTAGAAGGCGCGAATAAAGCCTATGGTTCCGATTTGATGATTTCAGAGGCAACCTATCTGCAGACCAAAGATTTTGTGGATGTGCGTGAACTGGATACCATTCGTGTGGTTGGTAAAAGCGAAGCCATTAAAGTTTATCAGTTGCTAGAGCGTAAAGATAAGACGCAAGGGCTAGTGGCAGATTTGATTAGCCAATACAACAAGGCCCATGAATTATATAAGGAGCGTGATTATGTTGCCGCCAAGGCTGGTTTTAAGCTCGCCCTTGCCATTGCCCAGGAAGATGGGCCGAGTAAAACTTATGTTGATCGATGTGAGCAGTATATAAACAACCCACCGCGTGC
Organism: Pseudomonadales bacterium; assembly: GCA_019090615.1. GTDB lineage: Bacteria > Pseudomonadota > Gammaproteobacteria > Pseudomonadales > Azotimanducaceae > JAHRVQ01. Next base: position 60,839 of record JAHRVQ010000019.1, on the reverse strand, counting down.
AGACTGGGATGGTGTATTTACGCTCGATTCGAAGGGATAGACACTGATCCAGATATGCCTCGTGCATTTCATCCGCTTTAAAACAGGCAAAAAAGCGGCCGCTGATGCTAAGCCTGCTATTCTTTATGATAGGTGGTCCCTGTTGATTATTGGGGTTGCATCAATTTTGTGGAGGTGGCTCAGGTTTGAAGATATTAGTCGTAGACGATCAGGCGGCCAATCGTGGTCTTTTAACCTATTTGCTTGAAGAAGACGGTCATGAGGTCATTGCTGCCTGTGATGGTTATCAGGGGGTTGAAAAATTTGATTCCATGGTCCCCGATCTGGTGCTCATGGATGTCATGATGCCAGGTATGGATGGTTATGAGACCGCTGAACGAATTAAGGCGCGATTGGATAAATATGTCCCCATTATTTTTCTAACAGCTTTAAGCGATGATATGTCGTTATCTCGGTGTATAGAAAGCGGCGGTGATGATTTCCTGACTAAACCTGTCAATGAAACCCTGTTAACAGCAAAAATCAAAGCACATGAGAGAATTCGAGAACTTAATAGTGAATTAAGCAAAAAAAATGAAGAGCTGGAAAAGCTATATAATCTTTTTAAGCAAGAACATGAACTAGCAGAATATGTATTTGAAGCTGCGATCTCTGGCCAGAAAGATAATGAAAATGTTAAGAAATTCCTTTCACCAATGGGTGGCTTTAGTGGCGACCTAATATTGGTATCTCATACTAACCGTAATTCGCTGTTTATTATGCTCGGGGATTTTACGGGGCACGGTTTGCCTGCGGCATTGGGCGCGCTGCCAATAACCCAGACCTTTGAAACGCTAGCAAGGCAAGGCGCATCGTTGGGCGATCTTGCCAGGCAGCTTAATCAGACTTTATATACTTATTTGCCTGGGAATATGTTCTGTGCTGCCAATATTATCGAATTAAATGCCCAGGGGTCTAATGCCAGTTGCTGGATGGGCGGCTTGCCCGATATGTTTGTGGTGAATAGTCAGGGTAACATCGGTCAGGTATTGAGTTCAGGCCATATGCCGCTAGGTGTCTTAAGTAGCAAGAGTTTCAAGTCTGATATTGTCGACGTGAAATTGGAGCCTGGCGAGCGGTTGATTACCTATAGCGATGGTGTGACTGACTGTTGTGATGTCAATGGTGAGATGTTGGGTGAACCCCGGTTTGAACAGATGTTTGATGGTAAGGTTAAAGGCGATGCATTGTTTGATTATCTCGTAGATCAAATTCAGGCATTTGGCAAAGGTCGACCTCAGGATGATGACGTATCAATGCTCGAAGTGGTGGCCAGGCCCATCGGTAAAAATACTGCTGAAAAACAGCCAGTTAATATGTTGCCCTGGCAGTTGTCTACGCGTCTGGAAATATCGTCGCATAGAGAAATGGACCTGGTTGCAAGGTTGCTCAACTTATTTGCTAACCGTGCCTGGGTAAGAGCCAGGAAAGATAAAATTCATCAAATTATAAAGTCGCAATATCATTATGTTGTCGATCAACTTTTGCTTAAAGTTGACTGGTCGCATTTGGGGTTGGTAGAAGAGAATGCTGAACGTGCAGCGGAGCGGTCGAATCGACTCGATAAACTGGCCGACGCCCAAATTTACGTAATGATAATGGGCGAGCCGGCGCAAGCTGAATTCAAAATTTGTCTCGCTAGCAGAAAAATACCAGCTGAACTTGATCTGTCTGCTCTGGACCCCGATCCATTTTCGGCTATGGATATACTAAAAGCTAGTAGTGCAGATGAAGGGCACTGTATTGTGCTTGAGCTGCCTTTCTACTAAAGCACGGTTCTTAATAGGCGGCGGGGCGATTTTGTAGAAGGACTAAATTGTTACTCTGATAAGTTCTTTTGATAAGTTCTTTTGATAAGTTCTTTTGAGGAGCTAGTTCGATGTAAAAAATCGAATTTTTCTGGTTAAATTTGTCTGGTTAGTAGGTTCATAGGATAATACCCCTATGGATAGCAATAAATACCAAAGACTGATTTATTTCAAGGATTGTCCCGAACTGGTAAGTGCCAGATTATTTGTTATTCGGCAGAAACGCAAAACGCTGGCTATTCATGTTTTCTCCGGCCTAAGGCCTATTGAGTTAAGGGTGCCTTTGCGATGCCCATGGGTTGAAATAGAAGCGTTTCTGGCATCTAAAAACGGCTGGATTGTTAATTCGCTAAGAAATCTCGCTACGCAGCCTGAAGTACTAAAACTGTCCTATCGAGCTGGCGAGCAGCATTTATTCCTTGGCCAGTCTTATCCCTTGTTAATTGTCAAAGGCCGCGGAAAAGTAGAAATTGAAGCGGGTTTTTTTAAGGTTCGGTGTACTAAACCGGAAGATCCGTTACAGATCCGGCGCCTTCTGGATCAGTTTTATAAGCGTGAAAGTTTACGGATTTTTCCTGCCAGACTGAAAGTATGCGAACAAAATTTTCCATTAGCGGTGCAAGCGACCAGTTTGCGGGTGCGAAAAATGCGTGCCAGGTGGGGTAGTTGCTCTAAAGACGGTGGTTTGTGTCTTAATTCCTTATTGATATTGCATGGTCCTCGTATAATCGATTTTGTTATTTATCATGAACTTTGTCACCTGGTACATTTTAATCATAATCGACTATTCTATCAGTTACTTGACCGTGCGATGCCAGAATGGCGGCAGGTTGAGCGCAGTATGGCATAATAAGCATGGGCTTAGTTGCGTATAAACCTAAAAAAGGTGCAGCTATTTCCTACTTTTATGCTGCCCTGGTTGAGTATCATTTTTTATTATTCGAATTATTATGATGGCGAATTAGCGGACGCAAATAATCCCTCGTTAGAGTGACCTTTGTCTAGACTGAGATGAGCTGGCTACAGTTTATAGTGTATTCACAAAGATGGCTGCCTGAGTCGAAACCTTTTGCAGATATTGATCATCGTGTGGATGAATTGTTGTAGCTAAAGGTGGAGAACTGTACGTCATAAGGTTGACCAACCGTTGAGATGTTGAGATAGTGTATGGATAAAGTATTGGTAGTGGATGATGTTAAGGCCAATGTAGAATTGCTTGCCTATGCCCTTGAGGATGATGATTATAAAGTAAGTTGTGCTTATGGCGGGCCACAGGCATTGGAGATAGCCGTTCAGGAGCAACCTGATGTGATATTGCTGGACGTAGTCATGCCTGGCATGAGCGGCCTTGAAGTTTGCAAACGCCTTAAGGAAGGGGTGGAGACAAGGCATATTCCGGTCATATTAGTATCTGTTAAGGGTGATGAAGAGGATGTCATTTCGGGGTTGGATGCAGGCGCGATGGACTATGTTAGTAAGCCGTTTATCTACCCTATAGTTGCCGCACGCTTGCGGTCTGCGGTTCGAATTCGTAAGTCCAAGCAACTTCTTGAAGAAATGAATTTTCGTCTTGATATGGCGCGAAAAATTGCAGAGAAAGCCACGCGGTCTAAAAGCGAATTTTTGGCGAATATGAGTCATGAAATTCGAACTCCGCTAAATGGTGTTCTTGGCATGGCGAGCTTGTTACTCAATAGTAAGCTGACGGACGATCAACAAGATTGCGCCTTGACGATACAAACTGTTGGGGATTCCTTATTAAGACTCATTAATGACATTCTGGATTTTTCTAAAATTGAATCTGGAGGTCTGGTTTTAGAAGCTGTGGATTTTGAATTGCGGACTTGCATCAGTGAGGCTGTGCAATTTTTTAAAATTCGTGCTGAAACGAAAGGTTTGAGTATCTCCATAATTATCCATCCGGATGTACCACAGTTTGTTAGTGGTGACCCAGCGCGTTTGCGCCAAATCCTGAATAACCTCATTGGCAACGCGCTAAAATTTACCCATCAGGGTGAGATAGTCGTTAGTGTGATGGCTCAGGCGGATCAATTTAGTGATACTAGCCAGGTGCATGTAGAGGTCAAAGATACTGGCGTTGGCATTAGAAAAATCCAGCTCGGCGAAATATTTAGCGCCTACAAGCAGGCCGAGTCTTCTACTACGCGAGAATTTGGTGGTACTGGTTTGGGATTAAGTATATCTGAAAAGTTGGTTGAAATGATGCGTGGAGAAATTGGCGTCAGTAGTGTTCTGGGTGAAGGTTCGAAGTTCTGGTTTTCATTGCCGCTGCCGGTCAGAGATGATTTTTGTATTAATAAAATTGCGTTAGATAAACTCGATAAGGTGCGAGTGTTGATAGTGGATACAGATGAATTGAGCCGAAAGGTTTATCGAGATTCTTTAATAGCTGTTAATAGTAATGTTTCACTGGTTGAAAGCGGTGACGCGGCTATTGAATTAGTGACCGAAAATATGCAACAGAATTCCCCCTTTAGTGTGGTGTTGGTGAGTTCGGCTTTGTTGGGGATGAATGGGATTGAGTTGGGTCGACAATTGTCTGCGCTGGCAAAAAAGTATCAAATTGAACAACACCTGCTTTTCATTTGTTCTGACGCTGACAAAGCGCAGACGAAACAGGCGGCTAATTCCGGTTTTAGTGCATCTTTGGTAAAACCAGTCGAAAAATCTGAGTTACTCCAGAGTATTTGCCAGCTAGTGTCTGTTGATTCAATAGAGCAGAGTAAAAAGCAGCAGATGACTCAGCATAAAATTGTCGAGTTAGAGACTTTGAGTGAAATTCGAATATTAGTTGCCGAAGATAATTTAGTGAATCAAAAAGTGATTTTAAAGTTACTACAAAAAATGGGTTTAGCCACTGACCTGGCAACCGATGGACAACAGGCTATTGATAAGTCATTAGAGCAAAAATATGACCTGATATTAATGGATATAGAAATGCCAAACGTTGATGGGTTCGAAGCGACTGCCTGCATTCGTACGCAACCTGGTATGCAGGATACGCCAATAGTTGCCTTGACCGCACATGCGCTACTGGAGCAAAAAGAGAAATGTTTTAATAGCGGTATGAGTGATTTTTTAACGAAACCAGTTAATCCGAAAGCCCTGTCAAATATGATTGAGAAATGGTGTGCTGCAGAGAGTGGACGTTAGTACCTGTTGGCGTAACAAACTGGGTTATTATTTGCTTGATGCTAATTGTTGGATGCAAATTTTTCGATACTAAGCTGTGCAGGCTGTTGTTTTAGGGCCATTTCCCAAAGTTATTTTTTCAAGACTGATTTTTCAAGACTGATTTTTCAAGACTGATTTTTCAAGACTATTTTTTCAAGACTATTTTTTCAAGGTATGGCCAAACATTGTTCAATAGCAGTGGTTGTGCTTTGACTGTGGGATGAATTCTATCATTTTGTAATAGTTTTTCCCTTGCAGTTTCCCCCGCTCCCGCTGTCCCTGCAAGAATGCCTTCTAGGATGCCCTCTAGTAAAAAAGGTACCAGGGGGAGGTTGAGATCTTTTGCAATATGGCCATACATTGAGGTAAATGCGCTGGTATAGCGTTGACCATAGTTTGGTGGTAAGGCCATACCAACCAACAAAATATCGATACTCTGCGATTGCGCCATTTGTATCATGGCGACTAAATTGGCTTCAATTCGGGATATAGGATACCCTCTGAGACCGTCGTTACCACCTAGTTCAAGGATCAGAATATCGGGTTGGTGAATTTCAAGGGATTTCGGTAATCTTAGTAAACCACCACCGGTTGTTTCGCCGCTGACACTCGCATTGATGACGTGGTAGGCGATGTTTTTTTCGTTCAGTCGAGTGCCCAATAGATGAACCCAGCCCTGATTTTTATGCATACCATAGGCGGCACTGATGCTATCACCAAATACTAAAATGGTGGATTCTTTTGCTGTCGATGTAAGGCTTACAGCCATGAGCAGGGAAAAAACAACCAGCAGGCAATTTGAACAGGGTTTTATGCCTGTTCTGGATTTTGTAGTGATTGCAGTCATAAAGTATCGGCGATAAATAGATGCGCCAGGGCAAATGTCGAAAACCCTAACCAATTTGGAAAATATGGATACTGAACTTATTGACGATAAAATTATGATCAAAACAGTTGCTCTTGGCAAAACGGTTGATACCTCAGATGGTCAGCTGACTATCTTGAAAGGGATTGATCTTGAAATCAAGAAGGCAGAAACAGTGGCTATTATTGGTGCATCAGGCTCTGGGAAAACGACATTACTGAGTATTTTAGCCGGTTTAGATGTGCCGAGTGAAGGTGATATATACCTTGCGGGGAATAAAATCACCGCTATGGACGAAGAGCAGCGGGCTAGAGTTCGTGGTCAAATGGTAGGCTTTGTTTTTCAAACGTTTCAACTGCTGGGTAGCTTAACCGCACTGGAAAACGTGATGCTACCTGCTGAACTAAAAAAAGACCCAGAGGCGGAACAAAAAGCGATTGAATTACTGCAACGGGTTGGACTCGACCATCGCATGAAGCACTATCCGAAGCAGCTTTCTGGGGGTGAACAACAAAGGGTTGCCATTGCCAGAGCTTTTGCTTCCACGGCGGAATTATTATTCGCAGATGAGCCGACAGGCAATCTGGATACTGAAACAGGCAAACACGTTATTGACCTTATATTTGATTTGAATCGAGAGTTTGATACGACGTTGGTGCTGGTCACACATGATAATCGGCTCGCTTCTCGTTGTGCGCGGTCAATTGAAATTACCTCTGGAAAATTAAGCAAGCAGGAGACATTAATTTAAATGCATTTCTCTCTGGGCCTTAAGTTGTTGTGGAGGGATTGGCGTTCTGGTGAACTAACACTTTTGCTCTTTTCTCTGATAATGGCTGTGGCTACCGTAACTACCATCGCACTATTTGTTGATCGGTTACAGCAGGCATTAATGCAGGAGTCTGCCACCTTCCTGGCAGCCGACCGGGTAATTAGAACGGCTGAGCCGATAGCCGCACATATTCTGCTCAAGTCCGATCAGCTAGGGTTGCAGCGGGCAGAAACGATCAGTTTTTTGTCAATGGTATTCTCGGCTGAACGGGCGCAGTTTGCTTCTATAAAAGCAGTGAATGAAAACTACCCCTTACGCGGTAAATTGATTGTTGCAGCCGCTGCATTTGAACGTGGCGATATTGTTGAGCAAGGGCCAAAAACAGGAGAAGTCTGGGTAGAGAGCCGGTTGTTGCCTTCTCTCGATATTCAGGTTGGGGATTTGCTTGATATTGGTGCAACCAGTCTGTTGGTGACTAAAGCGCTCATAAAGGAACCCGACCCAGGGGCTGGCTTCGACAGCGCAGGGCCGCGAGTGATGATGAACCTTAGTGATGTGCCGGCCACCAGCGTCGTGCAGCCCGGTAGTTTAATAAACTATCGGTATCTATTTGCAGGCGATAATAGCGCATTGCTGGAATTTTCTGCCTGGGTAAAACCGCTTCTCAGCCAGGGGAGTCGGGTTATTAGCGTTAAAGATGGGGTGCAGGGTATCGGCGCGGCGCTGGCGCGGGCGGAACGTTTTTTGTTATTAGGGGGGTTATTAGGGGTAGTCCTGGCAGGTGTCGCCATTGCACTTTCAGCTAAACGTTATGCCAGACGCCATTTTGATCACGTAGCTATTTTTAAGACCCTGGGTGCAACGCCGAATGCAGTGGATGGATTGTTCCTGGTAATTTTTTCATTGCTCGGGTTGCTGGCGACGGTTGCCGGAAGTGGCCTTGGCTATTGTGCTCAGTTAGCGGTTGTTTCGATCCTCGGGCCGTATATTCCAATTGAACTGCCAGCACCTGGCGTGCAACCCTTTTTGTTGGGACTTATTACAGGTTTTGTCTGTCTGCTGTCTTTTGCCTTACCGCCGATAACCAGATTGAGGGCGATCGAACCGGTGCGCGTCATTCGACGGGATGTGGATGAACCTGAGTTAAAAGATTGGTTGGGTTATGCCATGGGGGTTTGTGGCACTCTAGGGTTGATGTGGTGGTATAGCCAGGATCTGGAGCTGGCGCTGACGTTGTTTTCAGGCGCCGCGGTAGCAGTGATATTCCTATATCTGATTGCCAGTTTATTGCTTAGAACCAGTCGCCTTGTTGGTATGCAAGCCGGCAGTGCCTGGCGATTGGCGCTTGCTGGTATGCATCGGCGTGGCCAGGAAAATACGGTGCAAATACTGGTTTTTGGGTTGGCCATTATGTTGGTATTAATACTAGCAATTGTGCGGACGGATTTGATTGATTCCTGGCAGTCTCAGATCCCAGATAATGCGCCTAATCATTTTGCCATAAATATCTCACCCGCAGACGTTGCGCCGATACGCGAACTGCTAACCGAAAACCAGATTCAGTCTGAACCAATTTATCCGATGATTCGTGGTCGAATTATTAAGGTTAATCAACAATCAGCAAAAACGCGAGATGCCAATGCGTCCACTGATACACGCCGAGGTAGTGGGCCTCGTTCCGGCGCGACGCGGAATTTGACCTATGCAACGCTGTTACCGGATGCCAATGAAATTGTCGCCGGACAATGGTGGCCTGCTAGTTATCGCGGCCCGGCGCTTGTTTCATTGGAGCAGGAGTTTGCTCTGTCGAATGGCCTCAAAATAGGCGATGAGCTTGTTTTTAATATTCAAGGTCGAGAAGTAAGCGCATTGGTGAGTAATATTCGGCTGCTGAACTGGGATAATATGCGGCCTAATTTTTATATTATTTTTTCTCCTGATGCGCTAGCTGAATTTTCTTCAACTTTTATGACCAGTTTTTATTTGGCTGCGGACAACAAATTATTCTTGAATGATATTCTACGTACCTATCCCACCATGACTGTGATTGCTGTTGATGCAATTATTGAGCAGATTCAGAATATTATTCAACAGGTATCAATGGCCATAGAGCTGGTACTTGGGTTGATACTTGTTACCGGGGCCTTTGTATTACTGGCCAGTATTCAGGCAAGTATGGATGAGCGGCTTCAGGAACATGCCATTCTTCGTACCCTGGGTGCGGCAAGAAATTTGGTGATGGGCAGTTTAATCATTGAGTTTTGTTTACTTGGTTTGTTTGCGGGTCTACTGGCAACCATTGGCGCAGAAATAACGGTATTTGCGTTGGAAGTCAAAATCTTCAAACTGGCCTACACGCCGAATTTGTTGCTTTGGTTGTTAGGGCCAATGCTGGGTTTGGTGTTAGTTGGCATTATCGGCACAGTTGCGACCTATAAAGTGGTACGCGTACCGCCTATGATTGTATTACGAGAAATTTAGATGGTATTACGAGAAATATAGATGGTATTACGAGAGGTATAGATTGTATTACGAGAAAAATAGAACGCATTAAAACGTGCGCCACAAGGCGGCTATTTTGAAGAATGATTATCGCTCCTGATACCAGCTGCCATCATTGTTTTTTCGAATCCAGAGTTGGCTATACCAATAATATTGTGGTGTGTTTTGCTTTGTGAGTGGTGGATTTCCCTCGGCTAATTTTTCAGTCAGCGTGTTGGCAGGAATAGCGTTGATAGGAATAGCACTGACAGGAATAGTGCAATTGTATCTTGATCGTCCGATGGGCACTGGGTCAAAACTCTTAGCGTTAATAACACCCGATGTACGTTTTATCAGTTCGGTAATACCTGAGGGGCCGTAGCAAACAAGTTGTTCGATATTGGCCTCAGTCGATATGAATTGCAGGGTTAGTTCTGGCCGGAAATTGATGTCGGTAACTTCAGGTTCCTGGGCTGGCTCAATGATTGGCATCGGCAGGCTGTTTACCTTGGTTTTAAATGTTTCAAAGTCTGCGTAGATACCGGACAGGGGGAACCTTGGCAGCACTTCGGTTGAGCTATGCTTACCTGCTGCACCACTTTGCTGGCCAAATCCTACATAGCCCAATTGTTTGATTATTTTTTTCAGTGCCAGGTTGTATTCACCGTAGGGATAGGCAAATAGTTTATTGTTGGTACCTAGTTCGCTATTAAGTTGCCTCTGGGCGTCGGTGATTTCCCGCGTTACCCGCTGCTGCCATTGAGCTGCTGTCTCGTCGCTAAGTTTGCGCAGTAGGTGGCTATGTGAATGACTGTGATTGGCAATTGTGGCGCCCTGATGCTGCATTTCACGCAGTTGATCCCAGGATAGATAACCCGGACGCCCCACGAGTTGAGTAACAACAAAAATAGTGAAGGGGAATTTTCTTTGTTTGAGCAACGGGAAGGCATTGTGGTAAAGATTGAGATAGGCATCGTCAAAGGTAATGCTGACCGCCTTAGCAGGTAATGTATTATCTCCTTTGAAAGCGGATACGATCCTGGGTAGGGGCAGTACATGGAAGCCCTGTTTTTTGAGGTAGTCGAGATGCTGCTCAAAAAGTTGTACCCGGGTGCTGGTGACCGATGGGGTGGTTGCTGCAATATGGTGATACTGTAAAATAACAGCACTGTTGGCGAGGGTTTTAAAGGACAGCAATAATAGGCAGACGATGCCCAGCGGACGTATGTTGATAGCCTGGGTGTTCCTGAGAAAAATTTGTCGCGGTTATTTTCTCATATTTTTTTACCGCCCATAATACTTTTCTAGATTCAGCTCGGTGTAGAATAGCGACTGGAAAAATAGCCCGAAGACTCGTAACTGATAAAGCCATGACAGAAAACCAGCCAAAATCCAGAACCGAAAAGAATAAGTTGCAAAAGAAATTGCGCCGAGATGTGGGCCGTGCCATTGATGATTTTTCAATGATTGAGGCCGGCGATAAGGTCATGGTGTGTATTTCAGGCGGTAAGGATAGCCTTACCATGCTCGACATTCTGCTTAGCCTGCAGCGGCATGCGCCGATAGAATTTGAGTTGGTGGCAGTGAACCTGGACCAGAAGCAACCGGGTTTCCCCGAGCATGTTTTGCCCGAGTATTTCCAGCAACTCGGTGTTAAATATCATATTATTGAAGAAGATACCTATTCATTGGTAACAGACATGGTCCCCGAGGGTAAAACCTATTGTGGCTGGTGTTCCCGGTTTCGGCGCGGAATTTTATACACCCATGCCAGGCAACATGGTTTTACAAAAATCGCTCTGGGTCATCATCGAGATGATATTATAGAGACTTTGTTTCTTAATATGTTCCATGGCGGGAAGTTGAAAACCATGCCAGCAAAGTTATTAAGTGATGATGGTGAAAACGTCGTTATTCGTCCCCTGGCATATTGTAAAGAAGTAGAGATTGAGCGGTATTCTCAGTTGGTTGGGATGCCAATCATCCCCTGTAACCTTTGTGGATCACAGGAAAACCTTCAGCGGCCGAAAATCAAAGCCATGCTGAAAGACTGGGATGCGTTGTATCCGGGCCGTCTGGAAAATATATTTCGCGCCACAACTGATGTTGTGCCTTCACATCTGCTGGATACAAAACTACATGATTTTGAATTTGAAAAAAAGCCAGGTCTGCCGCAAATTGCCATTAAAAGTCTCTAATTTGATGGCTGCATTAAGTATAGTTATGCGCCATGTTCTGTTGAAAGTGGACTTTAGTGCAAGTTTTTGACGCCGGTATCATTAGTTTGCTGTAGATAGACCTGAATGCTAGCGACAAAAATATTGAGGCAAGCAGAAAATTCGCCAAGCGATGCTGGTGTACAGGGTTGGTGTTGAATAAGTGATTGTTCTATATGTCGAGCGGCAGCCATAAGTTGGTTAGCGCCAAAACTGCCAGCTACCCCGGCGACATTATGCATCAATCGCTCCGCTGCCTCTGTTTCATTGTTGGTCAAATGGCTTGATAGAGTTTGGCACGAAGAGGCATATAAACGGATAAATTCCGCAACCAATTGGCGCAGTAAATTTTCATCGTTGTCAAAATTGGCCAGTGCCAGGTGTAAGTTGATGTCGGGCTCAGCGGTATTACTTACGGTATCTACTTTAAATGACGTTATTTTCTCTGCCAGGTTATCCAGTTGATTAAGTAGCGAGCTGAAGTCCACAGGTTTAGTAACATAGCTGTTAAAACCAAGGGCCAGCGCAGCTTCAATTTCCTCTGGTAGCACACCCGCGGACAGGGCAATAATGGGCAGGTGTTGTAGATATGCCTTGCTGCGAATAATTTTCATTGCCTCCATGCCGTTCATGACCGGCATGCGTAGATCCATAAGCACAGCATAGAAGCTTTCTTTCTGCTGGTGTTTATTGTCAAGGCATTGTAGTGCTTGCTGGCCATGATTGGCTATAGTCACGATATAACCGGCTCTGGTCAGCATTTCCAGCGCCAGTTGTTGATTAATCGAGTTATCTTCGACTAATAATATTTCGCGTGGTGAGGTTGGTTTATTCTGACAGGCACCGCTATCGCCACCTGTAATATATACATTTGTACTAGATACACCTGTATTAGATAGACCTGTATTAGCTAGATAGGTGTCATGCATATTTTGTTTAGCTTGAACAGGGTATGTAATGGCGGTGGCCTCTGGCAGAACATTCTGCTTTATTAAAGTATTGGGTTTAGAAGTTGCTAGTTCGGCATTCACTGCGCGTGGAACAATAATTGAAAAATTAAAACAACTACCGTTGCCTTTGTTACTGACGACTTCAATCGTGCCATGCATCAATTCCACTAGATGGCGACAAATGGCTAGTCCAAGTCCTGTGCCGCTTTGGTTGTCTTCGGGCTCACTTTGGGTGAAAGAATCGAATATAGTTTCTAAATGCGCCGCATCAATACCAATGCCTGTATCTTTGATAGAAAAGTTGAGCTGGATGCTGGCTGGTCGAATATCTGAATGAGCGTTTGAAGCTAGACTCTCAGGCATGGTTTTTTCAATATCGATGCTGTCAGCAGCAATCGCTGTAGAAAAGGTGTTTGTTGATCTGCCGCCTTCTGAGCTGATGGCGGAATCCATCGGTAAAATGTTGTGGCTGATACTGATATGAATCTGCCCCTGGGTGGTAAATTTAATCGCATTATTAACCAGGTTAATAATGACCTGACTGATGCGAAATGCGTCTCCCATCAGCGGTACCGAAACGATGTTGTCGGTTTTCAAAACTACCAGTTGCAGGCCTTTTTTTCTGGCTTCAAGGCTGAATAAATTGTCAATCTCATCCAGGATATCCTTTAATCGAAATTCGGTGATACTCAGTTTCAATTTTCCCGATTCAAATTTGGAGATATCCAGAATGTCGTTAACCACCCGCAGCAGGTGATTAGAAGCTTTTTTTATAGTGCTAAGATATGCCTGTTGATTGTCTGATAAGGGTGTTTGCAGGGCCAGGTCAGTGAAGCCAATGATAGCGTTCATTGGCGTGCGAATTTCATGACTCATGGTTGCCAGGAATTGGCTTTTGGTCGCCGTTGCAGCCTCGGCAAGGTGTTTGGCCTGCTCCGCATCCTGGCGGCGTTTTCTTTCGGTAATATCGATTATTGATGCTTCAACAAGCTGGGGCCGGCTATCATCGTCTGGCGTAATATGCGCTGATAGCGCTACCCATAAATGAGTGTGGTCTAATCTTTGTAATCTGGTTTCGAAGCCAATTACTCGGCGTTGGGAAAACAAGGTTTTTAAAAAGTACTTCAGTGCCAGTCGATCGATAAAAAGGTTGCTTAATTTGAGTCTTTCGAGTGCCGTGCCGGTACTGGGTGCCTTATAGCCCAACAGGGCGGTGGCGGCAGGATTTATGCTAATTAGCTGGCCACGCATATTGATTTCTAACATGCCTTCTACGGCATTCTGATAGAGAGATAAATATTTGTTTTTAGAATCATTTAGTTGCTGGTAGAGTTTTGAGTTTTCGAGTGAAATGGCAGCCTGAGAAGCCAACAGTTTCAATATTGCAATTCTATCCTGCGTAAAGGCATGGCTGATGTGGAGGTTTTCTAGATATAGTATGCCTGTTAGATGAGCCTGGCTCATTATTGGTATACATAAAATAGATTTGGGCCGTGCCTGCAGAATATACTCATCCTGGGTGAAAATATCTTCATTGAGCGCGTCGTTGAGTACCAGGTCCTGCTGAGCTCTGGCCACATACTGGATGATTGATAGTGGCAGATTGGTAGTTGACTTAAGTGCTACCCGTTGCAGTTTATGTTCTGTAGTTGTACCGGTAGAACAACTGGCAATCTCCAGATGGAGTTGATCTCCCTGTCTAAGTAACAGGCTGGCGGCATGCGCGCCAGCATTCTCCAGTGATAGTTGCATAAGCTTTTCAAGCAGATTGACCAGTATGATTTCTCCTGCCAGCGCCTGTGAGGCCTTGATAACCGAACTAAGATCGAGGTAGTTTTCGGATTGTTTATAAGTGCCTGACTGGTGTTGCACCGGCAGTTGAGTCTGGTGTAACTGAGCGTCATAACCTGATGTCTGTTTCAGTTCTATAAATTCATCATCTAATATTCGTACTTTTGCCATCGCTCCCCAGCGTACATAAGCGGCTCTGGTTTTCTGTAAATAGAAACTACCCATCTGGTATTTGTTCGAGGTCACTAATAACCGACAGATCATTTCGCAGGCAAGGGCATGTTCGTTCTGGAAGTCATTTTTTTCGGCTAAATGAATCGCAAGTTCAAAATGGTCCAATGCCTGGTGGAAATCACCCCGTCGCTGGGCAAGCGTTGCTTCGATTAGGTGGCAGGCATGCAGGACATTCTCTGGCGCATGGTGGGCCCATTGGCGGAGGTTTCGTTGATTCAGTTTTATACGTAGTCTGAGTTGGCAGGCTGCATAATAGTTTGTCTGGTCAAGGTTGCTAATACACGCAAGCGTTTCATATAGCATAAACAGCACCAGCAATTGCGGGTTATTAAGCGCCTTCTTTTGTAATCGAACTTTTTTTGACTGCGCCAACGCTGTAGCAGGTTGATTATATAATGTCGCCAGAAACAACTGGATTAGATGAAATTGTGCAGCATGTCCAGGGTTTGGGGTGTCGAGTGTTTGTTCGAAATCATTGTTACTGCGTGCTTGTGAGGTTTCGGCATGTTGCTCATGGGTAAGCATTAACTGTCTGATTGTTTGTTGATAAGTTAGACATAAATTTGACATTGGCAGTTGTTGAAATTTTGTCGCCTGCTGATGTAATTTATCGAAACTAACGTCCAGGCTGTTGAGTTCGTGGCCGAGGAAAAACCTCGCGCAAGCACTGCTGGTGCCGGCTAACAACGCAAGCTCTATGGCGCCTGTTTCAATACCAGTTCGATAGGCTGAGGAAAGTGCAGCAACAGTTTCTCTGACAGGGTGTTTCCAGTTAAGGATCAAGCTGTTGAGTAGTGCGACTGCGCTACTTTGTCTGTCGGGTAATTCAGTGTCTAAAACCTTCTGGTATTTATTTGCCAGAGTACCGTAGTGATATCCTGGCCCGATAGTGCCAAAATGGTTGATTAATGCGCTGCCAAAGAGCGGGAATGCAATAGTGGATTCGGTTGAAAGTCCATGTTTGATAGTCATGTCCATCATTATGATGTTGTATTTGGTGGCGCGGCGACTATCCTGCCACAGGCTGGCCATACTTAGGGTTAATAAGATTTTCATGGAGATTTTGTAGGCTGCAGACGGCCTGGTTGAGGATGCTAAATTGCGGCTTAGTTTTGCTGCCTGTATCGCCAGTTTTAAATTTATTCTCAGTATGCTGGAATTTTTCGTAGCATTGTCCCGGTAGCCGAAATCTAGTTGAATTGCAGGCGCAAGTATTCTGAGTAATTGATTACCTAATTGTATGGCATTGTCATATTGATTGTTGGCAACGAAAAATCTAAGTCGAATTTCTTCTGCCTGGGCTTGTGCCACGGGGTCTTGATTATATTGTTTGCAAGTTTCAATGAGTGTATGCATTTTATGTGTCTGGCCACATAAGTAAGCGGCTTCGGCTGCTTCAATATATATTGGCTGGATTTTTTTGAAATTATCCCTGGGGCTTAGGTCGATGGCAATTTTTAGTAGCTTGAATGCCATAGGCCAACGATTATCTTTTTTTGCCTTATGGCCTGCTATGATATTTAATTCTGCCAGCTTGCGTTGATCTATACTTGCCTGGCCGGAGGCCTCATAATTGTTGTTGAGGTGATTAATGATTTCAAAAATCTGCTCGCCAGGGTCATTAAGATGTTGTTGGATAAAATTCAAACCAATATCGTTATGAACCTTTGTTAGCTCCGCTGAGTTAAGCAGGCTATAGGCGGCTTGATGTATTTCTGTAGTAGCAAATCGATAGATAATTTTTTGTTGGTTGTTGGCAGTATCTATGCTTGAAACCAGATAGTCAGCTTCTACGGCTTGAAGCAGCCCAGAAAATGTATCGGAAAAAGATAAGCCAGAAACATTTTTAATGCTTTTAAGATGAAAATATTCGCCGATACAGGCGCCAATCTTGAGAACCCGGGTTGTAATGGCATCCAGGTGCGTAATCTTTTTGGCCAGAAGTTGAGTGACATTGGTTGATGCTGTTTCACTTTCCGCTAAGTTTATATCCCAATTCCATTCGCGATGTCTGCGGTTAAAATAGATGATTTTTTTATTATGCAATCGAGTAATAAAAATTCTCACAGCCATTGCATTGCCGTTAGTTTTGGAGTGAATAAGCTGGCAAAGCGTGGATACTTCATCCAGAGGACGAAATAAAGCTTCTGAGACTAACAACTGTACGCTGTGTATGGATAATTTATTGACTTCGAGAATTTTTACGGTTGGCACCTGCTGCCGAGAAATATTTTTAAGCCAGTGGGTTGCTTTGTTATTGTTTAATGGGTCAGTTCGAAGGCCGCAGATGAGTACAAAATGGCTCAGTGGGTAATGTCTGAGCATCGACCTGAATAGCTTGATTGATGGGTTATCTATCCATTGAATATTATCGATAAATAGCACTACAACTTTGCCATTTATAGTTAGTGTCTTTATAACGTCGTAGATGCTTTTGATGAGTATTTTTTTTGTATCAGCTGGGTTTTTGCGTGTCCTGCTGTGTGGGTCTATTTTGTGTGGATCATTGCTGTGTGGATCATTGTTGTATAGATCAATGTTGTATGGATCGCTTTTTAGCGTGTCAATGTTGGGTGGGTCAATGTTGGGTGGGTCAATGCTCGGTGGGTCAATGATGGCTTTGAATTCTGGGCAGAAATCACAAAAGACACCGTAGTTGTTGCCCAACGAGTCGCTTAAAGCTTGTCTGATGGCAGGAAGTTCGTCAGCTGCCAAAAGTTGACGTGAAAGGTCAGCCAGTGCAGTTGAAAAAGCATTATAAAGTCGGCGGGTATAGGCGTTGGGTTCTGCTACGCTGATTTGACTACGACCGAGGTAGCTACCGGCGTTGATGACTTCTTTCTGGTATTCCTGAAGCAGGCTTGTTTTACCTGAGCCGGCAATGCCGGTGCAGATTATGGTTTCAATGCCACCCGCTTTAGCTTTGTTAAGCGCTGTACGGAGCGCCTGTAGATGCATTTCCCGATCGAGTAATTTTTCAGAAAGATTGAGTTGTTCAGAAATATCGTCCAGCGCAATTTCAAAGTCGATGCTGGCTGGGGCAGTACCGGCAAGGGTGAGTTTTTGCAGGCAATGGTTTAGGTCCTGTTTAATCGAGTAGGTACTTTGATAACGATCTTCAGGCATTTTACTTAGCAGTTTTAGGGCGATTTTACTCACAGCAGCTGGAATGGCGGTATTGAACTGTTGCGGAGAGGGTGCCTGGCGAGTGAGGTGTTGATAGATCAGTTGCAGTGAATCATCGGCTTTAAAAGGTGGTTGGCCGGTTAGGAGCTGAAAAAAAATCGCCCCCAGGGCATAAAAATCGGATCGATAATCGACGCTGCGACTCATCCTGCCGGTTTGTTCTGGAGACATGTAGTTCAGTGTCCCTTCGAGCATTGAATTAGGTTCTGACCAGTTGACAGGTTGTTGATGGTTGGCAAGGCTGAAATCAACCAATTTAAGCTGACTACTATCTACATCATATAAAACGTTGCTAAAACTGAGGTTTTTGTGAATTAGCTGTTGGCTATGGATATATTCCAAAGCTTGAGTGAGGTCATAAATGAGTGCCAATGTTTGTTTTAGCGGCAGTGTTTTTTGTTCAATAAGGGCCGATAGCGGCTTACCTGTTGCGGCTTCTAGAACAATAATTGGGGTATTGTTTCGTTCGATATAGGCGTAGGGTTTTATAATCAGATCAGAACTGAGACTCTGCAATATATTGAATTCTTTGCGATAGCGAATAATAAAGTCGGCCGAGGCGATATCTGGGCGCAGTTGTTTGAGAACAACCTTTTTGTCGTCCTGAGTACGGACGGCAGAAATAATCAAAGTCTCTGGACCTTGATGAATGGTGGTAAAATTATGGTAACCCTTGACGGCTAGCATGAGATCAGTGTTATTCAGGCTGTTTTATTTTGGTGTGACATAGGTCCGAAACACTGGCCTGAAACAGGTATGACGTTGGCGTAACTGGGGCGAAATAAAAGGCTCATGACAAAATCAGGTGACCACTGGGGCAAATAAATAACCGGTGCCATGTATGGTGCTGATAAATGTGGTGTCTGGTGTATGTTGGCGAAATTTTCTACGTACCTGGCCAACGAGGACATCAATATATCGATCATCGGGATACCATTCGCGGTTCCGAATTTTATTCATGATCTGATCGCGACTCATAACCTTGCCGGCATTTTCAATCAATGTGAGTAGAAGTTGAAATTCTCCAGCTGAGAGGGACTGTTCAATGTTCTCTGGCGTCATTAGATGACGTTTGTTGAGATCTAGCTGCCAACCCTCAAAATTTCGGAGCGTGCCTTGTTGTTTCTGTATTTCCTGTGCCTTAACTCTTCTGAGGAGGTTTTTTACTCGTGATGATAATTCGCGTAGGTCAAAAGGTTTAACTACATAGTCATCAGCGCCGCTTTCGAGGCCAACAATTCGATCAACTTGCTCGTGTTTGCCTGTTACCAGAATAATGCCTACATCTGAGCCTACTCTGAGTTCCCTGGTGAGCGTTAGACCGTCTTTTCCGGGCAGGTTAATGTCCATCAGGCACAGGTCAATATCCTGGTTGGAGATTAATGATTCGACACCTTCGGCATCGGGTTTGGTATAAACCGTATAACCTTCTTTTTCAAAATAGGCAACGAGCTGTGTACGAGTAATAGGTTCGTCCTCAATGATGAGCAGGTTTGATGCTGGTGGCGTCATTGATGGTCCTGGCCTTCTTTAATGTGCATAAAGCAATTTGTCATGTAAGTTCTACTATAGAAATTGTTTGATGAAGATGACGTTGATACTTTATATGATAGTGGATAAGTCAATTTTAGCGATAAGCTGCAAGGTATGTGTTATTTATGAGTCAAACTAGGGTGCCATGGCAAACCTTGTCAACGCAGGTGTTGCAGGCTGTTATCGAAGATTTTGTTACCCGTGAGGGCACTGATTACGGTGTTCGCGACCTGACCCTGAAGGATAAGGTTGAGCAGGTGCTAAATCAGCTTAAAAATGAACAAGCAGTTATTGTATTTGAGACTGAATCCGAAACCTGCTCTATTATGCTGGCTGATGAGATTCCGCCTGAAGCATGATCCAGGCTTGTGCCCTGCGTATTTGAATTGAGCCAAAGTTGTCTATGATTGTGGATTATTCGGCCAACGGTTGAGTTTAGTTCTGGAGACGGCAATGGCGTGTGTAAGGCGTTAATTTAGGGTGTTAATTAGGCTAGCAATCATTGAGGTTCCAATTATGACCAGTATCGAAAATGGGCAAAATCCGCTACAAACGCCGTTAAAACGGCCCGTAAAATGGCTGCGCAATATTTTTATTGCGGTGGTTCTGGGGGCTGTTCTGTTATGGCTAATGATTCGTTTTATGGTCGGTGCGGTCAATTTTCCATTGCCAGTTGATACATTTGACCCAGCGGCTGTCAATGACCGGTTGAGGGTGCCAGACGGTTTTTCGATCGGTATTTACGCTGCAGGCGTGGACAATGCGCGGTTGCTACGGTTTACCCGACAGGGTGATTTGCTGGTCGCCAATACCAATCTTGATCGAATTATTCTATTGCACCGAGATGCGGATAAAAATGGCGTAGCAGACGGCCAGGAAGTGTTACTGACAGGGCTCAATGGCCCTAATGGACTGGATTTCTATGAAGATTGGCTCTATATCGCGGAATCCGATGCTATCGGTAGAGTTCAATTTGATCATCAGGCGGGTGCAGTTATTGGTGAATACCAGCGTATTGTGACAAATCTGCCTGTCGGCGGTAATCACTGGCGTAAGACACTTCGGTTCGGTCCTGATGGCATGTTGTATGTCAGCATGGGGTCTTCCTGCAACGTTTGTATTGAAAAGGATAAACGCCGTGGCGCGTTGGTTCGTTATAACCCTGATGGTAGTGGCGAACAGATTTTTGCGGCAGGGTTAAGAAATAGTGCTGGTTTTGACTGGTCACCAGAGGATGGATTGCTCTATGCCACTGACAACGGTCGAGATCTTTTGGGCGATGATTTTCCGCCCTGTGAATTTAATCAAATTGAGGAAGGAAAACACTATGGTTGGCCCTATGCCAACGGCAACCGTTTGAGTGACCCTGATTTTGGCTCGGGAAATGAGGATTTGATTGCCGCATCTGAACCACCGGTATTTGACTTCAGAGCACATAATGCACCTTTAGGTATGGCCTTTGTCAGGGGCAAAAAATTTCCTGAACAGTACCATGGGGCGGCCATTGTAGCTTTGCATGGTTCCTGGAATAGAAGTGAAAAAGATGGCTATAAGGTGGTATCGCTACATTGGAACGCTAGCCGCGAAGAAATACAGCAGCGTGATTTTGTGAGCGGTTTTCTGAATAACCAGCAAAATATTGGTAATCAGGTGATAGGTAGGCCAGCAGATGTCACGGAGGGACCAGATGGTGCCATTTATATTGCCGATGATTATGCCAACGTTGTATATCGCGTGGTATATCGCGTGGCCTATGGTGAACAGCAACAGGCTGTATCGAATAATAGTCTCGATGCAGTAATGCTTGACGGTCTGCCGGTCAATGACGCAGCGGTTGAACCTGCGCGGTCTAATACAGAGCAGTCGTCGGTTTTGTCATCAAGGGTGAAAATGTCCGCCGAAGGGGAGCAAATTTTTCGCCAGTTTCAGTGTGTAGGTTGCCATGATGATAGTGGCCGGGGCTTAAAAATACTCACTAACCTGGGTGATAAATATGATCTTGAAAGTATCCAGAAGTATCTTGCGAGGCCCAATCCACCGATGCCTATGTATCCCTTTGATGACCATCAACGTCAGGCCCTGGGTATCTACCTGCTAGGTCGGTATCCATAAATATCAGTGCATTTGAGTGCTAGCTGGACGGCCGTGTTAATTTGTTAGTTCGAGGATGGTGATTTTTTCCTGACCTTCTAACATGGGTTTGATTTCCGAAATGACATTACGTCTTTCGCTGGAATGAAACCATTGGTCCCAGTCCTGTTTGGATTCCCATTTGGACATTACGATACGCCGGTGGGTATTGTTTGCATCTTTTAATGATTCTCCAGAAATACAACCGGGCGCGCTAATAACTGCGCTGACGGTGCGTTTAATGGTGCTGTCGTAATAGTGTTCCAGACCTTCGGCGATGGTTCTTTCTATCAGTACGCGTATCATAGGGTTTATATCGGTTTTCCGAGCAGCTGCGAATTATACCCCCAGACTACTTAATGTGAAGTTAATTTGTATGACTAACTATGCTTAGCATTGGTAACGGGTGTTAAACTGGTAGCCTTGGCCTATTAACCCTGAAGTTTGGGGCATGGTGTTTGAATGTATGTGCATTCTTAGCGAGAAGTTTAGTCGGCCTAATAAGATCAGTGCGTCTGAAAAAAACAAGCTTTGTCGGGTCGTGTATGAAGATTGTAAAAGCTGTTTAGATATGCCGAAAATGGGCCCGAAGGGAAGATAGATGAGTGTAGAAATTGAAATAGATAGTGAAGTTGATGCGAAAGGCTTAATCTGCCCAGAGCCGCTGATGCTGGTGCGAAACAAGTTGATGGATATGGATTCTGGGCAGGTCATTAAAATCGAAGCGACAGATCCGTCGACTTCGTGGGATTTTCCAAATTTTTGTAAATTCCTTAAACATGAGCTGATATGCCAGGAGACTCACGCCACGGTATTCCATTACTGGATCAAAAAAGGCTAGCGAGGTTCTGATCCAGGCCTATATATGGCCGTCTTCTATATTTTTATTGATCTTTAAATATTGTTATCTGGGTAATTTCTCTTGAACTTAAAAGCGCAAACCAAAAGTTACTATTTTGCCTACGGCAGTAATATGAACCCCGTCAGGGTTCAAAAACGAAAAATGCAGTACCTTCAGTGTGAGTCAGGGTTACTTGTGGACTATCAGCTGCGTTTTAATAAACGTTCGGTTCATTATCCAGGTGCAGCTGCGGCCAATGTTATGGCCCAGCCGGGCGCGCAGGTAGAAGGTGTTGTCTATCATCTGCTTGATGAGGGTCAAATTCTTCGCATGGACCCATTTGAGGGTTATCCAGAAAGGTATGGGCGGCAGCTATTGCCTGTTCAAACCGTATCTGGGTTGCTTGATGTATGGGTTTATATGGCTAATGAAAATTATATACAGGCCGGTATGCAGCCCGCCACCTGGTACCTGAACCACCTGCTATCGGGTAAAGAATATTTAAGCCCCGACTACTACCGGCAATTAGCAGCCGTCACCTGTCTGCCAGACACAGACGTGGAACCACAGCCTTGAGCGAGATAACAGCCTTGAGCGAGACAACAGCCTTGAGCGAGATAACAGCCTTGAGCGAGACAACAGCCCTGAGCGAGACAACAGCCTTGAGCGAAATAACAGCCTTGAGCCAATTAACAGCCTTGAGCGAGACAACAGCCTTGAGCCAATTAACAGCTCTGAGCGGGTTAACAGCCATTCACCGCCCTGTTCCAATAACAATTAAACCTGCCAGCAGCGTTGCAATTACATTGCTGTTTAATCAGCTGTTTGCCAGTGATTATCATACAGTGATTGTTGGCGGTGCCAGTGAGCCCTACTATAAGGTGCATAAAAAGGCGCATAAAGAAAATGTTGGTCCGGCGGGCCTGGCGACAATTTATTTTCGCCAGGATTTTGCAGCCAGTGCATTACATGAAATCGCGCATTGGTGTTTGGCCGGGCAGGTAAGACGGCAAGTTGATGATTATGGTTATTGGTATCAGTCTGAGCGAGATGCTGCGGGTCAGGCTGTATTTGAGGTCGTAGAGGTACGTCCGCAGGCGCTAGAGTGGATTTTTAGTGTTGCGGCAGGCATAACGTTTCAGGTCAGTGCAGATAATCTTAGTTTGCCTGATTACGATGCTACTGGGTTTAAACAGGCGGTTTATCGTCAGGTAGGCCAAATGCTAGCGACTGGATTGCCTGCCAGGGCTAAATTATTCATTGAGCATCTGGCGGCTGGAATGATTAATTATACATCGTTGCATTATTATCAGGACGGGCTTGACTGATGTTGCCAGCGGGCTATCTCACTATGCCTGGGTTTGATCCGGCAGAAGATCATATTGGGCCATTTTATTACAAACCGGTCGAGCCGGGCTTTGAATTTATGTTTGTAGCGGAGCAGAAACATTGTAATGCTGTTGGGATAGTGCATGGGGGTGTGCTAATGACATTCGCAGATTATTGCGCCTGTATGCAGGCGACTAATAATTACGCGGTAGAAAGTTGCGTTACCTTAAGCTTTAACAGTGAGTTTATTGCTGCTGCAGAAATTGGCTCAAATTTGCAATGTAAGGTGGAAATAAACCGCAAGACGGGCTCGTTAGTCTTCCTGGCGGGTAAAATAGCCACCACAGATCAGCTGATCTTAACCTTCAGTACCGTCTTAAAACGTTTGCGATCATGAGTCATAAACGGCTGCGGCTTGGGCTTATTTTGAACCCTGTAGCAGGGGTTGGTGGTCCGGCTGGGCTTAAGGGCTCCGACGGCGTTGACGTCGTTAAGCTTGCCCTGGCCCGAGGGGTGAGCTCTAAAGTGGCGGCCCGGGTAACATTATGTCTTGAGGCGCTTTTGCCCGTACAACAACAAATAGACATTATTGCTGCGCCGGGTCCCATGGGTGCGATGTTATGTCAGCAAATCGGCCTTTCAGTAACGGCCCTGGAGATTCCTGTCGCAACTGAGACCAGCGCTGCCGATACCCGTCAGGCGGTTCTGGCGATGCAGCTTCTGGATATTGATTTATTGGTGTTTGCTGGCGGTGATGGTACAGCGCGAGATATATTTGATGTGGTCCAGTCGGATCAGGTGGTGCTCGGTATTCCCTGTGGGGTCAAGATGCATTCCGGTGTCTTTGCTAATAATCCATTAGCCGCAGGGCAAATTATTCTGCAGATGATTGCCGGTAAACTCGTCACAGTGATGCGCGCCGAAGTGCGGGATATTGATGAAGCTGGTTTTCGCCAGGATATTGTGCGTACTCAATATTATGGTGAATTATGGGTGCCAGAAGAATTACGTTTTGTGCAGCAGGTTAAATCAGGTGCCAAAGAGGATGAAACTCTGCTTGTTGCAGAAATTGCTGCCGATGTGATTGAACATATGCACCCAGATACTATCTATTTTGTGGGTTCAGGTTCGACCACCGCTGAAATTATGAGTCAGTTAGATCTGCCTAATACCCTGCTGGGTGTAGATGTGATAAGTGATGGGGTTTTGTTGCAGGCTGATGCCCATGAGGCGCAGCTATTTAATTATACCAGTCAGGCTGATTGTGTGATTATTATAACCGTGATCGGCGGGCAGGGTATTATACTTGGGCGGGGCAATCAGCAGTTAAGTCCCCGTGTTGTGGAAGCGGTTGGCATCGAAAACTTATCGGTGATTGCCACCAAAACAAAACTGCAGGCGCTGCAACAGTCTTTACTGGTGGATAGTGGAGACCCGCAGCTGGATGCAAAATTGTCAGGTTATATTCGTATTACCACAGGGTATGAAGACACGGTGTTGTGTGCGGTACGAAATTAAATGATTGGTTGTTTTTGTCAGTTTGCGCCTAACTTAAGCCGTGTGCCTTAATATATATTGAACAATTTTGGTGGTGGCGATGGATGAGCCGCTATGCAGAGCGTGTCGTAGCTGGTTGATAATAAGTTTTTGGTCTTCAACCAGGGAGGGGCTGAGATTTTCATTTTCCTTCAGCTTAACTACATTGGAATCTGAACTGGAATCTGATTCTGGCGGGTGATAGATGGGTTCGGATATCTGCGTTAACCTTAAAAAACCTTTGTGGCTTAAGGTAGCCTGATCGATGCCGTCCTGACGAATGGCATCGCTATATCGAATGTATCCTTCATCGGCTAACCACAATAGTGCAAAGAAGCCGGCAGTATAGTTAGGGCTATGCAGGCCATACTCATCCGGTTCGTCAATGCCAGCGACCTCATCAACGTAAATAGCTACCTTAGTTGGGAAGTTGCGGTATAAAATATTGAAGATAGTTGCAATATGTCGGTAAAAGTTTTCAATATTAATGTCTGCCATAGCAATTATTATATCCTGTTGAAGCACGCAGGAGAAAGCGTCGGCAGTAGACAGCGGCTAACTGTGGTAACCAGAAGAAAATGATTAAGCTGTGAATTTCATTGCCGAGTCTATTGAGGTGCTTAAATTATGGGCCTATGATTAAATTGAAAATTCAGTGATTAATAGGCCGATGTTTGAAAATTTGATGAATGTCCTATGAATGAATGTTCGATGAATGTTATATGAATGAAAGTTTGTGTGTCTCTCAAAAGAGCAATACCAGTTTTGAATGAGGAGTGGATCAGGTTGGTAATAAAGTTTTGCCCCAAACCGATGCGACAGCCAGTAAGTAAAAACGCCGCCAGGTGTTTTTTAGCGGCCCGATATCGCGCCTTTATTGCTTTGTTGCTCTTAGCCCTGGCGGCAGGATGCGGTTCTGGAAATGCCCAGCTGGAGGGTGAGTTATCAAGTACTGAGCAAAGTATTAGTAGACTGGCTAAAGCGCTTGATACAGATACCTTGCGTAATGCGACAATTATCAAGCGTTATGCGGGCATTTTAACTGAAAGTCGGCCTGAGCTTAGAAGTTTGCTACTAGAGCTGTCCCGTGAATCCAGTAGCGCCAATCCTACCTATAAAAGTCTGAAGTCTCGCTATGAAGCTGTCAGAGATGATACGGAGTATTTTGACTCCTGGGCCGATAAGGTCCAAGAGCTGCAATTGGTTCAGGCAGGCGCTGATCCAGCGGCTTTTAATGATTCGCTATCCGATACAGTGAATGTCATTGCGGATCTATCAAATGGTCAATTGGCGCGGGTCAATGCGGTTAGCAGAGAAACAGAGCAGGCAATGAATAATACCTCCAATCAGGGTGCGGGCAGTCAATATGTGGGCAATCCGCACTACGGCCATTGGTCTCAAAGCTCGGGCGGTTCTTTTTGGGCCTGGTATGGGCAGTATTACTTTTTTAGTAGTCTGTTAGGCGGGCGGCCGCATTATTATAATAATTGGGCCGGTGGTCGGGGTTATTCTTATTATCATGATGTTGGCCGCCAATCATATACCTCGCGTTCGCAGCGGTCTGCGCAAACGGCCGTAGACCAGAGGGAAAAGAAACAATTCGGAGCCAGGGGTGGTTATAAAAGCCCATATTCACGCACCCGTAGTGGCGCAACGGGTATGAGCAGGGCGAGTGTAGCGAAACAAAAATCTACTTTCAAAAGCCCCTACTCCAAATCCTCGTCGGCATCTGCTGGAAAATATCAAAGTAGTCTCAGGTCGGGTGGCTATAGAACATCCAAGGGAGTCTCACGTGGTAAGTAAGCACTTCAGAAGAATCACAGTAAGGAACAAAGTCAATGACTGAGCTGTTTAATATGAGTCCAGTAGATGTCTATATTTATCAGATTTTGTTGCTTGATCTGGTGATAGCGGTATTAATGATCGCAGGGTTGAGGTTTGTCACCGGTGTGGTTGCGAATGTAAATAGTGCGCACGAACTAGCATCGCGAGATAATTATGCTTTTGGCATTGCCATGGCAGCAGGGATTATTTCTCTGGCATTAATGTTAACCGGGGCGGTGGCTGGTGAACCTGGTGAAACCTATTTGAAAGAGGCTGTGATGGTCTTGTCTTATGGTGTGCTGGGGCTAGTGCTCATTAAATGTGGCCGATTTATCCAGGATAAATTGTTGTTTTCTGAAATGCAGATCCAGGCAGAAATTAAACAGGGTAATCTTGCTGCGGCATTGGTCGATGCCGCCAACACTATTGCTATGGGGTTGGTTTTGCGGGCGGTGATGTTATGGGTTGAGAGTGATACATTGAGTGGATTGCTGGTGGTGCTGGCGGCTTTTGTATTAACCCAGGTATTAATGGCGTTGGTAACTAAGTACAGGATGGCTATCTATGCTCGGCGGACAGAGGGTTCAAGCCTTGAGCAGGCTTTCCTGGATAATAAAGTGGCTTTGGCAATTCGGTTTATGGGTCATCTGCTAGGGGTTGCACTGGCCTTAACAGCCGCTTCAGGCATCGTTGTATATGATCTTGATAATCTACCAGGGGCGTTGGCGATGTGGGCTTTGGTTACGTTGATTTTTGCCGTGATGGTTTCTTTATTGGCGGCCCTGGCGCGACTTATCATCTTGTATGGCGTTGATACGGTCGAGGAAGTCAATACACAAAACAATATTGGAGTTGCTGCTATAGAGGCTGCAATATTCGTTGCCGTAGGTTTGTTTTTTATTGCATTGTTCTTATAAGTGTTCTTATAAGTGTTCTTATAAGTGTTGTTGTAAAAGTTTTTAACTCCGTTGCTGTTAAAGCAGACATTCCAGTGATAATAAAAAACCTGTTTAGGTGATTATTTTGTCCGATCCACGTCCAGTTCGAGTGCAGCATATTATGGCGCTTATGATGCTGGCTAATTTTGCATAATTTGCCTCAGTATGAAATTTGACCCTGGTCGTCGTCGGTTACTTGGCCATGACATAGTCCTGATTACAATTATGGCGATATTAGCTGGTTGTGGGCTTATCTATGAATATTTATTATCCCATTACGCGGGTCGTATTCTCGGCGTAGTTGAATCGACCATCTATATTATGATCGGGTTGATGATTGTAAGTATGGGGTTGGGTTCCTTTGCCGCTAAAGCCCTGGTCAATCCGTTTACCTCCTTTGCCTGGCTTGAATCCATCATAGCGTTGCTTGGAGTCACCTGTATTCTTATTATTGCGGCGGCGGTATCTGTTGGCGTGTTGTTGCCAAGGATTATCGCGGAGACTTTTAATCTACCCCCTGACCTTATGCCCGAAGGTGGTTTGATTGCGGCAATGCAGAAGTTAGCGTACTACACACCGTATTTTTTTGGTGCGCTTATTGGGTTTTTAATTGGTATGGAAATACCCCTTATTGCTCGTGTCAGGGAGGCTGTTTATGGCGAACATCTTGAACATAATACGGGTACCATATACGGCGCTGATTATATTGGTGCGGGATTAGGGGCTGCGGTATGGGTGCTGCTGATGTTATCCATCGATATTACTCGGGCGGCTGTTTATACCGCATTGGCGAATTTGTTGGCCGGGCTTGTGTTCCTGTACCTGTATCGAGATCGCATTGCCAGGGTTGGGGCGTTGTTTTCTATGCATGGCTTTGTATTGGCTATCGCGTTGCTGGTTTTTAAATATGGTGCTGACTGGTCGGCTAATATGAGCAACTTGTTGTTTGCCGATGAGGTGATTTATGCGGGTGCGAGTAATTACCAGCATTTTACGATTACCGAGCGGCATATCGCGAATCGTGCCGAGCCACTATATGGTTTCTTTATTAATGGCAGGCTGCAATTTTCTAGTCAGGATGAGCATATTTACCATGCCATGCTCACTTATCCTGCCATGATGCTAGCGCCAGATAAGGCCCGCGTACTGATTATTGGTGGTGGCGATGGGCTTGCCGTCAGGGACGTGTTGCGTTTTTCTCCTGCCAGTATCACATTGATAGATCTTGATGCCGAGCTGGTTAAGCTTTTTACTCATTCCCCAGCGATGCCGTATTTTAAACGCCAGTTGGTTACATTGAATGAGCAGGCCTTTAGCGATAAAAGAGTGCAGGTGGTGCATGGAGATGCGTTTGTTGCCGTTGATGCTTTGCTTGCAGCGGGGGAGTTATTTGATGCTGTTATTGTGGATTTGCCTGATCCAAGCCATCCAGACCTTAATCGCCTGTATTCAGATCATTTTTATGCCCGCCTGAGCCAGTTATTGGCCTTTAGTGGGACGATGGTGGTGCAGTCTACCAGTCCTTATCATGCTAAGGATGCGTTTATCAGTATTGGTAAAACCATCCATAGCGCGGGTTTTAATCAGGTGGCACAGTATCGGCAAAATATCCCGAGTTTTGGTGAATGGGGCTGGTCTATAGCCAGTCGAGAGCGATTGCCGATCCGGCAGCGGTTGGCAAGGTTTGATCAACTGCCTGTGCCGCACCAATGGCTTACACGGGATTTGTTGATCGCTGCATTTGAGTTTCCGGCAAATTTTTTTGAATCTAAGGCCGAAATAGCGGTCAATCGTCTAGGTAGCCGACAGGTATATTATTACCATGATCAGGCCTGGCGAGAAGAATTGGGCATTTATAAGGATTAAACCAGTAAGGATTAAAAGCCATGATCCTGGAAAAGCCGTGCAGGGTAAATTTATTAAATTGCCGGTTGACATATTATGTCGAACGAATAAACTTTCACCTATGTTGACATATTATGTCGGCAGGACAATAAGGAGTAATGAATGAATACAAGAGATTTGGCGCTACGGATTTCAGACCTGTCGAGTTTTGAAGGGTATCAATTTGATTGCCAGCCGATACCTGGAGAAACAGAAGTATTGCAGATCACATTGCTGGAATTTGAAGAGTTACCGGCATTTATCTCTGTTACTGATAGCCAAATTCTGTGTATCACTTATTTGTTTGGCGAAGATGAAGTGAACCAGGCAAGCAGAGGAGAGATGCTGGAAGAAATGCTGGAATTAAATATACCGATGCCATTGTCCTCGTTTGCAAAGTTGGGTGATCGGTATGTGGTATTTGGTGCGCTCTCAATGCAATCCAGTATGGAGGACATATGCCATGAAGTTGTGACATTGACAGAAAACGCGGTTGAAGCAATCGAAGCGTTGGAAGAGTTTTTGGTCTAGGCGAGATATCTCGCGAGGAGTAGTTTAAATGAGTATTTTACGAAAAATAATGACCGCTGTTAGAGGGGGTGCAAGAGAAATGGGTGAGCTGGTAGTAGACGCCAATGGCACCAGAATTTTCGAACAGGAAATTAAGGATGCGGAGACCCATTTGCGTAAGGCGAAACAAGACCTGACGGATATTATGGCAAAACAGATGCAGGCCTCAAGGCAGGTCGAAAGCCTTAGCAAAGAAATTGCAGAACACGAAAAGTATGCGGGTCAGGCGCTTGATAAGGGCGATGAGGCGCTAGCGCTTGAAATAGCTGAAAAGATTTCAAGCCTTGAAATAGATCTTGCCGAGCAACAGCAGGTACATGATACTTTTACTGGCCATGTAAGCCGCCTAAAAGATCTGGTGAAAAAATCTGATCGTCAGATTAAAGAGTACGAGCGTCAACTGAGTATGGTAAAAACTACCGAAAGTGTGCAAAAAGCCAGTGCAGCGATTACTGATAATTTTGCCTCCAGTAGTTCGAAAATTTTATCCGCTAAAGATTCACTAGAGCGCATTAAAAAACGTCAGCAGAATAATTTTGACCGCCTGGAAGCGGCCGAACAGCTGGAAAATGAAAATACTGATAAGAGCCTGGCGGACAAGATGAAAGCCGCCGGTATTGGTGAAACATCTGCTTCAGCCAGTTCTGTGCTGGACCGCATTAAATCGAACCGGTAATGAAGTCTTTTATCAAAGGCCTTTGGAGTCGGACGAAGTCCGAGCCAAAGGTCCGCGTACTTGAGGAGCCCGGCGATTTGATGGTGGGTGATATGATTCAGCTGTCGGATAGCTTTTCTCTTCCGCCGAGGTTGCGTAAGCAAAACTTTAAGGTGGTTGGGGTCGCTACCCAGCAGTTTGAGCATGAATTCAGTACCTGTTTTAGTCTTGAAGGTGTGAACCATGATCTCATCGATTTAACCATTGAGCGGTCAGGTGGCCGTCAACAGGCGGCCTTTTCTTTAGCGATTGATCGTACTCAGGTGGAGCAGGTTTTTGATCTGGATGAATTTGCGGCGATCTTTGATGATGAATTGCCCGTGCAGCTCTCGCCAACCAATACGCTGGACCTGCAAGCCTGGCTGGCGCCGCAATACCAATTACAGGCACAAGCCGAAACCGGCTATTTTCATGATCAGGATTGTCGCCAGGCAGGGCCGTCAGAGTATGTTGGGGATGGCGAGCCGTTCGATTATTATTGCCTTGTTAGCGCTGATAAGACGCAAGCAATCGAGATTGAAGTTTATGCGGGGGGTGAAACGGAAGTCAGCCTAACGCTTTATCGGCCGCGAGAAGACATCATAGATATGTACCCTGCAGCGCAGCAAATAGAGTGAATAAATTTTTCTATGTCTACCATTGATAAATGGAATAAAGAAAAAAAGGCTGTCAGAGCGGTACAGGTTGCCTTCGATCTGGGTCAGGAAGTTAGCCACCGGATTCGCTATGAAGCGCTTGAAAAAGGCATTAACCCACCAGATCGGATTCGAGAGATTTTGGGTTTGCCGGTCAGTAGCAAACCGGTTCGGCCACGTTTATCTATTTCCCTAACTGCTAAGGATTTCGAATTATTAGCCCTGATCTTTGATGTGCCCGTTGCTGACAAATTAAAAATTAGGCAGCTGGCAGCAGAAAAATTAGTGGCGTATATAGGGAGTCGGCCTGAAGCCTCTGCATGAAACGCTTGAATAGCCCGGAATAATTAGCCGATGTTGCAGATAAAAACCAATTTTTGGCGTCGTCGTCGGCAAAAAATATATAGTAATTTTACCGTTGTGGATCGAAAAAGAAAGCTGCTGGAGCTTTTGGGCCTGTTGGTAGTAGTGGGCTTTGCGCATGTTGCCGGCATGATGGTGCTGGAAAAATTGTCATTTGTGGATGCGCTTTGGCTAACCCTGGCGACCATCACCACGGTAGGTTACGGGGATTTATCGGCCACTACCCCAGGTGGTCGGCTGGTGACTATTTTGCTGATGTTTTTTTTCGGCATTTTTCTGTTGGCACAGATTGTCGGTGAGTGGATTGACTTCAGGTTGGACCGCCGTGAGCGGATGCGGACGGGTATGTGGAGATGGAAAATGAACAATCATATTGTGATTATTAATTCGCCAGAAAAAGACGGCGCTAGATACCTGCAAATTCTGGTAGAGCAAGTTCGCAAATCAGCCAGTTTGACAGATTTACCGGTGCAAATTTTATCTGCTAATTTCCCAGAAGGGCTGCCCAATGAGCTGGCTTCATTGGGTGTGGTGTTGCGTCAGGGCCAGCCTGAAGGTCGTATGACGCTGGATGAAGTTGGGGTTGAAAGCGCTGATTTTATTGTTGTTCTGGCGGTGGATGCGGCGGACTTTCGAGCTGACAGTTTGACGCTAGATATTCTTGACCAGCTAAAAGCTTTTAATTTGCCAGGCTATGTTATTGCTGAATGTGTGCAGGATGAAAACCGGCAGCGTTTTTATGCCCACGGTGCGGATACGGTATTACGCCCGGTGCGTGCTTATCCAGAATTATTAGTGCGGGCAATGGCAGAACCGGGTACAGAAACTATTCTGGAAAATCTGTTTCAGCATCAGGGGGTACATACTCGGCGTTATGATCTGGATGTGCCATTGCAAAACTGGGGTGCCCTGGCGGCTCGATTATTACAGCAGGGTTTGGGTACGCCTTTAGGTTATGTAGATAGCGAAAAAAATATTATTACTAACCCTGATACAAATAGTGCGGTCTCAGGCAGTGCAATATTCGTCCTTGTTAACCATGACAATATCCCGGATGCGGTTGACGTTGCTCAATGTGTTGCCGCGCTTGAGTAGAATAATTCCTCCGCATTGGTTTGCTGCTGCTAAGCTGATTTTGGCGTTGGTAGCGGTTTTATGGGTAGTAGAGCTGGCCAATTATCTCGTCGGTCATCGATTGAATAGTTATGGCATTTATCCGCGTCGGGTTGAATCACTGCCTGGGCTGATAATCTGGCCCTTTTTGCATGGTAATTTCTACCACCTGGCGCTTAATACCATGCCGCTGTTAGTGCTTGGTTTTTTTGTTGCGCTGTATGGGCGTATGGTGTTTCTTAAGGCAAGTATCATTATATTGCTGCTGGGGGGTGCAGGCGTCTGGATCTTTGGTCGAGCGGCCTATCACGTCGGTGCTAGCGGACTGGTATTTGGTTTGTTTGGGTTTTTGATTTTGTTGGCCTATTATCAGCGCAGCCTGAAAACTTTTGGTCTCGCCTTTTTGGCGATATTTTTATATGGCGGTATGATCTGGGGCATTTTGCCGCAAGATCGATTTGTTTCCTGGGAAGGTCATCTGTTCGGCTTATTGGCTGGCGCGCTATCGGCTAAGTTATTGGCTAAATGATCTAAGTTGAAGCCAGGTAGCCGAATAGGAGGTCATTTGGCGTTCAGGTGAGGAGTAAAAGGCGGAATTGGGAATTACCCGTCACGAAAACCGTCATAGTGGTCTTCTGAGTAAATCGCCAATTCCCTACAGCCCTTTAAAAATGGAGCGGGTAAGGAGGTTCGAACTCCTGACCTGTACCTTGGCAAGGTACCGCTCTACCAGCTGAGCTACACCCGCTTTTTTTAACTACGCCTCTGGTGTGGCGTATTCCTGCATTTTACTATGAGTTAACAATTATCTCTATCAAAAATATGATGGTTAATAATTTAACGATTGAAATACTCCTCAATCATTTTGCTTGAAGCTGCAATTTCAGGTTGTCCTGTTAATTACAGCTGCTATGAAGCGCTCATATTCAATCATGTACGTTTGACGCTTATTTTTCGAATATACGCAGTATTATCGAAAAATGGCATCCCCAAGGGGAGTCGAACCCCTGTTGCCGGGATGAAAACCCGGTGTCCTAGGCCTCTAGACGATGGGGACACATACAATCAAGAAGCCGCGCATTCTATGGATGTTCGGTCGATCCGTCAAGCGCCAAAGGGCAAGATATTGGGTATTTTTTTATTGTGGCCAAAAACGCTTCGCTGACCCTGTTGATGGTTAGATATTATTCGCAAGTACGGGTGTTGTGGATTGTGCTGGGGCAGAAAAGCTGCTAGCAAAACCTCAGTGTCGGCAATTTTAGCTGGTTTTGTCGGTTGCCCCTTATAACCGAGCCCAGAGGGTCTACACTTAAAGTCTGTACGAAAAATAAACTGTCGGTCGAGGATTTATATGTCTACCTTATGGTTAAGTAGTCTAGTAGCGCTTGGGTTGTTGGTCCTGGTGGCTATAGCCTACGGTGCGCATCGGATGGAAATGGCCAAAATAGAAAAAACTCGCCGTGCTGCAATTCATCGGGATCGATTTCGAGATCTAAGTTTTATTGTCGAGGTTATCCCTGCCAAAACTGTACCCGGTAAATTGCCGGCATTGATCACCAGGGCAATGATTGTGCATCTAGAGACAGCACTTAACCTTGACGCAGGTAATGCTGACCTACGTCACCATTTGGATTCAACACGCCGTTTGCATGATGCTGTAGTGCGCGGTGAGCCGTTGCCAACCCGTGCGGTAGGTGGAAGTATCGGTGAGCAGCTAAAAGATGTTCAGCGAGGGATTAAGCTATTGAAAGAGTTTATCCTGCAGCAACATAAAGGTGGTTTTTTGAACAAACTTGAGGCAACGGGTTATATCAAGTCGCTGCATAATGTGAATTTGACTGCGACAGTTGATGGGCTGGTTTCACAGGCTAATCATTCTCAGTCCGAAGGTAATAAATCCCTGGCTTTACGTTACTTCCAATTAGCACTTAATGAAATTACCAAAAGCAAATCCAGTGGAGATTATGCCGAGCAGGTGAAGGACTTAACTGAAAAAATTAAGACTCTGAGGGCGGATCAAAAAGCCGTTGAGTCTGCAGCGTCTGAGGTGAATTTAAAGTTGGCTGGTTCCTTAACACGCAAGAAGGACGATGATGAAAGTTCGTTTGATATGAAACAAATCAACTAGCAATGGGGTGGCAGTTATTAACTGCCTGAATGACTTTCCCTGGTCGATGTCCCTGGTCGATGTTCTTATTTAATGCGCCTAACCTGCCCTTAACCAATAGCCTTAGTTCATGTTGGACGCAGGTTATTCGTATTTATTGATTGAGATGTCTGGTCAGTCTCTATAAGTTGGTCAACATAGTAGGTCGAAATTTATTTGTTGAGAGTCGGGATATGGCAAAGAAACAAGATATTGAGACAGGCGCGTTAAATCCCAGCAAGGTCGAATTGAACAGCGAGCGCCGTGAAAGCGACAGTGACCGCCGTGAAGCGCGTTCAGACCGACGTAGCTCAAGGGCTCATCTAGCCAAGGCCCCGCGCCGCAAAGTCGCTGACCGGCGGCAAGACGGGCCAGGACTCGATGTTCAGGCTGATAAAATTAACACAGTCTCGCCGTCGAACCCTTAGTACTTGAACCCTTAGTACTTGAATCCTTAGTACTTGAATCCTTAGTACTTGAACCCTTAGTACTTATAAATTGATACTTATAAATTGCTGTTTAAAACTTAATGACACTGCGAATGCTTTTGCCGGCATGCATATAGTCGAAAGCGGTATTGATTTCATCAAGGCCTAGTTGGTAGGTGATATATTCATCCAGTTTGATTTCACCGTGCATATATTGGTCCACCATACCAGGTAATTCAGTTCGGCCTTTTACTCCGCCAAATGCGGTGCCGCGCCAGACGCGGCCAGTGACTAACTGAAAAGGTCGGGTAGAAATTTCCTTGCCTGCACCAGCAACGCCAATAATAATTGATTCGCCCCAGCCCTTATGGCAGCACTCTAGCGCTTGCCGCATCAGATTAACGTTACCGACGCATTCAAATGAATAGTCCACACCACCGTCGGTCATATCAACAATGACCTCTTCGACAGGGATATCATAATCATTGGGATTTATGCAGTCGGTAACCCCGAGTAGTTTTGCCATGGTGAACTTTTCAGGGTTAGTATCAATGGCAATGATGCGGCCAGCTTTAGCCATGGTTGCACCTTGAACAACACTTAATCCGATACCGCCGAGGCCAAAGATGGCAACACTAGCGCCTGGTTCTACTTTTGCGGTTCGGGTGACGGCACCAATGCCGGTGGTTACGCCACAGCCTAACAAACAGACCTTGTCCAGCGGTGCGGCCTTGTTGATTTTAGCCAGTGATACTTCTGCCACCACCGAATATTCAGCAAACGTCGACGTGCCCATATAGTGATAGATGGTTTTGCCTGACTGGCTGAAGCGGCTGGTGCCATCAGGCATAAGTCCCTGGCCCTGGGTGGCCCTGACGGCTGAGCATAGATTGGTTTTACCTGAAAGGCAGAACTTGCATTGCTGGCATTCCGCAGTATATAGCGGAATAACATGATCACCGACGGCAAGAGAGGTCACCTCGGGGCCAATTTCTTCAACTACGGCCCCACCTTCGTGGCCTAATACCGCCGGGAATATACCTTCTGGGTCGTCGCCAGATAATGTAAAAGCATCGGTATGGCAGACTCCAGTTGCGACCATACGAATCAGCACTTCGCCCTGCTGCGGGGCGGCAACGTCAATCTCTTCAATGACTAGCGGTTTACCAGCCTCCCAGGCTACGGCTGCACGTGATTTCATAATATTATCCTTAATGGTTTGCGATGCTCTATTTGCAATTCGCACCTGACGCCGCCATGGCAAAAGTAGCTAGACATAAGTAGCTACACATAAGTAGCTACACATAATAGAGGATTGGGGTTAAATGCTACAGAGTCATTTTTATGCCGGCATAAATTGATGCTGGTTCGCCAACAAAGTAGCGCTCGGAGCCAAATGCAAAATCTGCCCGTTCGGCATATTTTTTGTTGGTCAAATTAATGAGTCGAATAAAAATTTGGCTTTTATTATTGATATTATAGTGGCTTCTAAGGTTGATTATAGTATGGCCGGGGTAGCTGTGATTGTTTTCCGGATCAGTATAGTATTTGCCCAGGTACACAAGCTCCAGCTCTGTTGTTAGTGGCTGGGCGGGCTGCCAGGTTAATCTTATTGAACCGAGCTTTCTCGGTGCTGTATCAATATCATTATGCATGATAGAGGTTGCAGTTTGGGCCGAAAAGGCAGGGTTATTTTCGTATTGATGACGGGCATAGGTCATCACCCAATCTGTGCTGATAGTATTGCTGAGGGCGACGGATAGGTTGATTTCAAGCCCCGTATGTGAGGTTTTGCCATTATCAACTGAGGCGCGGTTGGAATCCCGAAAAATAAAATTATCCTTTTTTAGCTGATAAAGGGATAAATCGTAATTTAAACGGTTATTGTTGATAAAATCGGGCACGCTGCCGCGGAACCCTATTTCCAGACTGTCAAGTTGCTCTGAATCAATTTCTGATACTGTCTGGCCGCCCTGTAAGCGATATAACTCCGTTGTTTGCGGGGCTCTATAGCCCCGCGCCAATTGCAGGTAGAGCTGCTGCGTACTGGTCAGGTAATGGCTAAAGTTAAGCTGCGGGGAAAAGTTTGAGAATGAATCAGATCGATTAGCGGGGCGATTAAAGCGACAACCGCCGAAACCACATAGGCTGCCATCAGCTCGGCTGCGGCCTGTTGACAGGTTGTTTGCATAATCGTATTTGACCTGTTCATAACGCGCTGCCAGGGTGAGTTTGCTATTGCTACCCATTGATTTTGTATATTGGCTAAAAAGGGCCAGAGTGCGCGCATCCACATCATAGTCGTAATGATCGCCCTGGGGAATTGTGGCAACTAAAAAGGCGCTGTCTGAGTTGGTTGTATTGGGCTGGGTCTCCTGCAAAAAACCTTCGGTGAATTCGAATTCTGCGCCGATCAGCCAGTTTTTAAAATGCCAGGCGGTTTGTAGGCCAACGCTTTCATGGCCGTTTTTTTCAATAGCCTGGCCCGGCAGAAAATGCTGGATAAATTCCATGCGGGTATGGCGAACATAGGGGGTTAAAACAAGTTCACTATGATTAAGTGATTTTGTCATGATGCTATACAGCCGAATACTACTGCTATCCCGATAAGCTTCTGGGTTAGGGTTCTGGCGCGCCAGGTGGCTATCCTTATAGGCTTTGTTGCCGAAAATAAACCCGGCAGTTTCCTGGTTTAAATTAGATATACTGAGTACATTGGTCAGCTCAAAGCCAAGTAATGCTGCGCTGAATTTAAAGTTGGCTTTTTGTTGGTCAAAACCTGAGTCATGTTTATAGCCGCCATCTGTCGTGTGATTGACGTCCAGACGCCAACGCGAAGTGCCAGCGGTAATTTTAGTGCGATAATAATCATGTGGTCCTGCTTCGGCGCTAATGGAACTGTGCTCATCCAGCGGTGGGGTAATAACATTAATCATGCCATGCATCGCATTTGAACCATAAAGTACTCCCGCTGGACCCTTGACCACCTCAATTCTGGCTGCCTGCTCGCTGTTAACGTCAAAAAGTGCATTAACGTTGCAGAAACCGCTGGCCCGTAGCGGTAGATTATCCTGTGCCATTAAAAATGCGCCGCAGGCACCAGCGCCGGTGAGCACCGGCGAGCGGATCGCGGTGAGATGCTCCTGGCCATTGCCGCGACTGATCCATACACCTGGTGTACGCTGCAAGGTTTCGTTGATATGCGTTTGACCAATACCATCCAGGTCGGTAATACGGTCGATATTGGTGCCAACATCGGCAATGGTTTGGTCAATTTTTGCTGCCGTAACAACCACTTCTTCAAGTAAACTGGGGGAATCCTGGGCAGCGATTGCCCAGCCTGTTATAGGGCGTAATAGAAATAACAGACAAAATGCAGCAACTTGTCTGATGAGTCTGGCGGCGAGTATTTTTTGCATGGGGTTCTTCGATCGAATTGTGGGCCGTGGGCATTTATTATTCGCCCCTGGTGTATAGCATACCTACTCCGAAAGGGCCTGTCAGTCACGTATAGCGATGAACCAGGTGCCTGTTATCCAGTGTCTGTGACCCTGGGTCGGGTTGCTTGCCTGCCTCGCTTGACAAACCCTGTTCTATACAGGGAAGATTGACGCTATAGAGAGGGAGAGTAATACAAATCATGGTTGATGATATAGTAATGAAAAGTTATCCAGGCCTGGATAAAAAGGTTGATTATGTAGCGACCTATAAACCTTCATTATTGGTCGCTATTCCAAGAGCTGAACAGCGAAGGTCACTTGGTATCACTGAAGATGCACTACCTTTTCGGGGTATGGATATCTGGAATGCCTATGAATTTACCTGGTTAAACAGTAGAGGTAAGCCAGAAGTTGCCCAGGCTCAGTTTCATGTGCCTGCCAAGTCTGCCAGTATCATCGAGTCGAAATCTCTGAAGCTCTATCTAGGTTCTTTTGCCAATACCCCATTCGCGCATCGTAGCGAAGTGATTTCTACGCTTGAGTCTGATTTGACGATTACTGCTCAGGCGCCAGTTAATGTTACATTAATGTCGCCAGAGCAGGTGGTGAGCAATGCGCTGGGCGCATTAACCGGCAAAAGCCTTGATATGCTGGATGTTGATGTTGATGAATACTACTGGAATCCTGAGTTTCTCACAATTGAAGGCAATATGACGGTGAATGAATCGGTCTTTACCCATCTGTTTCGCTCCATTTGTCCTATTACTGGGCAGCCGGATTTTGCCAGTATAGCGATACATTATAATGGGCGTCATATTTCCGCAGAGGGTCTGCTTAAATATTTGGTTTCGTATCGTGAACACGCTGAATTTTGCGAGCAGATAGTAGAGCGAATATTTGTTGATATTATGAATCGATGCTCGCCCGACAGGTTGGGCGTTCAGGCCCGCTTTACCCGTCGAGGTGGTTTAGATATCAATCCGTCGCGATCACATGATAAAGAGATCACCGGTGATGTGCGGGTATGGCGGCAGTGATTTTGGGCACGCCGGGTGGCAGCTTTACCCGTAGCGTTTGATAAAAATCCTTAATCGCCCCTTCTGGGCCGCAAAATTGTTCTAAGCCAACCCCATAAGGTGTTGTTGGCGAGTATTTTTCGATTAACATTTTCCAGCATTGTATTCAGCCCGCCAACATCTTCAAAGATCTGAGCACGGGTAACCAGGGTTCGCTCTGGGTCGAGTTGTTTGATTACTCTGGCAGGGTTGCCTGCGGCAATACAGTTAGCCGGGATGTCTGATGCAACCACCGCGCCGGCGCCAATAACACTGTTTT
This sequence comes from Pseudomonadales bacterium, assembly GCA_019090615.1. Classification (GTDB taxonomy): domain Bacteria; phylum Pseudomonadota; class Gammaproteobacteria; order Pseudomonadales; family Azotimanducaceae; genus JAHRVQ01. The sequence goes on along the minus strand of JAHRVQ010000019.1, from coordinate 20,542 downwards.
CGCCAATACTGACACCTTTGCAAACAATAGCGCCATCACCGATCCAGACATTGTCGGCTAGCGTAATTGGTGCGGTGGTGCCAATGGTTTTGGTACGGTCGTAAATATCATGCCAGTCGGCATCGGTGATGTAACTGCCGGCGGCAAACATGCAATTATTACCCACATTGATGCTAGAACCTGAATTAAAGCGTACTCCAGGGCAGATCAGACAATTGTCGCCCAACGTGATATGACCCTGATAATCCTCGAATTGCCAGGTTGATAGTATGACGCGTCTATCCCTGGCGGTGATTACATGGAGATTGTTACCGGCCTCGATAAACCCGCCATGGATATCGATATACCAGGGCTTCATCATCATGCTATTGCTGCCTAACGATTTAAAATGTGGTGCGATTCTGTATTGGGTATAACAGCGTTCGAGTTTCAGATAGGCGTTTTTTATTATAAAGGGCCAATGTTCGTAGATCATAGGATGTATTTCAGCATATTTACCTTTTTATCAAGCGGGCAGTGTAGCAGAAACCTTTGCAGACGTTTTGTAGGTTCTTTTTTTTGCTGTTGCTGAGTCAAGATAAGGGCACAATTTACCACGCGGTAAAAGCATCACTGTTCGACGTAGAATTATTCAAGTATGGTAGTTGTAATAGCGATTGAAATTATCAGCCGCGACTGACGGTTGAAGTGAGCCAGATAACGTTGATTGAAAATATGGGCCAGAACATGAGCTAAGAACATGAGCTAAGAACATGGGCTAAGGACATGGGCTAAGAACATGGGCTAAGGACATGGGCTAAGAACATGGGCTAAGAGCATGGGTTAATAACATGGGTTAAGAATACAGGCCGATAATAGGCGGAATATTTAATCAGCGGTTGCCGTCATCAGATCAATTTAAATTATGATTCAGGATTATCAATGGATGCATTAGAAGCATTGCAACAACGGGTATCGGTGTCTCGCCTCGGGGGTGACGTACCCAGTGATGAAGTGTTAGAGAATATATTTCAGGCGGCGTTAAGAGCGCCAGATCATGCGTTATTAACACCCTGGCGGTTTCTGAAAATTGCCGGTGATGGGCGTAATCAGCTTGGGGAGTTGTTTGCCGAAGCGCAATTGCAGGCTGATCCGGCGCTCACTGAAGCAAAAGTGGCCAAAGCTAAGTCTAAACCATTGCGCGCACCGTTAATTGTGGTTGCCATTGCGACGGTTGCTGAGCATGCCAGTGTGCCAGAAGTTGAGCAGCTTTTATCGGTTGGTGCAGCAACGCAAAATATGCTGCTAGCGGCTTATGCCCAGGGTCTTGGGGCCATGTGGCGTACAGGTGGTATGGCTTATCATCCCCTGGTGTTGAATGGTCTGGGTTTAACCGCGGATGAAAAGCTGATTGGTTACCTTTATATCGGCCAGGTAGAGGGTAAAACCCGCCTGGCACCGAAAAAGAACACAGTGGACTATTTTAAGTCATGGCCAGCGATAAATTAGATCCGGGAGACTTATTTAATTCAAATTGGCGTGAGCTTCGTACTGAAATATCCTCGTGGGATGATGCCGAGGCTGGTATGGAGGGTGCTGATGGCTTAACCCGTTACTGGTGTCCAGAGGCTGTATTTGAAGTTTACTGGACGGCTGAACGGGTCATCGGGTCGCCTTATCAGATATATTTAACAGAGGATTTAACGCTTGCCGGGTTTAAGCGGCAGCTAGCCTGGAAGCCTGATCTTGACTGGAAGCGGGCGCTGGCGGTGAGTATTGGCTGGCAGCAAGATGTGCTGGCGCTATTGGTACAGAAATCAGGTATGCAATTAACGCTATTTGAAGAGTAATCAAAGAAAAAGTAATTGTTGCAAATTATTGGCAATTATTGAGAATGCCGACCTGCACCCTGCGTGTCTGATTCAGGTCGACAGGTTTCAGGAACAGAATTTATAATAAGATAGAACCGTTTTAATTGCATGGGTAGTTTTGTTGCTACTGTTGCGTGAAATAAAATAGTGTTGCAGAAGTAATCGAGGAGTTAAGTTAATGAGCAAAAGTGTGCGATCTAAAACCGCCATCCAGATACAGGACAGGTTAATTGATGAATTAATAGGTATTTGTCGAGGCGTGATCGCTGATGGAGTAGTGGATGAGAAAGAGGCGATATTTATTGGCCAGTGGATATCGAATCATCGAGAAATCGCAGATCGTTGGCCGGTTAATATTTTGTATGCACGATTGACGGAAATGCTTCGCGACGGCGTATTAAGCGGCGATGAACAGGTAGAGTTACTGGCAACATTACGAGAAATTACTGGTGATAGCGCCCTTTTTCAGGAGCATAATCGATCCACCAGCTTACCCTTGGACCATCCTGGCCCAGAAGTTCAGTTTGCCGGTAAATCGTTTTGCTTAACCGGTAAATTTGTTTTTGGTTCGACTTTAGATTGTGAAGAGATTGTTGCTGAGTTAGGCGGTCTATTATGCGAGCAGCCTGAGGCGGATACGGATTATCTGGTTATTGGCGAAATTTGTAGCCCAGAGTGGGAGCATACGACTTTTGGACGTAGTATAGAGCTAGCAGTTGAGTTGAAGGAAAAAGGTAGCGCGATTGCGATAATTTCAGAAGAGCAATGGGTTGATTCGCTTTCAAGTCAATAGTGCGCAGGGTTAAAAGTACTCAGCGCAAGTAATAGTTCTGAGTATTTTTTCAACACTGACGTAGCTGATTATATCCTGATGTAATATAATGCTATTTCACCTCGGTCCTCTCGCAACGACGACTTGTGAATTCCGCCAGGCCTGGAAGGGAGCAACGGTAGCAATGAGTTCGTGTGCCGGGATGTGGCTGGGGTGTCTTCTAGCTGGGGTGAATCCAAAGCGTTCAAAAATACCATATAGGCTTTCATGTGAAGCTTGTCATGAAATTTAATGAACGGCCCAACAATTAATGTGAAGCGGTTCAATAAGTCGAATTTCAATATTCGATTTTATAATTTATATTTCTCGTTATTAACACCACTTTATAAAAGGGTTTAACGATAAATAGCGTTCTAAACGGAGAGGTGTCCGAGCGGTCGAAGGAGCACGCCTGGAAAGTGTGTATACCTCACGGTATCGAGGGTTCGAATCCCTCCCTCTCCGCCATCTATTTCGTTTTTCTTGTTTTCGCCAGGCGAAAACAAGAAAAACGAAACACAAAACCCAGTCCACAAAGGCAACAGCAAATTCACGTAGTGAAGTTGCGAGCGCCCCATCCAGCTATGAAAAACTCGCAGGCGTAGAGATCGCATAGCGAAAATGCGAAATACATGATCCAACACCCGTACATCGACCAGGGCCAATGCTTCCTTCAGTCGTTCTGTGATCTTGATGTCAGCTGTACTGGGATTGGGTAAGCCAGAGGGATGGTTGTGGGTAAATATAACCGCCCCGGCATTCAGTTCTATTGATCTTCTTACTACTACTCTAGGGTAAACAGTTGCGCTATCAATAGTGTCCCTGAACAACTTCTCAAAAGCTATTAGTCAATGTTGGTTATCAAGGAACATGCGGCAGAAATGTTCATCCTTTTCTTCTGCTATCTGTAACTGTCAGAACTGCTTAACATCAGTAGGGCAGGTGAAGGCTTTGGTATTGCGGCGTAGGCGAGACTCAAAAATGCCTATTGCTTCCTGGATTGTTGCTTGTTGGTTGGTGTTGAGGTCTGCATGGTTATCGTTACTGGCAGTGGCGCTGTAGTTATTATTCATGTTGAGGTATCCGGATTGTTTGATTAGGTAATTGCCAGACATCAAGGTTTATTTATCCCTGTATGTTGGCGGCTATAAGGTTCCGTTACCTACGCGAAGCGTCACTTCTAATGCATGAGCTTTGGTGACTATCAGTAATGCTGATAGTCTATCTAACTGACTCTTCTTCAGCCCAGCGCGCGTAGTTATCTACTGTTGCTACGGTACGGTTGAAGGCGGTGAGTGATAGTACGATTGAATGGAAGAAATCTCTGAATACTTCTCTTATGCAGATGCTCCTGATTAGGGTGTGTAGTGGCGGTATTGCCTCATCACTGACGAAGTCGATATAGGGGGGTAGTTTGATATTTATATGATCAGAGAGGGAGTAATACGCCAGTAGGTAGTTATGATTTTACCAAAACCGGATTATTAAATAATCGAGCAAATACGCTAAAAAAGTAAAAAATTAGTAGAGTTTTATCCGCTCAATTTTACTCACGATCATTACTTGTGAAATGTTTGTGGTTTATTTTTAGCTGCTCTTGTTCGCCTAACTCCTGTGTCGTCCCCATTTGAATCTCAAAAGCATTCAATGGTTCTTTCTCCAATAGCCCAGAATCGGGCGTATTTGCGTCTGAATACAGCCCGCTTTGTTATCGGGTTTATAAGCTTTTCGGCGCTTGCCTTAAGCGGCTGCCCTGTTCGGTTAAGCGATACTTCTGTAAGCGGCTATTGGGTTTGTCGGGTATGGTCATTTCAATATAACCAGCCACTAGCGAGGGCTTTAAATAACGTTTGGAAAAACTATCACGATTTCTAAGATTTAAGGCGCTCATTAATTCCGTACGGGACATCTCGCCCTGGATGACATTGGTTAGTTTCTGGACTTGCCCTGCGACTTGCCCTGCGACTTGCCCTGTGATTTGCTGATCAGAAAATGGAAATTCCATCCATACGCCCGTCGTTTCAGCCCGAAGCAGAGGTTCTGGCGTTCCTGCTTCGTGGCAAGCCTCGAAGATACGCTCAATACCGCGGCCCCAACTTTCTATCAAACCAGCACGAAAAAAGGCGTTGGCAATATCGGGGTTATAGGGTTCTGATGCATGCTTCCCTAACAATTTTTCTACGCTCCAATCTGGCGGTAAAGTGCCTGGGTTCCAGACCATCAATTTATCGGCATAGACACTAATCTGTATAGGTGCGCCACTGGCATAATCTTTATGGATCAGTGCATTTAATACGGCTTCACGTAACGCGGCTTCTGGTACTGGCAGCATTTCAATACGCTGAACACCCCGATAACTGATACCCGCTTGAAGGTATTTTGTCAGCAATAAATCCAGCGTTTTTTCTACTTGAGTAAACAGGTCGCCGTTAATTTCATCCTGGTAACGCAGATCACTGTTGCTGCGGAAAAACCCGAGCTTGGTATACGCGCCTGTGATTAGGCTTTCCGGTACCGAGTGAAACAACAAAAGGGCGGCACGTTTGAGGTATTTTCCATCGCGTAAACCGAGCTTTTCCAGCAAACTGCCCATAGGCTCTTTCAAAATAGCATCATCAAGGCGGCGGCTTTGTTTGGCTAGTTGACCAAAATTCTTGATGACAGAATTAGATAAATCACCTAGCTTTATGCCTGGCACAGGCACTCCATCCCAATGCTTTCCTAACTTGCGCAACAAAAAGGTATCCAGTGCTGTACCTTTCAATTCTTGCTTGGTACTGCCGCTTCGATAGTGGTACTGCCCTTTGTAACTGACCGGGTATGGGCTGGCCTCAACGAGAATTTCCAATAGCGCGTGGCCTTTACGCTTTTTCAAGTGGACATCCACCACGATACCGAGCATATCGCGCACTTTATTGGGAATATCTTCCAGCAATTTTTTGGCGTTACTAACACCAACAACCTCACCCGTATCATTTTTGCCAATGGTTAATGGTTAAGGTGCCGCCCTGAGCATTGGCAAATCCACATAGCCATTTGATGTAGCTATCACGCCAGCTTTGCTTCCATTCAGTGGTTTGGGTTTCCTGATTCATGCTGTTCTACCGTGAGTGAGGAAATAGCAGCATGCCTCTACCTTGAGCGATGTCTGCTAGAAGGTCGCGCAACAAGTAAATTGCCTGACGAGGCAACATCATGTTGTGGCCATCCATTTTTACGCAGGCTCTATCTGCATTGGGCTTTTCACTTACCAGTCTGCTCAACTCAGATGCACTGGGCCGTGCATTGAGCAACTGCCTGGTTGGGCAGTTCTTGATAGTCTTTTAGGATTGCCATAATTTCACCTCGCCTGAAAGGTCTACGCTAGAGGCACCTTCAAAATTCACCTCCAACACGTCGCAAGAATAGACTTATCCCACCTTGTTCGCAATAAACGAACCGCGGCAAACTAAAGCCGTTTGGGGAGGTCTTAATCATATTGCTTTAAGTGGCGCTGAAATAAGAAAATTCGCGAAAAATGGCGTCAAGGCCTATTTTGTTTTTTGGCTGACTAGTTGCAAATTTATTGCTCTTACGGCGGTGTGATCAATTGTTAAATCCATGTGACTTTATATTGAGCGCCATGTGCTCGTGTTCATTAAATTCTAATCGATGCTTTTCACGACAATATGTATTTCAGGTTTGCCGCCATACAGGCTGATTTTCAGTGTCGATGAATGATAGGGAGTCGTTAACCTTTTAATATGGCGCTCTTAACCGCGCTGTCTCGCCCTAAAAGAAACCATTACGCGGTACATGCTCGCCGCTCACAAGAAATTCGCCGATGGCGCGGGCCTTATAAACCGTGGGGTTATGTGAAGCAAGGGTTCTAATATTACGCCAGTGGCGGTCCAGGTTTTCACTTTGCTTAACGGCTGACGAGCCGCCTACATCGAATAACATGGTTGCAGCACGCGGTGCAATTTCGTCGATAATAACCTTGGCTTCAGCGGCCAGCAGCGAGCCACGGTGAGCGGCTTCAAAGTCGGCGACACCGTCAACTACCGTCGCTAATGCTTCGTCCTGGGCATCGGCGGCTGCCAGCACCACGGCTTGCGCGGCAGTGGTAGCGCTTGATATTCTGCCAATGGTTTCTAGTAATAGCGGGTCAGCTGCGGCAGATTCAGCACTGCCATGGGCGTAGGTGCGAGCACGCTTTTTAACCATTGCGACTGCATCGGTGACGACATTACGCATTACACCAACAATGATCGCGGTTAGTATAAGCTGACAGAACTGGGCGATAAGATAAGGCTCGGTGGGGACCCGAATTTGTTTGCCGCTGCTTCTCGATTCTACCAACTGGGTGCTCATTAATTCATCAGCATGGACAGTTACCTGGTCGAATATGCCGGTACCACTACCGGTAAATTGTTGCCCGATACCATCCCAGTCATCCACTAATTCGACACCTGCGCGGTTGGTTGGGATCACGGCTGTGGCTAGTTCGCGATCGGGCATGATAGCTGCGACTGCAACCCAGTCTGAATATAAGCTGCCGGTACAATAGTATTTTTTGCCCTGCAGAATGAAATCATCAGCCTTTGGAGTGAGCGTGGTTGCAATGCCAAAAGAACTGCCTATCTCCGTAACTGCATTGCCGAATATATCGCCCTTTAGTACCTGTTTTAGCCAACGGGAACGCTCTTCAATGTTGGGCGAGCGTAAGCGCTCCTCAATAAACCAGTAATGGGAGCGCAATATATGTGGAACATCTGAGTCAGCTGCAGCCAGGTCAATAAACATGCTAAAGAACTCTCTAAGGCTATATCCAGCGCCGCCTTCAGCTTTTGGCAAACGTACCGCGCCAAGGCCAGATTGGCGCACAATGTCTATTGCTGGATGCGGGTTGTTGCCCTCCTGCTTGCTTATGGTGGCACTTTTACCTATTTCTTCGATTACTTTTTTTAATGCCGGTGAACCGTATTCAAGCGTTGTTTGAGTATGGGTTAAATCAGGGTTCTGTTTATCTGTTGTATTACTCATTATTAATCCGAAACATTTCGGGCCCTACGGGTTGGGCACCGGATGTAATTTTTCTGGGGGTGAGCCAGGCCTATGTGGTGAAGGCAAGGTGGATGCCTACCTGTAGATTGGGTCAGTGTATCACGATTAATTTGGCAGGGTTTAGCTATGCGGGGCAAGGCTGCCCTATGTGTCAGGCAAGATTAGTAGAGCAATCAGCGTCCGTTTCTATGGATGATTTACACCCCAGGTAGCCGAAAGTAAGCAATTAATGGTTACTGCTGTTGCTAAACGTAGTAACAGCAAAGTCTATAAGGTTTCACTTTAGTTTCACTTTGGTTGGGCTTTAGTTCCGTTTTCCTGTGGTTTTATAAGCGAATTATTCAGGCTTCAATGCACGTATGTAGGTCTCTAGCAAATCGATAACATTCTGAATTTGTTGATCCTGGTTGGCAAAATTTTTATAGATGTACAATTGCTCTACGGTACTTTCTAAATCGAACACGCCTGGTGCTGGTGTTAACTGGTCTATGTTGTTTTTATATATATCGTTAGCGGTTGCAAAATCTTCACAAAGGATATTTGCCTCAGCCAGGGTGGAAGTTAACCACCAGTTATCCTTCGGCTGGTCATCAAAAGCATCAATAATATAATGGGCTAATTTAATGCCACTACCACTTTCATCTTCGAGTATTTTATACAGGTAAGCTGCATTAATGGCAGGGTAATAGTTGCTGATATCTAGCCGAAACGCTTCGAGATATAAATCTCTTGCCCGTTCCAGCAGTTGTTTATTAATATTTTGCGGATCAATTGTTTTATTTTCACCATACAGAGCGCGGCGTTTATATTGGGCCGCAAGCATGGAGAGCGTTTCAGTCGGCTGCTGGTTGGATTGCCACAGCTGATAGATAATGTTGGCTGCTGCTTCATATTGATTAACACGGCTCAGGCAATTAGCTTTGGTTTTCTGGATTTCAAAATTAGACCGATTAGGAAAGATTTCAAGGCCATCAACGGCTAACGAGGCTAATTCTATTTTTTCGATGAGTTCAAGGGCTTTTTCATATTGGCCAAATTTCATTAATAGTTTGGTCATCTTAAAGGTATATTCGCTGCTGGCACCCTGTAGTGTGGCGGGGTATAACGCGTTAAACATATCAAAACTGGTCAGCGGTTCTAAGTTTTCAAAATTTTTGATTTCTGCAGATGAAATTTTTACTGGTTCAGGCAGTGCTGGCTGTAAATCCAGCCTAACAAGTTTGTCAATGATCTGCTCTTTTTCGGCGGCTCTGCGTAATCTGAAAATATTAGTCGTACCGAAATTTTTTGCCATTGGGATTTCGCCCAGGCCCTCAAATTTTATGTCCTGGGTTGTTCCGGGCAGCAAGCCATCAATCGCATTTTTGAACTCATCAGTGACATAAATTTCGCCTTCCTTAGTGATGGGCTCTATTCTTGCGGCGGTATTGATATGATGTCCTACGGCATTCATGCGCTTTAAGATGGGGTCTTCGATGACTTCAAATTGGCCGAAATGACCGGCAATCCGTGGTGACAGCGGCGGTATGCCAAATCCATCAAAATCCATTTTTTTCATGCAGTCGCGGTAGTCAAACATCCAGTTAACAGCGTCCTGGGCATTTTCAAATACCATAAAAAACGCATCGCCCCAGGTATTCAGAACTTTTGCCTTGTTGTTGTATTTCTCCAGCGTGGTAAAAATGGCCTTTTGAACATCAACAAAATACACGGTTAGTTGGTTTTCTGTTAGTTTGGAAAACCCTTTAAGATCCGTAAAAACGACATAGGCGTTCATAATGATTCCTTAGTTCCTTAGTTGGGAAGCAGGCTAAATTAGAAAATACAATGTTTGGTAAAATCCCCTGCCTCTGTGGCGGTCCAGTCGCCTTTTGGTTTTTCTTTTAAGGCGGTACACCAGCCCTCGCTGCCAATCTCAGGGGCACAGGCTGATGTTAATGCCAGTATGATCATTAAGCCAAGGCATCGAAAGCAATTTGTGGTTGTCATAATAAATCTCTTGTTTGTCTCTAATAAAAATTTTAACGGAACAGGTTCTTTAATTTGTTGCCAAGCTCTTTACCGGCTTCGATTAATTGTTGATTAGCGCCAGTATTGTTTGCTTTGATTAACGGGATGATGGATTTGTTGAGCGCTACAAAAATTTCGTTAATCACCTCTGCAGGCGAGGTGCTCTCATCCTTGCCAAGGTCGGTTAGCTGTACCACAGGTACAATTAGATTAAGGGGTTGGTCGAGCAGGGGAATAAATACGCCTAATTCTGCATTACTGATTGTCAGCTCATCGATCTGGACGGTAGGGCCGGAAGCTTCACTCGCTGCGGTGTCGGTTGAAGATTTTTCACCCGCTGGTGCATAGTCGTTGGCATTTTGCTGTAGGTCTTTAAGGTTGTTGCGTACCGGGTTACCTTCCCAGGTGATTTTAGGCGCATCGATCAAAATATGTTCAATATGTACCACATCAGAAGTTAGTGAGGCCGCGTTGAGTGCCAGCACTAGCTGGTCAATTTCAATGGCATAGGGTGATTCATAACCCCTCGGGTTAGCAATTTTCAGGTTGCGTATTTCGCCGCTGCCGGAAAAAAAAGAAATGTCCACCGATTCAACAGTGACGGCGACACCGAGTACTTCCTGGCCTGCGATCTCGACGCCATTTTTAACCAGTGAATTAACATTGATCATCATAAAAGCCAGTAGGCCTATTATTAGGATAGCCAGCACACCAACAGCCAACATAACTTTTTTCATTTTTATATAACTCCACCAAAATTGTTCATCGCGCTAACCGATAGCTCTTAGTAAGAACGCGCAGTAAAGGCGCTAGCTAAATGGGCTGAAGCCCAGTCGGATTAGCGCTAATTTCAGCCGCAGCATACTAGAATAGCGTTTAATAAGCATTGTTTGTTGCTAACAGCCTGTCATCAGCCGCTAGCCTGGCCCCAATAATTGTAGGCGGCGAACCTGGGTGCGCCGGGGATATAACCAGCTTCCATTGTCTGGATATTAAAGCCGCTTTGCTCAATCAGCTGCGGGATCTTTCTATTCAGGTTGCAGCCGCCGGCGATGGGTTTCCAGATCGGATTGATGCGGTCCTGCCATTTTTTTACAGCTTCATCAGGGGCTGAGCCATGTTCGCAAAAAATTAATTTGCCACCCGGTTTTAACACCCGTTTCATTTGTTTAAGGGCGGCCAGACCATCGGGAATGGTGCACAGGGTAAAGGTTAATAATACCGTATCGACAGATTTATCATCCAGGGGTATTTCCTCCCCCGGCAAGTCAATAAATTCAACTTTAAAGGGCACCTGGTCAGCGCGTACTGCGGCTAGCTCGCGCATCTCGGCAGCAGGCTCCAGACCAAAAACTAGTTCCACTTTATCAGGGTCATAGAAGGGTAAATTTAGCCCTGGCCCAATGCCAACTTCTAATACCCGGCCACTGGCCTCTGGTACCACTTTTTTACGTTGGTAGGCAATCTGTTTTGTGCCGCAGGCCAAATTGATAAATCGAGGTAGTACATATTTGTCATACAGGCCCATGGCTGGTTTCCTATGTCTGGTAGTGTTTTTTATACACGCTTGATGCCCTTTGAAAACAGTCTACTTAGTTTTGTCGGGCAAGCCTAATCTGAAGTTTGACTGATGGGTGCACAAACTGGCCGAACCAGCCAGTTTGTGCTGGTGCTATTGCTGGCCGTTTTGCATTGACCTTACTGTTTAAGTACTATCGAATGGACCATTCGTAATAACTCAGCTAAATAACCCAAGCAATTAATACATGCCCAAGATATTTTTATCCTACCGGCGCGATGACAGTGCCTATGTTACCGAGTCTATTTACTCAGCATTAAAAGCGTATTTTACGCCTGAGGATATATTTTTTGATATAGATAGTGGTGGTTTAGGTCTGGATTTCCGCAAAGATATTACTGACGCAGTGGCACAGTGTGATGTGCTGTTAGCGGTCATTGGTAATGCCTGGTTACATGCGGTCGATGGTAATGGTAAGCGTCGGCTTGATAATCCGGCTGATTATGTCCGCCTCGAAATCGAAGCGGCACTCAGTCGTGATATCCCGGTTGTGCCGGTACTGGTAGATGAGGAGAGTATTCCCCTGGCAGATGCGCTACCAGATACGCTTAAAGCGCTCGCTTTTCGTCGTGCCACCCCAGTGCGTGCCGGCAAAGATTTTGAACAGGACCTTCAACGGCTGATGAAAGGCATTGAAAAGGTGGTAAATGCACCTGTCGCAGCGAGGCCGGTTACTAGCCAAATTACACCGCCGGCGGCAATGCCGCAGACGCCAGAAGCGCTGTTATCCGGCACAGGTATTATGCAAGTTTCCAGCCTGCCCACTAATGCGGATGTGAGTTTGGATGGTATAAAAATTGGTGTTACACCCTTTAATAGCGATACGGTTTTGCCGGGTAGCTACACGTTAGAAGTATATCATCCAGACTATCTTGCGCTGCAGCAACCCCTTGTTGTGGTGGCGAATGGCGTGATTAAACTCAACTTGAGCCTGAAGCAGGCCTATGGCGGGCTGGTTATTATAACCGACCCTGTGGATGCAAAAGTGACCCTGGATGGCGAGCCGCAAACAGAACTCACACCCTTGCAGTTCGATAAATTAACGGCTGGGGAACATCTTGTCAGCGTTAGTAAGGCTGGTTTTACTACTGAGGAAAGCAGGCCTGAGGTTAAAGCAGATAGCATCTTGCGTCATCCTATAACGCTGCAACAGGTGCCCCATGGCACGCTTAATTTTAGTGTTATTCCAGCAGATGCACCGGTAGAAGTTGATGGTATGCCAGCGTTTCAGTCGGGTATGAGTCTAGCCTATGGCAAATACCAAATTAACATTCCCAAAGGTAATTATGCCGGCCGTTTCCATTTAGCTTGCCAACGCGAAGTTGAAATAAGCGCAGCGACAACAGAAATTGAAATTTCGTTGACGGCCATTGGCCCGGTGATGGTGTCAATTCCAGCAGGCAGTTTCCAAATGGGTAGTAATGATGGTCGCGACTCGGAAAAACCGGTGCATACAGTAAACATCAACCAGGCCTTTGAATTGAGCCAATATGCCATTACCTTTGAAGAGTATGATCAATTTGCCAACGCCACTAAGCGCGCACTACCTGATGATGAAGGCTGGGGCCGTGATCGTCGGCCGGTTATAAACGTCAGCTGGCGTGATGCGCAGGCCTATGTAGCCTGGTTGAGTACTGAAACAGGCGAGCGATATCGTTTGCCTTCCGAGGCGGAATGGGAATATGCTGCCCGGGCAGGTACCACAACAGCCTATTGTTGGGCGGATGATATTAGCCTGGACAATGCGAATTATGGCAATATTATAGGGAAAACAACGCCTGTAGGGCAATATGCGGCCAACCCCTTTGGTCTATATGATATGCATGGCAATGTATGGGAATGGACCGCCGACCGTTGGCACGATTCCTATCAAGGTGCACCTGTAGATGGTTCGGTTTGGTCAGAGGGTGGGGATGGCACCCGGCAGGTGTTGCGCGGCGGTGGCTGGGTCGACAGTCCTGCGAATTTGCGGTCCGCGAACCGCTATTGGATCAATTCCGATGGAACGGACGACTATGTGGGTTTTCGCGTCGCCAGGGCACGTTAACCCTTTGTACTTTTCCCTTTTTCCCTTTTTCCCTTTTCAGTTTAAATTTTTTAGTCTGCTTTTGTTGGGTTTAGTTCGCCGTAGAAATGGTAGGTATAGGTTATCTGGCTATTTAATAGCCATTTTGCATTGGCCTTACTGTTTAAGTACTATCGAGTTTAAGTGCTATCGAGTGATCAATGCCTAATAACCCAGCCAATTAATATATGCCCAAGATATTCATATCCTACCGACGCGGTGATAGCGCTTATGCGACTAATTCTATTAATTCAGCATTAGAGCAGCATTTCGGCGCTGAGGCTGTGTTTTTTGATATAGATAGCGTTGGACTCGGCAATGATTTTCGCGAAATCATTGCCGAAGCTGTGGCGCAGTGTGATGTGTTGTTAGCAGTGATAGGCAATGCCTGGCTGGATGCGAAAGATAGTGAAGGCAAGCGCCGTCTTGATGATCCCGCTGATTTTGTGCGGCTTGAGCTGGAAGCAGCCCTGAATCGTAATATTCCTGTTGTGCCTGTGCTGGTGGATGAGGTAAGTATTCCTTCGGCCGCAGCGTTACCATCGTCTATGAGTGCATTGGCATTTCGAAATGCCGCCCAGGTGCGCGCAGGCAAAGATTTGGTACAAGACCTTGAGCGTCTGGTAAAAGGCATTGATAAGACGGTTAGGCCGCAGGAAGCTCGTCAACAGGAAGCTCGTCAACAGAAAGCTCATCAACAGATAGCCGAGCCTATTGTAGCTCAACTACAGGTAGTGCCACAGACGGTTAGCCCGCCGAATATTTCACCCGCTATAGATAACAATTTGCACGACTCAGGTGTGCTAACGCCAAATAGACCATGGTTGAGGCATTTATGGTGGGTAGTGCCTTTGATTGGATTAGTTATTGCCATTGGTGTGGGTGTAGTGTTATCTCGCGAACCGAGAGAAGTACTAACCGCCAAGCCAGTACCACAGGGCAAATTGAGCATTAGCGTAAGCCCACCTGGGGCACCAGTGCAGGTTGTTGGGGTGCCAAATTTCAGGTCAGGTATGGATCTGCCGCTGGGCAAATATCAGATTAAAGTCCCCAAGGGCGAATATGATGGCCGTTTCTATTTTGCCAGCCAGCGTGAGGTTGAAATTGGTACCCAGGCTACAGCAATTAAGATGCAGTTGGAGGCCTTTAGCCCGGTGATGATGTTGATTCCAGCAGGTGGTTTTGAAATGGGAAGTAGGGATGGTCGAAGTTCAGAAAAACCGGTTCATCGAGTAAACATCAAGCAGGCATTTGATTTAAGTCAAACTGAAATCACCTTTGCAGAATATGATCAATTTGCCCGCGCAACTCAACGTGGGTTGCCAGATGATGAAGGCTGGGGTCGTGAAAATAGACCGGTCATTAATGTTAGCTGGCATGATGCGCAGGCTTATGTCGATTGGTTGAGTACTGAAACAGGCGAGCGATATCGTTTGCCTTCAGAGGCGGAATGGGAATATGCGGCCAGAGCAGGTACCACAACCGCTTATGGGTGGGGTGATGACATTACCAAAGACGATGCAAATTATGGGGGTGTTGAACAGAAAACAGTGCCTGTAGGGCAATATGCGGCCAATGCTTTTGGCTTATATGATATGCATGGCAATGTATGGGAATGGACCGCGGACCGTTGGCACGATTCCTATCAGGGTGCACCTGTAGATGGTTCGGTTTGGTCAGAGGGTGGGGATGGCACCCAGCAGGTGTTGCGCGGCGGTGGCTGGCTCACCATACCAGCGTATTTGCGGTCTGCGGACCGCAATAGGTTCAATACCGATGAAACGGGCTACAATGTGGGTTTTCGCGTCGCCAGGCCACGCTAACCCTTTGTACTTTTCGCTTTTATGCTGCAAGTAAAAATAACCTGTAGCACGCTAGAAAAAGTACTGCAGTCGCGAATAAGGCGCTCAGTTTTGGTACTTATATCATTCCTGCCATTTATACAATTTATAGCGCCAGCCACTAAAAAAACACATACGACCGCACCACCACATTTTTGCGGCAGGGCGCATCGTCAGGCGCATAGGGGTCTATGCAAGCCGAGTGAAACGACCAGCGTGAGACTGAACCATCGGTGATCGAGTCGTAGCATTTTAGCAGTGATACCTCGGTGGGCGTCTGTGCCGGTAGCCAATACCATTCATGCTCGGGGCGATAGGTAAAGCGAGTGGTTTCACCCACCCGGTCATCGTAGATGCGGTAGTTGGTAATATAGGGCTGGTTTGCAAAAGACGGCCAGGCGCAGAGTACAAATGGGTTCTGGCGTACTGTATGCATGGGTTTAGCCAGGTTGATGGAGATAAACCGCCGCGCCATTTTAGCCTCGGCCTGTTCTGCTGTGTAATTTTGCGTGCGGCCAAAGTTACGGAGGTTTTTTGTTAGTAGCTCCTGACAGCGTACCCGGCCACTATTGTCGTTCAGGTCGTTATGTACAATATTGGCATAGGTGGCATTAATTCCAGGGATTTTCTTATCCTGATCTTCACTGCGGTCGCCGGTATAGTCTTTATCAAAAATATCATGGTTATAAACCAGCGCATCACGGGCGTCGGGGAAAAACTCCAGCAGCAGTTTTTCCATCTCCGGGTAGAATACCCGCTGCACTTCGGCGGCATTATAAAAGTCGTTACAGGCTGAATCGCAACTTGCTAGCGCCAGTCCAAGCTGGTCCATACAGGCTGGGCTGTAGGGTGAGAGGCCGGGATAATACTCTGCAATTCTTCTGGCGTCGCGCATCAGCTGCGGAAAATACAGGCTAAGGCGGGTATTGTTCTGCTCATCTTTGCGTAATGCATGGGCATCTGCCTGGCGTGCAGGATCATGCCAGAGTGCATTGGATGAAACGATGGAATAGGACGGCTGCTGATGGATTGTATACCGTAGCGGTAAAGCCAGGCCGCCTTCTGGCGCTTTGATATTGTTCGTCTGGATATAATTAAGGCATTCGGCATAACGCCTGAAGCCGACACCCCATTCGGTCTGGACAGGCCCGGGTGGTGCGGTTTCAAGCTTATTAACGATGGCCTGTGCCTGGCCTTCGGCAATCTGCTCAAGCGCTGCCGCCATGGCGGCACTGGTACCTGCATCGCCGTTTTTATCCAGGCTTAGATAGGATGAACCACCGTTGGCAGCGAAAGGTGCGGCTTGCCCTGCGGTGCGTTGGCGGGTGGGTATATAAACTGTTGCGGTGGTCTGTGTCGTCATCACTGATTCCGGTTTGCGGATGTGCTCCTGACGGAGCTTAACATGGCATAGCGGCTAGTGTCTGTCTGATGTTGCTACCCTGTATTGCAGGCAAGCATTGCTGGCTGGTTTTTTTGCACAGGGGCAATAACAGGCGGCTTGTTAAGTGGCCTGGTGATTGCGCATCTGTGCTTGTTTCTATGCATATGGCCCACATGCACTGGCCCGCACTGGGCCAGCTTAATAATGATCTGCGAGAATTATTTATTCCGTAAACGTCGTAATACCCCGCGCATACTATTAGCCACGGAAGAAAAAGCATTGGCATGGGGCTGGGCCTGGCTGAGGTCGCATATTTCGTCAAAGCGTTGTGCCAGCGCTTCTGGCTCGGGTGCTTTTTCGGTATCAAAAAATGCCCCGCTGGCTTCAAGTATATCGACTTTTGCATAATACCCCGCGCCGGTTGAAATAATATCACCGCTGCCCTGATGTGCTTCAGCGGCCAGCAAACCAACAATGGCGCTAACAAATTCGGGGCGCATTAAAGGCCCGGTTTTGTCATCCATAGCGCCCTCTGACATGCGTGTCATCGCCATGGGGGCCACCGCGTTAACTAAAATGCCCCGATGTTTGCCCTCGATAACCAGTGACTTCATAAGTCCCACCAGCGCCATTTTTGCTGCGGCATAGTTGCTTAGCCCCTGGCCACCAAACAGCCCAACCGACGATGTGGTCATAATAATACGGCCATAGGCTTGATCAATCATGGTTTGCCAGGCGGCCTGGGTGCAATGGACGGCGCCCATTAGATGCACATCAAGTACTGCCCGAAAATCTTCCATCGACATTTTGCGGAAGCTGCTTTCAATATTATTGCCGGCATTATTAACCAGGATATCAACGCCACCAAAGGTGTCCAGCGCGGTTTGAATGATGGCCTTGGCGCCTGCTTGGTCCGCCACGGAATTATAGTTGGCAACGGCTATGCCGCCGGCATCGATAATTTCCTTAACTACTGTGTCGGCAGCGCTATGAGATTCGCCGACCCCCTGGATGCTGCCGCCAAGATCATTCACCACCACTTTTGCGCCGCGCTGGGCCAGAAACAAGGCATGGCTTCGGCCCAGGCCAGAACCCGCGCCAGTGATAACGGCCACTCGGTTGTTATAATTAATACTCACAGGGATACCTCTTAAAATATGTCAGGCCAGTGTACAACGATTAGCCGTTTATAGCGGCATTTCTATCAGGGGTTATTGGGGATGAGTATTTTTTGGTGTGTTCAGGCCGCGTATTGGCAGTTAATAGCCTAAGCTATAGGGGCGGCCCGCGTAGCATCGTTGCGAATCATAAAATGCCGCTTACCTTAAAGGTTTCTTGATCAAGGATGATCTATGAAAAACCGTGCCAGTCATTTGCTCAAATATATGCGTTATCAATTTACAGGTAGTCTATCTATAGGCTGTCTTAGTATTTTGTGTGTGGCCGCCACTGCAACTGCCGAACCCTGGTATATAGCGGCCAAATTTTCAGCCGGTTATGCCACCATTGATGATATTACGGATAAGAATAGTATCGGCACTGGGATAGCCGTGCTGGGTGTTGTTGATGGGGAAATCCCATCGGATGATGAAGACGATATTGTTGCTGGCATTGGCTTTTCCATTGGTAAACCAGTCAATAACTGGGCCATAGAGGCTGAGTTTATTTATCGCTACCGAACTGACTGGGATGTCAGTATCCCCACACCCGCTATTCGAACAGTGACTAATTTATTTACCAATATTGAAACCACTACCCTGATGCTGAATGTACTGCGTGTCGGCACTATTTATGATCGCTGGCATTGGGAAGCAGGTGCAGGTATCGGCATGGCTTATAGTCGGCTTGAGAGTGAATATATTGAACGTGCCAGGCCTGGGATTACTGTTGAGCGGGTCTTTGATGATGATGCCAGGCAAACCGAGTTTGCCTGGAGCCTGGTACTTGGCTTGAACAGAAAAATAAGTGAGCGTTGGTTATTCAATATCAGATATCAGTTTATAGATCTGGGTGATTTGCAGGCAGGGCCTTATCCCATGAGAAATTCCAGACTTTATGCTGACTGGGCCTCCCATGAGGTAATGTTTTCCTTGCGCCGAGCGCTGTAGCTGGATCGTAAAGTTGTAGCGCATAAGTTGCCCTGGGTTGGCGCAGCAGCGCCAATCTAACCCATTGAAGCATCGGCACAAAAAATTTTGCTTCTAGTCGCCAGACAGGTAGCCATGAATGGATAAATTATCCTTCTTATATTTGCTCTCGTAACTGCGGTTTCCAGCCAGAAACGATAATACTAAGCAGCACTACCAGTGACAGCCGCAATTGCCCTGTTCAAGGGTTGGTGCCTGTTGTGGGCATGATAAACCTGACCGATTTGTTGCTGCATGTTGTCAGTATATGTGGCAAGGTTATTGCGTCATTGATTTAAATCATTAGATTATTAAGTTAATAGCCCGTTTAAAAAGCTGGTATTAAAAAGGAGTTGTTGGTGAGTAAAATTATATGGCTGTATTTTAAGGGTTGCAACTGGCTAATAAACAACCAAAGGGGCGTTGACTATGTCTGATACAGATGCCCCGTCTATTTATGTTTCCTATGCCCACACGTCTGAAAGTGAACAACTGGTTGAAAAGCTGGAGCAGGTATTTGAACCCCTGGAAATAACGCTTATCCGTGATAAAACTAATGGGCTGAAATATGGTGAGTCTATTCGACAATATATGGACCAGTTGGGCGCTGCTAACTACATAATTGTGGTGCTTTCAGACGATTATTTAAAGTCTGAAAGCTGCATGTATGAACTACTCGAAATCCAGGAAAATACGGATATGATACGACGGATTTTTCCTGTTAAATTGGCGGATGCACTGATTGGAATGCTGGGGGACCGGGTTGATTATATTTCTTACTGGGAGGAGAAAGCTGATCAACTTGAAAAAAAACTGAATTCAATTCGCTCTAGACAAGTAACGCATATTCGGGCCAGTCTGGCCAAATATGATAATATTAAAAATAGCATAGATGGCCTGATGAACATCCTGGGTGATATGAATACCTTAACCCGTGATATCCATATCGATAATAATTTTGCGGCATTGCTTGACCGTCTTTATGCAACCTTAGGGCTTAACGTAGCGCCCACAGCACAATTTTATCCACAGGATAAAACAAAGGTAAAATCGCGGTCCATCATTGCTACGCTCAAAAAAAGAATTCAGGCAATTTTAAAGCGACCCGAAGGTGAAGCTTTATACCAGGATTTGCAGGCCCTTATTGAACTGAGCCCAGACTTTATTGATGTTGCAGAAGGCGATGACCATTTAGATTATTTTCTTGGCGCTGATGTACTCAGCGCGATTCGCTATCTCCATCAAAGTGTTGAAAACAGGCTTGATTTGTCGGCTACTGCAGCGCAGAAACAGGCCCTGTGGGATGTTGCGACGGCGATATTTGGTTGGTTGCTACCATTAGCGGTGGATGAAGACAAGGCTGAGCAACTAATCAATCGCTTTGCCGATAAATCGCCAAATTTTGAGTTTAAGTTAACCGTTAAAACAGAGGTGGGGATTGCCATTATTTCTTCTCGGGTAAATACCAGACCCGTTCAGATTGATTATGATACCAAAGAAAATGAGCTGACATACTCAGGAAGCATGCAACTAGGCGAAACAGGTTTTACCACTGGGGATACCTTATATGGCGCTGTAAAATTAATATGGGCAAGCATAACGCCTGACGAGGAAATTCCTGAAGGGTCTTTTGATAACAATTGCGAATTACTCAATTCACGTTTGAAACATCGATTGTTGATGGGTAAAAGCCATTATATCCCGGTACCATCTGAAGATCACGAACATCCGCTTAATACCAGCAGCTCCCGCTAAAAAATCAATTATAGAAAACGTTTTCATTTATGACGATTATTCGATTAGCGCTTTATTTGGAGGGTCGTCATCCCT
>JAHRVQ010000018.1 GCA_019090615.1 Pseudomonadales bacterium | reverse complement strand
TGTTTACTGAACAATGTTTACTGAACAATGTTTACTGAACAATGTTTACTGAACAATGTTTACTGAACAATGTTTACTGAACAATGTTCTGCAAGAAATGTTCTGCAAGAAATGTTCTGCAAGAAATGATCTATTAGCAATATGACCGAGCAAGCTACATTACAGGCCGCTATTGTTCATGGCTGGTAATTTGTTGGCCTTGAAGCCTATCGAATCAGAGTATCTAATCAGTGTTTGCAATCGGGGTATTTATCCGCACCCCCATTTCAGCGTAGAATCTCCTGCCAGAACAAAACTAATTTAAGAGGAACTCAAAAATGCTATTAAAAACAGGTGCTCGCTTAGGCAGCAGTGTATGTAATGCCGAGGTTATGGTAATCAGCGCACCAGATGGTGATGCAGAATTAACATGTGGTGGCGCAGCAATGGCCGAAGCCGGCGCTGGCGGTGATAAAGGTACAGTTAGTCCTGACCATAGTGGCGGCGTGCAGATCGGTAAACGATATGTGGATGCTGACGGTACCATCGAACTACTCTGTGTTAAACCAGGAGAAGGTTCACTGGCACTAAATGGCACAGCATTAGCGTTAAAAGATGCTAAAAAATTACCAAAAACTGACTAGTTCTAATAAGCAGAGGCTGACATAATGAATACCATGATGATATTGGAAATGGCAAGTTCCGCCTTTGCTGACAGAATCGCCTTTACCAATTCTGAAGACGGGACATCGATCACCTACCAGCAGCTATTTGACAATAGCGGCAAGGCTGCAGCCGCAGCCCTGGCAAGTAAAAATGATCATTTGGCAATACGGGACGTTAACAGTGTTGCCATGCCTATTGGCATTTTTGCCAGTTCCTGGGCAGGGCTACCCTTCGTACCGTTAAATTACCGTCTTACTGAACCTGAAATAGAAGCGCTACTCGCAAGGATCAAACCCACTTACCTGGTAACCAATGATGAACATAGTACAACCTATGCTAACCAGGCAGATATTACCCCGGTTACCCGCAGTGACTTCCTGAACCAGGTGATTCCTAACGCAGATACTGCTGAGCCCTGGTCAATGGAACCGGAAGACGTGGCTGTGCTGTTGTTTACCAGCGGCACAACAGGCGAACCCAAAGCGGCGATTCTGCGGCAAAAACATCTAGTTTCCTATGTACTAGGTTCAGTTGAATTCGCCTCGGCGGAAGAGGATGAAGCAGCACTAGTTTGTGTTCCGCCATATCATATAGCGGGCATAATGGCGGTACTAAGCTCTGTTTATTCAGGCCGAAGAGTTGTCCAACTACCTAATTTTGATGCTCAAACCTGGATAAAGCTGGCCAGAAGCGAAAAAATTACCACCGCATTTCTGGTACCCACTATGTTGTCACGCATAATGGAAGCTTTAGAAGGCGAAGAGTCGGCGAATATGCCACATCTGGCCTCGCTTTCCTACGGTGGGGGTAAAATGCCGCTGTCAGTACTCGAAAGAGCAATGAAATTATTCCCCAATACCGAATTCACAAATGCCTATGGCCTGACTGAAACCAGCTCAACCATTAGTGTGCTAGGCCCTGAGGAGCATCGCATTGCTGCTGCCAGTGAAGATAGTTATGCACGTCGGCGGCTTGTCTCGGTAGGCGTTCCTATGCCTGGCATAGAGATAGAAATTCGCGATGATGAAGGCACTGTACTTCCCATTGATACCGCTGGCGAAATTTATGTTCGTGGCGAGCAGGTATCTGGTGAGTACCGTGGTATCGGCAAGGTTGCCACCGATGATGGTTGGTTCCCTACCAAAGACCGAGGTTATACTGACAGCGAAGGCTTTTTGTTTATTGATGGCCGCGCTGACGACATTATTGTCCGTGGTGGAGAAAATCTTTCTCCTGGCGAAATCGAAGATGTTCTACTATTACATGATGCAGTAGCAGACGTGGCAATTGTTGGTATTCCCGATGAACAATGGGGTGAAGCCGTCGCACTGGCAGTAGTACTTAAACAGGATAAATCAGCCAGCGAAGATGAGCTAAGAGACTGGGTCAGAGAACGACTAAGATCTTCACGGGTACCACAGGTTGTAAAATATATGGCCGAACTACCCTACAACCCTACCGGCAAGTTATTACGTCGAATTATCCGAGACGAATTTGTTGCCTGACATTTTGTTGCCTGACATAAAGCCGGGATAATACCCAGTCAAAGCACCAACATATTGTTACTAACATCGTAAATCTGCGATGTTAGTAACAATCCTAAAGGTCAAACAATTTAACCGTCATCAGCTTACGCAGCCCTTCATTAGTTATGCAGTCTTTCATTAGCTTTATGCACCATAAAGTTTTCTGGCGCTGGCTCTGAGCTCTTCTCTGAATTCAGGATGGGCAATATCACATAGGCTATGCGCCCTTTGTGCCACGGTCTTACCCTTCAATTCTGCAATACCATACTCTGATACTACATAATCCACATAGGTTCTTGGCACTGTCACTGGGGTACCGCCATTCAGCGTAGATACAATTCTCGAAACCCGCTTACCCGTGCTGCTCGGTACAGAACTGGATGGCACAACACTGATTGACTTGCCACCTGGCGAATACGCGCCGGCAAGCATAAATACCGTTTGACCACCTACCCCGGTATAAGGGCGGTGGTCATAAGCCTCGGCAGAAATCTGACCTGTCAGATCCACCACCATGGCATTATTCACCGCCACAAAATTATCCTGCGTGATCAAGCGACGTAAATCATCGGTATAACCAAAATCATACAGTTCGTAAACCGGATTACCGTCAATCTCGCTCAATTCTTCATCGTTGAGGGCGACAATTGCGCTGCCAACTACTTTCCGTGGGTGCAATGTTTTTCTCGAACCGTTTACATTACCCCGTTTAACAAGATTACCTACGCCGCCGGTAATAAGCTCAGTCTGAATACCAAGATCGTTACGAAAATCAAGAAATTGTGCCAATGAAGCAGAGACAGTACCCACCCCCATCTGCAGGGTATCGCCATCATTGATTAGCTCAACAGCAACGGAGGTACAAATAGTTTCAACCTGTGAAATCTCTTCCTCACTTAAGGTTTCACCACCACCCTCGGATGGCGCATGCGGCTCACCTTCGACAAATAAATCAATCTCATCAACATGCACATAATTTTCACCGTAAGTACGAATAAACTCTTCGCGCACCTCGGCAATAACTAGCGTGGCACCCCTGATAAGGGTAGGTGACATCCACACACCAGTACCAAAACTACAATATCCGTGCTCATTAGGTGGCGAAACTGGCAGTAAATAAACATTCGGCGTTGACGTAAAACCAGCCGGCAGCTCGTAACTTTTCCATAATCCGGCAGGCATATAATCCATTTCACCCGCATGACAGGCAGCCCTGTTTAAGGGCGTTGCATAGTTATCGCAGAGGCGTAGAACACCGCGCAATTCAGGACTGGTCCAACAAAAATTGGCCGCCAGGTGTTCCACTCGAATGTCCTTCAAATCACGTTGGCGTGCTGATTCTGCAAAAGCATTACAAAGGGTCAATGGCGTTGTGGTATAAGGCGCTACTGATACAGTATCACCCGACTGAATGTTCGCCACTGCTTTTTTCGCTGAAACTAATTTAGCCTTACATAAATCGCGCCATTCCATCTTGAGCTCCTGTTATTGTTTCCTCCAGACTACCGCAACTTACAGCGGCATAACAAGTGCATTTTCTTCAAAGACCAATTTCAGAGAATGGCGTCAATCAAACCCCATTCAAGCGCGGTTTCTGCATCGACAGCCCCATTGGAAATGGCCATATAAGCTGTTTTCAAACGACCAATACGGCCAACAATGCTCACAGTTCCGCCAGCACCAGGTATCAGCCCCATTGCCACCTCCGGTAATTGAAAAAAACTGTCTTTGTGCGCTACTACACGATTGGAAAAAGCCGGCATTTCTATGCCTGCACCGATACATGCACCATGCAAACTAAACTCAACTCTATGCCGAAGGTTATGCAACAACAGCGCATTACTCCTGGTCATTCTGCTGACATGCGCCAGCGCCGCGTCATCAGCATGGCCAAATTCATTCAGATCACCCCCTGCACTGAAACAGACACCGGCGCCGTTAACTACCACCTGCATAATTGATTTATCCAGTTGCACCAGCGTTAAGGCCTCATGCAGGGCATCACGTAATCCCGCAGAATAAGCATTACGCTTGTGTGCACGGTTCAGGGTAATTGACAGCTGATTTTTATCTCGCTGCAGCAGGGCCAGGTCTTGTTCAGACTGTTTATTTTTCGCCGCAGGCTGTTCATTTCTCGCCGCAGGCTGTTCATTTCTCGCCGCAGGCGCTTTCCGCTGCTCAAGCCAGGCGAGGAATCGCGCGCCATGTTGGAGGCAGGAATAGGCCAGTGACTCAGCAAATAATCCGTCTCTGATGCTAGCCCGCTCATTGTGGCGCAGCAGTTGGACCAGGGTAGCAGCAGCCACAGGGCTTTCTTTAATCGCTTCAGTTATCAGCTGCAATTCAGCATCGGTTCGCACCACCACATCGACAATTGGTGGCACCTGCTGCGCACCCTCAACCAGGGCAATGACCGGGCAGGCAGGTTGGCTCAGGGTATCATGTTCAAACGACCTGCCCAGCGCATCAAGTTCAACTAAAATGTAAGGCACGCCTAAAACCGTAGAAAATTCTGCCAGACTGCCGGTTGACGCCTGCAAAGCATATAACTCTGAAATTTTAATGGTATTTATCACGGGTAGAGTATACTCGTTGAATGGGATCAAACAATCCAACAGCCCCGTTTTATGCAGCCAGCCTGATACAAACACTCAATGCCAACAGCCGCCGGGAAAATGATCCTCCTACTCAAACCAGTCAATTTGGATCTCGCCAATCTCAACATTACTCACAAGTACCGACAACCTCACAGCCAGCAACAGATCAAGCTGAACGCTACCACCCTATAGAAACCTGCGCCGATGGCGCAATGGATGCTTTCCGGCAAATTGCAGCAACATTAACAATAAAGCCGAATAATAACCCAACAAGTTTGGCCGGTGTGCTCGGCTCAGCGCTGCTTAAAGAGCGCGCCATACTGCAACAACTAGATCAACCCGGACAAATTTCAGCTAATGGAAGCTGTCGCTTGCTGTGCACACAATCAGGCTGGATTACGCTCAACCTTGCCCGCGATGAAGACTGGGCGCTAATGCCCGCCTGGTTGCAAGGGCCAGTAAAAAACGACCATTGGCCAGATATTATTAGTCTGGTAAAAAAGCAATGCGGCCAGCAACTCATACAACGGGCCCAATTAATGGGCCTGCCCGCATCACTATGTAACCCAGACCCAGCAGACATAACACCTGTAACAAATTGGTTTAACCTAAGCTTACAAGCTGATGATCGGCAACCCAGGAAAATTAACAATCCCCCAAAAGTACTCGACCTTTCTTCATTATGGGCCGGGCCACTCTGTTCGTCTCTGCTACAAAAAGCTGGCTGTGAAGTAGTAAAAGTTGAAAGTGAACACCGTCCTGATGCCAGCCGCATTGGCAGCCGCAAATTTTTTGATCTACTCAATGCCCGTAAATCAAGCGTTCGCCTTGATTTCAAAACGGACTCAGGAATTAATCAACTAAAGCAACTGATGCTGCAGTCTGACATCGTTATAGAGGGCTCTCGGCCACGGGCGCTGCGCCAATTAGGCATTGACGCAGAATCAATTATTAATAAAAAACCAGGCTTAATCTGGCTTAGCATCTCAGCCTACGGCCGATCAGAACCAGACGCTAACTATGTGGGGTTTGGTGACGATGTAGCGGTTGGTGCCGGTGCTTTTGCTATGACACCGGCAGGCCCTAACTTCATTGGCGATGCACTCAGCGACCCGCTAACTGGGATTCACGCCGCCCTTGCTGGGTTATATTTCTGGCACAAAAAAAGATCTTGCCTGATAGATATATCCCTTGCAGGTGTTACACGCTGGGTAATGCAGACAATTAGTCAAAGTAACAAAATCATCCCCCCACTAACCGATTTACAAGCTGGAAATTTTTCGCCGGTAATATTGCAACACGCAAACCAGCTGGGCGTCGATACCAAACAATATTGCCAGCAACACAATGCTGTTGGAACACAATGCTGTTAATCAAACAAGCTGAGATCTATTCGGCAGATAACCCAGGCTTTAGCCATCCACTACAGGATCTACGTTGTGAAGCGGGTAAAATTGTTGAACTTGGCACCGACCTTAAACGTTTCCCTCAGGACACCATCATTGACGCTGCAGGTGGTGCACTATTGCCGGGTCTGCACGATCATCATATCCACCTATTCTCGTTAGCCGCTGCATTACAATCCATTGACTGTAGCCCGCACTACCTGACCAACTCAAACGATCTTAAAAAGGCATTAGATCAAGCCCCAGGCGACGACTGGATACGGGGCATCAACTATCACGAATCAATCGCAGGGTTACTCACCTGTTCTCAGCTCGACCAGTATCAGCAACATCGGCCAGTCCGCATTCAACATCAAAGCGGAAAAATGTGGTTCGTGAACTCACTAGCAGCATCGATACTCAAGCTGGATCAAAACCTGACCTTAGACGGCATTGAGCAAGATATAAATGGTAAAGCAAATGGTCGTCTGTTCCGGCTGGATAAGTGGCTTGGAGAACAAATGGCACAAGCCGCCAAAAGTAACACTGACACAGCGAATAATACCATAGCCGGTATAACCGCAGCCTCAACCAAACTCGCACACTTTGGTGTAACCGGCATCACTGATGCGAGTGCCAGCAACAACGACGCCATCAAACAACAATTCCACCAGCTGATTAATCAAGGCGCAATACAACAAAGAGTATTACTCATGGGCGACCTGTCTTTAACAGGATCACCAACCCCGTTAAAACAGTCAGAACCGCTAAAGCTACAGTCCGGCGCATTTAAAATCCTGCTGGACGATTACTGCCTACCTGATTTTGAGCAATTAACACAAAAAATCCGCCAGGCGAACCAACAGCACCGGTCCGTCGCAATACACTGCGTCACCGAAGTAGAACTGGTATTCGCGTTGGCAGTTATTAAGGCTGCTACCGATGACCCTAACAACGACACTAACAATGACGCCAACAATGACGCCAACAATGACGCTAACATAGATATTTTAGACAAAGAAAAACCGGCCAACATCGCTAACCCAGGGTATAAAGCCGTTCGAAATCGTATTGAACATGCCTCTGTTGCGCCAGACCAAACACTGCCACTGCTGTTTGAAACTGGCGTCACAGTCATTAGTCAAACCAATTTTATTAACCAGCGTGGCGATCAATATATCAGGGATATTGATCCCGCCGAGCACGCCAACCTCTATCGAGGACAGGGTTTTGTAAGCGCAAACATACCCCTGGCAGGTGGCACCGACGCGCCTTATGGCAGCCCAGACCCATGGCTTTCGATACACGCTGCGGTAAACCGGTTAACATTAAATCAACAGATACTGGGCCCCCGTGAGCGCCTTACTCCAGAGCAGGCACTCGGTCTGTTTATTACCAACAGCGAGGACCCAGGAGGCCCAGCAAGAAAGTTAACTGTGGGTGAAAATGCAGATCTTTGTCTGCTCGGGTTACCCTGGCAACAGGCCCGCCAACACTTACATCAACAAAACGTTGCACTCACCGTATGTGCTGGTGAAATAATATACAGGCGTCCGTGACTATGTTAGAAAGTCCGTGACCCAATTGAAAGTCAGAGCACGAACTGAAAAACCAATTAAAATCAGTTGATTTCGGCCAAAATCTCCTCTGTATGTTCGCCCAACAACGGTGCTCGGCGGGAGATCTGCCAGGGAGTCTTTTCGAATCGGTATGGCGCCCCTGGATAAACATAGCTGCTCGCAAGATCGTCATGTTCTACGTCAACCTGAAAACCCCTTGCCACAGTATGCGGGTCTTCAAATGCTTCTTCAGGAGAATTAATCACTCCCACAGACAAACCGACTGACTGACAACCAAAGAAAAAGTCATAGGCCGAGATACGTGAAGCGATCAGCAGCAAAGCATGTCTGCCGGCAGAAAATACCGCTGTTAAGGTATCGTCTTTGCCGATTAAGGATAGATCAAACGCGCCCTGCCAATCGGCCCCCATTTCAAGAAACACCGCTTCAGGAAAGTCGGCTTCAAGCTTTAGCTCGCGCAACCAGTTAAGCAAACTGGAAAATTCGTGGGGAAACCTTGGCGGTACGCCGGTATTCGCATAACGGCCATCAGCACATAAAATTTGCGACTCACCAGAAGGAGAAGTAGAGGCATGCCTGCCGGTCTGTCGATGCACTGTTTTTTCCGCCACCAGCCAGGAATAACTACCTGCCTCTGTGGTGACATTCAAAGCTGCATGCATACTCACATCAATAAATTGACCAATACCACTAACACCGCGATGTAAAACCGCAGTCAGCAATGACATAACCACAAAATGACAGCCGGTATTATAGCCCTGATTGCCCAGGCCTCTCACCGGTGGCAGCGAATGATCATCGTATCCGCAAGACCATACCGGCCCTCCCGCCGCCATCAAAGTCAAATCGGTTACCGGCAACGCGCTCTTCGGATCATCCCGCCCATAGCTGGTCATCGCCACATGAATAAGATCATCTCTAAGCTTTATAAGGTCCGCATAATCAAGCCCCAGCTTCGCTAGTCGCTGAGGGTTTTCAGCCTCAATTAATATATCTGCAGATTTTATCAGTTGGCGAAACTGATCCTGACCATTGCTATCATCCAGATTAAGCACCACACTCCGCTTACTGGTATTATAGTGCCACCAATACAGACTACGGTCCGGGCCTGGCTGGTCATCAACAAAGGGCGGATAATGTCTGGACGGATCACCCCCAGCCGGCTCAACCAATATAACATCTGCACCCATGTCTGCGAGCAACTTCCCAGCATAGGAAATACGTTCATTGGCAATTTCGATCACTCTTAAACCAGCAAGGGCAGTCATATTACATCCTCTTCTCGTAACTGTTGTACTGCTTCAGCTGAATAGCCTAACAAATCGGTTAATACCTGTTCCGTATGTTCGCTCAAGCAAGGTGCACCGCGTTTCATTTGCCAATCTGTGGCTGATAAATGTACCGGCTGACCATCTACCCGAACCTTACCCATTTTGCTGTGTTGCACTGTCGGCCAGAGTCCAAAACCTTGTGTTGAACTATCCTGATCAACCCGCTCCTGTGGTTTCTGTACTGCCGCAGCGGGTATACCTGCCGCAGTTAATAAATCAGCTGCGGCAAATTTTTCCTGGCTGGCAGACCAGCTACTGATATTTTCATCAAGCTGATCCTGATACTCGAGCCGTAAACTCAGGCTGGCAAATATTTCCGCCTCACACCAGGGCAATTTTATTAAGCCGCCAAGCGCTTGCCAATCCGCATCATCTCGGCAGGCAATAGCCAGCCACTCATCTGCGCCCTGACAGGGATAAATGCCATGCGGCGCCATACCCGGCCAGGCATTGCGATTACTATTGGCAACGGTTGGCTGACGAGTGGGTCGTTTATTGACGGTCCAGTCAAGTAGCGCCGGCCCATGCAAACACTGAGCTGATTCAGTGGTCGCCATATCAACCCACTGACCCTCGCCGGTGCGTTGCTTATGCACCAGCGCCATCAATATAGCCATGACCATATAATAACCACCAGTATGATCCATATAGGAATATCCCCAACCAGCAGGTTCCTGGCCCGGCAAGGCTGAGGTAAAGGTCAAGCCGGACACTGCCTGGACGATAGGCCCCCAGGTACGAAAATCACTATAGGGCCCCACATGGCCAAAACCACAATTGGAAACATAAATAATATCCGGTTTGATGGCTTTCAGCTGTTCATAACCAAAACCCCACTTTTCGAGCACGCCTTTGGCAAAATTTTCAGTAACAACGTCAGACTGCTGAATGATTTCAGTAAGTATTTGCTTCGCCTTGTCTTTGCGTAAATTAAGCGTTATACCTAGCTTATCGGTATTATGATTATTAAAAGCACCGCCCACATCAATCCCGCGTAACTTACCCACATAAGGTGCGGAACCACGCAAGATATCCCATCGCCCTTCTCGGACTGGGTCTTCGATACGAATAACTTCTGCGCCAAAAGATGCCATCCACTTAGTTGCCCCCGCGCCAGCAAGCTGGCCGGTGAAATCACAGATACGAAACGTCGAAAGTGCTGCTGCCATTTAGATACTCCAGTTATATACCACTGATCAAAAACATATCACGGATCAAAAGATCGTTGGAATTACAGGCTATTACTCCACATAACGTCACAATTAACAACAAAGGACAGCACAATAACTAACAACAGCTAACCGGCTGAGTTTCAAATCGGTTTCAACTGCTAAAAATTTCCTATTGACGAGTTCTCAACGATGGCATAACCGCCCTTCACTAGTATCAAATATCATTAATATCAAACCCGCCAAATAAATCAAAATAAGATTGAATCTCAACTAAAAAAATGCTTTATTAAGCGTCCGCGTTAAGTCCTTAGGACAACAAACTTGGGTTTAATAATTAATTACTCTGATTGAATAAATGTGAAAATTTATTCAGCAGGTTATTTGATTGTAAATTCAG
Source organism: Pseudomonadales bacterium (assembly GCA_019090615.1). Lineage (GTDB taxonomy): Bacteria > Pseudomonadota > Gammaproteobacteria > Pseudomonadales > Azotimanducaceae > JAHRVQ01. The sequence goes on along the minus strand of JAHRVQ010000018.1, from coordinate 107,182 downwards.
CGGTAGTTTGATGAGTTTGTAAAAATCAAAAATAACTTTAATTAACAGGAAACTTGGATAATTCAATTTATCCAGCGATAGTTTACACATCAAAAAAACATCAATTCAGGTATTTTGGATAATACATATATCCAATGGGAGTTCGCGCGTAAGAAAAAATTAACCAATATCTAGGGGAAACTTGGATGATTCATTTAATCCAGCAACAGTTTGTAGATAAAAATATAAAAACTGGTCTAAATCGAAATTTAGACCTACAACAATATAACGATATAAAACAAATTTTGCATAATAGGGGAAAACGATGAAACGATCGTCAAAATTGATCGCCCTGCTCGCTGCGCTACCAATAAGTGGTGTCATGGCTGAGCGGAATATGGAGGAAGTGATTGTGACCGCTACCAAGCGGGCAGAATCAATTCAGGATGTACCCATTGCCATCAGTGCATTTAAAGGGGAGGACCTTGAAGCTCGCGGGGTACAGGACTTATATGGTCTGCAGGAAGTCTCACCCAGCATCTCAGTATACAGCGCCAATAGTGAATCCAACGGCGGCACCATCCGTATTCGCGGTGTCGGCACCACGGGTAATAACCCAGGCCTTGAAGCCGCTGTAGGCACATTCATTGACGGCGTTTATCGTAGCCGTGCAGGACTTGCCTTCTCTGACCTAACTGATATCGAACGTATCGAAATCCTGCGTGGCCCCCAGGGTACACTATTTGGTAAAAATACTTCAGCAGGCGCCCTGCATATCATCACCAAAAAACCTGAATTTGAACGCTCCAGCATGCTTTCTATTTCAGCTGGGGATTATGGTAGCTTCCGCGTCCAGGGTTCCACTACCGGAGCATTAATTGATGATGTTCTGGCCTTCCGAGTTGCCGGTAGTTATAACGAGCGAGACGGTTTTTACGAAGATGATTTCAGCAGTGATGATTACAATGGTCGCGACCGATATAGCTTTAAAGCACAGTTGCTATGGGCACCTACTGACGCGATTGAAAGCCGTTTTATTTTTGACTATACCGATAAGGACGAAGATTGTTGTCCAGCCAGGTATGACGCGATCAATACCGTCCAGCAGGCCGATAGCTCAACCAGTCGCGGTACTCTGCAGGATGGCGAAATTCCGGGTAATCTCGTTGCCGACCTTATTGCACAGCAAGTAGGCCGACCAGCACCATCAACCGATCATTTTGATGTAGGGCTAAACTTTAAACCTTTTGAACGGGTTGAAGAGTGGGGCATCCAGAATGAAACCACCTGGCATATCAATGATAATTTAACCATGGTTTCGATCACAGCCTATCGTGAGTTTGACGTAGAACGCGGTCAGGATGTAGATTTTTCTGCTGCCAATATCCTTGAGCCACAAAATACTGAAGAAAGCTTTGAAAACTTTTCTCAGGAATTCCAGTTCACCTGGTCAACGGATACGGTCGATTTTCTTGCTGGTGTGTATATCTATACCGAAGACATCAAGACTAATGAAAACCTGCGCTTAGCCAGTCAGGGCGGCGAATATCTGGCCAGATTGCAAACCGGGCTAATCGATCAAGCCCTCTCATTACCCGCAGGCTTTTTGCAGAGCAACCCGAATTCAACCCTTGGAACAAGTAACAATGGCTCTGTCGGCAACGACCGTTTTGGTCAAGGCACTACTAGTATCGGCGGCTACAACCCAGTCACACGCCAATACGAAGTTAATGACGAACTCAGAGCAAACCACTCGCCAGGGGACGGCTATTTCGCTGATTTTGGTCAGGATACAGAAGGCTGGTCCATCTTTACCCATAATGTCTGGCATGCAACTGATCGCCTGGACCTGACTTTTGGCGCACGTTATTCCAACGAGAAAAAAGAAGCGGTCACACGTATTAATGGAATAGACCCATTAAATGGTACAACAAGAGAACTACTCCAGGCAGTGCTTGATAACACCTTTAACGAGGCCCATTGCACAGCCAGAGCTGCTGTTGGCGCATTATGCGATAACGCCAGCTGGGAAGATGAAAATACTGAAAAGGAATGGACAGGAACCATCAAGGCTTCTTATGCTTTGACCGATGAAATTAATGTCTATGCCAGTATTTCCAGGGGCTATAAAGCTGGTGGCTTTAACCTTGACCAACAGGCCATTGAAATAGATGTCTTTGCTACCCACCTGGCTACCGGCGGCGACGCCCGATTTCTTACCACCTCAGGCAGAAAATTATTTGATACAAACACAGAGGGCCTGGCTGAAATTGCTGCTTTAGGCGTGGCACGAGAGAACGGTCTTACGCAGTTTGCTTGCGGCAATCAAACCCTGGACTCGGCGACGGGGACCGTAGTAAACGCCAAATCCAGCGACATTGATTGCGCCTTTTTCGACGATGACCATGCCTTTGATCCAGAATTTGTGGACGCGTTCGAGCTCGGCTTTAAAGGTGAATTTTTTGAAGGCGACCTGATCGCCAATATCGCACTGTTTTATAGCGAGTTTGAGGATTTCCAGCTAAATACCTTTTCTGGTACTGGCTTCTTAGTCAGCAATACTGATGAAATGATCTCCAAGGGTGTTGAAATAGAGACTACCTGGTTTATTACTGATGGGGTGATCTTATCCTTTGGCATGACCTATGCTGATGCCCGTTATGGTGATGATCTAAACGCAAAAGGTGAAACAGAAGCAAGCCTCTATACCGCGCAAAACTACACTTTGCTAGAAGACTTCCAGGCGCTAGAAGATATAGAAGGCAAGCAGATTACCCATGCGCCTTATTGGCAGGGTAGTGCTTCATTGTTTGTTGAAAAACCCATTGGCAACTACTACGGCTACGGTAATCTGAATATTGGCTATCGGGGAGCGCATAATACGGGCTCTGACCTCGACGATGCTAAGAAAGTATCTGATAAGGCTATTGTTAATATGCAACTTGGTATCAGAACCCAGGATGACCGTTGGGATTTACAGCTTTGGTCTCGGAACTTAACTGATACAGAAGTTGAATCTATCATCTTCAATTCAGTGTTCCAGAGCGGCGGTAGCTTTAGTACCTTTGTTGGACCACCGCGTATGTCTGGTATTACCTTAACCAGTCACTTTTAAATGATGTTCAAGTCGATTAGTCATCGCTGATTAATCGACTTATTGTTGTGATGGTTGCGCTAACAGCAGGCAAACATCACAACAAACTGATTTAAGCCTGCTATTCGGTTTTTGTGCAGGTTTGATCACACCGAATACCCCCCCTTCCTACAGTTATTGTCTTCGAACGGCTAATTCCCAATAGTTTGGAAGATCCGCTGAGGGCGGTTTATGGTAAGAGCCGCTGAAGGCGGTTTATGGTAAGAGCAGCTGAGGGCTCCTATTCGAAAAACCGCTGAAGGCTCCTTAATTAAGAGCAGCTGAGGGCTCCTTATCTCAATTAAGAGCAGCTGAGGGCTCTTTATTACGCTGAAGGCTCTTAATTACGCTGAAGGCTCTTAATTACGCTGAGGGCTCTTAATTACGCTGAGGGCTCTGGCACGATACCGATTTCGCGGGCGACGATGCGGCGGTGCTGGATAGAGGTTCCCATACGCATCGACCAGGCAGCTGCACGGCGATACCAGAGTTGCAGGTCGTATTCCTTGATTTGTGCTATACCTGCATGAATCTGATTACCTTCGCGTAGGGCCGCCGGGCAGCGTTCATTACAAAAGGCTTTGGCGACAGAGATCTCACGGGTCGCAGGCAAACCTTCGGCAAGTTTCCACAAGGCTTCATGGGTCAGCATAGTGGCACCATCCACCCAGGTCACCATATTGGCGCACATATGCTGGATAGCCTGGAAAGAACCAATCGGCTGGCCAAACGCCTCTCTCTCTTTAGCATAATCAAAAGTCATTTCAATGGCTTTATGCGACGCACCAACCATCATGGCGCAATTCAGGATAACTGCCTGTTCAAACATAACTATTGCCGCAGCACCCGCCTGATGTAATTCACCTATGACATTATCAAGCGGCACTTCGACCTTATCAAAATGTAATTCATCCTGAATATCACCGGCCATAGTAGGCAACCGAGTGTTGCTCAAACCCTGACTATCAGTATCAACCAATACCAGAGAAATACCCTCGGCACCGCTGCTCTGCGGCTGACTACGGCATACCACCAGACACTGATCCGCGTGTTTAAAACCATCGACAAATAATTTTTTGCCCGATAACACTATACTGTTCGCACCCACCGCTGCGCTCATATTAATACTGGATAAATCAATATCACCCCCAGCTTCAAAATAAGCCCAGCTTAAAATCTTGTCGCCTTTTATCACTGCTGGCAAAATAGCCTCGGCCTGCTGCGCAGATCCGTTGGCGTGTATTGCTAATGCAGCGACCATAGTCGGATGAATAGGAATAGGCGCAATACCACGGCCTAGTTCTTCAAACAATAACCCCAAATGGCTAAAAGGCGCAGGCACACCACCATAAGCTTCGGGCAGGGTCATGCCCAGCCAGCCAAGTGCAGCGACCTTTTGCCATAGCCCTTGATCAAAATCCTTGTTTGCAGCTTCAACTTCTCGGACCAGAGCAGTGCTAGACTCTTTAGCCAGAAACGCGCGTGCCTGATCAGTGAGTAGCTGTTCATCTTCGTTGAGTAATGTATCCATAAAATCACTCCGCTAACTTAAACATTATTTTTTATATTAAATGGAGCCACGGGGCAAACCAAGACCACGCCGGGCAATAGCATCACGCATAACCTGGGTACTGCCATGACCAAAAGTCGATACCATGGCGCTAACATAACGTTTGGGAAAAGCGCCGCGATGGGGCGCAAGATCAGAACCTTCCCATAACTGGTTATAAGGACCCAAAATTTGACTCACTACTTCGGTGGATTTAACCAGGAATTCAGGCCCCCAAACTTTTTCAGAGGAGATTTCATAAGGCGGATTTATGCCCCGCCGCACCATGGATAAACTGCGCAAGGTAAATAGTCTGGCCACCTGCGCTTCACAATAAAGTTCAGCGATTTTATCCCGTGCAGTTTCATCATCCATCAGCTGCTGCCCAAGCGGGTTAGAGCGGGCAAAATATAAAGTCTCTTCGAACAGCGAGACATAGGTATAGTATCGCATAGCGCCTGCACGCCCCAGGTTCAGCGCTTTAGAGCCAATATACCAACCCTGGTTTTTTTCTCCTAACATGGCCGTTTTGGGTATTCGTACGTCGTCAAAAAAGACTTCATTAGTACGCCCACCGGCCAGCGTCCACAAGGGCCGTACCGTAATACCCGGAGTTTCAATAGGCACCAGAAAGATTGAGATACCATCATGTTTGGGCGTATCCTGGTCAGTACGCGCCATCAGGTAAATATGACTGGCAGACTCAGCACCCGAGGTAAAGGTTTTCTGGCCGTTGATCACATAATCGTCGCCATCTTCAATGGCACGGGTTCTAAGCGACGCTAAATCTGTGCCGCCACTGGGCTCAGTATAACCCAGCGCAAAAGTCACTTCGCCGCGCACCAGACGGGGTATAAAGTACTTTTTCTGTTCTTCGCTCCCGGCCGCCATAATCGCCGGCGCCTGCTCTATAAAATTACCAATATTAAGCGGTACCCGCGCTCGAACTAATTCTTCTTCAAAAATAAACTGATCAATTCGATCTGCATTACGGCCACCATATTCTTCCGGCCAACTCATGCCAATCCAGCCTTTTTCACCTATTTTAAGGATCAATGCTTTGGTTAATGGGCCCATGCCCTTACCTTGCATTTCTCGCACTTCGGCGCGAAATTCACGACTGACATTTGCGGTCAAAAAATCTTTGATTTCCTGACGAAATCGCTCGTTAGCTTCGTTATAACCAAAATCCATCGAATGTGCTCCTATTCTGAGTTATTCCATCTTCAAACCATGTGCAATTTATGTGCAATTTATGTGCAATTCGTTTGCGACTTATATACAACTTATGTGCGACTAACATGCAAAGATAACCAATAAAAGTAGCGTCGTTAGCAATCTAGACCAATATCAATACCATAGATAGTCTCTGGACTTAACCATTAATTGCATTTTTTCACATTAATTTTTTCGAGGGGTTAGCAGAAACGCTATTCTCTATGAAAGGTTCGACATGAAAGGTTCGACGCCAAAACGCAATATCTATCAACTAGACATTGTGGGTATCAATTTAATACAGGCTGTACTAAAAACCCAGGTTAACCAGTATTTCGGACCAGTCGGGGGTCGTCATAGTCGACAATTTGCGCTTCATCCGTTTCGGTATCAAGCAGGCAATAAGAAAGCCGTCTGCCATTAGAAGCATCACGCGCATGACCCGCTGACCCAGGGTTAATGACCAGGGTGCCATTATGGCGCTGTAGCAATTGCGAATGAGTATGGCCGTAAACCATATAATCAGCATCACTCTCACCAAATCGAACCAGGGTAGACTTCATATGGGGAAACACATAATCACCATAAGGTTCCCAGGGGGTGGAATGAAATAATAATAAGCGTTTATCGCCAAATTCCAGATTAAGATAATGTGGCCGTGATGCGGCCCATTGCATTAGCTCCTGGTCGATCCCAGGATGACTCCGGGCGCGCTCACCGGCTCTGGAGAAAAACATATCTTCGTGGTTACCCAGCACATAATCTGCTTTCAGTTCCCGCAAGCGGGCAACTACCTCATTGGAAAAACTATATTCGTCAAACGCATCACCCGGGCAGATAAGATGATCAATACTACCCATGCTATCAAGCGCAGCTTCAAGGCCCGGCAAATTACCGTGTATATCTGAGACAATTCCTATTTTCATGGTGCCGCAATATACCTGCGGCAGGCACATTTCTCAAGACCAACGGGAATAAGATAACACAGACAATAAATCACACGGATTGCCATCGAATTAAAAATATGGTTTATTCTTTTGCGCCTTGCGATATATGTCGTGATATTTTTTAATCACCAGGATTTGCAGGCAAACATTCTACCCAAATAACAATCCATCCCATAAAAAGAGAATAAATTCGATGACGAAACAAATCCCCCTCGAAGAGGGTTATATGGTCATCCCGGATGACCCGGACCAGGCCTGTCGATTACTGGGCTCCTATAGCAAAGCTGCGGACAAAACCTTTTTCCCAATTCGTAAACGCTGCCCAATCACCGAACAGTCGGTGGAAACCGTAGAACTTTCAAACGAAGGCGAACTGTATTCATGGTCATTTGTTCTAATGCCAAAAATGGGTAGCCAACAGCAAGATGCCAGTGGCGGTTTTGGTGTCGGCCAAATCGATCTACCTGAAGGGGTTCGTATTCAATCTGTTATCGACGGTAAGCAGGAAGATTTCAAAATTGGCATGAAAATGCGACTAGCGCCAAACCCAATGGCAACCGACGATGACGGCACGCAGTATTGTGGCTTTAAATTTATAGCAATAGAGGAGGCATAGCCGATGAATCGCGACGTTTATGTTATTGGCGTGGGCATGCATGCGTTCACTAAAGAATATATACCCGTACGAGATATGTACTTTACCGCAGGCACCGACGCATTAAAGGATGCTGGCATCGATTTTAAAGACGTTGGTTATCTTTATAATGGTTATATCGGTGGCGGCATGATGGAAGGCACGGGATATGCCAAAGACCTGGGACTCACCGGTGTGCCGGTGGTGCATATCGAGAACGCTTCAGCGACCGGCTCTTCAGCGTTCCGCGAAGCCGTTTGGTCAGTATCCGGTGGTGCGTCAGATGTTGCCATGGCACTCGGTTTTGACGATATGGCACGCATGGGACTGGCCAGAAAGAAACCAGCACCCGGCACCCGTAAAGGGCTACCTTCATTTGAGAACACCTTACTTCCAGCAGGTTTTTTCGCCATGTGGGCCGTGCGACGGATGCATGAAGCAGGCACCACAGTTGAGACTTTTGCCAAAATAGCAGCCAAAAACTGGAACCACGCTCGGCATAACCCGATGGCACAGAGACGAGCAGACCATGAAATCACGGTCGAAGAAGTACTCGCAGCACCGATGGTGGCTTACCCACATACCGCCATGATGGCCTGTGCCAGTGGTGCTGGTGCTGCATGTGCCATTGTCGCAACAGAAGAGTGGGCTAAAAAGAACGCCAATGGCCGGCCGATGGTTAAGGTCACAGCCTCACAATTACAGTCAGAAGTGTATTCTGAAGGGCATATTTTTATGGGCGCTGTGGTTGGCCCTGCGTTTTCCACAGAACGCACCGCGAAACTTGCTTATGAAGAAGCTGGCATCGGACCCGAAGACCTGAGCCTGGTGCAGGTACATGATGCATTTCCTATTGAGGAACTGATGTATTACGAACTACTGGGTATTTGTGGTGAAGGCGAAGGTGACAGACTGGTACACGATGGCGATACAGCAATCGGCGGCCGTATTCCCTTTTCTACCGATGGCGGCTTGATTGCTCGCGGTCACCCTGGCGGACCAACAGGTATTGCCCAGGTGTGGGATGCAACACGGCAGCTTAGGGGCGACCAGGGTAAATTCCAGGTTGAAGGCGCACAAAATGCGCTAGTCCATATGATGGGTGCCGGCTCTGTCTGTGCGGTGCATATCCTGCAAAAAGCTTAACCGGATATGGGTTGCAGCGATTAAACTCACGGCGACCAGAAATAGTACAAAAAGCCTCCTTCTGGGGGCTTTTTTTCGCCTTTTATTTACTGCAAATTGCACTTTTACTTAACCACAATTGCATCAGACTAGTAGTACAAGATAGACTCTTTCTTTAATTCATTCCCGCGATTACCCTGAACACACTATTTATCACTGTATCAATCACTTTATTAATCATTCAAATGAACCGTCTTTGAAACCCAAATCCCTTTTTGATAACTAAAGGAATCACCATGGAAGCAAACAAAATCGAAATCAACGAGCCTAATGTATGGCGTCTCGAAACACCGGGCAGTGATGGCTGGCCACGTACCGCCCGCCCCGACGATGCTAATAAAATGTTCATGGTATCTGCTGATGGCCATGTGAACGAACCTGCCAACATGCTCAATGAACGTATGCCAGAAAAGTATAAATCCAGGCTGCCGCGCATAGAAATCGATGAGAAAGGCGGTAAATGGCATATATCCGAAGGTTTCAGACCGACAAAATTACGCGAAAGTAATTTCGAAGGTGAAGACAAGGCACGTAGCAAAGCCGGCAGAGAACCAGAAGATCGACTAGCCGACCTTAAAATGGACGGCGTTGATGCGGAGATATTATTCCCCAACAAAGGTCTAATGGCCTGGGCAACCACTGACGCAGAATTTTCTGCCAATATGTGCCGGGTATGGAATGAATGGGCCTGGGAGGTTTTTGGACCTTATAACGATCGCCTGGCACCCATGGCGGCCGTAGCCACATCCAATATTGAAACCGCCATGCAGGAAATTGAAAAAAGCGCCAAACTTGGCTTCAAAGGGATATGCCTGCCCTGCAAGCCAATTTTCGGCGGCCATAATCATGACGATTCGAACTACAACCTGCCCGAATTTGAACCCATGTGGGATCTTATTGAAGAAACTAATTTGCCCATTACATTCCATGTTTCAACCGGTCGCGATCCCCGCGCATCTAAAGGCCATGGCGGTGCTGTAGTCAATTACGTATCTCATTCGTTAGCGCCGACCATTGAGCCATTGGCAAATTTATGCTCGTCCGGCGTGCTTGAGCGTCATCCAAAGATCAAGTTTGCGACTATCGAAGCAGGTATTGGTTGGGTAGCCTGGGCACTCGAAGCAATGGATGAAGCTTATAAAAAACACCATATGTGGGCCCGGCCCAGAATGCAGGGTTTACCCAGTGATTATTATCGTGCTCAGGGTTTTTCAAGTTTTCAGGAGGATCCAGCTGGCCTTGCGCTGGCCGAACCCTTTAACCTGGTAGACAATTTTATGTGGGCTAACGATTACCCTCACCATGAAGGCACATGGCCGCATTCTCCAGAAGCCATTGAACGTACCATGGGACATCTAAAACACGAATCACGAATGAAGATACTGGGCCTGAATGCAGCCCGACTATTCAACTTTGACGTACCTGATAGTAAGCGAATATAGTCAGTATTTAGAACCAACGATTATAATCAAAATTGCTACGAATCACGCTACAACCACCTGTAATAGCAGGTGGTTTACGCAGTAAAACTTATACCCTTCATTTTTGAACGCAAGGAAGAAACAATATGAAATTTTATAACTCAATGGGCCCCAACCCGCATGTAGTCAGAATGTTTATTAGCGAACTGGCGCTCGATATAGACACCGAAGAAGTTGATTTAATGGCAGGTGCAAACCGCCAGGCTGAGTTTTTGAAAGTTAATCCGATGGGCCAATTACCTGCGCTTCAGGCTGACAACGGCGATATCGTTGCTGAGATCACGGTAATTTGTGAATACCTGGACGCTATCACCAAAGGTAAAACCCTGATCGGGGACACTGCCGAAGAACAGGCAGAGACCCGTATGTGGGTACGCCGAATTGATCTAAATATCTGCGAGCCAATGGCTAATGGATTCCGTTTTGGCGAAGGCCTGGGACTTTTCAAAGATAGAATTATCACCCTGCCAGAAGCATCAGATGGCCTCAAGAAAATTGCCCAGGCCAACTTAAAATGGTTAGACGAACAAATTGCCGGCAAGCAGTTTATTGTTGGTGACAGATTTACCCTGGCAGATGTACTACTATTCTGTTTTGTTACCTTTGGCGCCGGCATTGGTCAGGCAGTACCTGCTGAGCTTAAAAATATCACCGCATGGCAAGCACGGGTCGCAGCCAGACCCAGCGCTGAAGCTTAAGCCAACAACGCTATTAATGGCCGTCTGTTAATAGATGGCCATTAATAGCGAGCCAACAGACGGCTAATAAACTTTATCCGGATCGATAGCAGCACTACATCTGTCTGCGCTACAGCCTACACCATGCCTAATATCTGACGTGTCTCTGCAGGGGTCGCGACTTCTCGACCAACCGATGCAGCAATTGCTGTGAATTTAGCAATTAATTCGGCATTAGTCGGTGTACCTATTTCAGTATAGGGATGATCGCCAAGCCCCACCGCTATATGTCCACCTGCGGTGATGATTTTTTCTGCCAATTTGAGCAGATTGCCGCCATAGTTATACACCGTCCAGGCAATTTTTACGTCTTCTGGCAATAGGTTAAGATAAGCATCCAGACCCGCTTCTGAAGCTGGATGGCCGGCAAATATTGGCCCCTCAGTTAAGGTTAAACCAAGATAAATAGGTTCTTCCAGGGCACCCATTTCCTGAAATAATAGTGTTTGCCGTAAATAGGAGATATTCCATGCCACCGCGCAAGGTTTTAAACCGGCATCTTTCAAGGCGTTAGCAAAATACAATAACGTCTCAGTAGTATTGATATACATTTGATCCGTAGTGCGAAAGCGTTTCTGCTTTGGATCATAAATATCGATATTGGTTGAGCCCATATCCATCGGCGCAAAATCCGGACGGGTGCGCGGATCTTTTGCCATTTCCAGCACATGTGCCAATCTGCCTTCAGGCGTATCTTCAACAGTGTTGGCCCCAAGGGTTGGGTGAATCAACAGATCGGTCACCTCACGCACTGCAGCAACCGTATCGGCATAGCCCTGGGTATCATGGCAGGGTGCGCCATTAACCTGCCTGGCATGAAAATGTAAAATGCTGGCACCTGCCTCACGGCAGGCAATAGCATCCTGGGTGATTTCTTCAGCACTCCATGGCACATGAGGATTTCGCTTACGCATGGCGTATTCGTTGACCCGCGCCTCAATAATTAATTTTTCCATGTTTTTCCCAAAATGATTTTTCCCAAAATGATTATTTATTGCCAGTATGTTTTTTCGCGCAACTATTCACTAACATCTCTCACTAACGCCTACATTACTAACAAACCCCCCATCGCTTAGCAACCCCCAACCGTTTAGCACTGCACCTGGCAAAATCCCGAGGGATAACTTGAGGAATAATTTGAGGAATAATTTGAGGAATAATTTGAGGAATAAATAGTACGGCTTTGATCTCGACAGCAGCTAAAGTCTCATGCGACACTACTTACGAACTGTTGACCGCGCTATATCCAAATTCTACATCACTCATCATCAACCAACGCGCTACCTGGAGATCAATATGAAAGCAGCCGTACTTAGGACCATTAAAGCTCCGCTTGAAATAGAAGATGTAAAAATCAGCAAACCCAAAGGCCGCGAAGTGCTGGTGCGAACCGCTGCAAGCGGTATATGCCATAGTGATCTGCATGTAATAGATGGTTTATTACCCATGGCACCACCAATGATATTAGGCCATGAACCCGCCGGCATTGTGGAACAGGTAGGTGATGGCGTCACTGAATTTAAACCCGGTGATCATGTTATCGGTTGTTTGTCACAATTTTGCGGCCACTGTAACTTTTGTATGAGTGGTCGGGGTAACCTTTGTGATGGTACCGCAGAGCTAAACCGTGACGAAGATGAGGAACCACGCCTCTCCAAAGGTGATGAGCCACTACAACAATTTGCCGGATTATCTTCTTTTGCAGAACAAATGCTTATCCCCGCTAATGGACTGGTCAAAATTCGCGACGATATGCCGCTGGATCGCGCCGCATTAATAGGCTGTGGAGTAACAACCGGCTTAGGCGCCGCTATCAATACGGCACAAATTCGACCCGGCCAAACGGCTGTGGTTATTGGGTGCGGCGGGGTAGGCTTATCTATTATTCAGGGTTGCCGCATGGCGGGTGCTGGACGCATTATTGCTGTTGATACCTTCCCCTGGAAACTTGAGCTTGCTGCTAGCCTGGGCGCCACCGATGTAGTCAACGCCGCGGATGGCGATGCCATTGGCACAGTCCTTGAAATGACTTCAGGCGGGGTAGATTTTGCGTTTGAAGCCATCGGCCTAAAAGCAACCGTTGAACAGGCCTATGGTATGATTTGCCGCGGCGGCACGGCGGTATTGGTCGGTGTCGTACCTGCCGGCGTTAATGTAGAACTCCCTGCTCTGGATCTTGTTTTGTCACAAAAACGTGTTATCGGTTCAATGATGGGTTCAAATCGCTTCCGCATAGATATGCCGCGATATATCGAGGCCTATCTCAATGGCATATTAAAACTCGACGAGATGATCTCGGAACGCTTTTCACTGAACGATATCAATATCGGCATCCAGAAGTTGCGCGACGGTGAAGTGGCCCGTGGTGTGGTGGTATTCGACGCTGAATAAACGTTTAACAACCAGCAAACAAACAAATAGCAAACAGAAAAGAACTGTTTTTATTCGAATATCTTTTCTGTTACGCTATTTAACAGAGCGTCAATTTTTACTGGTTAGCTGGATAGATTGTAGCGATAAATCGTACCGACAAAATTGTACCGAAAAAAAATGTACCGATAGTGGCTAAACTCACTTTCGGTATATCGTCATATAAATAGAAAACACTTACCCTAAAAATTAACCCGCACAATAATAAATAAAAATACGGTTTCAAAAAAAAAATTTCAACCCCGGTTTTATAGAATGCCAGCCATTCAAACTATCGTTATTGTCTCGCCTTTTTTGTACTGTCCGTTTTTATGCTTATAGGAAATTGATAGACCTGGATGCTTGAGCGACTAACGCAAACAACACTGCTTTTTGCAGGCATTGGCCTGCTGCTGATGATGCTGCTTATCGTTGCTGACGTGGCAGCTAAATATCTGTTTAATCACCCGATCCCTGGTGTACTTGAGATGGTGGCATTTTATTTTATGACCATGGTGGTGTTCTTGCCGTTAGCATTTGTACAACAAAGCCGCCAACACCTTATGATCGATCTGTTTACCCGCTCGCTACCGGCCAATTTTAATCGTTGGCTGGATGTTTTAGCTGGCCTTATCACCCTTGGCTACCTCACTTTATTAGCCATTGGCGGCACTCAGCAAGCGTTGTATATGACGGGTATCAATCATTCTGCCGAAATACTCGATTTTGAAATGATTGTTTGGCCCACCTTATGGGTGCTACCGGTTAGCGTTGCAATTATGGGCCTATGGGTTGTAGTACATACCTGGCAGCATTTCACCAACAACAATAAAACCGATAACAATAAAACCGATAACAACGAGTTAATACCATGACCCCCTTAAGCGTTGGTTTTATCGGCTTAATAATACTGGTGGTATTGCTCGCAATCCGGGTACCAGTGGCCATTGCCCTCGGCGTGGTATCAGTAACCGGGTTATGGATTCTCAAAGGTACCAGCGCCATGATTGGCGCGCTGGCCATCCTGCCGTATGAATTTGTAGCCCACTGGTCGCTGTCAGCAGTACCAATGTTTCTGCTGATGGGCGCAGTTGCGTTCCATAGCGGTATGACCGCCAAATTATTTGGCGTGGCCAGGCTCTGGCTCAGCTTTTTACCGGGCGGGCTGGCAGTAGCGGCGAACTTCGCCAGCGCCGGTTTCGCCGCCGCATCAGGCTCCAGCATGGCAACCGCTGCTGCAATGGGTAGGCTGGCGATTCCTGAAATGCTTAAATATGGCTACGACAAAGGTTTAGCCACAGCGGTGGTCGCTGCCAGTGGCACCCTGGGCTCGCTTATTCCACCCAGCATTTTAATTGTGTTATACGGCATTTTTGCAGAACAACCTATTGGCAAACTACTTATCGCGGGTATTCTGCCCGGCCTGCTGACGGCTTTTATTTACACCCTGCTCATTGTTGTGCGTTGCCTGATCAACCCAGAACTTGCGCCCGCTATGCAGCAAGAACGTATTACCTGGTCAGACAAGTTTCGCAGCTTAATCGATATATGGCCGATACCCGTGCTGGTGTTTGGCGTAGTTGCGAGCATATATATGGGTATTGCATCCCCCACAGAAGCAGGCGCAATCGGGGCTTTTTTAGCCATTATAATTGCCGTTATACAACAACAGCTAGACGTTGGGAAAATGCGCCTGGCAATTAGTGAGACGTTATTAAGTACCGCATCGATATTTTTTATTGCTATCGGCGCGGTTTTATTAAGCCGCTTTCTGCTATTGGCAGGCATCCCCGCCTTTCTTGTTGAGTTTATCCAGGGCTCGTCTATCACGCCGTTAGAATTGATCCTTTATTCATCCCTGATCTTTATTTTCCTGGGTATGTTCCTGGATGCTATTGGCCTTATGTTATTAATATTACCCATCTTGTTACCGCTCTATGAATCATTGGGCATCAACCTTATCTGGGCTGGTATTCTGGTTATCAAATATCTTGAGATTGGTATGTTAACCCCGCCGGTAGGCCTTAACGCTTATGTTGTAAAAGGCGTAGTTGGTGATCAGGTTGAGCTATCCACCATCTTCCTTGGCTTATGCTGGTTCCTCGCCGCTGAAGTGGTTATCGTCGGATTATTAATAGCCTTCCCATCAATCACGCTGTATCTGCCGAGCCTGATGCAATGAGACCAGAACTCAAAACAAAATACCCGTTTTTTAAAGTTCAAATTGCAACCTGGCTGCTTATCCTGCTGGCATTGACTGGGCTTACGGGCTGCGACCAGAAACCGCTGCTCAACCATGTGGTTTATAGTGTCTACACCACCCCAGGACATCCTACTGCCAAATTTGGCTTAAAACCCTGGTTGGCCGCCATCCAGAGTGAAACCCAGCCGCAAATTACGACCCAACTTTATCCCGCCGCCAGCATTGTCGGCAAAGGCACCGTCAGCGCCATCAGGACCGGTTTAATCGATGGCGGATTGATCGCTAATATCTACACACCTGACGAGCTACCGGTCAGCATGGTGATGACCAATTTGGCTTTTTTTGATACCAATAGCCTCGCTACGGCCGGTGCAATCAACGAATTTATGCTCCTCGAATGCCCCGAATGTGATGCTGAATTCGCGGCCCAGGGCATTCAGTTTTTAGGCACCTATGCGGCCTCGCCTTATAATTTGATGTGCAAACAGGAAGTCGTTACCACTGCGGACCTGGCAGGCCTTAAGGTGCGCTCAGCTGGGCCTGTATTTGGCCGCTGGATCCAGTCAATCGGCGCCGTACCCGTTACCATGGCCAATGCTCACGCCTATGAGGCATTGGAACGAGGTATGCTCGACTGCGTCATGGGCTCAACTGCCTGGCTTAAATCACTGTCTTTATGGGATATGACCAAAACTATCGTTGATGTACCTATGGGGACTTTTTTTGGCGGCTCGCTATTTAATATCCGCCAGGAAAAATGGCACGGCTTTAGCCAACAACAAAAGCAAACCATTATCCGCCTCACGCCCAAAGCCATCGCCGATACAGTAATTGCCTATCGTACCGAATCAAGCGCTGCTGAAACCATCGCATTAACAATGGGTATTAACAAGGTAACGGGTGATGCGGTTATGGAACAACGGCTTAAAGAATATCGACAGACACTGCTCAAACACTCAATTTTTGTTGGCAATAAACGCGGCGTCGATAATGCAGAGCAACTAGCGAATCGCTTTTTAGCAACCCTTGCCCGTTGGGAGGCCTTAATTGGCGATAAGCAGTGGGATAACGAAAGTTACGCAGAGCTAATCTGGCAACAGATACATTCGAAAAAGATCGTCAATTAATTTACCCACCGGCGCTAAATACGCCGCTTTTATTCGCTGCAATTTAAAAGACATTTTTAGCAACATGGGTGAATCGTTTGGCCCAAAATATAAATCCGTAAAGCGCCTTGCAACAAACCACCTATTTAGTTAGTCTGCGTTTGCTTTATCTAACTTGTATATAAATTGAACTTTTTGGATAAATGACAACACAACCTTGTTGTAGCATGAATGCGGTACACATGTTGGGTTAGCAACATGTTTAATTCGCAGCCTGTCCTATATCAGATGTGTGAAATAATAAACTGACAGTCAGTTGTAGATAAGGAAGTTATAACGCGGTAAAAGTGACATCTTTAGTGGTAATGCGGTAGTGGTAATGTGGTAGTGGTAATGTGGTAGTGGTAATGTGGTAACACTGGTTGGCAATAGCCTTCTCAGTCGTCTTCGATATATCCTTGTAAAACCCTCGTCCCTCCAGGACTATTCAATAGCAGCATTGATCATACGATTGCATTTGGCAATGGCGGGCTATCAGCTTGCCTGATTCATATGCCAAGGTAATTAGCTACGTTTTGACGAGCTACGTTTTGATCAGCGCTTCTGTTTGGTAAGTTAATACTAACTTCCAGCCTCGTACTTTGCCCTCTAGAAACTAAATCACTGCAACGCGCTCTGCATCGTATCGACGCTGGCAACTACGTTAAATTAGGGGAACAAATGAAATTTGATCACAAAAACAAAGCTGTTAAGGGGCTTGGTATCGCCCTTACATCGGCTGGTCTACTAGCAACTTCAGTAGGAGCGCTAGCGGCAGGCTCCGCCGACGTACTCATGGAAGAAGTCATGGTTTATGGGACCAAGAAAAGTGCCGCAGAAAGCGTGCAGGATATCGCCGGCGTGGTAACAGCATTTGGTTCAGCTCAGCTCGAGGCAAAACAGGTCATCAATTTGGAAGACCTTAGCTTCTCCACACCGAATGTATTTTTAGATAGCATTGGTACTCAAAGAGCTAATGCAAGTTTTTCAATTCGGGGCCTGGGCATTGATAATTCAACCCCTTCAATTGACCCCAACGTAGGGGTTTTTATTGACGGCGTCTATGCAGGTGTTGGCTACGGTATCGTGGCAGATACCTTCGACCTGGAAAGTATTGAAATTTACAAGGGACCACAGGGCCTGTTATTTGGTCGAAACGTGACTGGCGGCGCTGTACTATTACGATCAAAGCGTCCAACAGGGGAATTTAATTTTAAAGCCAAAATCGGTGCCGAAGAAGGTGAACAATACCTGGGCGCATTTGCGGTAGAAGGCTCTCTAATAGAAGACGTTTTAGCAGCCAGAGTTTCCGTACAATATAGAGATAAGGGCGGCTATTTCGAGAATGAATTTTTACATGAACGTGTAGGTGCCGAAAAAAGCGAATTATTTAAAGCCGCTTTCGTATATACACCAACAGATGACCTGGAGTTGACCTTACTAATTGAGGATGGCAACCTGGAGGCAGATGGTACGCCGGTTCAATTTCATTATGACGAAGATCGAATTGGCACCATCAGCAGTGAAAACCCCTTCATACCCTCCGCTAGTTCTTTCGATATTCGGCATGATTTTGTTGGTATAGGTAACACCGAGTGGACACAGTTTACTTTTGAAACCGTTTATCAGATTGGCAATGGTGTAATTACTAATATCATGGCCTATCGAGAAGTTGATTCTCACTCTACCGCAGACGTAGACGGCGCAGCGCTATCTACCCCCATTAATACTGAATATATTGTGGACCAGCATCAATTCACGGAAGAAATTCGCTATAACCTTGCAGCCACGGATGACTGGGATTTAACAGTAGGACTTTCGTATTTTGCTCAGGAATATGAGTACGCTAATGGACTTACTGTTGCCTCTATCGATACTGCCCAGAACCTTATCGACGGTGCAGTCAATGACCGATTCGGCGGTGGGCTACAAGATCAATCCTCGATCTCGTTCTATATAAATAACGAATTAAGATTGACGGACACTTTTGCCCTGGTTGGCGGTGTAAACTTTTCTAAAGAAAAAAAGTCTGTGGTAATTATCCCTCGGGATGTAGCGAGTTTAAAAATTGACCCCGATGCGGCAGATTTACCGCCTATTTGCAATCATCTCAGCAAAAACTGCGACTGGTCGCGAGGCTCTGCAGCAAATGAGGACTGGACCAATTTATCACCTAAGTTCGGCTTCACCTGGCAGTTATTAGACGAAGCACAATTTTATGGGCATTGGGCACGTGCTTATCGGTCTGGATTCTATAACCTTAGAACACCCACACCTGACGCTGCCGTCCCTACAGATGTAGAAGAGCATAATGCCTATGAACTGGGTATAAAGTCGGTGTTATTAGATGGCTCTCTAAGATTCAACGCGGCCGTATTTTACCAGGATATCGAAGATTTAGCCCGGTCTGCAGGTCGCAGCATAGGTGATATACCCGTGCAAGATTTAATCAACGTTGGTGACGCGACAATTTCTGGTTTTGAATTTGATGTTATGGCTCGTCTTGGCGACAATCTCATACTTACCCTGGCAGTTGGTTATCTAGATGGCGATATTACCGACCCCACGGTTGATCTAAATAAAGATGGCCTAATTGACAGCGGTGATAAAAAACTGGCAATCACTCGCCTGTCAGAATGGACTACCAGCTTTAGCGTCACCTATGATTTGCAGATGGGCAATTATGGTGTGTGGTCGCTGCGGGCTGATCATGGTTATCGTGCAGAAGCAGCCAATAGAGACGACAACTTCGTCTTTACGCCACAAACAACCATTGTTAATGCTGGCGCTACCTTTACGCCTAATGTTGGCAACTGGAGTCTCTCGATGTATGTTAAGAACCTGACGGACGAAATCCACTATGCTGGTTTATTCCCACTTAGCGATGGCAAAACTATGTTCGCACCTGTTAAGGAAGGTCGACGTTACGGTATTGAAATGCGTTATGAGCTCTAAGCCCAGCTTTACTGAGCAATATTTCGCATAATATAAAATTTAGCTACCGCCAATAGGTTTCACTATTGGCGGTAGCTTTTTTAAAGCCTATTTTAAATTACCCCATCTAATAATCAGCTGTACAAATACTTAGTATCTTTACCTACCCCCCCTCGTCCAGCCTTGCTAATCACCGCATCAATTTTTAGTTACTATCCGCAGCACTTACCAATAAAACTTACGACGCTCGAGTTAGTTTATGAAATGAACCATAAACATTCGTCGCCTATTTCTAGCTAGCCAATATAAAATACATCCCTGGCAGTACAATATGCTCTGAACCGGTGCTATCAAATGAACTCCGGTGAACCCAGATAAAGAACAGCAAAACTATTCAGTACGCCATTGTATTGCAACTACTGGAGCAATAAACACATATTGATCAACTAACACCCTGGACAATACAAAATTTTATATTTCAGGCACCCACTAACTGATATCTAATGTCAAAAGGGAAATCAAAAAAGGCACCATAACCTTGCGGCTATTGTGCCTTTTTTAAAAGTATTGCCAAATCAAATATCTAAAACTTAACTAAGGAAATGCTAGTGGATATCCATTTAACCAGCACCCTTATAACAGACTGTCAAATCCTCCATATCAAATTTCGTAGCGAAACTCCAACCCATAACGTCGACCCTTACCAATTGGGGCAAATGACTGATTACCAATCGGCGCTAACGATTTATAAATCACCTGATCATTTAAATTTTTACCATAAAGAGACAAAGTCCAATTTGCATCATTCGGCACATAGGTAATACCAGCATTAGCAATATTATTTTTAGGCAATATTACAAAATTATCGTCCCGACCTGCAGCTTCAGCCCTATAAGCATAATCCGCTCGCATCGTCAAATAACCACTGCCTCCCAATTGCAAGTCATAGCTAACACCCAGATTAGCAGTCCACTCAGACAATCTCACTAGAGCTAAAGATTCATCTGCTTCATCGCCAAGTATATCTTTAACACCATCGGTACTACTATTATCCAAATTAAACTTTGCATCTGTAATATCACCATCCAAATAACCAATTGCAGCTGTAATCACCAGGTTATCAGTTAACCGAGCAGTGAGATCTACTTCAACACCACTAATCCTTGCATCACCTACATTGATAAGGTCAGCTACAGGGGTTAGGTTACCATCAAAAAACACAGCACTACGTGCAGAACGAGCAAGGTCCTGTATATCCTGGAGGAATACCGCAGCGTTTAACCTTATGCGCTTGTCTGCCAAATTGGATTTAATACCCAATTCAATACTATTATGCTCCTCAACGTCGGTCGGGTTTAAATTAACCAGGTTAGGATCAGGTTGCCTAATATTAAAGAAACCAGATCTATATGCACGTGCAACATGCCCATAAATACTAGCATCTTCCAAAATTTGCCAGGTAAAACCAACCTTAGGTGACAAATTACTCCAATCGTCATTTGCCTTATCACCTCTAGTCCAAATGCACTGAAGCGAATCAAGGTTACAGGTACCATTCTCCAAACTAACAGTATGCCTCGGAATAATTCTAACTTCTTTGTCTTCTACAAGGTAATTAAAGCCGCCATTAATAGAAAATGTATCAGTAATTGCGAACTCGTTATTGAAATAAAACGACCATGATTCATGATCTTGAGTACCGCCCCCTAACGCTTCATTACCATCATCAACAAAAGGCCCAAATCTATAAAGACCGGTTACATAAGCGTATTCCTGCACAAAATAACTCAAACCAACAGTAACTTGCCAATTATCTGTCGCGTCGAGGTTATAACGAACCTCATTGCTGAATTGATGTTGCTCTACGCTATAAATTCCCGCTAGTTCTATTCCAGCATCATCATCTTCGCTGACGCCGTCAAGGTCCGTAAAGGAAACTGATTCTACTTCTCGATAAGCCATAATATTAGTAAGTCGCCCATTACCAATATCTATGCCTGTTTCAAAAGTAAACTGGGTCCATTCAACATCGCTCAAACCGGTAAAATCATGGGATACATTAAAATCATCAGTTTGGGGAAAGATTGGGTTTTCACGGCTAGCCCTGGCAGCACCCGGCACATACAAATTCTGGATAGGTGTTTGTTCTGCCTCTGTTTTTCCATCCTCTAGGATAAATACAAACTCCATATTATCGGACGGGGTATATACCATTGAACCTCTAAAAAACTCACTGGTTTGATCGCCAGTATCTTCATTTAAAAATTCATTATCAAACCAGCCATCATCATCCTTATATTGTAGAGACACACGCGCCGCTAATACATCGGGAATCAATGCTCCCTCAACTGCCACTGCAGCAGTATATTGGTTATCCTCGATACCGGCTTTTGCCTTTACGCCAAATTCCCCTGTTGGCCGCTTGGAACGCATTAAAACCGCGCCACCCGTGACATTACGCCCAAATAGTAAACCTTGAGGACCTTTGTATAATTCAACACTTTCAAGGTCAAAGGTATCTGTAACAACACCAAATGGTATCCCAGCATAAACACCATCAATAAATACCCCAACGTTGGGGTCAATTGTTGGGGTTGAGCTATCAATACCCAAACCTCTAATTGAGAAGCTCGCATAGCTAACCTGGGTACCAATACTCCCTAGTTGAACATTCGGCGTAGCAAAGGATAAATCCTCAATATTCAGCACTTGCCGAGCCTCTAATTGTCCAGTTCCGAATGCTGCTACCTGGCCCGGAATATCTTGAACAGCTTCAGCTGAACTTTTCTTGGTACCGTAAACCAGCACTTCTTCCATCAATGCATCAGCGGAACCCGCAGCCAAAACATTTGGTCCTCCCGCAAGTAATGCCAACGAGGCCACTCCCGACAAAATTGGTTTTTTCAAATACGTTCGCTTTCTACCACCTATTTTCTTACCACTCATAAATCTACCTTATTTTATTATTTTGTTCTTTAATTCTTTTATTTTTGCCCAATAGCAGTGACGGAATATGCTGTATTCCGGCAGGTTATTGGAACTATCTAGATTTTGAATTTATTTAGGTACAGGATATCGGCCTATTATTAAAATCAATAATATTGACCATTAACACCGACCAATGACATTGATCGATTTATTTTTTTGAGCGCGGTCCCTAATTCCTCGCTCATCACATATTACTAAACACCTCTATTATCATCCGACTAAATCTCATGCAATAAAACATATATATGGCGGCTTGTATAGACTTGCAGCCAATTAAAAAATGACCATAACGTCAAGCCTGACAGCCTGAAGAATCAATCAATGCTTTCGAAATTAGACCACAAACCCAAACTAGAACATCAACCCTGCAAACTTTTCAAAGCTTCAACCCAACCATCTTCCAGCGGCACCATAAAATGCATGGTGACGTCTCTTGAATGAATCTTCCATTTGCCTGCAACCTTTCGATAAACATCGTCATAGTAACCGGCACCAACCACACTTTTATCATCCTGCACACCGCGTATTTCTACATAACAGGTGCCAGTGGCATTTTCTGTGTCTTTAAGATCAATCACATGATTATGAATAAAGGGCCGTGGCGCCAGATCTCCGAGGGCTTTTTTATACAGCGTTAGTAATGCAGGATGACCAGTGACTGGTTTACGACCCATTTTTATCCAGCCGTCTTCAGTAAACAGGTCAACTATGGCAGGTACATCCTGTTGCCAGACACAATGACAATATAAATTTGGCAGATCACGGATGGCTTCCCGGTCTAACAGTTCCTGTAATAATGTTTCTGTACTCATATTTTCTCCTTAAGTTATAAGCTCTAGTATTAATTTCGATCAACTCTATTTATCCGGTTATGCAGGTTTTATTCAAGGCTGGTTTTTATCCTGCTTAAGACCAACCACTTCATTATGCTGGCCCAATTCTGGCGCCCGGTGACGATAAGGCAAACGCTTGCGATTAAATTTGATGGGCAGCGCGACCTGAACCCCTGCGCCATCTTCTGCAGGCTGTAAAATACCCGAAACTTTCGCCTGGGCATGTTCAAACGCTTCTACAGGGTTTTGAATCGGCGCATTGGGCACATTAACTTCATTGAGTTTATCCATCCAGTAGGCTCTGCTCTGGGTCGCAACCACGGCACCAATCAAACCGCTCATTTCCACTTCATTTTTATGCCGCGACATGGCCGTTTTAAAGCGTTCATCTTCGACCCATTCTTCATGCCCAAGTGCACGACATAATTTACCAAAATGGTAATTAGTCCCTGCCGTAATCATGATGGTGCCATCGGCAGCTTCATAACCACGATTAGGTGCCAGGCCGCCAGGGCCTCGGGTACCAAACCTGCCGGGCACCTTGCCCGTTTTAGCGACCCCGCCCATAGCACCCGTCATCCAGGCCATGGCAGTCTCGTATAATGCCACATCCACTACGCCACCCTCGCCAGTTTGTTGGCGCTGCATCAGACTGGCCAGTATACCAATCACCGACCACATGCCGGTGCCAATATCAACCACAGGTACACCGACCCGACAAGGCTCGCCCTGTGCAGGTCCAGTCACATGACAGATACCTGTAAAAGCCTGCATTAAAGGATCGTAACCCGGCAATTGCGACATTGGACCTTCAGTGCCATAAGCACCTATATTGCAGTACACCAACGACGGGTTCTGCTCGCGTAGCGTATCCGCGCCCAGACCTAACTTTTCAACCACACCAGGGCGAAGGTTCTGTAGACATATATCCGCCTGATCAACAATCAACTGCCGCAAATGATCTACCTCTGAAGGATTAGATAAATCCACCGTAATTGATTTTTTGTCACGGTTAAACGTTTCAAAGGTTGTTGAAACTCCATCCTCGGTTGGTGGGCCCCAACTACGCGACGCATCCCCGCCCTGCGGGTTTTCTACTTTAATAACCTCTGCCCCCATCTGCGCTAAAATCATCGTCGCATAAGGCGCGGCGATACTGGTGCCTAATTCAAATACGGTAATACCCGCCAACAATTCTGTCATGTGTTAAATCCCCATTTTTATTACTAATGTTTATTACTGATGTTTGTTACTAGTGTTCGTTTTTGACATTCGTTATTTATAATAAGCTGAGCGCTGTACTGTGTTAAGTCAGGCCTATAAAAAATGCAGTAGTTAACCATATTCGGCTAACGCGGCTCGCACATCGGTACCCGTTGCAGGTTCAGCGCCAACTCCCTGAATGGTGTCAACACAGGCCTGCACTAATGACACATTTGTCGCTTTAGAGTGTACTGGCGCATCTTCCAGGCCAGTGCGAACATGGCCGCCCCGGGCAACTGCGGCCTTCACCAGTTTGGTCATATTACCGCCCATACAGGCTGCCATCCAGGGTGCCCCAGGCGCTTCTAATGCCAATAATTTCAGCATAGCATCCAGCGCCCATTCCTCTGGCGGCAATCCGAAGGTCAAATCCTGCGCAAAGCGAAAACTATAAATTGGCATTGGCGCAGCCGGATAAGCCTTATGCATAGCCGCTCCAAGGCGTATAAAGCCAGGCTCAAAGCAGGCATATTCAGCATGAAACTGGTATTGTTCTGACAACATCATGCCACGCCGAATTTCAGCATCGGTATTGGTATATAAAATCCCCTTACCACGTAATTTTTTAGTATTAAAATCATACCCATTCAAGTTAAGTGAACCAGGGTCCACCACCGCCCATTCCAACAACCCCCGCCGGCCCAGTTCCGCAGCAGATTGATAACGATCTGTCCAGCCCGCATAAAGATGAACCGGCATGGTCGGGTAAACCACTGCATCCGTCTCGGCTCGAATACCTTCAAGAATGGTTTGATAAACATCTGGATTATCGTTTTGCAATCCAGTATCAGGGTCCCGAGCATGAAGATGTAATATGGCAGCCCCAGCTTTAACACAATTAATGCCATCTTCAATTACTTCCTCAGCAGAAACCGGTATGTTGGGTTGCAACGACCTCGGTAACGAGCCATTCAGTGCAACTTCAATCCAGACTTTTTTAGCCATGTTTTATTTACCTTTGCATTATTTATTCTGCCTAACATTCAGAGTATTCAACATAAAAAAAACAGGCCCGCTGGCAATTTATACTTGTCAGCTCATTTGATGCCAGAGAGCCATATATCTGAGAGCCCGATATCATAGAAGCAGCCCGCAAGTACCAACACTCGACCATTCATCAAGTTTGATTATCGCCCTCGGTGGTCAGGGCCGGCATCCGGTTTTTTTGGATGGGCATAAGAATGATAATATTTAACTTTTTCAAACGGGGCGGTTTTTTTAATCTGCTCAATACCCTGCTGGTAAGCAGCAATTAACTTATCTTCGGCTGCATAATCAAAAGGATCAGGGTAGTTAGGGTTGTCCTCACTGGTCAGTGGATTTTGTAAATACCATTGCACGCTTTCCTGTATGCCCTGAATGGCCGGTATTAGATCCTGATAACCCAGCTCAAGACGGGCTTTAGCGCCATCTAACAACCAATGATTACCTATATCCATCTGTCGAGTAAGCGCCTGCGCAGGCGCAGCTAGCTCATGGGGCAGTGATACAATATCAAGCTTGTTACCTGCAAACTCCGAAATCAACTCGGTTAGTTGACGTAAAGTATATTGATTTTCATCAACACAATTATAAACCTGGCCTTTACTTGCCACCGGGTTATCAATGGCTAACAATATATGCTGTGCAGCATTGATGGCGGCGCAACGAGACATAATAATAAGGCCGCCGTCAGGCAGTATCATCTGTTTACGTCCATCCAGTACTCGTTTGATAATAGACCAGTCCATCGGATTGGGTTGACGTGGACCATAGATCGCTGGATAGCGAAAATAGCAGGCCTCAAAAGCGCCTGAATCACTTAGATCAAGCACCTGCCGCTCTGTTTGATAGATTAAATGCGCAAACCGTGATGCCCGCGAGCCCGTCTCTACCGTCGCTAGTGGCGCTTTTTCCGATGCCATCACCTCCAACCCAAATGGATGCACCTCTTCTGGGTTTAGCAGGCCGCTATAAACCGGCACGCCACCCACCGCCATAAAGCGCTCACAGCGGTGCGCAAATGCTTCGGTGATATATCGAATCCGACCATAGGTTGCAATCACCAGATCAAATTCTCGCCCAGCTAGCGCTGCCTGAATAGTTTCTGCAAAATGTGGATCACCATGAATATGCTCCACATCGGGTAAGTCAGGTGGCTCATGTGTGCCGCGGTGAAAAATAGTCGTCGCATAATCCCGATCAATCAGACCTTGAAGTATATGCGGACCCGTAGGCCCCGTACCGCCGATGACTAACGCCCGTTTCATAGTGGTGCACTCCGTAATGGTTATACTGTTATTATTCGTCTATTACTTTTCTATTGCCCGTATTGGCTCATCTGCCAAAAAATTTAGCACAATCTATGCTGATGCTATGCCAAAGCCTTAACGGAGAAAGAATAAACCACTTTTTCTCTCCTGTGGCAAACCTTCAGCAGGTGATTTCAAGCTCACCCGCAGGATACGCCCTGCAGGAACCATTAGCTTACAATCACCCTACCCATTACTATGCTGCTATGCTAAGGAGTAACTGGCGCCAACAACAGCCGCTACTACTATTACTAGCATTATTACCAGCACCATTACCAGCCTGGGTGACCCCAATGACCGCCAATGCACTGGCCTTCGATCAATGGATCAGAGCCGAATTTATAGATCTCAACACGCAACTCGAACTGCAATATCAGCAGCAGCGGGATCGTGCCAATGTTGAGGGTATTGGCGAGCAACAAAAACAACAGCTTAAAGCGGCAGGCGAAGCACTTATCGGCCAACTAGTGGCAGAAGGCAATACCGATGATGGCTTTGACCAGGCGTTTAACTTATTAGGAAATGTTGGGCTGTTTATGGCTGCCTGCCGGCGTCATGAGATTACCGAACCCTCCCGAGAAACTTGCTCGCCGTTAATCAATGGCTCCGCCCTGGCGATGCAAATTGGCGCATCTTTAGGCGTCATCCCCCGGTTTGCCACAGCGCATCTAACCACCCACAACCAGGCCATCAATGGCACCTATAAATGCTTTACCCGGCTCCCGTGTGAAGCGCTTTTTATTGATTACAATACACGGGGGATATTGGCTTACAAACGCGCTGCCGATGCGCTGTTAAAAATACTGCCGTTAGGCATTTCTCACCCGCTGACCGCTGACCTGCTCAAGGTGGCAAAACGTGCCCTGATTGATGTCCGCGAATCCAACAAAAAATTACATAGCCAGCTGGCAGCCGATGAATTTTTCTATCAGGTACGGCCCTACTATAAACCCCATTATGTGGGCGCGCATATTTATCGCGGCGCCAATGCCGGTGATTTTGCCGGTATCAATGTCATCGATATGCTACTCGGTTTATGTTTCGCTAACGAGACCTACTACGCCCAAATATTAGTTGATAAATTTTTATATATGATGCCCGAAGACCAGGCAATACTCAGAGACTGTATGCGCAGACCGGCCCTGATGGACGACTTTCTTAAGGCGACAGGTCAAATTAAGGCAACCTGGTACCAGCATCATTTACGGCTATTTCTCGAAGTTTGTCGTTGCCACGGCCATATAGCCAGGCAGCATCAAAACCTGCTGATCGATAAATTTATATCAACACCCGCCAACGAATTAGCCGCAAAACACCTGGACAAACTTACTGCCAGCGGGCCACCGTTGCAGACTTTGGTTGACGAATTAAAAGTTCTCACAGATCACCGAACAGCGGCGAAGTCCAATAATTTTCACACCCGGTATAATGACATTAAATTACTAAACTCAACCCTGCGGAAAAAATAGAGAGAACAGGGAGAACTTTAATAATCAGCCTGAATTGAAGACAGGTGCCCGCTATTGCCAGCCTTCGGTTCAGCCAACAATCAGATGTTGTTGATAACACTTGATTGAAAAATATTGGCCTAAAAAATGAAGAATAAAATTTATTCAGCCGATTTCCATCCCGTTGAAGGCATTTATCTCCTTAGCCACGCTGTTGGCCGGCCCCTGATATCGGCCGAACAATGGTTATCTAATACCTTCTTTACCGCCTGGAAAAAAGCTCAACCCTGGTCAGAATGGCTGGCGACCATTGATGCCTTTAGAACATCCCTCGGCCATCTATTTAATGCCCCTATGACAGAATTTTGCCCGCAAACAAACTTATCCAGCGCCGTGGTCAAGGTTGTCATGTCGATCGAGGCGCTACAAAAACCCAGCGCTGTAGTGCTGCTCAGCGAAGTGGATTTTCCGAGCATGGGGTTTGCACTCCAACATGCACTCCCCTCGCACTGCGAACTACGGTTTATACCCGCTGATCAGGATTTGACCGATGCCAATGTCTGGGATCAATATTTAACAAAAGACGTTACCCTGACCTTAATCAGCCATGCCTATTCAAATACCGGCCAATTAGCACCACTTTCGGAAATCATCCGTCTGGCCAACCAACGACATATTTTATCACTTGTGGATAATGTGCAATCGGCAGGCATCATCCCGCTGGACCTGAGCCATACTAAACCCGCCTTTGTCATTGGTTCCTGTGTTAAATGGTTATGTGGTGGGCCTGGTGCTGGCTACCTATGGGTCAACCCAGACTACCTGGATAGCTGCGAACCAAAGGATGTGGGCTGGTTTTCCCACCAGGATCCCTTCGAATTTGATATACATAATTTTAAATTCGCCAACAGCAGCCTCAAATTTTGGGGCGGCACGCCCTCAGTGGTCCCTTTTGCCATCGCCACCCAAAGCATCAATTACCTGCATGATATTGGTATAGCAAAGCTGCACCAACATAATCAAAAACTACTCGATATGTTGACTCAGGCCTTTGGCGACGAATGTCGGTCGCCGGCTAATACGCTCTCTCGTAGCGGCACGCTTATTCTTAATTTTGGCAGACAACATCAACAAATATCCCGCTCACTCAGAGCTCAACATATCACCGTAGATAATCGCACCATGGGCATGCGAATTTCACCTCATATCTATAATCAACCGGCCGATATTACCGACTTCATCGATGCAGTCCACAGGGCAACTCAGCAAAAATTCACCTGAAATATTCAGGCCGGATCTATCTGAGATGCCCAAAAACCGCTAATAACCCTAACTACCCATTCGATAACGTAATTTGATGACAAAAGTATCTACCAGCGCGTCAGTCCAGGAATCATGTAGCAGGTTTTCAAAACTCGCCCCCGGCATGCTATCGACATTAGAACCTCGGGTATAAACAACAAACAAATCTGACAGCGGCGCAATTTCCCAACGATAACGGGCCTGAAAGGTTAATCGACTAATGGTAAAATCCCGCGAACTTTCAGTGCCATTGGTTACCACCCGCTGCAACGATCCATCGACTGCAGGGATCAAAAAACGCTCATCTTCAGATGCTTTTATACCCGCCCATTGCGCCGTAATGCGAAATTGCTGGCGAGCTGATAAAAACACATCCATCTCGATCTTAGGACGCCAGCTTGCAGCGTTATAAGTAGTCATATCCTGGCCAGAACGATACAACAGCCAACCTTTTCGATCCCGATACTTAAGTTTGGCAACCAAAGAAAATCGATCTGTCGGCCGCCACACTAGCTCTGCCTTATATTCGATATTGTCTCCGCCTAAATCTTCGGTCAGATAGCTTAACCCCGCGCCCAGACTTATCTTACGCGACTCATCTGAACGCAGAAAAACAATACCGTTCCAGCGTTGATCTATGCGAAAAGACCCGTTACCCAAACTATTTCTGTCATCCCAGCGTTGCGGGAAAAAATTTAGATCTGATTTAAGGCTATAGTCATTGTAAAATATGCGCTTTTGAGAAAAGAACAACCCCGTTCGCACCACCTGACCAATACTGTTTTCTCGTCTTGCTACTCTTACTTCTGTGGTTCTAACCTTAAGCTTCGGCAAGCCACTAGCATCGCGCTTATAAATATATCGCAAACCTTTAATATCATTGCGCCGCAAAAAACCAAAATCATTAATATCAAACTCAGAGTCATAATAATCAAACGACAAGGTATGCTTTCGGCCTCGTAGAGGTGTGTAATTAACGTCAACAAACCCGCCCTGGCCTTTAACGTCAGCAACATCACTGGCCATCAACTGCAGGTCAGAATTCCAGCGCCCATTTTTTGACAGGTAGTGAGCATCAATACCATGCACAATAGCATCCGCCAACGGATGACTGACAAGGGTTGAAATCCAGCCCAACGAGCGCCTTGCACCGGTACTCTGGTCTTCATATAAAAGTCTGGCAACGCCAAATTCTCGACCATCCTGCACCGTTTCAAACTCAGACTCATCTAATCGCCCAACTAACTTGGTATCCTCCTCAAAGGCAGCCAATATGCCATAACGAAATTTACCCTGTTGGCCAGTAATCTTGGCCGCACCCTGAAGCTCACTGGGTTGGTTTGCCTCTATATCCTCCAGTTCAAAACCTTCAATACCTGTCTCTACCGGGGCGCTGCCAATCCGCCGGGTATTAACCATGGTGGTAGGAATAGCGGTAGAATTTCGCTCTAGTCGGGCTCTCGGTGAGGTAGTAAATATTTCCTGTCCTTCTAGAAAAAACGCTCTTTTTTCTGGAAAGAAAGTTTCAAAGGAAGTGAGATTAACTACCACATTATCAGATTCCACATTGCCAAAATCAGGATTAACCGTAGCCGTTATCTGTAAATTACTGGTAGGGCGCCAAAAAAAGTCAAACCCTGCTTTATATGAGTCTTCATTCGCCTCAGCGGCGTTGTCATAGGTGGTTGAAGCAAAAGGATAAAAAGTAAATTGCTGTTTTGGGTTAATACCTTCCAGTTGCAGTTTTTGCAACTGAGACATAAATACCCCTTTGGTTTTAGGCAATGCAGGGAAACCCCAGCGTTCGTTTTTGTTAGCTACAAAGCGTGAAATATAAAAACCAATTTCTCGCGTAGAAGACTCTGTTTCAGGCATCGTCATCATTGACCAGGGAATAAATAACTCCGCCGACCAGCCCTCATCATGTTCTGCCGAGGCCCCTGACCACGGACCATCCCAGTCAGGAGAAAATTGCCGTTCGGGCAGTACCGTACCATCCTGCAGGCTGCCCCCAAGACCAATGCCAAACCAGTAGCCATACAACCCTTCACCGCTTGCATCCAGAGTAACCGAAATGCTATCACGCGGAATATAGCTATCCCTTGAGGTCAGTCGGGTAATCAACAGATCAGGGTCCTGTTCATTCCAGACACCAATGTACAGGCCTTTATTGGTATAAAAAAATTGGGTCCGGGTTTCAAACGGCACATCTGCCAGGGTATCTGGATCAATAACAACCAGCCCATCGCTACTTACCAGGGTTTTCCAGATCGGCTCATCAAGCACGCCGTCAAGCCGGATGGTGACATCCTGCTCAGTAGTCTTAACCAACTTTAAGGGTATGGGCGACGCATCTTTTGCGGCAACCGGCAATATAATGGTACTAAATAAGAGGCAAAAAATAAATCTATAACAAGACATCAAAGCAAGGTACTTCTGTTTCAGATGGGTTTTATCCGGCTTAGCAAATTTATGCAGAACGGCTTACTGGGAACATACATACGTGTTAACAAGCACCCCCAGTCAGCAATAACAGTTATCAATAGCAGATCAGAAATTGCGCTTATTCTTCACTCGATAAAATGAAAACAGGCTGCACTGACTAATTCTTACTAACCAGTTGTTACTAATCAAGATGGATTGTGGCAGGCCTATAATTCTTAGCCGTTTCTCTGTAAAAGACGATTTTTAGTATCGATTTTTGTATATCTACAGCGCTAATCTAACCACATATCTCACTATGCAATCTATGCAATGCCGAGCACGGCCAAGAATAAACGGCTGATTTTTGAAAGTCTACTTCTTTGCCCCTTGATCGAGACCAATATATAAGCTCATATTTACGATTAATGATTGCCAGTCGAGTACTTGCGGAATGAATTACACTAGCATGAACATAACCTGCCACTGTCTGACAAAATTCAACCCGCAACCATCTGCTTTTCAATAGCTAACAGCTTGACAAAAATTTCATTGCTCATAAAACGATCAATATAGGCCCGTAATTTGGGATATGTTTCAGTACTTACCGTATAGTCAGCATAACTCACCTGCACGAAACAGGTCATTATCGCTATATCAGCAATGCTGATTTGTTCCCCCACCAGCACACCCGAAGTTGGCGTTATCGACTCAAGATAAGCCAATAACGGCGGCAATAGATTATTAATGGCATCTTCAACAGCCGCTTCATCACAGGGCTGGTTCATCATTTTCGGATTTAAAAATCGTTGCCGAAATATGGTTGCGCAGGCTTCTATCAATTTTGAATCAGCAAATTCTTCCAACCAACAGACCGTAGTTTCCTGCTGTATACCCTCTGGATAAATTGAATTTTTGGGGAACTGGTGATTAAGGTAACGACAGATAATACTCGAATCCGGAATTGTAAAGCCATCATGTTCTAATACAGGAATTTTCCCTAACGGGCTGATTTTGGCGAATGCGTCATCCGTCGCACCAGGGAAAACAGGATTCAGGGTATATTCGATTTGCTTATGCTCTAACACAAACAGCACTTTTCTAACAAATGGTGAAAGTGGTACGCCATGTACTGTAATCATTAATCAATCCTTTATTTTCAAAATAATATGCCAGCCAAACAACCTATTAATAAGCTATTTTTTTACAATTAAAAGGCCTGTCGCTAACTTCAGTATAACGGCCTCTTTAGTTGAAAGTAAGCTATCAACCTGAATCGACTTCTCAAAACCTTGTTACCGACAATGACCGTCGAATATTTTTACACTTTTTAAATATGAACGCCTCACCCAATCAAATGAAACTCAGCTTTGATCCATAAGCATCTAATTTTAAACACATTAATTTATTACGGAATGATTATTGCGTAATAAATTACCCAGCTAACTTTCGCTAAACTTTAAGGTTTCATTTACCTAACCACAGGATTCAAGCAATGCTCAAAAGGATTATAAACAACAATTTAAAAAAAATTATGCTGGTACCGGCAGTCGCCGCTAGTTTTTTACTGCCTCAAACCACCCAGGCAACCATTATTGGCGGCGAAGTGACTGGTGGAGCCTCGCTGACCCAGGGCGGCACTTTCATCAACTTAACCGTACCCTTTACAGATTCAAACCCTGACAATACCGTCGGCCAGAATACCTTCGACACACCGCACCTGTATGGCTTTAATGAAGACCAGAACATTACAATAACGTCTGAGATTACAGTTAATATTGGCACCAACCCTGTAGCCGGCGATACTGTCGCCAGTCACTATATCTTTTTTGATCCAGCCGGCAGTACATCGCAGCAAGGGTATGTAGATTTTGATTCAGCAATTTATGGTATAGCCACATCAACAGCCACGCTCGCAGCCAGCGATTTCCTGGCTAATAACAACGTCACCTACCTTAACCCGGCGGCGCGCGGATTAGAATCAGGCGACAATGTTGCTATCGATGCCACGATGAATAATCGGCTATTGGTAGACTGGAGAGCTTCTTCCCCAGGAGACTTTATACGCGTATTCACGCAGTTATCACCAGCAGCAGTACCCGAGCCACATATGCTGGCGCTATTATCTATCGGACTGATGGGGTTAAGTCTCCGTCGTAGAAAGTCAAAAAACTCAACTGACAGCTAAGATCAAAAGCATATCTAAAATATAAAGTCTAAAACAAAAAAAGGTTTGGCGGCTGCTATTGCTCAACGCCGCCAAACTGCAACTTAACCATCCCGGCATAGAGGGCATTCCGTTCAATCAGCTCCGTATGAGAACCAATATCCCGTACCTGGCCCGCATCCAGCACAACGATTCGATCAGCATTTTTTACCGTCGCCAATCGATGTGCTATCACAATTGTAGTGCGCCCCTGCTGTAGTAATTGCAACGCATCCTGAACCAGTCTCTCACTTTCGGCATCCAGCGCACTGGTTGCCTCATCCAGCAAAAGAATTGCTGGATC
Organism: Pseudomonadales bacterium; assembly: GCA_019090615.1. GTDB lineage: Bacteria > Pseudomonadota > Gammaproteobacteria > Pseudomonadales > Azotimanducaceae > JAHRVQ01. The sequence goes on along the minus strand of JAHRVQ010000018.1, from coordinate 72,575 downwards.
TTTCAATACCGCCCGCGCTATTGCAATCCGCTGTTTTTGTCCGCCCGATAACCGCGCGCCTTTTTCACCGAGAAAAGTTGCATAACCTTCTGGTAGCTGCTGTATAAATTCGTGGGCAGAGGCTGCCGTTGCAGCTGCAATAATTTCGTCATCCGTGGCATCAAGACGGCCAAAACGAATATTCTCCATCGCGGTTGCGCCAAAAACCACCGTATCCTGCGGCACAATTCCCACCCGCTGGCGCACATCAACCGGTGCCGCCTCAGCAATATCAACACCATCAATCAGGATACGTCCTGCGCCAACATTATAAAAACGCAGCAATAAATGAAAAACAGTACTTTTGCCAGCACCCGAAGGTCCAACAATAGCTACGGTTTCACCCGCCGCAATCTCCAGATCAAGCGCGTTAATAGCCCATTCATCCGGCCTGCTCGGATAACTAAACCTCACCGCTTCTATTTGAATCCGCCCTCCCTGGCCGGTAGCCACCCCAGGCAGAGCGACCGGATTCAGAGGTGCGGCTATCAACGGGCGCAGCGCAAGCAACTCAACGATTCGCTCCATCGCACCGGCAGCACGTTGTAGCTCTCCCCAGAACTCACTCAAAGCACCACCTGCAGCACCAACAAAAAATGCATAAAGTACAAACTGACCCAGTTCACCACCGGTTATTTCACCCGCCAGCACCGCTTTTGCACCAATCCACATAACAAATATCAGCGCGCCAAATACACCTGTCATCGCAGTAGTTGTTAGCAAGGCGCGAACTTTGATCCTGCTCACAGCCGCATTAAAACTCTGCCGAACAGCCTGTTCAAAACGCAGCGCTTCTGGCTCCTCAGCAGTAAATGCCTGCACAGTTTCAATAGCATTAAGGATCTCGCCCGCCTGACCGCTGGCATCTGCCACACGATCCTGAGAATCTCGCGACAAACGCCTGACCCAACGACCAATTAGCAAAATCGGCGCAATGACCAGCGGCAATACAATCACCAAAATGCCCATTAATGCCAGATTGGTATAGGCCAACAAAGCCAGCGCGCCAACAAACTGGATCGAAGAGCGGAGCATTATTGACACCCCTACACCTGAAATTGACTGGATTAAAGTGGTATCTGCCGTCAGCCTCGACAAAACTTCACCGATTTTAGTGTTTTCAAAAAATGTGGGGTCCATGCAAATCACATGGCGAAATACTTTATTACGTAAGTCTGCCACCACCCTTTCTCCCAGCCAGTTAACAAAATAGGCCCTGGCGGCACTAAAACATCCAATTACCAGGGCGAAAACTAGCAGGATAAAAAAGTAACGATCCACATTGCCGGCATCTGCTACAGAAAACCCATGATCAATAACATTCCGTACCGCCATCGGCATTGCCAGTAAAGCCATTGAAGACACTAATAAGGCGGCGATAGCGAGCATCAGGGTACCTTTATAAGGCAAAATAAAAGGCAGCAAAGTCTTTAACGGACGCAGAGAACTGCCTTTCGATGATTCTTGCTCGGTTTTGGGCATAACAGCACGGTTCAATAATGAGTGCGGGCGGTGAGTTTATCCATCAGCCCTGATCGAGTCCAACGCCCAGGGACATGCGCCAACTTATGCAACGCAAAAAATAGAAAACGGTTAAATTAGCGAAAAATTGCAAGCAGTCAATTTGATCGGGGCTAAATATCACTTGCGTGCTTTGGCCCCATTACGTATAAATTAGCCCTTACAGTTAGCCAGCAGCAAACTATTGGGGAATATCGGCAATAATGAGTAAATTTCACTATGACGTACACGACGGCAATGGACCTTACCTCATGTTATTACATGGCATTCTTTCGAGCCGGGCCCAGTGGGTACGAAACCTTGAAGGCCTAAAGCAACATACAACGCCTGTCGTGGTAGAAAGCTTTGGCCATGGGCGCTCGCCTTCTCCTGACGACCCGGACTTATATGATCCCAATGCATACGTAGAACAACTTGAAGCTATTCGTGAAGAAATTGGCGCAGATTCCTGGTTTATTTGCGGCCAATCTTTCGGCGCTTCAACAACATTACGCTACTCACTGAAATATCCCAAACGGGTTATGGGGCAAATTTTCACCAATTCCACCTCCGCCTTGGCGACCGAAGAACTAACTAAAGAACTTTATAAAAACCCTGCCAAACTGGCTGAGAATATTAAACAGCGAGGCAAAGCTGGACTAGAGAGGATGAGCGTACACCCGAGCAAGGCAAAACGCCTACCCGCAGGTGCGCAAGACGAATTAATGGTAGATGCGCCGCTGCTAAACCCCAACGGACTGGCTAATGTTTTCCAGTATAACTCGCCCTTATCATCCGTTGCCGATAGTGTTTCAGCCACTTCAGTACCGACCTTACTGGTGGTTGGCGAGCGTGAAAGTCGATTTGTTCAACACCGAGAATATGCAGAAAAACATATTCCTAACCTGGAAGTCGTCGCCGCTGATGGCGGCCATGCGGTAAATATCGATGCGCCAGAAGCTTTTAATAACGCCGTTATTGATTTTATTCAACGTCAGATGCGCCCACCAGGCTAGCGGCGGGAGCGTCAATACTTCGGCCTCTTGGATATATCGGCTTCTCAAACGGCCTTCTGTTTAACTTTATCTAACTGCCTTTAAAGATTGCGACACGTTTCTCAAGGCGAGCTGCGACCCCTTCTTTGGAATCGTCACTTAAGCCACAGGCAGTGACCATAGCGTCAATATCCTTGTGATAAATGCCATCACGAAAGCACATTTCGCGAACAATTAATGCCTTCATTGCTTTCAGCGACATAGGTGCGTTAGCAGCCAAACGTTCAATGATTTTCTGCGCTTCAGTTTCTAGTAAGGCAGGGCTCGCCACTCTTGAAATTAAACCCATGTCATACATTCGCTGCGACGGAAATGGATCGCCAAGTAGTAAGAACTCTCGGGTTTTAACTGGGCCTGCGACTTCAAGCAGTTTTTTAGCCAGGAACCAGGTAGGTGCTAAACCAATCTGTGCCAACGACATACCAAACCTGGCTTCACTACTTGCAACTACCAGGTCGCAATGCAGCGCCAGCTCATTACCACCCGCTATGGCATCACCCTGCACAACACCAACTACGGGTAACGGATAGGTTTCAACCGCATGCAACATAACTTCAATCGGCGATGCGCCCGTGAGATTTTGCTGCCTGGCCTTAAGGTCCATTCCGGAACAGAATACGGGCCCTTCAGCACGAATTACCGTCACCCGCTCAGTCTCTGCTGGCACAACCTTAAAGGCGCCCGTAAGCTCATCTAACATTTCATAATCTAACGCATTGCGCTTTTCCGCGCGCGTCAATGTAACCGTTCGAACGGCACCATTTTCCTCGACTCGTATTTTTGCCATGCTCTGTTTATTCCTTTGTTTGCTGAATTATTGCCTTTTGCCACTAAACTCAGGCTAGGCGTTGAGACTGGATTAATATAGCATGGAAGCCAATGAAATTTGACTTCAGCAATAAAGCTAGCCAGTTACTGATGAATATTCATAAATATTTATGAATATTCATCAGTCTGGCAATAAAGTTGCCGTTAAAAAATTACCTGCTAACAATATTATTTAAGGAGAGAAAAATGAGCGGTTATACCATAATCGACGTTGATACCCATGTCACCGAAACCCCTGACGTATGGGTTGACCGAGTACCGGCAAAAATGAAGGACAAGGTGCCACATATTGTTGATGATGCCAATGGCACACCGTTCTGGTACCTGGGTGATAAGCGTATTGGTAACCCTGGTATGTCAGCAACTGCCGGCGTAGGTGATATGACTAACTGGCCACGTAGCTGGGATGCCATGCATCAGGGCGCTTTTAATGCCCACGAACGGCTGAAATATATGGATAAAATGGGTATCTGGGCCATGGTTATGTATCCCAATGTGGGCGGTTTTGGCGGCCAGGCATTTTTAAAACTCGACGATGCTGAACTGAAAATTGCCTGTGTTAAGGCCTACAACGACTGGCAGACCGAATGGGCATCCGCAGATTCACGCCGCCTGCTGCCCATCACTTCCTTGCCCTTCTGGGATGTTGCTGAGTCAGTTAAGGAAATTAGACGTTGTGCTGCCATGGGCCATAAGGGCATTCTTTTTACTGGTGATCCCGCATCGCTTGGCCAACCGATCCTTGGCTCCCCATCATGGAACCCTATATGGGAAGTTGCCGTTGAACTGGATCAACCTATCAGCTTTCATATTGGTTCGGGTAATATGGACGGCGGTCTACATCGTGAAACCGTAAAAACCTATGGAAAAATGGCAGCCTTTGCCCACCTTTCCATTGATATCTTCCTTAAAAATGGCATTCACCTGAGCGATCTATTGCTCTCTGGCGTCCTTGCCCGTTACCCAACTATAAAATTTGTTTCCGTAGAAAGCGGCATTGGCTGGATTCCTTTTGTACTTGAAGCGCTGGATTATCAATTCAAGGGCAATCGTGTCGGCGATGAACGACCTGACCTTGATATGTTGCCATCAGAATACTTTGCGCGCAATGTTTACGCCTGCTACTGGTTTGAACAGGTCGCACCCAGACGCCTGATTGATATTGTCGGGGTAGATAAAATTTTATTTGAAACCGATTTCCCCCATCCAACCTCACTCTATGGCGATGAGGTACATGATCGCATTAAAGAAGGCCTGGGCGACTGTGATGCAGAGACGCAACGTAAAATACTCTGGCAGAACGGACTTGATCTTTATAAAGTCGAATCACCCACCGCAGCCGATGAGACCAAACGTGAAAAAGTAGCAGCAGAAGTCACCTTATAACGGTGTATTAAAGAACCCTGCCAGGCAAACAGGTTGCCTGGCAGGGTTGGAAATTTAGCTACCAGCTAATATTTATACCTTGCAACGTTTAATGCCCTATTGGTCCGCCTGAACACGGGCCAAATCCTCTTTCAGGGTCCTTGCAGCCAGCAAATAATGAATACCTGACCAAAAATAAATTAACGTAACCAGCAACAATGCATAACGCAACGAGTGGATACCATACTTCGGCTCTAACAGATCGCTCATAATCCCCACTACCTGGGGGCCGAACCCCAGACCAATAATATTGGTCACAAACAACAGCACAGCTGCAGCCATGGCACGCATCCGAACTGGTGCCAGGCCTTGAGTCATGGCATAAACTGGGCCGTGGTACACCGCTACAATAATGGTTGGCAGGACAAAAAAAGCTAATGCAGTATACGGATCAGATGACAGGTATACCCCAATCGCAAATGGCGCACCAATAAACAAGCCTAAGGCCGAGATCCACATCTGCCAACGAATATCACGCCGGCCCAACTTATCGGCCAACATACCACCCAGCACACTACCAAGCCCGCCGCCAATACCAATGATAGGTGCCAGCCATGAAGCAATCTCCCAGGTTTCCATTTGATGGCTGCGATGCAAAAATGAAGGGATCCACTGTATAACCCCATAACCTACGAAGGCATGTAACGCGCTGCCAAAGGCGATATGGCGAAAAGAGCGTTGGGTCCATAGATGCCGAAATACTTCACCCATGCCGGGCTGCACATTATCTGCCGGCAGACCGCCTTCAGAATAACCCCGTGGCGGCTCTTTTACCGTCATTCTTAAAATTATCGCCAACAGTATCCCAGGCAGACCCACCACCAGGAAAGCAGTACGCCAGCCAAAAAACTCATCCAGCCAGCCACCGGCAAGAAAGCCAAATAAAATCCCAATTGAGACACCCAGCGAGTAGATCCCAAGGGCGGTACTGCGGCCATCAACAGGCACATAGTCTGCAATCAACGAATGCGATGATGGACTTCCCCCAGCTTCACCAATACCCACGCCAATACGAGCAATCAGCAACTGCCAATAACTGCCTGCCATACCACATAGCATGGTCATTGCACTCCAGATGCTGAGGCAAATGGTGATTATAGTTACCCTGGAATGACGGTCGGCAAGCCGAGCAATGGGCATACCCAGGGTTGCATAAAAGGCCGCAAAAGCAAAACCTGTCAAAAAGCCCAGCGCCGTATCACTTAATTCGAACTCGGCTTTTATAGAGGGCAGCAGTATCGATAGAATTTGCCGGTCGATGAAATTAAAAACATAAACCACCGTAAGCATGCCCACCACATAACGTATATAAGGCTTACTAAAGAGCGGTGCCTGCCCAGCCAGCGGCTTGTTGCTGTCATTCTCAGGCGCGGCTTTATCGCTAGCAGGATAACCTGAGTCACGCCCATTTTGCCCTTTTTGTTGCTCAGCCATCCTGCACTCCAGTTAGTACAAATTTAGAATGTAAAAACCTAACATTTCTACAACATTGCTGAAACATTTTATTATCGTCCCCGCACAAGCCCACAGACCTTTATATGAGTTGAACCGTTAATTTTCAAGCTGGCAACATGACCTTCCGTTCCGTTCTGTGCCCTTCCCTTGCCTTCTCACCGAAGCTCAACCGGACCAATATTTTATATAGGCTTCCGGTCCGGTATAATTAGCATTATGATAAGTTACTTCTCTCGGCCATCACGCTAACACAGGTAACCGAAACATAAGAGACGTCAGACAAGCCCAGCAGTCAAACCAGGATTTAATGCAGCACCAGCACCAAAATCAGAACCAGAATCAGATTCTGTCGGGCGCATCATTAAAAACTTAACACAATTATCTAGCCTACCAATAAGTAACAAAAAGAAACCCAGGAGCCAGCGTGCAGAGTCATCAAATTATCGAAAACCTTAGTCAGATAGCCGCAAAGTTTGCTGGCCAAAGAACAGAACGGCAGCAGCGCCGCCACCTTGAAAAAGCTGACTTTGACCTGATAGCCGAAGCCGGGTTTTTACAGACAGGTATTGCGGCGGCTGACGGCGGCTTATGGACCGACGTGCAGCAATGTATTCGGCCTTATGCAGCAATGATCCACACCATCGCAATGGGTGACCCTTCGGTCGCGCTGGTAAGCGCCATGCATCCCTGTGTACTTATCTTCTGGATCGCAGCCGGAAAACCGCCGCAAGAAGCAGCCCCTGCATGGCAAGCACAGGTTGACTGGATCACCGAGTCTGTTCGCCAGGGCGCCTGGTGGGGTACGGTGACTTCCGAACCCGGCTCTGGTGGTGACATTATGCAAAGTCAGTCTATCGCCACGCCAACGGATAAAGCCGGGCATTATTTACTCACCGGCGAAAAACATTTTGGCAGTGGCTCAGGTATGTCGAATTATATGATGACTACCGCACGTGCAGTAGGTGAAAAAGTACCCGAATTATTCATTCTTGAAATCGCCGACATCCCCTGGGACGGCTCAGAAGGCGTCACCCTCGCTGCCGAGTGGGACGGACACGGTATGAGCGCGACCCAATCCCATGCCTTCAAGTTTGAAAATTTTCCCGCCATTCGATCAGCCTGGGCTGGCGGAATGGCCAGTTCAGGGGCTGCCGCTGGGCCCATAGGCAATACCTTATTCACAGCCGTTATCGTCGCAATAGTTGATCAGGCGATTCAATTTGCACGTCAAAAGCTGGTTTCCAAGGCTGATAAAATGCGCCCCTATGAACGCGTAGAATGGGTTCGAGCGGAAAATGAAGCCTGGTTAATCCGGCAGGCCTACGAGGGCATGATAAACACCGTTGAATCCAGCGCTTCCGGTATCGACGGTGTGATTGCTGCAGCCCGTGGCAAAGCAACCGTTGCGGAACTCTCGGAAAGTTGTCTTGGCAGGTTAAGCAAGGTCGTCGGCGGCGCCAGCTTTTCCCGCTCAAGCCCACTTGGCCGCTGGGCACAGGACGTAAGGGCACTTGGGTTCCTGCGCCCACCCTGGGGGCTAGCCTACGACAACCTGTTCAACCTTTCTTTCCCGAAGCAGGATAAAAAGCGAGCAAAACAGAATTAATGTTAGTATGTTGAGAACACTGTGAAAATTGGCACCAACAGTTACTGCCAATTGACCCATAAACATTCAGCAATAAACAATTAGCCAGCAGGTAAGGCTCTCGAAGATTTTTCTCGCCGGCTATTTCGAGTAATTTTATCGACCAGAAGGTATGTAAATGATTGCCACTGACCAGCAGGTCCTAAATAAAGACTCCTGGGTAGACCACGAAAAAGGGGTTGTAGATCGACGTATATTCTCTGACCCTGGCATATACGCGGCAGAACTAGAAAATATTTTTGCCAGAGCCTGGAATTTCATGTGTCACGAATCGCAGATTCCCGAAACCGGCGATTTCTTCATGAATTATATTGGCGAAAACCAGGTTATCGTGGTTCGCGATCGTAACGGCGAAATACAGGTTTTACTAAATACCTGCCCACATCGCGGCAATACAGTATGTCGCGCTGACCAGGGTAAGACACGCTCATTTTTTTGCTCCTATCATGGCTGGAACTTTGACCTTGATGGCAAGCTTGTGGGTGTCCCAGGTTATGAAAATTTCTATCGTTCGGATCTCGACAAGTCAGAATGGGGCCTTTCCAAAGCCGCCCAGGTATCCGGTTATAAGGGTTTTATATTTGCAACGCTGGACCCTGCTGCACCACCACTGGAGGATTTTCTTGGTTGGGTAGGATGCCTTAGCATCGATATGGTGGCAAAAAATGGCGCGGTTGAAGTGCTGGATGGCATCCAGAAAAATCGTATTCAGTGCAACTGGAAGTTAGCCGTGGACAACCTGTTTGACTGGTATCACCCCAAAGTAAGCCACTATTCTGCGCTCCGCACCGGTATGATCGATGAAGCATTTCTTGCCCCCCTGCAGCAGATGGTGCTACTCGGCGATTACGGCCACGGCATTAGTGGCCCTGGGGTTACAGAGGCAGAACAGGCTGCATTTGAAGCTGCCAATAAACACTTGACCAATAAGGACAAGCTACCCAATTGGCGCGCTAGTGAGCAGGCGAAAGCGGAACTGGGCCCAGTGGGTATCCGCGCCACAGGCCATCCAAACATCTTCCCTAACCTGTGGGTTTCAACCGGCGGGACCCAGCTATGCTTGCGTATTCCCAGAGGGCCACTGGAAACCGAACTTTGGTGGTTCACCCTGGTTGAAAAATCCATGAACGCAACAGAAAGAAAAAAAATCGTCCAGATGGCCACCCATTTTTTTGGCCCGGCTGGATTACTCGAACAGGATGATGGTGAAAACTGGAGTCATAGTACCCGCACCTCAAATCTGGGTGCAACCCGCGACCGGCCACTGAATTTTGCCATGGGCCGTGGCCACGATACCGTTAAGCTTGATCCATCAGGACAAAGCAGTATTGAAACTGCTGTCAATGAACACGCACAACTTTGGCTGTATCGATCATGGCAGGAATGGATGAAAGCAGAAGACTGGCCGTCATTAATCAAAAATCATTCAGCGGCACCGACCGGCACCATCTGAATAGACTTTTATTTAAACGTGAATATCGCACTTACTGGCTCATCAAATCATAATCAAACCACCATCAACATTAATAGATTGACCAGTAATATTTCTTGCTGCTGAGGACGCCAGAAAGACCGCCATTTCACCAATATCACTGGCCTCATTAATACGCCCAATGGGTATGCCACGGGCCGCCTGAACTTCTAGTTCATCCATGGGTATACCTTCTTTTTCATGCCGCATATCTAAAATACCCTGCATCAGTTCCGTCCGGGTCACCCCTGGGCAGATTGAGTTGACGGTAATATTATACCGCCCCAGCGCTCTTGCTGCCTGCATCGTTAGCGCAATAACTGCGCCTTTACTTGCTGCATAGGCAGCATTTGATGTACCTGGAAATCCGCGACCAGCAATTGATGCGGTATTAATAATCGACCCAGAGCCCTGTTTGATCATGGTTTCTGCAGCGCGTTTAATGCAGAAAAAAACACCCTTGGCATTCACGCCATGTACCCAGTCCCATAACTCCTCGTCAATATCCATAAATTTACTGCGTTTAGTAACCCCAGCATTGTTGTACATTACATCTAGCTGGCCATATTTATCCACCACACTGGTCACCATGCGATCAATCTCATCCAGTTTTGCCACATCAGCGACAATACCCATAGCGGTGCCACCTGCAGCTTCGATTTCACTCACACAGGCATCCACTTTATCACCACGAATATCCGCCACAGCAACCACAGCCCCTTCGCGGGCCATGGCCAACGCAGAGGCACGACCAATGCCTGCCCCTGCTCCAGTGATTAATGCAATTTTATTTTCTAATCTCATTTTGACCGCCTCCAAATAGCTCAATAAAACTCAGAAAGGAGAAAAACCCCCTTCCTTCAACCTTTCCTTGCAACTTTTTCCCTCAGTTTATTGCCTCAGTCTATTGCATTAATCCAGGGAATTTAAAAATCCTCTAGTCAGCACCACCTACCGCATCGTTGGCATGCAGCCCGGCTATTTCAGCAGCGGAATAACCCCAGTCGGATAAAATCGCGTCGGTATGTTCGCCGCGCAATGCCGGAGGCCCCGATATCTCACTTGGGGTACTACTAAACCTGGGCGCTGGGGCTGGCTGAACCACCCCGTCTACTTCTACAAAAGCGTTTCTTTGTTTACTGTGAGGATGCTCAGGCGCTTCCGCAAAACGCAATACTGGGGCAAAACAAATATCCGTCTGTTGCATAATCTCTACCCATTCAGCGCGGGTTTTAGTTAAGAACAAGGCCTTCACTTTCGCTTTTTGGTTAGGCCATAGGGTATGGTCCATCTGTACCCCAAATTCCTCTTCACTCAAACCAAGATGCTGTTTTAATTCGGCATAAAATTGTGGCTCGGCAGAGGCGATGGATACATATTCACCGTCGGCACATTCATAAGCATCATAATAATGACTAGCGCCGTTTAACGGATGCTCGCCACGACCTTCATGCAATTTGCCTGCTGCCATCTGGCCAAAAAATGACGTACTAAGGACTGATGCACCGTCAACCATCGCCGCGTCCACAACCTGCCCCTTGCCGGTACTCCTGGCATTTAATATCGCACTTACCATCCCAAGCGCTAAAAACATTCCACCACCACCGAAATCACCCACCAGATTGAGTGGAGGTGCTGGTGGACCACCTTTTACACCCATATTAAATAACGCCCCAGTCAGCGCAATGTAATTAATATCATGGCCTGCAACCTGTGAAATCGGACCTTCCTGACCCCAACCAGTCATACGACCAACAACAATTGCCGGATTTTTTGCCAACAGTACCTCAGGGCCAATGCCCAAACGTTCGATTACCCCGGGTCTGAAACCTTCTATCAGGCCATCGCATTTTTCAACCATCCGCAACAGTACCGCCTTACCTTCATCGCTTTTTAGATTCAACCGAATCGAACGTCGACCGCGTGCCAGCAAATCATATCGCTCTGCCCTGGCAATGCCGCCAGCGGCACCGGTGCGGTCAACACGAATAACTTCAGCACCCATATCTGCCAGCATCATGCCGCAGAATGGACCGGGGCCAATGCCCTGCAATTCAATAATTTTCAAACCTTCCAATGGACCCATAGTATTTTCCTATCTTATAAATGTTGCCAATTTCCAAATAAGAAATTGATGTCAAACGAGTGAATACAGTCAGCCATCTGGAACAGGTTCAAAACCAACAGTATATCTAAAGCTTCTCACCCCCTGAATTAACGCACTGATGCAATTCTACTACTGTGACTATTAACGCTGCCCCAAAAAAACCAGCGATTAAAATTCAGATAAAAACATAGCGGATTCTCTACCAGATAGCGACCGTTTTTGATTGCGTTGACTGAACCAATACGAATGATAAATTGCACTTCGCTGCAAATTAGGATAGACATATAACCAGATGAACAAATGATATTAAAAATAAACCCCCAGCTGCTAACAACCATAAAGATTTACCGGCCCTAATACTGACTATTTTACAGAGGACGACTCAATGCATGATTTAATTATTAAAGGTGGCAATATCGTCGACGGTTCTGGCGAACCTCAGTTCAGCGGTGATATTGCAATTGATAACGGCGTGATTACAGAGATAGGAAAAATTACCGCTAAAGCCGCTGAAACCATTGATGCTGACGGCCTGTTAGTTGCCCCTGGCTGGGTGGACATACATACCCACTATGATGGCCAGGCCACCTGGGACCCGTTGGTTACGCCATCAGGATGGAATGGCGTAACAACCGCCATCATGGGTAATTGCGGCGTCGGTTTTGCACCAGTTGCACCTGACAACCGCGACTGGATGATCGAACTAATGGAGTCCGTCGAAGATATCCCGGCGGCAACACTGAAAGCAGGTATAGATTGGCAGTGGGAGGGCTTCCCTGGTTATCTTGATGCTTTGGAAAAAATGCCCAGGGCAGTCAATGTCGGTGCTTATCTGGGGCATTGTGCACTACGTACATACGTTATGGGCGCACGAGGCGCAGAAGATATCGACCCCAATGAAACAGAAGTTGCGCAAATGGCAAGCATCATGAGTGAAGCCATGCAAGCTGGCGCAATGGGATTTTCAACTTCTCGCACAGGCATTCATTTAACCCCAGAAGGCGACCCAATCCCCGGCACATTCGCCAAACAGAAGGAACTAATGGCCATCGCCAAAGCCATCGGTGACACTGGCAAAGGCATCATCGAAGTCATCCCAGGCGGTATGCCCAATGTCGATCGCACCACCTTTAGCGACGAAATGGCGCTGATGAAACAACTTTCTATTCAATCTGGGCGTCCGCTGACTTATCTAAGCGGTATATCTAGAAAATCCTTTAGCATGGCAGAAGCAGCCAACAAAGAAGGTGCCCAACTTTACCCGCAGATATCCAGCCGCCCGGTAGGTATGTTGTTTAGTTTTGAAAGCGAAAATCCGTTTAAACGTTTCCCCAGCTTTATTGAACTACTGACCCTTTCTGCCAGCGAGAGACTAGCTAGATTACGCGACCCAGCGGTCAAGGCGCGCATTTTAGCTGATAATGATCCGGCCCTGACTAACTGGTCCAGGATGTTTTCCAATCCCTGGAAATTAACTTATGTTTTAGGCGACAAGCCAAATTACGAACCCGACCCGAAAAATACCGTGTTGGAAATCGCCAGGCGCGAAGGCCGCTCACCCGCCGAGGTGGGTTATGACCTGATGTTAGAAAATAATGGCAAAGCATTTTTGCTCTATGCCGCAACCGGTTATACCGAAGGCAATCTGGACCGCATTAGAGAATCCCTGTTACACCCCTTATCAATGTTAGGTGGCAGTGACGGCGGCGCCCACTGCGGCTTTATTGTTGATGCTGGTGTACCGACATTTATGCTCACCCACTGGGCCAGGGACCGCAGCTATGATCGCTTGCCGCTGGAATGGGTTATCCAGAAACAAACCCGAGAAACAGCACGCCGAAACGGTATTATGAATCGCGGCGAATTAAAAGCCGGCCAACAGGCAGATATTAATTTGATTGATATGCAAAGGCTGCAGATTCTTGCCCCTGAGGTAGTACAGGACTTACCCGCCAATGGCGCGCGTTTAATGCAAAAAGCCGATGGTTATATGGCCACACTGGTGTCTGGCAAGGTCATTCAGAAAAACGGCGTGGATACCGGTGCCCGGCCAGGCGGGGTGATTCGCTCATAGCCACTACTGACTAGCATCTCTGGCTAGCGTTTCGCTGAAGATATTTGGCTATTCTTATATCAGGCGCTTTGCCAGAGCCCAGTATAAGAATAGAGATAGGATAAAGGGTATAGGCGGTAGCAAAAGACCTATTGGTTTTATACCGCCTTACAAACCCAAACCCTGTTAGCCAAATGCAAAACCTTCATAGTCATTGGCAACAATGGCGTCACATTTATCCCTATAGGTTTTGGCACCCGCAACATAGGGCAAAAAGATACGTTCTTTACCCGGAATATTACTCCCCAGATACCATGAATTACAGCTCGGCGCGGTATACATGGTGCCTTGCGCCACTTCATTGACATGTTGAATCCAGTCATCCTCAGCGCCCTTAGTCGCCTCAACTGAAACATGCTGGTTTTGACCCATATGCGCAATACAATCGCTAATCCATTCCACATGTTGCTCTATTGCAACAATTACATTACTCAATACTGACGGACTTTGTGGCCCAGTAATGGTGAACATATTAGGAAAACCTTCGCTCTGTAAACCTAAGTAGGTACGCGGCCCGTCTTGCCATTTTTCAGCCAGCGCTCGTCCTTGCCGGCCTCGAATATCAATTTTATTTAGCGCCCCTGTCATTGCATCATAACCGGTGGCATATACCAGAATATCGAATTCATGCTCAGCATTTTTAGTGCGTAAACCTTTTGGAGTAATAGCTTCGATAGCGCCTTCTCTAAGGTCAACCAGGTTGACATTATCCCGATTAAAAGTTGCATAATAGTCAGTATCAATCACTGGCCGCTTACATCCGAGCGGGTACTCTACAGGGTTTAATTTGGCTGCCACTTCTGGATCATGCACAAGTTCGGTTAAGGTTTCGGCATACAGTTCACAGGCAATTTGATTCGCTTCAGGGTCGCGTAAAACATCGGTATAAGCTGACAGGATACCATAGCCAAATTCCTTAATTTCCTCGCGGCGTTGCTCTGGCGTCAATTCAAGAATAGTTCTGCTAGGTCGACGTTTAACTTTTTTCTCGGCGCTAATCGCATCACCTGCGGCTTTTTTCTTACGGTATGGAGAGTAATAAACGATGCCGCCCTGCGACGCCCGCTGGCCTTCACGAATTTCGGTATAGTCCGCTTTAGCCTTTTCCATGTAGCCGTCTTCAAGCACCCTGTTATTGGCGGGAAAGCTATACACCGGGCTACGCTGAAAACAGGTGAGATGCGCCGCTTCTGCTGCGATAACTGGAATACTCTGCACCCCGGAGGAACCAGAACCGATAAGACCTACCCGTTTGCCTGCTAGTTCAACCTTCTCTTTTGGCCATCTGCCAGTGTGGTAAACTTCGCCTTCGAAGGAATCAGCACCGTCGAAATCCGGAGTATTAGGCACACTTAAACAACCTGTTGCCATAATACAAAAAGGCGCCTCATAAGTATCCGTATCGGTTTTCACGGTCCAGATATTCTGTTGCTCATCAAAAACCGCTGAAGTAACCCGTTTGTTAAATTCGATGTCTTTACGAAAATCAAATTTATCCGCAACAAAGTTCATATATTCCAGTATCTCAGGCTGGCCGGCCATGATTTCGGTCCAGTTCCACTCCTGTTCTAGCTCTTTGGAGAAAGAAAAAGAATATTCAACACTCGGCACATCACAACGACAGCCTGGATAGCGATTCCAGTACCAGGTACCACCGACATCTGTGCCTGCTTCAATGACTTTGGCGGACAACCCAAGTTCGCGCAATTTATGCAACATATACATGCCCGCAACACCTGCACCAACAACAATAGCATCAAACTTCTTTATTTCACTCATATGATATCACCCAAATTTATTAAACTTAATAAGCGCTCGCACGATAAGTTTTGCCATTTCATATTCAATATTGAGCCCATCATCCAGGTAAACCTTCTGTTAAAAAAAGTCGTATATAAAGCAGCCAAACAAGTAGTCATACCCGTTGCCGACAAAAAAGGAACATGATTAGCAAACGACCTTATTTACAACGTTTTATAGAACGTTTTATAGAACGTTTTTTACTAAAATAAGACCTTACGATAATGAGACCGAAAACAGTCTGATGAAAACCCAGCGGTACGGAACCTATAAAAATACTAATGGCAGAGAGTAAACCATATTTTTATATCTTTGCAAGACTCTCTTTGTAAGTCAGCCTTAGTGTCCCAATCCTGATCGATAAACTTGCAAAACCAGGCCTGTACGGCCTGGTATCTACAGCTAACTAATATGCCTATCCCCAGGTCAGCCATGTATAGCTTATAGGCTCTCAGCAGTAATCAGCGCGGACCACCGCCAATAATGGGTTCCCATTTACCCTTGCCAATTAACGCCTTGCCAAGCGCTTCGTAGTTCTCCTCACTAACAACACCATGCTGGATACCGGTGTATATGTCTCGAAGATAACGCTGCAACGGATGCGGCTGGTAAAGCGAAGCACCTGCACCATAACGGTAACAAAAGGTCGCTACTTCTGCGGCAACTTCAGTAACATAGGTCATAGCAGCGCGACATTCGCCCCATTGCACCAGCGACATCCGCTCCTCACGGTTAGTGGCCTGCCAAAGCTGATTAAGAATATCTAGTGAGAGTAATCGCGCGCCATTTAATTTACAGGATATAACGCCTAATTCTTTATGAAAGGCGCCTCGGTCTGCCAGGTGTATACCACTTAATTTACGCCTTTTATCCGTTGCCATTGCGACGATTTCAGCCAGACTTCGTTTAGCCACGCCCAATGCAAAGCCTGCATGACAACCGGCTACATAACCAAAGGTAGGAATATCAAATAACTTGCCACCTCGGTGCGCATTGGTTCGCCTCAACATATAAGCATCCGGCACAAAGACATTATTTATTTGATAATGTGAACTACCCGAACCACGCAAACCGTTGGAATGCCAGTTATCTTCTATCACCACGTCTTTAATCGGCACACAGATGGAACAAACTTCTGGCATACCTTTGTCATTGCGAATCGGCTTGCCATCCTTGCCAATTAAAGCCCCCGTTGACACCCAGTCTGCATGATGAATCGCACTGCCAAAGGCCCATCGACCATTAACCTGATACCCGCCCTCTACCTTTTCGGCTATCCCTGAGGGAAATACGGAACCTGATGCTTTTGGTATGCGGCCATGCTTAAACACCTGATCCAGGGCAGTATCACTGATCATATTCCCCAACATACCTGCTGAAGTCGCACCTATAACCAGGCACCAGCCAGCAGAGGCATCCATCGAAGTAACCAGCTCATAAACTTCCGTCTGAGTAACCGGATCTGCTTCTAGCCCGCCTAGACTTCGGGGCACACACATATTCAGCAAACCAGTATCATATAGAGCATCAACCGAGGTCTTAGCCAACGTACGGTCAGCTTCATTTTGTTCCGCGTCAGCTTCCAGAATGGACCGAATGGATTCAGCTTTGGCCAAAAGTTCGTCACGTTCCGCAATTTGTAATGGAAATGTCATGCTTTATGTTACTCCTCTAACCGAGTTTATATTGCTACTACCTATTGTAATTTAACCAATAATTAGGGATTGTGAGGCCTATTGTCAATGATCAGAACACCTGTACGACAAGGAAACTTAATAAAGGCCTATGAATGAATCAAGTTACTAAACCAGAAAACACCCAACACTACAGCAGCTTTATCATGGATAGTAGTCGCTGGCAGAATTTCGAACCCCGTGCCGACGATATTGTAATTTGCACCCCACCAAAATGTGGTACTACCTGGATGCAAATGATTTGCGCCCTGCTAATTTTTCAAAAAATCACTTTTGATCGACCCTTAAGCGAATATTCACCCTGGTTAGATATGTTGATCCAACCAATTGATGATGTCTTGAATCAGTTGCAATCGCAAACCAACAGACGCTTTATCAAAACCCATACGCCCCTCGACGGCCTGCCTTATTACGATGACCTCACCTATCTTTGTGTCGCTCGTGACCCCCGTGATGCATTCCTTTCAATGCAGGCACATCAGCGCAACATCAACCCTGAGATTATGCAGAAAATAGTTGCCAATATTAGCGCGCCCATTACCCCGCCCGCGCCGCAGCCGGAAGATCTTGGTGAACGATTCAGAAACTGGATATCTGCCTCAGGCAAACCAGGCGATGCCAATGACGCCATTTCATCGTCAGTCATCAACTATGTGCAAACATTTTGGCAATACCGGCATTTGCCCAATATTCATTTTTTCCATTATGCTGACTTACAATCCGACCTGAGTTCGGAAATGACAAGAGCCGCCAACCTCTTAAATATTGATATTGATCCAGACCACTTACCAGAACTGGTCGCAGCGGCGTCCTTCGCCAGCATGAAAGGCAATGCTGATAATATCGCCCCTGATGCCGAAAACGGCATATGGAACAACAATGCCGGGTTTTTCAACAGTGGTTCTAGTGGCCAGTGGCAGGATGTTCTAAGCGAGGAAGATATCGCCGTTTATCACCAGCAAATGGCAACCAGATTACCGCCAGAACTTGCCCATTGGCTAGAATTTGGCGGCAAGCTACCACAGGCAAGTTGATCGTAGGCAGCACTTAATCCACCACAAACCCACAGCAGCAAAGCTTCGAAAGGAATTAGCGACATGGCAAATGCTCCACTTGATCTTATTGACTATCCCATCATCGATGCCGACCAACACTATTACGAACCTGATGATTGTTTCAGCCGTCATATCGAGACTGCATTCAAGGATCGAACCATTACCATCGTACGCGACCAGAGTAAATTCGCCCAGGTACATTTTAAGGGGCAACGAATCGGCTTTTTTAGTGCCCCACCCGGTGAACATGCCGGCGCGCCTGGCTCACTGAAGGCATTTTTCATGAACCCTGATGGCGGCGGCGGTTTAACCAACGGCGAAACAGTCTCCTGTTTTGATTTCCCTGAATCAATGGACCGCGCAGTGCGGATGAAAAAACTCGCCGAACAAAATGTACAGGCAACCTTTTTACTGCCGAGTCTTGCAGTGGGTGTGGAAATGGCCCTTAGAGATGATGGCCCCGCAACCGTAATGGCAAATCTAACTGCATTTAATCGCTGGATAGAGGACGACTGGGGGTTTTGTTATGAAGATACAATCTATTGTCCCGCGATGTTATCACTGGTAGACATTGACCTTGCGGTGGCAGAACTGGAGCGGGTACTACAACAGGGTGCCAGAATCATTCATTTAACGCCCTCACCAGTCATGGGTCGATCACCTGCAGACCCGGTATTTGATCCCTTTTGGGCCCGTTGCGAAGCTGCAGGAGTGCCGGTTGCCTTTCATCTAGGCAATGCCGGTTTCGAGGAACTCTACTCTGTCGCCTGGGGCGAAAAACCCAGGCCACAACATCATCGAATGTCAGCATTGCAAAGAGTTATCAGTTTTGCTGAACGACCAATCATTGACACTATGGCAGCGCTTATCACCCACAACCTGTTCGGTCGGTTTCGAAATTTAAAAGTAATATCCATTGAGAATGGATCTTCCTGGGTTGCGCCACTGCTGAAAAAACTTGATTCCAGCGTACGTATGACAGAACCCAGAGATTTCACCTTTGGTCCATTGCATGACCGGCCACGGGAAATATTCAAACAACATATCAGTGTGGTACCTTTCCCTGAAGATAAGGTCAGCGACTTAATCACAGCCATTGGCCCTGACCGTGTTGTAGGCGGCTCAGACTGGCCCCATCCTGAAGGCATGCCAACACCGATCGAATTTGCTGAGAGCCTGGCTGGCCTCTCTTATACCCAGGTTCGCAAAATAATGCGCGGCAACGCTCTGCAATTACTAGGCATGGAAGATACCTTTGACGCTTCTATTAGCGCAGCCCACTAGCAAAACCAACAGTCATCAACTCCATCAATTGATAAAAGCACTGCGTTAAAGCTACGCAAATACCAGGAGCACCACAATGAGCTATGAAAAACCTTACGCGGGCATTCGTATTATCGATATGTCTCATGTAGTTGCAGGACCATTCTGTGCCTCTATATTGGCCCGAATGGGTGCCGATGTAATAAAAATCGAACCCCAGAAAGGCGACTTAAGCCGTAGCCTGGGAAAAATATATGCAGGTGGGCAAACTGTCTTTAGCTATCTGGCGAACATTGGTAAACGGAGTATATGCCTCGATTTAAAGTCTGATGCCGGCGCTGATGTGGTCCGCCAGATGATCGAAACAGCTGACGTATTTATGGAGAGTTTTCGGCCGGGGGTCACGGAACGGCTGGGTTTTTCCTACGCTGAAGTAAAAAAAATCAACCCCAACATTATTTATCTATCCATGTCGGGGTTTGGTCAACGCGGGTCTTTTGCAGAGCGACCCGGTACTGACGCAGTAATGCAGGCTTTTTCAGGGTTTATGACCGGCAACAAAGGTTTTGATGGCCTGCCGCATAAAGCGAGTGTCATCATGATGGACCTGTCTGCGGCCTTATATAATGTCCAGGCAATCCAGGCTGCACTATTTGCCCGCCGCGACGAACAGGAAGGGCGGTATATTGACAACAGCCTGCTTGAAACTGCCGCAGCGTTTCAAAATTTTAATCTGACATCGCAATTTATAGACGGCGAAGCCGCCCGCTCACCCGCCTATCCTGTCGCTAGTTTTAAATGTGCAAATGGCTATGTGATGGTTGGGGTATTATACGATCGAGAGTTTAAGCCATTTATGGAGGTTCTCGGTTTAAGTGAGTTAGCCGAGGACTCTCGACTTGAGACAGCCGCCTCTCGGTTTGAAAACCGAGAATTAATTGATCAGCCTATCGAGGCCGCGATACTTAAATTTGATACCGCATCACTCTGCGAAAAATTACGCGAAAAACGCATGTTACATGAACGAGTTAATAGCTACAGCGATTTTATGCAGCACGAACAAACCCAACAAATGGGTGCCCTGTACTGGTATGAACATGAAGATATTGGCAAGCTACCCATCGCCAACATCCCTGGTCAGGCTAGATTAGGTGGGGATGAGAAAATGCTCAACGCACCAAAAATCGGCGAGCATACTGAAATTATCTTGCAGGAAATGGGTTATTCAAAACAGGATATCACAGCGCTGGCAAGTGAGGGCGCGATCACAATTCCCGCTGCGTCAGACGCACTAAACTAAACAATATCTGATTAAAGCCCGCGGCACTTATACTCACTCATTCACGCCATTACAGTGTTGATTCAGCAACCATTTCTAATGGCAGGTTAGCACTTGCTAAGCCGCCATTAGAAACTCAAGCTTTATTTTTCAGTGACCTAATCTTCAGTGACTATGGCCGGTTTAGATGAACGATGAAAACCGTCGTATTCAGGATGACCCTGGGCGGTTTGTAAGTCGTACATCGCGGTGCCAACGTTGAGGCTGGCACCGCCATCAACTCGTATAATCTGACCAGTAATGTAGGCCGCAGCAGGGCTCAGCAAAAATACCACAGCCGCACTAATCTCAGCTTCAGTACCGGTTCGACCCAGCGGTGTGCCGGCAGGAAATCGCTTAATGGCTTCTAACATTCGTGGGTCGGTATAGGTATCAAAACCACTGGAAGCAATATAACCCGGCGCTACTGCGTTAATTCTGATCGCTTTTTCGGCCCATTCAAGTGCACAGGTCTGAGTCAAACTATGCACTCCTGCTCTGGCTGCGGCGGTATGCCCCATCAATGGCATGCCACCAATATCATTGGCAGTAATATTCACGATACTACCGCCTGACTGCCCCATACAATGCTCATATGCCGCCTTTGAAACGTTAAATGTTGAGGTAAGATTATTTCTTACCACCGCATCAAAACCATTCATGGACATTTCACTTAATAACGCAGGGAATTGGCCGCCCGCGCAATTAACCAGACCCTGGACGGTTGAAATTTCCTGCATAACTGCCTGTACACGGTCACTATTTCTTACATCACAGACATAGGTTTGTGCCTTGCCACCATCCTCTGTTATTTCTTGCTGAACAGTTGTTAATTTTTCTTCTGTTCGACCGAGCAGTAATATTTCGCCGCCAAGGCTAGCTAATTCATGCGCGATACAACGACCAATCCCCGATCCACCGCCAGTCACTATTAGCTTTTGATTCTTAAACAGATCGGCAGCGAATACAGTTTTATAAGACATGAGTTTCCCATTTTAAATTTCTAAAGTTATCAGGCTATTATTTGCCAATAAAGCAATCTACAATTTGCTAATCACAGCAGGAAACCAAGGTTTCCTGCTGATCAATTTTCTCCAATGCACTGTGAATGCATAAAAATGCTGTGATGCTAGGCTGTGATGCTAGGTAGCATCGCGCATCTTTTTGCTGGCCGCTAATCTAACTGGCTCATAAACAATAACCGTCTCACCTTTTTGATTAACAATGCAGTTTCTGGTTTTCACCACGCCACGATCTGGCGACTTGGAAGTAGGCCGACTTTCCAGCACTTCAACTTCCACATGAATGGTATCGTTGACAAAAGTGGGGCCTTTGACTTCGAAAGACATTTCAAGAAAAGCCAGGCCCGTATGCTGTAAGGTGCTCTGAACTAGCAGACCTTCACCCATACAATAGGCCAGTGCGCCAGGTACCAGCCGACCACCCTGAGGAGCGTGTTCCCGCGCATAGTCAGCATCGGTAAACAAGACTTCAACCATACCGGTAGTATTGATAAAATTAACCAGATCAGTTTCAGTTACTGTCCTGCCGATAGTTTTAAATCGATCACCTTTTTCAAGATCATCCCAGGCCAACCCAAGACCAATAGTTTTTAATTCATTCATATTATTAGGTACTCCTATTTCTTCTAAATTAGTGTGGATAAATTAGTTCTAACAAATTGCACAAAAGTTTTATGTGTTTAGCGGTTTTACACTTTATGGTTGTTGGTGACACTATAAACCTGATTGAAGTTAAACCCGATTAAAGTTGATTTATGTGCGCCTTCAAAAAGCGTCTTTAATCGACAAACTGATAGTTAATAATACCAACACGGATACCAACACGGATACCGGCACAGGATACCCACCAAGAATAACCCGAATCAGTCCTCACCTGCTGATTTTCCTGGAAAATTTTTCGCACCTTATTTGCGCTTTGATTGCACTTCCCCCCAGATATTGTCACAAAAACTCAGTGTCTGGTCATCACCAAACCCGTAAAGCAGAGCATATCAAGCTTTCGAATCCACGCACTTGAACTCCGCGTTAAAAAATTGTAGGTATTGATGATGACAACACTATGCAGAAATTAGTAAATGTGCTTACAATGCGACTTTAATCTTAAAATTCGCCTGTTTTACTGGTAATTTAAGTGTGACGGATTACTCTCAGGCGGATCATGTACAGGCAATCAAGGATCAGGAGAGCTCATTGTGACCGCACCTCACGCACCGATTACGCCACAACAGGCCGCATGTTAGCCCTGATCGCACATCCTGAAACAATACAGCGGGCGGAATAAAACATCTGCCACTCAATATGAAACTAACGACATAATCAAATATTGATATAAACTGATAGCTAAATAAAAAGAACCAGGAGTGTAATCAATGAAAGTAAAAATAGATCTCGATCTTTGTGAGTCTAATCAACTTTGTGTTTCAGCTTGCCCAGATGTCTTCAAAATGAGTGATGATGACGAATTGATCATCCTAATTGAGGAACCTGAAGAATCTTTACGCTACGATCTTGAAGCAGCGGTTAACGTCTGCCCTCGACTTGCGTTGTCCATTGAGGACTAGCTCTTGAAGACTAGCAGTTGAAGGTCAGCTATAGAAAACAAGGCCCACGATCCGCAAAAGTCTAATAAAACAGTTTGACCGTCCAATTTTATCGAGTAATTTCATGATCTTGTTAGATATTTAAAAATAGGTTCCGGCAAAGCCTCAATCTCAATCTCAATTGATTGTAACTAAGCTACTGTTACCCAATAAATTAATTATATTAGTACTAAATGGCAAGGAGAGTTCTAATGGCAACACCTACAGCACCCATCGAAATCATTGATGCTGACTATTATCAAAATAACGGCTACCCTTTTCACATCTGGGACAAGCTCCGTAAAGACTCACCCGTAGCCTATTGTGAACATCCCAATCTGGTCCCTTTTTATGCGATATCCCGCTATCAGGATATCGTTGAAATATCCCGCCAGCCTATGTTATTTGAAAGTGCACCACTGCTGGTTGTTCAGCCACAACGAATGGCTGAACAACAAATTCGCTCAATTATTAATATGGACCCGCCTGATCACCGCTCTTATCGAAAGATAATGAGCAAATATTTCACAAAAAAACGTTTAAACGAAAGCCAACCCCAAATGGACCTGGTAGCAGAGCAAATCCTTGATGCCGTCGCCGCCAAGGGACAGGAAGTCGATTTCGTTAATGAAGTGTCGAAGATTTTACCCCTTGCGGTCATCGCTGAATTACTCGGACTACCCATGGAAGACCGCGATCAGTTTTTTCAGTGGACCAACGAAGTAGTGGGTGCTTTAGATCCGGATTTCGCGCGCGAAGATGGCACTCAAGGTACAGAGCTTGCCCTCAAAGCGATTCAGGAAGTCTTTGAGTACTGTACCGCGTTTGCAGATGAGCGCAGGAAGAATCCAACCGATGACCTTACCTCGGTACTTGCCAATGCTAAGATCGACGGTGAATATTTACCGCCCTTTGAACTACTCAGCTATATTTTCATTTTGATTATTGCGGGTAACGAAACCACCCGTAATGCAACCTCTGGTGGTATGTTGGCATTAATGGAACACCCCGAACAAATGCAGTATGCCATTGAACACCCAGAGGCGCTGGATAATATGGTGGAAGAAATTGTTCGTTGGACTTCACCCATTATTCATTTTTGCCGGACGCCGAACAAAGACGTAACCCTGCATGGGGTTAATATTAAGGCGGGTGAACATATTGCGATGTTTTATCCATCTGCCAATCGAGACGATAGTGTTTTTACCGATCCGTATAAATTTGATATTTTGCGCACGCCTAACCAGCATCTTGGCTATGGCATTGGTGAACATCTATGTCTTGGGGCGCATTTAGCCCGTATAGAATTAAGAGCAATATTCAAAGGCGTACTCAATCGAGTGCAAAATGTCGAGCTAACCAGTCAGCCTGACAGGCTTAAATCTTCTTTGATTGGCGGCATAAAATCACTGCCCGTTAAAATGGATTTCGCTGCCTAGCAACCCTTAAGCCATAAAAAAAACGGCAGGCTATCTAAGTGTTCATATATTCACAATAGATAGTCTGCCGTTATACTTGCTGATGTTACCAACCGATGTTATCGGCTTATGCTACCAGTTTCCTTTAAGCAGGAGACCAGGGGCGCACTGTAGAAAAGCCCTTAATCAAAACCTCATCTTTCTGGGTAATCGCGCTTAACTCTAGATCAGCGTGTTTAACACCGTCTTGTTCATACACCTTAGCAACAACACCTTTAAAAGTAACCGTATCTTCAGGCCATAACCTTGACTGAAAACGAATACCATAACTCTTCAATGAGGTCGCACCAAACCACTCAACAGGTACTCGACTCAAAATACCCGCGGTCAACATGCCCATACCAAAAACCGTTGGTAATCCAGCCGCCTCAGCAAACTTTTGATCATGATGAATGGGATTAAAATCACCACCGCCACCGGCATATCTTACAAAATCGGTGCGGCTAAACTTTTCTTTCACAAAACTATATACATCGCCTTCTTTGACGTTTTCAAATGCATCACTCATTCCTTTACCACTCCTGCTGTTTGCAACAAGGTATTTTTAACGCGCATAACCACTTCACCATCCTGATTTTTATAATCAGTAAAGGTATCAAAAATTTTCATGCTACCGCCTCGTTTGCCTTCTTTAGTAGAAGCAACAACCTCACCGGGTACAGCGGTTAATACCTCACCAGCAAATACTGGCCGCTCATAGATAAACTCCTGGCCGCCATGAAGTACAAAGCGAAGATCCAGGTCAAGGTCTTTAAACATATTCGGTGCATTTTTCTCGCCAAAAAACGCCTGTGCCGACGTATAAGTCGGTGGCGCAACCACAGAAGGTAAGCCAGCAGCTTTAGCGGCTTCTTCATCATGATAGAGCGGTTCTTCCGCGCCAATTGAATTGGCAAACTCATGCACCTTGCCACGTTCAATGGGTAATCCTGGTGGGTTAATAAATGCCATAAGTCTATATACTCCTAATTAGTGATTATTGACTAGTAATGGTTAATTAATGATGCTTTTTTATTGGCCTACTTTAGTACCAATATATAAGAATAAACTAGCTATTTCATATATAAAATACACAAGCGCGATTTTTAGGTAAATCTTTTTACCTGCCAGGCTATGAATGACCGACAAAAGTCGATTATTTTTGACACCACTAACGAGAATTAGCGATCGCAATAGTGTTAACGTATAACCTCCTGGACTCAAAAACCAGCTGCACCAGGCACTACATTAACGCCGAAACTACATAATAATATGCATCAAAAAATGCATTAAATAGAACAATAACTAATACAAGGTGGACGATACATGACAACATGGAAAATTGGCGACATCAAAATAACCAGAGTTCTGGATGTCATGGAAAACTGGAAACCCACCATGCTGATTCCTGAGGCCACACCACAAAACCTGGAACCGCTCTATCCCTGGCTAAAGCCACACTTCATCAATCCTGACGATACCATGCCACTGAGCATCCATACCTTCGTCATAGAAGATGCACATAGCAAAATTGTGGTAGATACCTGCATTGGCAATGATAAAAACCGCAGCATGCCCAGCTGGAACCAACGTCAGGGAGACTTCTTACAACAATTGAAAGATATTGGCGCACCCCGAGAGGCAATCGATTATGTACTTTGCACCCACCTGCACGTAGATCATGTAGGCTGGAATACCATGCGCCAGGATAATCAATGGGTCGCCACTTTTTCAAATGCGAAATATCTGTTCAGCAAAGAGGAGTGGGCTTTTTGGGAACACGAAGAAGACCCTTTTGAAAAAGAAACCAAAGCTGATTCGATAATACCCGTGATCGAATCAGGGCAGGTTGAATGGGTTGATATGGACCATCAGGTCACAGATTCCGTTAGACTTATTCCCACCCCTGGCCATACCCCGGGGCATGTGAGCGTTTTAATTGAATCTCAGGGCGCAACAGCAGTTATTACCGGCGACCTGTTCCACCACCCACTACAATTTGCCCGGCCCCACTGGAAGGATATCGCAGACGTTGATGGCCCTCTGGCGGAAAAAAGCAGAATCGAGTTTATGCAACAATTTCAAACCCCGACCCTGGTTCTTGGCACGCATTTCGCCCACCCAACTGCCGGCACTATAGTTAAGGACGGTGATAGTTTTCGGTTTGATGTTGAATAATTACTAAACTTATATTTTGCAATACCGATATTGATCGGGACTCATGCCCTTTGATGCTTATACACCGTGTAGGCATAGGCATGTTGTTGGTCTACGGCCTGATTTTGAATAATTTCTGTTGACCATCCTGAGAATTCAAAATTTGGCAAAAACGTATCACCTGTTATACAAGTATGAACAATGGTTTCATAGACGGTCTTTGCCAGCGGCATAGACTTGATAATCAGGTCCACGCCACCAATAACAAAATAATCCGCAGCGGTGTTTTTGTCAGCATATTCCGCCGCCAAAGATAACGCCTCATCAAGATCAGATGCCCGCTGAATACCTTCTACCAACGGGTAGTCAGCATTTCTGGTAACCACAATATTAAACCGACCCTCAAGCAACGAATGATGATCAGCATAACTTCGGCGTCCCATGATAATGGCCTTGCCCGCTGTTATTTGCTCAAAACTTGCATATTCACTGGGCAATTTCCACGGCACCTGTCCATTGTGGCCAATACAATGGTTTTCAGTTCTGGCAAAAATTATGCATAAAGCCATTTAGTTCAGCATGCATCCACTCAGGCTATCAACGGCCTCAGCACTCAACAATCTCAATCTCAATACCACCAATGCCGTCTACTCAACAATCACTTTATGTTCCAGCATCAGGTCAATTTCTTCAGCTGAATAACCATGTTCTTTTAATATTTCCACACTATGTTGGCCAAAAGCCGGCGTATCACCGCGAGGCCTTGCATCTTCGCCATCATGAAAACGTACCGGTGTAGCCACTGAACGATAGACTTCGCCATTATCACGGGTAACATCAACAAAAGCTCCCACTGCCTCTGCCTGAGGATCATTGACCACCTCTTCACTAGTCAATACTGGCGCCCAGACAAGGTCAGCGGCATCCAGTATCTCACCCCACTCCGCCAGAGTTTTGCTGGCAAAAGTTTCGTCAAGCAGAGCAATCAATTCCGCGGAATTCTTTCGTCGGCCAAGCTTAGTGGCAAACCGCTCATCTTCAGCAAAAGCTTCCAGGCCCACGGCATTCGCTAATTCGATCCATTCAGTTTCAATATGCCGCGTTAGATATGAAAACCAGCGGCCATCCCCTGCCTGAAAAAAGTTAGTCAACGGGGTTATAGGTTTGTCTCGTGGCGGCGACAGACCTAACTTGCCAAAGCGCAATTGAATGGCGTAGTCAGAACTCATCATATAAATCCCGGACCGCAACAAAGATGTTTCAACCAACCGCCCTTTGCCGGTCTTTTCACGCTCGTAGAGCGCACCCATGATGCCACCAAGGGTGGTTAAGCCGGTGACATGGTCCCCAGCTGCTGTTCTAAGTGGGATAGGTGAACCCCCTTTTGGCGTCATAATATTGCACGCGCCCGCCCTGGACCAGAATGCCGCCATATCAAACCCGGGCCGATCCCTTTCCTCACCTTTTATGCCGTAACCAGAGACACTGGAGTATATTAAACGCGGGTTTTCCTGCTTTAAACTTTCATAATCAAGCCCTGCCCGCTCCAGCGCACCTGGCCGGGTATTGGTAATAAACACATCCGCATCACGAATCATTCTTTTTAATGCCGCCAGTCCCTCAGGTCTGGAAGTATCCAGTGCGATGGCGCGTTTACCCCGATTATCAAGATCAAACAGTGGATTGCCCAGGTCTTCACCCCGCGTTGGCGTTGGGAAAACTCTCCAGGGGTCACCTTTTGGTGATTCAACTTTTATGACTTCTGCACCCCAGTCTCGCATAATACCGCCGGCAGAGGGCGCCGCGACATAGGTTGCCATTTCAATGACTTTTACACCCTTCAACATCTCAATCTCCTGCCATAAGATTTATTCAATTTATTGACCAATCACAATTAGCTACCGCCGCTAATTCTCTTATCCCACTCGCGCCAGAATACGCGCATTTGTTTTTCGTCGGTATTACCCTGTTTATTTTCACTCATGCCTTTAGAAATATCATTCCACTCAACATGGGTCATATTGTCATAGCCTTTCTGGCACATTTTTAGTGCCTCACAATCATCTGGGGTAGCAAAACCACCAGGGCCCAAAAACTCCAGGAAACTATATAACCGCCGCTCTCGCATAATGGCACTTTCATCCTTTGGCGCCAGCGCCCAGGCTTTAACCTCCTGCCTGGCAGGTGTCTGCGGATAAAAAGTACGGATAGTAATGGCCATCACATTATTGATAACAAGATTAGGAAATATCAGTAGATTAAAATTATTGTAGGCAATTCTATCCGCCCGCTCCTTACCAAATCTTGCAGTTAGTTTTTCTCGAAGCGCAGCACAATCTTTTTCTCCCTGTTCACCCCACGCGGCAATCGGCTTGGCAATAGGACGCCCCCAGGGGGAACCATATTCAATCGCAGCATGACCATTACCCAGATCACGCGGCTTATTAACCTTGGTACCTGTATCACCTAATTGACCACCCGCAGCAATGATATAGTCAAAATAGGTTGTATGAGTAGGCACCCCATGGTAACCATCTATACTGTTCTCAACTAATAGCTTCCAGTTAGCATCAAAACCATATTCTTGCGTACCACCCACAACCTCCATGCCAACTTCTGATTGATCCGCGGTTAAATCAATATATTCACAGGCGCCACCAAGGTATGTTTTCAGGTCTACCGCATTGTCATCAAAATTGACAAAATAGAATCCTCGATAATTATCCAGTTTTCCCACCGGCACCAGATCATGAATACCTTCGGAATTATCACTATGATACCGCTCCCCTTCCGGACGGCTAACCAGCTTACCGGTAAGATCAAATGACCAGGCATGGTACATGCAAAGAAACATTTTATCGTTGCCATGCTTTTCACGGCAGACCATGGCACCCCGATGCGGACAGGTATTAAAAAACGCCCGCACCTGACTATCTTTATCTTTAACAAATATCAGCTCTTTACCGCCAACATTTCGAGTTAGGAAATCCCCAGGTTTTAGCAACTCACTTTCATGACCAATATAGATCCAGCAGGTTTCAAATATTTTTTTAGTTTCTCTGGCCAGGATCTGTTCATCAACAAACACCCGCCGATTGACCTGGAATATTGACTTGCTCTGGTTTTCAACTATATAAGGTTCAATTATGGTTCCAGCTTCAACCGTACTCATTTTTCTGCTCCTTATCGAGACTCATATCTTCATTCAGTAACTGATCACAGCTTGCAAAACAGCTTGTAAAACAGCTTATAAAACATCGATCAGCTAATATTTAGAAACCGCTCCGCTGCACCCTGCGCCAGGCTATATTTATCCTCGACAGTAGCGCTGCCTAAAAACCCATTAAGGTCTTTTTCCATAATTGGGTACGGGTAGTCGGTGCCGCCAAATATCTGACCCGGGGCAAACTCTCTAGCGAGATAACTTAAATAATCCACATCATAAACAAGGCTATCGTAGAAAAACTTACGCGCATATTCAATCGGCTTCTCAGGCACCTTACCCTGAAATGACTGAGTGATTTTCCAGCCCACAGCCAATCGATGTATTAACGGCACAATAGCACCACCGCCGTGACTAAAACCCACTCTAAGATTGGGATAACGAGCAGGTATGCCTGCGCGTATTAATGAAATAGCAGACAACGCTGTATCTAGCGGCATTGCAGCAAAAGGCACCAGATCAGGCATAGTTTGCAGTCTTTCAGCACCAATGGGATGTAATGCGTGGACAAATATACACAGGTCCTGAGACTCCGCTTCTGCATAAAATTCTTCAAAACGCGGGTCGCCCAATATCACACCATTGATATTACTGCCGATTTGAACCCCCGAAAAACCATCAGCTTTTAATCGCGCCAGACTTTTTGCCGCTAATTCAGGGTCCTGCATGGGAACAATCCCTAACCCAGAAAACCTGTCTGGCGCCCCTGCCACCATATTGGCAATTACCTGATTCATCCAGTGACACATCTCAAGGCCAACTTTAGGTTCAAACCAGTAGGACAATAACTCAGGCATAGGCGACAAGGCCTGTCTTATTACCTGCGTTCTATCCATATCCTCAATGCGCCGATTGATATTCCAGGATCGACCATCAAGTTGGCGGAAAGTTTTATCCTGAATCACCACCTTACCCTGATCACTGCTTTCACAGACCATACAGGGCCATCTAGCCTCTGTATCAGGTGCTGGGTTATCAGGAAAAGAATCTGGAACAATATGAGAATGAACGTCGATTACTGGCATTAATTGGCATCCTGCTTTTATATGACGGGTTTATCCTGGTCTGGAGAAGTTATGCCAGGTGAATTATTTACAATAAAGCACATTACAATGGCTGTATGTCTAACAACTTATTGCTCAACTTATTGCTTGTTGGGAATTGTAACCTCAAGGCCATCCAGAGCCTCAGTAATTCGTAGCTGACAAGCCAAACGGCCCGTTGGACCTGGCTCTTCAGCAAATTGCAGCATATCAAGTTCGTTCTGTCTGGCGGGTTTCAATTTCTCGAACCAGGCAGGGTCAACATGAACATGACAGGTCGCACAACTGAGCACCCCGCCACATTCAGCAATAATGCCTGCCAATCCTTCACTGGTTGCTAACTGCATGACTGTAATGCCTGTTTCTGCGTTTAGCTCATGCACATCGCCGGACTGGGTTTTAAATATAATCTTTACGGTACTGATAAAATTTCCTTAACACTTTTCACACGATTGATCTGGGGTTGTTCTATTATCTGGGTTTGGTCTACTAGCTGGGGCCTGGGTTTGGTCTACTAGCTGGGGCCTGGGTTTGGCCTACTAGCTGGGGCTGTTCTATTTTTTCCGAGGCATTATTTTCCGAGCAATTCCACCTGAAAAGCCATCACAGCGCCGTGATTTCCTTTGCCCTGAGCTAAATAATAATACTCACTTTACCCTGCTCGTTAATATTATCGGTATCAATGATAGAGGTCTTTTTTAAAATTTTGATCTCACCATCCAGCACACAAAGGTCATATAAATGATGACCTAGATAAGTCTCAGTAGCGCCACTTTTACTCCGGTAGGTGACGAAATTGGAGGTCGCCTCAAATAAATCGTCGTTGCCTCCCAGAATGCGCACATTGGTCACCAGATGACGTAATTTTGATTTGGGAAATTCTACATGGGCAGTTTTTTTACCGAGTCGCTTTACTCTTTCTGTCAACCTGAAATAGTCATCTGCTATATAAAAAAGGGTGGTGGCAGGGTCAACATCATCTGCAGAACCAGCAGGTGGCACCCAATATTTAGCCCCTTCAACAAAGAGTGTCAACCACTGCACCAACTGCCATTTATCTAACAGGGCCGCCTCTTCATAGAGAAAATCTTCGAGTTCCGTACGGCCAATAGACAGGCTGGATGATATTGCTTGCTCACTCATAATGCTGCTCCACTCATTCTTCGATCCCACTCCCGCCAGAAAACCCGCATCTGTTCCTCGTCGGTATTTCGTTGTTGATTTTCTCCCATACCTTTTGAAATATCATTCCAGCCTGCAAACGCGGCATTTTGATAACCTTTCTGGCACATTTTTAAAGCTTCACAATCATCCGGTGTGGCTAGCCCACCTGGGCCAAGGAACTCAAGAAAATTATATAATCGACGCTCCCGCATAATTTCTGATTCTTCCTTAGGCGCCAGCGCCCAGGCTCTTACATGCTGCTTATTGGCGGCCTCTGGATAGAAGGTTCTAAAGGTAATGGCCATAATATTATTAATCACAAGATTTGGGAATATTGACATATTAAAATTATGGTACGCAATACGATGGGCATATTCTTTATCAAACCGGGCCTCTAATTTCGCCAGCAGTTCTGCACAGTCCACCTTGCCCTGTTCACCCCAGGCATCAACTGGCTTCGCTACGGGTCGCCCCCAGGGGCCGCCATATTCGATCACAGCATGACCATTGCCCAGGTCTCGCGGTAGATTCACCTTGGTACCAGGATCACTTAACTGACCGGGACGAGCCATTAAATAATCAAAATAAGTCGCATGCGTCGGCCCGCCGTGATATCCATCGCAACTGTTTTCTACCAGTAATTTCCAGTTGGCTTCAAAGCCATACTCCTGCACCCCACCCACAATTTCCATGCCGAACTCAGACTGGTCGATGGTTAAATCGATATACTCTTTGGCGCCCGCCAGGTAGGTGTTCAGGTCCACTGCATTAGGATCGAAATTAACAAAATACAGACCACGATAACTATCCAGATTGGCAACAGGAGCAAGATCATGTAAACCCCCACTATTATCTGCATGGTACCGTTCGCCTTCAGGGCGACTGATCAACTTACCCGCCAGATCAAACGACCAGGCATGATACATACACATAAACATCTTATCGTTACCGTGTTTCTCTCGACACACCATGGCACCCCGGTGAGGGCAGGTATTAAAAAATGACCGTACAACATTATCTTTACTGCGAACAAAAATAAGCTCGCGCCCGCCAACCTTACGAGTTAGAAAATCCCCTGGGTTAGGCAGTTCACTCTCATGCCCTATGTATATCCAGCAGGTATCGAAGATATGGCGAATCTCCCGTTGCCGAATTTCTTCATCAACAAAAACTCGCCGATTGACGCGAAAGATCGCTTTGCTCTCATTTTCAATAATAAACGGCTCAACAATTGTTTCTGCTTTGACTGAACTCATTTGATTTAACCCCTGACTAGTTTTCCACAATAATCAATAACAAATCATGTTTCTACGATCGCTCTAAAACCCAACCACTACCAAATCAGGCAACACAGATAATAAGCTTCTCAGTAAAGCATTTTTATGAATTAAAAATCTACAATTCCTGCATTACTTTATTGGTGGTCCTACTAACTTGTTGTCCGCGCTAGCAGCTTAACCGATGGAAATATTCATCAATCACGTGGCCACCACTGCTTTTTAAAGTTATTGCGCCTCTGTTACTGCCGTTTTTGGCGTCTGCTGTGCCTTGTCAGTTGATGCTGTTGGCAGTACATCTGCAGGCCCATCCATATATTTGACGGCCTTCAACCCCTGAATAGCAGCAATAATAATAATTAAATGACCAATCGCACCACCAGTCATAGTTATAGCACCCATATAAGCCATGCCTGGGTCCGCCACTTCCGGCAGAATAAATTTGCCGATTGAATTAATCTGGATTACCACACCGGCTGCCAGAGTAACTAAAGCCATTATCCGCTTTGCCTGTTTACTCGCCGACTTCCATAGATCCCATACAATGGTCAGTGTTAAAACCACCGCTGCGGGTATATTGTATATGGCAAAAAACGGATGTAACGACGTCATAGCAACAATAACTGCCCCTACCTGACCTAAGATAAAAAATCGGCTGCCATAATTGGCAACGTTCAACGCCTTTTCTGTGTCACTTAATTCACTCATTCCAGTTCCCATCGATTAATTCAGTCAGACCTGTTTTTCAGGTTTAAAACCTTAGCATCACTGCCCTTATTAGCTTTACTATGCCATAGCTGCCTCATAACTCACCTACTTTTCACCAACATCTAGCCAAACTAGTAAGTTTCTGCTGTGTTCAAGCGGGGATATTTGTACAATTCATGCCATTAGTTCCAGACAGCAACAGCTCCAGACAACAACATTAATTCAGGCACTCACCAGGAAGCAAAAAAATGAAAGTAGATGGCGAATTACCCATTGGTATGAACAAGGTTACGGATCGGATTGGTTATCTTGAGCAGTCTGGCTTTAACGGCGCACAATCAATCGAAACGGGCCACGACCCTTTCCTGCCTTTGGCATTAGCCGCTGAGCACAGCCAGGATATCGATCTGATCACTGCAATTGCGGTTGCTTTTGCCCGTAACCCAATGAATATTGCGGCAATAGGTAACGATTTAAATGCCTACTCGCAGGGCAGATTTATTCTGGGACTAGGTTCACAGGTACAGGCCCATATCGAAAAACGGTTTTCTATGCCCTGGTCCAAACCGGCAGCGAGGATGCGCGAAATGATCATGGCAATGCGCGCTATCTGGGCCAACTGGTATGACGGCGAAAAATTGAATTTCCGTGGCGAATTTTATTCCCACACTTTGATGACCCCAGTGTTCACGCCAACAGTAACACCCCATGGCGCACCTCGAGTATTCATTGCCGCAGTAGGCCCATTAATGACCGAAGTGGCCGCTGATCTCTGCGAAGGTATGTTGGTACACCCGCTCACCTCCACCAAGTACTTAAAAGAACAAACCCTGCCAATAATAGAAAAAGGCCTTGCCAATCGTGGCCTGAGTCGATCTGACTTTGAACTATCCTACCCAGTATTTGTAGTTTCAGGCCAAACAGAAGAAGAGTTCAATAAAGCAGACAAGTCTATCCGCGAACGAATAGCTTTCTACTCATCTACCCCAGCTTACCGCCGAGTACTCGAAACCCATGGCTGGGAACGTCTGCAGCCCGAACTTAATGCCATGTCAAAACGCGGTGAGTGGGCAGAAATGGGGACTTTAATTGATGACGACATCCTAAATACCTTTGCCGTAGTTGGCGAACCGGACACCATCATCCCACAGATTAAAGAACGTTATACCGGCCTGGTTGACCGTATAACCATTAACTTTAGCTACGCTCCCCGTGAACAACGCGCTGAGCTCGTTAAACAGCTCGCTTCTTAAACTTCACTTCGCCATTTTGCTACAGAATGGCGACTAATTTACCTATTAGTTTTGCCTGCTAACTGTTGCCACAAACCCCGACTTCTATTGCCACAAATGTGCTACGGGGTTTGTCGCAAGCGGTGTTTTTCAAGCTGTACAGGCATTCAGGTTAATGCCGTGGCTCGAACAACTCTTCTTCTACATCCAGGGCGGATATTGCACTGGGCCCGGCCTGATGCATGACCATTTTGTAGATACCAGACTGCTTAATAAAACCATTAGTGACCAACAAGACATTGTCTGGCTGACTTTCTGCCCATTCAAAACAAGTCATTAACATTAGATCACCAAAACTAACCAGCTGATCCGTCTTATGTAAGATCTGGGGGCAATTATCACTCTCCAGGATATGCGCCCAACTTTCCAAAATATCAACGCGGTCTGTTATCGCTACACCTCCAGGATGAATACACAACAACGCCCCGTCTTTACCCCAAAGCTCCGTCATCGATTCCATATCCCGATCGAGAAAGGCTTGATAAAAAACGTCGTTATAAAACCCAATTTCATCAGCTATTGTCATAATTTCGATCTTCCGTCATTCAACGCCATTAACATTAATTGCAACCTGTTAGTACGACAAAATCCTGTATCTCAATACCAACCTCCATCACCTTCCTCGGCATTTTATATAACAGCCCTGAGCGGTTCTATATAAACAGCCCTGCGCTTATAAACAACCAACCCGCTATTGGCGCGTGAAAACAGCGGGGCGTTTTTCCGCCCGAGCGCGCATCGCCTCCTGATGGTCTACCGATTTTGCACAGAGGCTAATTCTTGATCGTACCTTGTCGGCATCAACTTCCCCTCTGGCAATTTCATTTAAGGTTGCTTTCATCGTTTCCAGTGACAAGGGCGCCAGTTGCATAAGCTCTGCGGCCAGTTTATGGCTTCGCTCCTGTAAATTATCCCGCTGCACCAAATAATCAACAAAACCTATATCAACCAGGGTATGGCTTTGAAAAGTCTCTATGGCTAGCAGGATTCTTTTTGTTACCCCAAGGCCCAACCTTGAAATAAAACGCTGCAAACCCTTCTCAGGATAATGAATACCTAACCTTGCCGGTGGCACAAACATCCGCATCCCTTCAACACCAATTCTAAAATCACAGCAAAGGCTCACTTCAACACCACCACCATAAACACTGCCATTAAATGCACATATCGTAATGAGACGCATATTCTCGAGGGTTTCAGCCAGCCTCTGCAACGGGTCCCCTTTGAACTTTCGATCAGCAAGGTCACCCAGAAAAGCACCAGAGCAAAATGATTTTTCGCCAGTTCCGGTCAATATCAATACCCTTAGTTCAACATTGGCATTCACCACTTCGAGGGTTTCGCATAAATCATCCATATCCTGCTGAGATAACGCGTTATGTCGCTCTGGCCGATTCAACGTGATAGTTGCGCAGCCACCCTCTATCTCTAATATCAAACCGCTTTGTTTGCCGCTATCGGGCTTAGTTGTCATAAGGTATCCTTTTGTATAGCAGTACTTTTTCAATATAACTATTCTATTAACTTTAAGCTCTTGCGCTAAGATCGCTGACAATTAGGCTTACTATGCACACAGATTATCGTAATATCATATCTGGAGGCTGGTCCTTACAATTTTTATCACCTGAGAGCCTGTTTACTTAACAAACCACCTAATGCAGAACTTAGTGACTCACTCAACTAAAAGCTTAACACTCCCGGAGCAAATTATGCCAGATAGCCATAATCCCATCGCCACAACCGTCATCTATGAAGACGATCATGTTCGAGTCTGGAATCAGGTGGTCCCAGAAGGTGGCGAGATTCCAAAACACAAACATGAAAATGACTATTTTTTACTAAATATTACTGGCGACGGACCAATGGATGTCACTATTCACGACGAGCAACCTACAGCAGCCGACAAAACTTTTTCGTTTAGCCCCAAACCGCGAGAAGCGCTGTTCGTCCCCGGCGGCCAACTGGAAACAGCCGTTAACCTGGGTAACGAATTCCGCGCCATACTTGTGGAGTTTAAAGAGCCTTCAGCGAATAAAGAGCCCTCGGCTGGATAAAAAGCCCTCAGCGGAATAAAAAACAACACCTGCCAGGGTGTTGTTTTTTATTCCTCATTCAAGCACTAAAATTTTGCTTAAAAAACTATGCTTATAAAACTATGCTTAAAAAACTATGACCGATCGCGCACCTTCGCCGCGACCCATCTCATCAAATGCCTGGTTAACATCTTCAAGCTTAATTTTTTTAGTAATCATTTCATCGAGCTTTAATTCACCCGATAAGTACCAGTCTACAAACCGAGGAATATCACGTTTAGGCAATGCTGAACCATAACCGGACCCCTTAATACGTTTTTCACCAAATAGACCCGCCGCACTCAACTTGATTTTTTCACTCTGATTAGTCATCCCGACAATGATAGCTCGACCAGCTGGGCGTAACATACCCCAGGTCTGCTCAGTGGTATCTACACGACCAAGGGCTTCAAAAGCATAATCGACCCCGAGTTTATTTGGGCTCATGGCTTTAACCTGCTTAATCGGGCCGCCTTCCGCAAAGGGGTCAACACCGTGGGTTGCACCCAACGACATCGCCAACTCTCTCTTTTCAGGCACAGGGTCAACAGCAATAATCATACTCGCACCGTTAATTCTCGCGCCCTGAATGATAGACAAACCCACGCCACCACAACCAATTACTGCCACACTTGCGCCTTTATGGACACTGGCTGTATTCACCGCAGCACCAACTCCAGTTGTCACACCACAACCTACCAGGCACACAGTTTCGAGCGGCGCATTATGCCCAACCTTAACTAACGAACCGGCCTGTACTACAGAATATTCTGAGAAGGTCCCCAATGCCGCCATATGGAAAACTGGTTTACCATTTTTACTAAACCGCGTAGTGCCGTCCAACATCCGGCAACCACCCATCAGGCGGGCCATTTGACTACACATATAAGGCTTATCTTCCAGACACATGACACACTCACCACAGGTCGGGGTTAATACAGCAATCACATGATCGCCTTCCTTAAGGTCCGTCACCCCTGGGCCCACTTCCTGAACAATACCTGCCCCTTCATGACCAAGGATCATAGGGCTTCGCCCGCCCATTACGCCATGCAAAATGGAATAATCACTATGGCAAATTCCACTCGCGGTATATCTAATTAACACTTCACCCTGTTTTGGGCCTTCAAGATCAAATTCTTCAATTTCTAACGGCTGTTTAGCCTCAAACATTACTGCTGCTTTAGTCTTCATCACCTTTCCTCCTGCTGGCTTTTGATCACCAGATCAATCAAACATAATCACTGTGCGTGCACCTTCACCACGACCCATTTCTTCAAAGGCCTGATTAACATCTTCCAGGACAATGCGTTTAGTGATCATTTCATCCAGTTTCAAATCGCCATTCATGTACCAGTCAACAAAAAGTGGTAGATCCCGTTTCGGCCTTGATGAACCATAAATTGAACCGCGCAATTCTTTTTCTGCGAACAAGTTATGAACTGGCAGCTCATATTTTTCTTTAAGGTTAGGCACGCCAACTATAATTGCCTCGCCAGTTGGGCGCAGGATGGAGTAAGCATCATCAATAGTTTTCATGGAACCTAACGCCTCAAAAGAGAAATGGACCCCCTTACCCGTGATTTCTTTTATCCTGCCTTTAAGGTTTTCGTTAAAAGGGTCAATTGTATGGGTTGCGCCGAGGCTCATCGCCAGTTCGCGTTTTTCAGCCACTGGATCAACTGCGATCAATGGGTTAGCGCCCTTGATACGTGCTCCCTGCAATATTGACAAACCAACGCCACCACAACCAATCACAGCAACACCATTGCCTTCTTTAATATCCGCAGTATTAACAGCTGCGCCAGTACCCGTTGTCACACCACAACCAATTAAACAACAAGTATCCAATGGCGCATCATCACGTACCTTGATTGCACATCCTGCTGGCACCACCATTTTTTCTGCAAAAGATGCCACCGCACATAACTGACGGATTTCTTCACCGTCCTTACTCAACCGGGTTGTACCATCCATCATGGTTGCCCAACTCGAAGCCTGCGACATTTCCATACATAGATATTCACGTTCTTCAAGGCACATAGGACACTTGCCGCAACTAGGTGATAGCGAAACTAGCACATGATCACCCGGCTTCACATTGGTTACACCTGGCCCAACCTGCTCAACTATACCTGCGCCTTCATGGCCTAAAACTACTGGTAATGGCGACTTCAACACGCCATTCAAGACAGAATAATCGCTATGACAAATGCCACTTGCGGTTGTTTTAATCAGCACTTCATTTTCTTTCGGAGGGGCAATTTCCAGTTCTTCAATGGTCAAGGTGCCACCGAGCTCTCGCATTACGGCCGCTTTTATTTTCATCTCAGCTCCTTATATGGTCCGTTGTATATCGGTTTCTAGATTAATGTAATCCCAGCCATTATGAGCATGAAGCAATCCACGAAGCAATAGCCCATAACATATCCACGGCTAACAACAGCCCTGAGCGGCTCGAATAAACAGCCATGAGCGGCTCGAATAAACAGCCTTGAGCGGCTCTTAACAGACAGCCCTGAGCGGTTCTTAACAGACAGCCAAAAAAAAACGCACCAACCCTTAGGGCTGCTGCGCTTTTATTCCTGCCACCAGGTTTAAAATAGTGACATTTTTTCTATATCAGACCAACAGTTACTGCGCGAGTGGCCCACGAAGCAGTTTGCCAGGATAAACACCCGTATGATCACCATTACGCATTAACACTTCTCCATTAACAATGGTGGAACTAATGCCTTCTGCTTTCTGCACCAGACGAATCGCGCTAGCAGGCAAGTCATGTTTAACTTCCGGCATTGAAGGCGCAATAGTATCTGGATCGAAAATAATAATATCAGCCGCCAGGCCTTCTTTAATTTGACCACGGTCTTTAAAACCCCAGGCTTCAGCTGGCTGTTTGGTTAGCATATTTACAGCGGTTTCAAGGTCCAGCTCGCCTTTCTCTCGGACCCAGTGGGCCAGGACGTGAGTTTGTAGACTTGAGTCCATTATTTGAGAAACATGCGCACCCGAATCAGAGAAGGTCACCACAGAACGTGGATGCTTCATCATTTCTAATACATGATCCTGATCTTCGTTAGCAATGGGCTGACGGAAAAACACCTTAAAATCATGTTTAAGCGCTTCATCGATAATCACTTCCACCGGATCACAACCACGCTCTTCAGCCAGATCATGTACAGACGGATGGTCTCCATCAATAGTATCCATAACAGCCAACCACTTGTAGGCAGGTTTACGTGAAGCTTCGACGCCGACAGCACGAGGTGCATTTGGATTACCCGCATTTGCGGATTCAATTAATTTAGTGCGCATTTCCGGATCACGTAACAGTTTCTTCTGTTCAGCCAACGGTTTGGCACGTAATTCTTTCCATACTGGGAATTTGTCAAACGGCATCGTGGTCTCGAACGACATCAACGAATTTAACGCTCGGCTATGTACCTGAGCGAACATGGTACCGCCTGCCTCAGCTGTTTCATTTAACAAATCAAAATATGGAGGCCAAATTTCTGGAGCCCGTCGACTGCTAAACATACCCCAGGTGACTGGCACACCGGTATCAACGGCCAGGTCTTTCAAACGCTCATGATACTCTCGCTGCGCTTCAGGTGCTCTGGGCGTATCTTCGCCTGCAATTTCAAAAA
Source organism: Pseudomonadales bacterium (assembly GCA_019090615.1). GTDB lineage: Bacteria > Pseudomonadota > Gammaproteobacteria > Pseudomonadales > Azotimanducaceae > JAHRVQ01. The sequence goes on along the minus strand of JAHRVQ010000018.1, from coordinate 31,165 downwards.
TACCAGCACCTAACTCGCCCATGACGCCCACTAGTTCCCTGACCTCGTCCCAGGTTGCCAATCGACTCGCCACTGGATCACCATCAGGTGTTTGATGATTTCGGGTTCTGGAAGTTGAAAAGCCCATTGCACCAGCGTTAATTGAATCGGTTAATTCTTTCTTCATGGCTGCAAGGTCTTCAGCTGTAGCAGTGTCAGTGAAAGCACGCTCACCCATGGTATAGGTTCTTAGCGCAGAGTGACCAATATAAGCACTATAGTTAATCCCTTTGGGCAGGTTTTCTACACTTTCAAGGTATTCTGGAAAAGTAGTCCAGGTCCAGTCTATGCCGGCCTCCATTGCTTCAGGCGCTATATCCTCTGCGCGTTCCAGGTTTCGCATTACCATCAGTTTGTCTTCCACGGCGCAGGGTGCAAGGCTAAAACCACAATTACCCATCACTACGGTTGTAATACCATGCCACACTGAGCATGTTCCTAATGGATCCCAGGAAACCTGCGCATCCATATGGGTATGACCATCAATAAATCCAGGCGATACAATCTGCCCACTGGCATCAATTATTTCTTTGGCATCTGCATCAATTTTACCCACAGTTTTAATTTTGCCATCAACAATACCGATGTCTGCGCTAAACCTTGTACTACCGGTGCCGTCAATAACCGTGCCATTTTTGATCACGATATCATAAGTCATTTATAGTTCTCCTGAGGCCATCCAAAACCCCTGCTATTCATACATTAATAATAAAAAAGATAGATTTAATAAAACTTGTCTAATTCGATTCGGTACGTTGTCTAAATTAAGTTTCAATATACGCTGAAATTTAAATACGTTGAAAGTTGAGGTGCAATATAAAATTCTATTTAAGTTCCAGCTCGATCCGATTTTTTAATAAATGAACCGAGAATACAGAGTCAAAGCCTGACTCTGTTCACTGCACCGCAATTCTAAGAACAACGAACAAAAATATAAGCAAACAGGAATAGAGCACGTTTGAATAGATATAACAAGACAAATTAAACCCATACCGCCCCATCACAGCACTTATCTGGCTAAGCGGTATCTATGATCCACGCCTATTAGCAACGTTTACTAATGCGGACTCTGATCTGGAAATTGCACATTGAATACAGCCACACTGCCAGTAAGGGCTTCCAGGAGTATCTAAAGCAGGGGCATCAAAAGCTAATTCGCCGCTGGCCTTTTTGTTCGATAATATATACGCCCGTTGGGGTATTAAAATGCGTGCCTAAAATCATAATGTCTCGATCGCAATGATCTTCGACAAACCCGGTTCTGGTTTTAATGGCCAGAGCCTTATCATTGTCTGCACTTTGTTGCCACTGAGGCTCCGCAATCTGCACGGGGTGAATCATCATATCACCAGTGATAAAGGCCTTTTTCTCCCCCCCAGTTAAAGCCACGCTGCAATGCCCTGGGGTATGGCCGGGTGTCGGCACCAATGAAACCTGGTCATCAATACTCCATTCATTATCTACCCATTGCACCTGGCCCGCTTCAATAATGGGCATTATATTTTGCTCAATAACAGCCCGATCATGCTTGCTTTCAGCATCTTTCCAACAAGCCCATTCGCGTTCGTTGAATAAATATTTTGCGTTAGGAAAGGTGGGCACCCAGCGGCCGTCTTTTAATTGGGTATTCCAGCCGGTGTGATCCACATGCATATGGGTACAAAAAACATAGTCAATATCCTCCGGCCGGCAATCAGCCGCGACCAGCTCGGCCAAATAGTTACCATTACGATCATTCCATTGCGGAAAGCCTGAATCGCTTTTATGATTGCCGATGCAGGTATCCACAAGAATATTATGATGTCGGGTCTTAATCACAAAACTATGAATACTGAGCAACATGCTTTTTTTAGCATCAAGAAAATGCGGCTGTAGCCAATCAAGATGCGGATCAAAAGCGCTCCGCGCTTTGTCCTCATAAAGTACTTTTGGACTGATAGACTCAAGTAAGTCCAGCACTTTAACTACTTCAATATCACCCACTTCAAATGTTTGTATATTGCTTTTGACCTGCTCCATATGCCTGCTCTTTCCTTTCAGTTTAGCGAATTTGTTTCCATTCTAACGTCTGGCCTCGCCTCTTTGACGACCTTTGCGTAGGCAACTTTCATAATGTTCATAAAGCCAACTAATGCAGCAGCTAACAGAACAAGCGGCTAAAACCCAACGAACAAAGCTTTTTACAAATTGCCTACACGCTGTATACAATGGCAATCAACAGCTACTCACTATGACAATCAACAGCTACAATGGCAACCGATCACTGATCTCGCTGGTGATATTAGTCAGATCGTAAAACATAAACTCGACCAGGTTACCATCTGGATCGCGGGTATAGATACTGGCAGAGGGACCCTGCGCACCGCGCATTTTTACCGGCCCAACCAAAATGTCAGCCTGGGCAACAGTCAAACGGCGCCGTAATTCATCCTCCGTGCCATCCCAGACAAAACAAAGATCACTACACCCCGGTACCGCAGTGGGCCCGCGTAAGGTGAACTTTTTGCTCTGCCAGAGCGCCGGCAAATGCACATTAATTTTTTGGGTACCAAACCGAATTTCAAAGACGGGCATCGGCAGGTCATCAAGAACGCTTACATCGGGCACTTTGAAGCCCAAAGCGCCATAAAACTCAATCAGTTGCTTCGGTTTCCCCGTGGGTAATGCTATATGATCAAACCCTGTCACAGACATGTCGCTTATCTCCTAATTCGCTCTATCAATAATCCTGGCCATTAGCGTATCATTATAAATACCTCTATGTCCCCCGCCCCAGAGTTCTCATGTTGTTGAAACACAATGTTTCGCCACAATATTTCGGCACAATGTTTCAACATACAGCGCTTTGACCTTTCGACCATTAAGTGGCCCTTTTCACCAATATGGCCAGCTGCTCCATTCGGTCAGAATTACCTAACTTGTTCCTGGTTACTCTAAATACTTTGGTATTATCTAAATTCGGTTATTTTTGCGGACAAAGCGAAATAATTGAGTAAAAGTTTAGTAACAACCGGTTTAAATACGCGTCTCTATACAATCGCAAAAATACAGCCTGGCCAATTATTACGGCAAATCATTACAAAGGGATTCTAAAGTGAGTAGCACAGCAAATCTGGCCAACAATCAGGTTCACAATAGACCAGCAGCACCGCCTAACGATAACATCAGCTGTATAGATTCATTAATTGACATTCCAGTCAGCTATCGCTTTCAAATGCACCTGTTAGCAGGCATTGCGGTGGTATTTCTTAGTATTTACGGACGTACCGTATGCCCATTTGTAGCCAACGTAGAACTCACACGTCTATTCACCGGCCTATTGACGGTCGCTGTTTTCCAGGTGACCTTAAGAGAGGTACTTTTTAGATTACTCCCTCGCCCTCTGGGCACCAGCTGCCTCGCAAGACATGGCATGTACGTTGCCGTTACTTCCTGGTTATTAGCGGGTATCGCAGCACTATTACTGCATATGTGGTTATATCCTGCCTTTCCTATGGGCAGCCACCTAAAGCTACTTACCGGATACTGGGCCTTAGGTGGCGGTATATTGTCGCAACTCGAATACGTATTGCTAGAGCAGTTTCTCCGTAAAAACGGTGCTGCAACTCAACGATCTGTGGAGCATATCACCCGACGATTAATGGAGGGTTATGCAATTTTTACCATTGTGCCAGCACTTATTCTCATACTGGTCATGTTAAGGAACGTCTTTGAAGGATATGCCAGCATGGCTGAAGCAATCGAAATCATGTTTGTTGGCGCCGTATTTGTGATCGCAGCATTGTTCGTCTCACGCCAATATGGATTAGCCCTGCATAATGACTGCACCAACATCCGCAATGCTATTAGCTCAGTGGGCGAGGGCGATTTTGATATCGAACTTGAAAGTTCACGACCGGATGAAATCGGCCTGGTGGCACGCAGTATCGGCAGCATGGGCAAAGGACTTGCGATCCGTGAACGCCGAGAATCAAAACTGCTGCAAATAACCAGCGCTTTTTCTGAACAACTGCACCTGGATAAACTACTTCAGGTCATTACTACCGGTGCCAGCGAACTACTCAATGCCGAACGCAGCACCCTGTATCTCTATGATGCTGCAACTGACCAGTTATGGACCCCTGTCGCTGAAGGGCTTGAAGGCGAATGTATATACCTCGATACTCATTCCGGTATAGCAGGTGCCACTTTTACCGAGCAAAAAGCCATTTTATCTACCGATGTACAATCAGACTCTCGATTTAACGATGCAACAGATAAACGGACCGGTTTCACTACCCGTAATATGATTTGTGTGCCGGTAAATGCCAAACAGGGTACGCAGCTTGGTGTGCTGCAGGTAATCAACCGACTTGAGGGTGAATTCGGACCCCAGGATCAAAAACGGCTCAATGCGCTAGCTGCCCAGGCCTCCACAGCCATAGAAAACGCCCAGCTGTTTGAAGAAGTATTACGCCTGAAAAATTATTCCGAAAGCATTCTAAAAAGCCTTTCAAACGGCGTCATATCACTGGATCAGGATCTTAATCTAACCACCATCAATGCCGCTGCCCAACGAATGCTAGGCCATACAGACCAGAGCCGTCTGGGGCAGTCTGCTCAACACCTGTTTCAGCAGCATAACCCGTGGATACAGGACAGCATCAGGACCGTGATGCAAAAAGGCGAAGCAGATCTAAGCTTTGACACGGAACTGGTTACGACGTCAGCTGACACTACTGCCGTCAATCTAACCACCGTGCCATTAATCGATCAGAATGATGCCGCTATAGGATTATTATTAATTCTTGAAGACCTGTCAGGCGAGAAGCGTATACGCAACACCATGTCGCGTTATATGCCAAAAACGGTGGTTGACCAGGTCTTGTCTGGCCACCGTGACGTGATCGATGGCCGAATGCAGGAAATGACGCTGTTATTTACGGACATTCGAAGCTTTACTACCTTGTCAGAAAGTATCGGCCCAAGACCAACAGTGACCATGCTCAATGAGTACTTTTCGTGCATGGTTGATGTCCTGGACCAACATAGCGGTATTCTTGATAAATATATTGGCGACGCCATTATGGCCTTATTTGGTGTACCACTAGAAAGCCCCCTAGACGAATCAAATGCACTTGCTGCAGCCAATAACATGATGCGCGCGCTGAATGAACTCAATATACAAAGAACTGCTCAGGGGTTGCCAGAAATCCAGCATGGCATTGGGGTTTCAACCGGCGAAGCGATTGCTGGGAATATTGGCTCCCCTCGCCGCATGGACTACACAGTCATTGGCGACACCGTTAATCTTGCCGCCAGAATCGAAAGTATCACCAAGTTCTATAGTACCCCCATTCTAGTCAGCCATATGACCGTGAACAAGTTGCCGGACCAGCAACACCTGCGAGAAATAGACCGTATCAGAGTAAAAGGCAAAACCCTGCCAGTAACCCTTTTTGAAAGTTTCGAATACCGCGCCAACCTGTTAGATGACGCAACCCGACAATCATATGTGATTGAAAACCAGGCGCTACAGGCCTATCGGCAACAACAATGGCAGGAAGCCAAAAAGTTATACCTTCAAGCCAAAGCGTTAGCACCGGACAATCGTATCCCCGATATCTATCTAGAACGAATTAGCCACTATCAAAACAATAATCCAGGTGAACACTGGGATGGGGTTTGGGTTATGACAGGGAAATAAACCCGTGGCCTGGACATGGGAAAAATTAAAAAAGATCAAACCCTATATCGAGTTTGTAGCTAAAAACAAAGACAGCTGTAGCCGCACCCTAACCAATGGAATAGTGCCTACTCATGAGGTTATTCTTAGAACCCTAAGACTTATTCTTCATTCTCTCAAGCTCTTCCCAGCCGAGATAACCGGTAAACCCGTCATCGTTATAAAATAGTACCGGCCCGTCACAGAAAAACAGATACTCGCTATCTTCTAGCGCAGTGGTTGTTCCATGTAACATACCATTAGGTTCGTGAACAAAATCCCCCGCATTAATTATCCCATCACGTACCTGCAGCTTGCCTTTTAACATATAGACAAAAGCAGCACTAAGGTGCTTGTGCTGGCCCGCCACATAACCTTTATCCCATTTCAGCAGCACCGCCCAGCGGCCAGTTTCTGCCCCAGTCCAGAGTATTTTCATCGCCGCCCCAGGCTCTGTGACGATCCATTCCATTTTTGACGCCGCAGCTAGACCATCCATAAGGTCGCTATTTACTGGTGATATTTCTTGCGGTAAGGCCATTATTTTCTCCTATTGCTTAATTATTTTTTTGCGGCTATCTCTGCTATTTGTTCCATATCGTTGTCTGGCTTACCGATATTGCAGGTTGATCACAGCTTTTTAGAAATCAGCCAAAATATAGCTTCATCATTCGCCGCGCCGCCATTGACATCAAATCAATTACATATATACCATGGGTCAAGCACAAGATGAAAGTGGCACTGCATCCAGAGGTGCAATATAACGGCATAATCAACAGACAGTTAATCGTCCATGCGCGGCTGCTACCGCCTAACATTTCGGAGAACCTGCACCATGCCTACCTCAAACCCTGCAACAAACTCTGCAACGACCCCTAAGGTACGGCCCAGAACGCTTCGTTTCTATTTCGATTTTATGAGCCCATTTAGCTATTTCGCGCATTTAAAACTTCCCGACCTTACTCGAAAATACGACTATGAAATCGATTATCAGCCGATAGACATTGCCGCTGCTAAAAAAGCAGCCGGCAACTACGGCCCTGCTAACCGAGAAGTTCCAGTGAAAATTCACGCCCTTATTCAGGATCTCAAACGTTGGGCAAGCTACTACGACGTACCATTTAGTTTCCCTGCCAGCATGGACTGCCGACGCATCAACATTGGCGCGCTCTACGCCATTCAACATCAACGTGCCGAGCAGTACGTGAATAGCACTTTTGGTATGGTCTGGGGACAGGCCAGGTCGACAGAAAAGCCCGCCGACCCTGACCATGATTATTTTTTACGCTATGCAGCCGCAGCAGCTGATCTGGACACTGAAGAATTTGTCCTTTTTATTAATTCCGGCGAGGGCGAACATGCTTTCAAAAAATCCCAGTTAGACGCCCATTCTAACGGCGTATTTGGCGCGCCAATCATGAAAATCGACGATCAGATATGGTGGGGAAATGATCGACTCATGTTCGTTGAGCAATATCTAAAGGAGCACTGAATTAACCAGAGAGAATAGCGCAGCCGTTAGCGAAAGATTAACAATGCGCTGCGTTTTTCAAGCCGGGGAGTGATACTGCACTACAAGCGGACCTCATATTTGTCTTTTAGCGACGACACCAAAGCTGCTTCCGTTTCAAGGAATTCATTAATTTGGTCGACAACATCCCCGTGTCGAATAGTAGATACATAATAGTGGTTGCGCGAATGAGGCAGCGTACTATCAAATACAATAGCATTTTTATTGAACAACGTATGTTTCAGAAAATACCGAGCCACCACAACATTAAAATAAACGCCATTGATACGCTCGGCCTGTATCAGACTCATCAAACCTTTCAGGTCTGAATTTTCTTTAATTTTCATACTGCCCGAACTAATTTGATCCATGTAATCCCAGGGGGTAAAACCACGCACGGTACCCAGTATTTTCAAACTATTTTCGCCTTTCGATAGTTCACCGGGCGCAACCATCACACCATCAATATATTCAAGTACGCCGGCACTATAAACCACACCCTTACCCGCCTTCTTATCACTCGCCCAGTTTTTATCATCAGGAAATTTCAGGTCCACTCGACCATTAAGAAACTCGCCATAAAGGCGTTTTATAGGCATCGGTTTGTAGGTCATGGCATGCCCATACCTTAAGGCAAAGGCATCAAGGAAATCCCGCGCAAAACCAGCGTACTGGCCGCCTCTTTTTGCATAAATTGGAAAGTACTCAATATCTTCAACCCCGACCACCAACGCTTTAGCATAAATTTGCGTCGCCCAACTCAGGCACATAAGAACCAACAGCCGTTTTATAAAAGCCCCAAATGTCCAACTGGATATCACTTTGTCGCTCATTATCTAATATCCCCAGAGTTCGATTTGTACTTAGCTATTCCCTTCACTATACCTAATTATATAGACCAAACATTGCCAAATGTGTACCCCAAACAATCGATGTAAATCTACTTATGGACAATTCTTACCGCTCTAAGAAGACCAGCCGAATTAAAAATGCGCAACCGCTGACGGTACGATTACTTTTTGTTATAAGCCTGCTAATAACAAACGCAGCTTCAGTTTCAGCCGCCGAGTGGAGTACCACTGAAATCCACTACCAACAGGGTGATCTGGACAACGCCTTTACAGCCGGGGATACCAAAACAACAATTTTCACCTTACAACATGCAAGCGGTTGGCAATACGGCAGCAATTTTTTCTTTATCGATCAAATATCAACATCTGCAAACGATGATTTCTACGGCGAACTATATTCAACCTTCAGCCTGAGCAGAATTACTGGCAAAGCCGTCCGCGCAGGTGCATTGCAGGACATCGGTATCGTTCTGGGTGTTAACGTCTCAGGCGACGCTAATGTAAAAAAATATTTGCCGGGCCTTAGCCTGTCCTGGAAAGTACCTGGGTTTAATTTTGTTGACCTGCTAATAACTGCCTATATCGACGCCAGCAGAGGCGACCGAGCGCCCAAAGAAGATAATAGTTTCATGATCGACCTGGCATGGAACTATCCTTTCAGTATCCGCACGCATAAATTCGGTATCACTGGCCATATAGAATATATACACCAACGAGACAATCAATTTGGTAGCAAAGTGAACTCATGGATCCTCGCCCAACCACAACTACGCTATGACCTGGGCTACGCACTTTTTGATACCGCCGATATATTGTTCATTGGAATCGAATACCAACTTTGGCGCAATAAACTAGGCAACCCGGAAACCGACGAAAATGCCGCCCAGGCATTAGTGGTTTGGCGACTCTAAATGACAAACCGTAACTCAGCTCACTATTTCCCTAAATCCGTCAGCGCAGTTTCTGCGCAGCCCCCGTGCCAGTCATGATTATTCAGCACTGAGCAGGCCTAAAAATTGATAATAGCCAAATGGCAGAAACTAACTAAACCAACATTATCAAGACAGTTAATTGGCTTGATTCTGACGCTGTACCTGGGTATCGCATTAACCCTCACAGTACTGCAGTTATTCAGCGAATTTCATAACGAAAAAAACAATTTGGGCCGTCAAATCGAAGGCCTTGGTGAAACATTTCGACCTACCATTACCGAAGCACTTTGGAACTATGAAGAGGAGCAGATATTTGCGGCTCTTGAAGGCCTGCATAAAAGCCCCGAAGTCTTTGGTATCAGTATAAAAAACATTGACAGTAGTGTGTGGCGGCTGGGTTATTTCATAACATCACAAGGTGAATATGAGCAAGACTACAGCAATTTAAATATGGCTTTTACTAAAAAGACCGTCGACCTGTCGCAACCCATCAACCGCATCTATCAAGCAGCTATTCCGCTAATCAAAGAACAGGACGGCAATCTGGAGCAGATCGGCGAACTAACAATTTATTATAGTTCGAGCACCATAATAGAAAGAACCTGGATGACTTTCCTTATCACAGTTATTGCGGCACTCATAAAGAGCCTCTGCCTTTGGCTAGTTTCTGTATGGGTAATCAATAAAATGGTAGCTAAACCAATAAATGCACTAAAAAACCAGATTGATAATTTCGACCTACAGTCTTTAAAAATTGACCCTATAAATATCGAGCTCACAAGCACCAGCAAGCAAAATGAACTAACTGCACTAAACCAGAGCTACCATACATTTCGTCACGCACTGGTAGCCAGCAATCGCACCGTTGATGAATACAAGCATACCCTGGAGTTAAAAGTTGCACAGCGCACCCAATCCCTCAATGATACGCTGGATGAATTATCTGTCGCCAATCAAGTAAAAAACGACTTCCTCGCCACCATGAGCCACGAAATACGCACCCCAATGAATGCCATCATTGGTACCAGCCAGCTTCTAGAAAAGACCGAATTAACTGAACATCAAACAAAGCTACTAGAGATGATTTCATTTGGTGGTAAAACACTGATGGCCATCCTTAACGACATCCTTGACCTGTCGAAGATTGAAGCAAATAAACTTGAGCTCGAACATACACCTTTCGAAATTGTAGATTTACTTGAGCAATGCACTAATTTATTTCGAGCCAACGCCCTGGAGAAAGAAATTTCGCTTGAAGTTCAATACGACAAAAAATTACACCACCAAATTGTAATTGGCGACCCAACAAGACTCGGCCAAATAGTTAGCAACCTTATCAGCAACGCGATTAAATTTACTGACAAGGGCGCAGTTATTATCACTTTATCATCATCAGAAATCACCTCTGGCTCTTTACAGACGCGCGCTGAGGGCTCATTACAAGAACACGCTGAGGGCTCTTCACAAGACATTTCAACCTATGCCGGCGCTGGCCTGCCACTCAGTATCCTTGTTCAGGATACTGGTATTGGTATGAGTGAGAAACAGCAGGCTTCAATTTTTGAGGCATTTAGTCAGGCAGATCTCTCAGTAACGCGCCAGCATGGCGGCACCGGCCTGGGCCTTGCTATTTCATTACGTCTGGTCAGCGCCATGCGCGGCAGCATCGAAGTAGAAAGTGCAATTGGGCTTGGCAGTAAATTTACTGTAACCCTGGCACTACCAACGACTCAAACATCGGAAAATCAGCCTTGCACCACGGGCCAAGATAAAGCGATAACAAACGTCAGCACTGGCATCACTATTTTAATCGCTGAAGATAACGAAATTAATCGTGAAATTGCAGCCGCCATTTTAGATGATTGCGGCTACCATACCTTAATCGCTGTAGACGGCCAAAAAGCGGTTGATATGGTTAACCAACACCGGAGCAATTTGGACCTTATTTTAATGGATTGTCATATGCCGATAATGGATGGCCTCGAAGCCACTAAAAAAATCAGGCAAAATGAACAGACTATGAACCTCTCAGCTATACCCATTATCGCCTTAACTGCAGATGCTTTGGCTGACGCGCAGGAAAGATGTTTAGCGGCCGGCATGAATGGTTTTATCAGCAAACCATTCTACGAAGAAGATTTGATCAACGCTATTGAAAAACATATTGACCCACCTTCAGACTACTCTGATACTAACAGATCAAAAAACTTCACCAATGCAGCAAGCAAACCGGCAGCACCGGTTTAACGCCACCGCTGAATAAAAAATGCTAGCGCCTTCAAGACTTACCTTGTCAAATTTATCCATCACAATAAAACTGACAGGATTTATTCTGCTGCTTATTACAGCCACCGTCTTCAGTAGTAGTTTTTATATTTATACCCTGCAAATCAACAGCATTAACAAAACCCTGGGAGAAGAACTTGAAAGAATGGCTCGTGCCGGGGTACACCTGATACCGCTTCAAGAACACCAGATGGTGCTTGAGGCCTATCTCGATAACGAGCCACAAATAAATCAATCCCATGCATTTCAGGAAGTTCAGCAGGCACTGCGGCTTATCAAAAAAGAGAACCGAATCAGCACTGACGTCTATACCATCGCAAAATTCGATTGGCTTCCAGAATCAATGGTTTTTATCGCAATGAGCAATCAGCAGACTTATGTTGGCAACAGTATGTCAATGCACCCAGACGTACTGTCTGTATTCAGCACAGGCCTTTCCATACATAGCAGTCTATATTCAGACTCAGAGGGCGCCTGGGTCTCTGGTTTTGCACCCATTTTCAACGCCGAGGGCGAGGTAGAAGCGGTGCTCGAAATTGACTACCGAGCTGATGAAGAAGTCGCACAAGCCAGACAACGCCTACTCTGGCAAATCACCATCCCCCCTGCAGCAGCGACAACATTTGCAATGCTAGTAGTATTTACTTTTAGCTCGGGTTTTACCCGACCTCTGCGACGGCTGGCCGCTGCGGCTAAAAAGATTGGCCGAGGCGATTTTGACATTATCCTCGATGCCAGGACCAGCAAAGATGAGGTTGGTATTCTAATCAGCGCCTTTCGTGAAATGGTTTCTCAGCTCGAATATAACCACCGAGTCATCAAGGATTATACGGATAACCTGGAGACTAAAGTTGCCGATAGAACCCAAAAACTGCAGGCAAGCAACGATCGAATGGAACAAGTCCATGAAGCACTGAAACTAAAGCAGCAACAGTTGGCTCAATCAGAAAAAATGGCCTCCCTCGGCCTGATTTCTGCGGGCGTGGCGCATGAAATCAACAACCCTATGTCCTATATCATTAGCAATCTTGAAGTACTTAATGAATACCATGAGATTTTAAGCAAGTTGCAATCACTACATAACCAACTCATTTCCGCGCTCACCGAAGATGATTCAACCTTGGTTGTTAAGTTACAGCAAAAAATCGAAATATTATCAAAGACTGAAGAAATCCCCGCTATCAACAATGACTTCAAGGCCGCTATTGACGACGCTAATATCGGCGCCCAACGAGTCAAAGAAATTGTCGTTAACCTGCAGACCTTCTCACAGTCAGGCTCAGCGATAATGGTCATGGCCAATATCAACACCTGCATTCAGTCCACTGTTAAGCTAGTCTGGAACGAAATAAAATATCATTGTAAGCTCGATGAGAGCTATGCAGATTTACCCGATACCCTTTGTTTTCCAAATGAGATCAATCAGGTCGTATTAAACCTGTTAATAAATGCCAGCCAGGCAATTACTGACGAAGGTGTTATTAGCATCAAAACCCAGCTGATTGAGCAGATTATTATCCTGTCAATTACTGACACCGGCACGGGTATCGCTGACGCTTTACTGAATAAATTATTTGATCCTTTTTTTACCACCAAACCCGTAGGCAAGGGCACAGGACTCGGATTATCAATCTCTTATGAAATCATCAAAAAACATAATGGTCATATTTCGGTGCAGAGCCAAATAGACAAAGGCACCTGTTTTACCGTTCACCTACCCGTCCGTACAGAAAACGACCAAAAATAACTCATAGAGCCCCCGCCAGTTAGCCATCAGGCACAGCAATTGCTAGTCGTTACACACTTTAAAAGCAAATATTTTGATATGACCATCGGCAAGAACCCTTATTACCAATTGCAATTAGCATGATATTTTACTGCTACAGCAGCCTACTCACAGAGCATCCACAGCTTATCCCCGAGTTCATCTGGATATTTGCCGTCTGGTCATGACCCGCCCCATGGCAAAGATCGTCTCTGCTAGGATTTATACAGTCTTACATATATTACCCAGCCAGGCTGAAGACGTACATCTACCGATTAAGTCGTATGAATAGTCTTAGTACAGCTACTTTATTAAAAGGATTTATTAGAAATTGTTACCCATTGGTAAAAAGGAAACACACTAAAGGACCTAGCCAACAATATTCAGATATAACGCAAGATAACGCAAGATAACGCAAGATAACTATGAAGCACCTGATTTTTCTACTGTATATATTGAGTCATGCATCCACTGTATCTGCGATTATAGTTGCCTCTACCCTACCCGCTAGTCGATCGGTACAAACCGGTGACATAGCCGCGATTTTTGCCACGGTTATCAATGGTGCCAGCAGCCTTGCAAGCAACTGCCGCATTGAACTCGCCACAGCTATCGATGCCGATATTTTTTATCAACGCACTGATCCACTCACTAATGCCAGTTTGGGTGACCGAAATGTCCCAGTCGACATCGAAGCTGGCCAGGCACAAAGTTTTATTGTTGGCCTCAGCGCCAACTCAGCGATCAGCTCAACGGATGTCAATTTCAGCTTCATTTGTGATAACGACGGGCCAGCACCTGTTACCTCTGGCCTCAATACGCTGATTTTTTCCGTAAATGTTGACCCCGTGGCCGATGTTATCGCCCTCGCGGCAACCGAATTAAATAACGGCATCGTTGATCTACCGCTGGATAATGCTTTTGGCTTTTTTGCCGTGGCGACTATTAACCTCGGTAGCGGCGCTGCTATCAGCGTCACTACCGAGGCAACCGGCAGCCCAGTTAGCAATGCCCTCGTCTGCCAAACAGACCCCATAACCGCAGTTTGTATTAGCGACCTTTTGCCCACCATAAACGTACAAATTCAAGCCGGCAGCACGCCAACTTTTAGCATATTCCTAAGTAGTGAAAATGCCGTGAATTTCGATCCTGCTAATAACCGTATTGCCGTTACATTCAGCGAAAACGGCATTATTAGAGGTTCTACGAGCGTTGCTATTCGGGGCGGCGGGCCGAGCTCTACACCTTCAGCAGCCGATTATTTTGCGGCCAATATTTCAAATGACATTGTGCAAACCACCTGCATAGTCTGTCATCGCACTGGCGGCGTTTCAGGCAATACTAACCTGGTATTTACTAGCGCCGCTACAGATAGCGAACATGCCGCAATCAATCTCGGCGTATTCGAAACCTACGTTGCGGCCTTTGGTGCCACTCGCATTCTTGATAAGGTCCGCGGCGTTGCCCATGGCGGCGGCACCCAACTGGCCTCAGGATCAGCTGGCTTCGTACAACTCACTGAGTTTCTCGACCTGGTTAGCACCACAGAAATAGAAACACCGGTCAGTTCCGCCGCATTATTTGACAATATTATACTGGAAGAAAATGATGCCACTTTACAGCGCGCGGCAATTATACTATCGGGATTTAGTCCCGCCCGGGCGCTCGCCGCTGCAAAAGCTGCCAATGCAGAGCAACAACAACCCGATGAACTGTTACGAAAAGCTTTGCGCGGCTTAATGCAGGGCGAAGGGTTCCATGCTTTTCTGATTGCCGCAGCGAATGATCAACTTCTCACAGATAAGTTTCTCACAGAAAATATCTTTGACACCTTTGACGCGAAGTTTGTTAACTACACCAACCAGGTTCATGACTTGCGGCTAGAGGCGGAAATGACGGATGATTTTCAGCCCCTTCACCGATGGCAAACCCGTCATAGTTATGGCCTGGCCAGAGCGCCACTGGAACTCATCGCGTATGTGGTAAACAATGAATTACCCTATACCGAGGTACTCACGGCTGACTATATGATGGCCAACCCCTGGACCAATAGTACGATTGGCGGGACCGCAAACTTTAATGATATTACCGATGTAAGTGAGTTTCAGCCGGCCAAAATACAGGCCTACTATCGGGATGATGATTCTAAACTGGTAGATTTCGAACGCGATGCAGGGCCTTATATACTGGACCCAGGAAACCTGATTACTCAATACCCCCATGCCGGCATATTAAATACACCGGCCTTTTTAAGGCGTTATCCCTCAACAGCGACGAATCGAAATCGCGCCCGTGCCCGCTGGACCTTCCAACATTTTCTCGGCCTCGATATCGAAAAATCTGCCACCCGCACCACCGACCCATTAGCGCTGGCAGATACTAACAACCCCACGCTTAACAATGATAATTGCACAGTCTGTCATCGCGTTATGGACCCTGTTGCCGGCGCATTCCAGAACTATGGCGATACCGGCCTGTACCGAGAACAATACTTAGGTCTGGATTCATTACCCAACGTCTATAAGTTCCCCGCCGAAAATAATCAGCGAATTTACCAGCAAGGCGATGTCTGGTATCGCGATATGAAAGCACCTGGACTTGGCGAAGACCTTGCGCCAGATGCCGCTAACAGCCTGCAATGGTTAGCCGGCCAGATCATTGCAGACCCAGGGTTCGCAACAGCTACTGTGGAATTTTGGTGGCCGGCAATCATGGGCACCCGAGTAATTCTTTCACCCGAAGAATCCTCTGACGCAGGTTTTTCCGAGCAGTTACTGGCCTATGAAAACCAGCAAAAATTAATCCAAACCCTAGCGATTGGTTTTATTGACGGCACACCAGAAAATGGTCCATTTAATTTAAAAGATTTATTTGTAGAAATGCTAATGAGCAACTGGTTCCGAGCCGAAAGTCATACTCAGGCTCCAACCGCATCACTGGCCATTAGCCTACAGGATGTAGGCATTGGACGCCTACTAACCCCTGAACAGCTGGCTAGAAAAACCACCGCATTAACGGGCATTACCTGGGGCAATTATTTTGACCCACAACTACAGACAACCTTCAGCCACCTACAGGACCGATATAAACTATATTACGGCGGGATTAATTCCGCCGGCATAACCAATCGCGCCGAAGATATGACCACCCTGATGTCAGCTGTGGCCCAAAGCCATGCACTGGAAACAGCCTGCCCCATTATTCTGCATGAATTCTTGCTGACCGACGATGATCGACTGCTGTTTCAGGGCATCGATCGCAATCTCAGCCCTGCATCGGAAACTAGCCAGAATTTTGAGGTGCTCGGCGCTAATCGCGAACAACGTAAACGCTATGAAATAAACACCAACCTGCAGCCCGGCAACAAACGCGTGCGGATCAGTTTTTTAAATGATTTTTTTGATGCAGAGACTCAGGCAGACCGTAATCTACTGGTTGAGACCCTGATTATTAGAGACAGCCTTAATAACCAGTTGGGCCTTTTTGAACTCAAAGATATTAATTTGATTGCAGGCGCTGAGTCCCAATGTGGCGGAGCAGGCACTGATCACTTTAATATCTGGTCCAATTGCTCAATCTCGATTCCGTTTGCTGTCGAGCGCCCTGATACCATTACCGTAGAAGTTATCGCCTGGGGCACCCAGGAGGGAGACGAATCGGTACAAATGCGAGTAGAACTAGAAACAGGCACTCCCTCAGATGGCCTGTCCAATGGTTCCCTGGCAATCAAACGACAACTCATTAGCTTACATAACAAACTACTAGGCGAACAGCTGCAACTTGATAGCGAGGAACTGGATCGCAGCTTTCAGCTATTGGTCGACACCTGGCAGGCAAAACAAAATGCCGACCTATCGAATAACTTTCCTGGTAACCACCCTTGCAACACCTGGCAGGACTATCACTTTTATGATGCATTTCTCGCGACACCGCATTTAATTAACGAACATGGCTATGCCGAGTTCGACAACGATGCAATCCAGGCATTTATGCGCACCCAGGACAATAGCGATGCCAGGCATATGTTAAAGACCTGGGTAGTTATGATGGTTTATTTTATGACCGACTATCGCTACCTGTACATATAAGGCCTTATTAATACCATAGGGAAAACCATGCAGCGTCTCAATTCAGGCAGCTGCACGGGCTAACTAACAGCGACAAAAAATGATGATTAGTCGAAGAAATTTCCTTAAAAATATTAGCCTCGCCGCATTAGGTTGTGGCAATGGGTTTCACCTACCTCTGTCTGCTGCTGCGGCTAATCATGACGGAAAATTATACCTGCTGGTACAGGCCCAGGGTGGCTGGGACCCTACAAGTTTCTGCGACCCCAAAGCAAATGTCACTGGCGAGCGAGAAATAAATCACTGGTCCCGACTGAACAATATTCAAACAGCTGGCAATCTAAGTTATGCCCCCTTTGGCGCAAATTTCCCTTTCTATCAAAAGTATTTCGATCGGATGTTGGTCATCAACGGCGTGGATCTACAGACCAATTCTCACTCAGCTGGCGTTGTACACAACTGGAGCGGTCGAATTTCTGAAGGATACCCAAGCCTAAGCGCACTTTTATCCGCAGTCTATGCGCCAGATTTGCCTATGTCCTATCTGAATTTCGGGGGTTTTTCTGAAACCGCTGGCATTGCGCGTTATACCCGACTGGATAATCCAAGCCTGTTTCTCAACATTACCTACCCCAATCAACCCGAATACTCAAACCAGGAACGGTTTATAAACGATGCTGACTGGGCCAGAGTTCGCGCTGCACAGGCCAGCCGCCTGTCCGATATGGTTACCGCAGCTAATATCCTGCCACGCAACAAACGTAATCGGCAGTTTTTCCAATCTGCCAGCCAGGGTATTGAGGGCCTTCGTGCCTTCGCTGAAGTATTGCCCCGCAATAGTTCCGACCTACAACCAGCTGAAGAAGTCGGCAACAATGGCTATAGTAGTATTCGCCGACAAATTCAGATCGCACTCTTAGCGTTTCAAACTGGTGTTGCCATCAGCGCTGATCTATTCCATGGCGGTTTTGATACCCATGACGATCATGATTTTGAGCAGGCAGCTATACTTGCCTATTTAACCAATGCCGTAGACTACCTTTGGGATTATGCCGAAAGCCTTAATCTGGCGGATCGCCTGGTGGTGGTTATCGCTTCAGATTTTGGTCGCACGCCACATTACAATGACGACAACGGTAAAGACCATTGGCCCATTGGCAGCGTTGTGGTGATGGAAAAAAACACCCACTGGAGTAACCGCATGGTAGGCCAAACGGACGACGGCCATAACGCCATTAAAATCAACCCCACAACCCTTCAGCCTGACTCAAACGGTAGCAACATTTATCCCAAACATATCCATAAAGCATTACGGCAGTATTTGGGTATTGAGGATCATCCCATCGTCCAGCAATTCCCTTTTTCACAGGCTGAAGACTTTGCTTTTTTCACATAACTCGTCTTTGCTATATTAACCAGACCTTAAATACCGACGCGACATGAAACGCTTTACTGCCTTGTTATCAATGGTACTTTGCTTCGGCAACTATTCTCTAAGCAATCATTGCTATGCCCTTGAACCTGGCGAGTCAATGCCTAACCTGCTGCTTGGCCCGCTCCGTCAGGACGAAAACCGCACCATGACGCAACTAGAACACTGGCAAGGTAAAATCATCTTGCTGGACTTCTGGGCGTCCTGGTGCGGCCCCTGCCGTTTATCCCTACCCCTGCTTAACGCCTATTATCAAACCATCGATCACCAGCAAATAACTATATTGGCCATTAACGTTGATGAAAACCCAGCCAAGGGCCGCGCATTTTTACAACGCTTCCCAGTGAGCTATACGGTGCTATCTGACCCAACAGGCAAAGCCGCGGCAGCTTTTCAATTACAAGGAATGCCAGCTACTTTTCTGTTCGACCAACAGGGAATACTGCGCTTTAAAAGCACTGGTTTCAAAAAAAGTCATCTAAATGAAATTAAGCAACAGGTAAGTAGGCTTCTAACAACCGATATTCAGTCCCTAACCACAACCGAGAACAACTACAACCGAGAAAAACTATGAATAGGTTATCGACAACATTGTTATGCCTCGGGACAACTTTTCTGTTCAGTTGCCAGCATGTTGAACCCTGGCAAAGAGCCACTTTGGCCAAAACCGAAATGTCTTTTAGTCCGAACCCAATGCAACAAAAACTGACCCAACAAGTCTATTTCTCCAAAGAAGCTGCCTCCGGCGGCAATCAAACAGCGGGCGCTGGTTGCGGCTGCAATTAAGCCTCTTAATCATGTCAATTTTGACCATTATCGAAACCAGTCTATGAAAGTCAAACAATCACCTACCGTGCTGGCATTAACCACCGCAGCAATGGCATTACCCGGCATAAGCCTCGCCAGCCCACAACCCAGTCGCATCAGTGTTGCAGTACAAACCTCTGCCTACTCTGAAGCCAACCAGTCTACCGCTGATATCGTCATCGGCGACCGGCATCGATATGATATCGACATTCACCAACTTTCAATCACGACCCCAGTGGCAGAGAACTTTAGTATTTCCCTTGATACCGCACGCGAACTCATGAGCGGCGCCTCACCCTGGGGCACCACCAGCGATATAAATGGTGAACCTAAACTCATCATGACGGGTGCAACAATCTCCGACCAACGAACAGAAATCGCAGTTAACCTGACCAGGTATCAATCCTGGGGCAACCTAAGTGCAACTGTCGAATCTTCCCACGAACAGGACTATGACGCGCTGGGACTAAAACTAGCCGCTTCCTATGAATTCAACCGGCAGCAATCCATCGTTGATTATGGTATTTCTTATTCTTCAGATACATTAGAACCCACTGACGCGGACCTCTATGGGCGAATTAAAAAGGCCGACAAGGATAACCTCTCGATATTTGCCAGTATCACCCAGATAATTAATCAACAATCGCAGCTTAAACTCGGCCTCGGCTACAGTAGTTATCACGGGTTTTTATCTGACCCCTATAAGCTGCGGGATATTAGACCACCAGAACGGGATCAAATATCTGTATCTGGCCAATATCGAAAATATCTAGCAGGGCCTGCTGCTGCACTGCATGTGGACTATCGATACTATACTGATGACTATGATATTGACGCCCATACACTACGAATAGCCTGGCACCAGAATATTGGCAACAATCTGACAGTTACACCATCGGTTCGATACTACAGCCAGTCTGAAGCTGGGTTTTATAGGCTCATCGACGATTTTTCTCTGCCTGATTCGGTTGCACAATCCAGCGATTATCGGCTTTCTGCCTATGGCGCAATTACCTACGGCGTAACCGTAAGCTACCAACTACCGATAGTAGAGTCAGGCAGGCTTAGTCTGGCAATCGAACATTATCAGGCCGACTCAGATTTTAGTCATGATAAGCCGAATATTGCCCACCCAGGCCTAATTGAGTTCACCCTCGCTCTGGTTGGAATATCCGCAAAAATATAACCGAACACTTTCATTCACTCGCATACCAAACCACAAATACACTGATAAACAAACACCCTCAGAAGGAAGGCTATGGAACAGCTGATCACACAATTCAGAGCCATGGGCAGCCCTTGCGAATTCAGGTTTTACGGCCCCAGAAAATGCATCCTGGACGCTGCTGCCAAAAGATGTTTTGACCATATCCAAACCCTGGAACAAAAATACTCGCGTTATATTTCAACCAGTTTGCTTCAGGAAATAAATCAATATGCGGCCACTCGGACTGTCGCCATTGACCCAGAAACCTATTTTTTATTGCAATATTCACAAGCCTGCTTTGAACAGAGTGACGGTTTATTTGATATTACATCAGGGGTACTACGCAAGATATGGCATACAACCATGACGCGCTTACCGTCAGAGGCAATGCGCCAGGCATGTATGCGCAACATAGGCTTTGAAAAATTAAACTATGATTCAACCAGTATTCGCTTCGCTGCAACCGAAATGGAAATAGACCTTGGCGGCGTTGTTAAGGAATATGCAGCAGACACAGCTTTAAACATCGCCAAAGAAACAGGTGTTAAAGCAGGCGTCATTAATCTTGGAGGTGATCTATGCTGTTTTGGCACATGCCCTTTCAGCAACACCTGGCAAATTGGCATCGCACACCCAGAAGACCATAACCAGGCAATCCGGCAAATAAAATTAGCCGAAGGCGCTATCTCAACCAGCGGCAACTACGAACGATTTTACCTGGTGGAAGGAAAGAGATACTCCCATTTAATGGACCCAAGGTCAGGCTGGCCGATACAGGGGTTAATTTCTGTGACGGTTATCGCCCCTCAAGCCGTCGTTGCAGGGTCGCTCAGCAGCATCGCCATGCTACACTCAAAACCTGCGGCATTAACCTGGCTGTATTCACTGGGTATTGAATTCCTCGCCATTGATACTGATTTAAAGTGTTATGGTGACCTTGCCCCCGACACAAGAAAGCCGGCATATGAAGAAGCCCCGCTATCAACCTAGCACTGGTAACCTGGCACCGGAAAAATACTAGGAAATTTCTGCATGATGGAGACAGGCCTGATTCCGTCCCGCCTGTTTTGCCTCATATAAGGCCTCGTCAGCGCCTCTTATCCAATCAACAATGGACTCATCAGATTGTAATTTATTAACCCCTATACTCACGGTCACCGCAGAATCAATAGGAAATGTAGCAGCGGCGATTCTTGCACTTAACGCTTGCGCCACGGCCAATGCTACATTGGCCTCAGTATTAAAAAACAGCAGCAAAAATTCATCCCCGCCGGTTCGAAAAAAATAGTCTATCTCCCTTGTATGCGCCTCAACCGTGGCAACAAATTGAATCAAAATTTCATCACCCGCTGCATGGCCAAAATGATCATTGATGTATTTGAATTCGTCGATATCTATCACCAACAGACAAACAGGGTCCTGTTTTCTCTGAAACCTTAGATAAGCCTCTTTTAGTACAATATCCATTTGGCGACGATTAAAGACACCTGTTAGCGGGTCTCTAATTACCTGTTGCAATAATTTTTTTTGTAGCTCAAAAGTCACCTGCAAAATATTAGAAATAATATAAATTGTAAATAACTGGCTAGCAAAAACCCGCACTGCAAAAGTAAAACCCATCTCCGCAGCTATCAACATAGTAGTTGGCAGCAAGATCAAGACTGCAAATATGTGCGCTGTTTTTCTTGGCAAGACAAAATAGAAAGCAATAATGGCCGGATAACTCCACAGCACAGTAGCCAACCCAACGGCCTTGGTGGCACAAAAAAATGCCAGTGTCAGCACCAGAATAACGTAAGGATAAGGCACCAACACAGGCCTATCCTGTAAAACTGTCCAGGCATCAACGATAGACAACATTAAGAACAACGATACTGATGCGCTCAGCGCATAATTACCTGCCATCAGGTGAAGCACAACAAACGGCACAATCACGATCAGTTCTGCCAACACTACCGGGCCCATGAACTTTTTCCTACGCTCTGAAAAAGTGGTGTCGAGCGTATTATTGGCCTCCAAGGTGTACCTCGCCAATATCATTCATTATTTATAGTCATTGCTTATGCTCATCGCTTTTATAAACTCCATTGCACAAAAGATACCGTTAATACGTCTTCTTCAAGCTCGGCTTGTTACTCATATAAAATTGGTTGCCTGATCAAATAATTGTTGGGTTATAAATAAAGTTACATCACCTTTGGTGAAAGGCAGCACATCCTGTCCAAATATATCCGTCGCCTGGCCGAGCACTACACCTGCTGCGCTGAGATCCGAGAACAAACTAGCGTTACCAGCAAATAAATCAACGTTTTCGATAAAAAAACTACTGCCAGCACTACTACCCGTAATAAAAAGCTGATGATCAGCAAAAGCTGAATCAGTACTAAAAGCATCTATTAGCCCATTCTCCAGAAAATTTCCGCCACCAAATAGATCAGCAAAGTTCAATTTCACAGTAGACGCAGCACCGTCAAGCTCAATTTTTTCGAAATTAGTCAAATTATTCGTCATGGTTAAATCCAGCATATCACCATCAAGCAGCAAACTATCCAGACCAGACCCCGCATCAATACTGCCAAGATCAGCATTATCAAAGACTACCGCGTCATCGCCATTTAACGCTATAATGACATCATTTCCAGAACGGGCATCAATAAAGTCATTTTGATCCGAGCCCACCAAAGTCTCACCCCCGTTAGTGCCATAATAAGCATTATCGCCATCACTACGATGGATCTCGACTTCAATATCCTGCTGCACCAGCAAAGATGCAGAACTGCTAAAAAATTCCACACTGGTGCCGACTGCACCTTCAAAGTAATCACCGAGAATAATAACCCTGTCACCTTCGACACCATCCGTAGAGGAAATTGCCAGAATATTATTTGCCTGATCCAGCACATTAAGAATACTTGCTTCATCAAACAGCAGATTCTGAATACCAGGTGATAAACCAATCTCACTAATGTTTTCAAGCGCCGTGCCTGGCAATGCTATAAAATCGAACACACCTGGAGCATTCAACACCAGCTTATTCAAGGAAGACATTTCTGCTGCCGCGATACGGACAAAATCAAAACTAGCAGCGATAAATGTTTCCACCCCGGTACCCTCTGCGATGACAATATCGCCAGCACCAATGTTTTGATAAAGTAGATTATTGTCACTGCCCAGAATTACATCCGCCGCAGCAGTACCGTTAAAAGCACCTGCAACCGGCGTCACCTGCGTTGGATTAAGCACCTCATAAGTGACACTCGCTGCACCAACGGTAAAATCGTAGACAAGGTTAGTAACTAGACCACCAGGCTCAATGGTATTTTTAAAATAGGCAAAGCTATCGAACATCTCGTTCGCGGATAGCAACACAAAGCTATTTCCTGCCACTAGCGCAGTGCCTCCCTGAACAATAGGGCTAATGGTGCCACCAAGACGAATAGTCTCAAAATCCACATTATCTGTTGCCGCCAGGCCCTTATCAATTTGCGGCTCCCAGAAAGATTTAGTTATCATCTCTGCGACGCCAAGGAAACTCAAACTCACCAGATTTAAGGCCGTATTGAGCGTCCCCAAAGCAGCATTTTTGAGCACATCAAGACTCAAACTGCCAAACTGGAACGGGCCACGCAACTGCAAACCTTTGCTAGCCATCGTTGGATCAACGATGAGTGCTGCCGCGCCGTTATGCACCTGGGCTCCATTAATAAAGTCTATTCCTGATGGCGTATCCACATTAAAGATTGTTCCATTATCAACAACAATATCGCCACCATCCAGCAATAACACACCACCAGATTCGACTCGAATAAAGCCCTCCGCCAAATTCAGCAGATGGTTATCGTTGGCGATGGTCAGACCGCCGTTAGTACTGACAAATATTTCTCCAGAACTATCGATATTGGCATCAATGACCTGCCCTGGGTCAACGGCAGATATTGTTCCTGCATTTATGATTTTAAAATCATCGCTTTGGGTAAGGATACTGGTGGCGGTCATGGTACCTGTATCGCCCAGCACAAACTCGCCAAACGCGGCATTAAACAGGTGATTACTACTATTTATATTGGCATCTCGAAACACGGCTTTGGTATAATTTTCAAAAACACCAAATAGATTTGAATCTGCCTTAAATACAATTTCACCCTGATTAATCAGCGTTGCAAGACCACCCAGATCATCGCTATCAAATAGAAAATCGTTGCGGTGATTGGTAAAGATATGTGGACCGCTTATTTCTCCATCGCCAACCAGGTTGAGTGCCGGCGCAGGTGTACTGGTGGTATCATCATTATAACCAAAAAGATCGAAATCTGACTGCATTACTATGCGCGTATTCAACAGGTCAACAAAGCTATTAAGATGGCCTTTCAATACTGTTTGATCACTGACAACCAGGTCCATTACACTGCCTGGGTTATTTGCAATCAGGTTCGTTACGGCTGGCGGGCCACCGCTACTACGGAGATCAAGCACGCCCTCACTTAAATCAAATTCCGCAGTTTCAACGGTCACTGTAGTGGTCGACGTGGGAAAAAACTGTGCAGCGAGAGTGCCGGCCACTTTTATACTATTACTTGCCACAAGGCCGGCAGTAAAGCTGGTACTGGATGACAGCGTTAATGTTTCACCGCTCGCAACAAGGATATCCTGAGCAACCAATGTCGCATCCGCCGACGAAGCCGAAACGTCAATGCCCGCAGTTGCAACCCCATCAAGTAAAAACACCTTGCCAGCTGAAATATCCAGGCTAACGCTATCCACAGCAACCATGCCCGAGGCACTATTTAGCACTAAATTCGCCGCCAGATCACCGGCCGTTGAAGAAGTAAGCGTGCTTGCCAGACCCAACAAAATGACATCATCCACCGCCGTGGGCGGTACGCCGTCCACCCAGGTGCCAGGTACACTCCATAACCCCCCAGCCGCAGTACTATCGTCCGGTTGTGCCGTCAGGGTAATAGTCTGAGTTGCAGTGCTTGTTGTATCTGAAAAAAATGCGTAGCTTATTGTTACCGGTGTGGTATCCGAGGCAGATGGTAAATACGAAATCTGTTTTATAAATTCGACAGCATCCTCACGGGAAAATACAGCCAGACCAGGCGCCGAAGTAATACTCACAGCGGTGCCGGATGAAAAGTTGATATTTGGTGACCCACCCGCTACAAAAAATTTACCGCCGCCATTGGATGTGATTGACACTGAATTTAGATAATTGGTATCTGGGTCAGAAATTTGAAAACCATTATCGACTAAGGGCGCACTTAGACTACCCGCGTTATAGATAGGTACAAAACCATTAAAGTTAACTGTTAATGGATCATTAACAAGGCCCCCGACCGCCAAAGAATAACGCCCAAAATCTACATTAGTACCATCAAAAACGCTGAATTCAAAATCAATAAAGCCATTTTCAACCATGGCTAATTCAGCAAAGGCAACACTGGCATCGTAACTAAACATGCCTGTACTGGCATTATCAACCCGCAGCATTACCCCGTTGGCCAAAGAAAAAAACGTGCCCTGGGTAAACGGACTACCGTTTATTTCAGTCAATATACCGCCATTGACATTAATGCCAGCCGTACCCGTTAAACCGCTGGCCATTTGATTTTGATCAACGATGCCAAAACCCGACTGAATACCAGATTGATCAATATTTTGTTCAACCAATAGAGAGGCCTGGCCATTGGTATAAACATTCACCGCAATCGAATTAAAAGTGCTGCTACCTGCAGCTATCCAACCTGCATCTGCTGTAACTATCTGATCCGTACTACCACCCGTAACCACCAGGTTATGCGCCGAGCCCGTTAGTGCTACAAGCGTGGGATCACCATCCGTTATCGTTAACACCTCATCAAAGGTGAGGGTTAATGAACTGTTATTATCGTTAAGAGAAAATATTTCAATATTCGAAAATGGATTGTTAACGGTCAAATCGATATTTTCGAAAGCACTAATAACATCAACCGTATCCTGCCCACCACCACCATCAACCGATAAATTATCCGCAGCATCATATTCAATCAGGTCATCTCCTGCACCAGCATGAATCACCTGGGCACCCGGCCTTCCGAAAACATTATCGCTTAAGGATGAGCCGGTGATATTGCTAGATGCAGGATCATTGATACCGAACACAACACTGGTACCTGGGGTAGCCAAGTTTAACGGCGAATCGTATACACCAACATCGTTATTATCCAGCAGATCGTTATACAGATAAAAATCATCGAAGCCATCGCCATTAAAATCCCCAGCTGCTTCAATTAAATTCGAATAGTTATAATCATCATTATGGAATTCCGCTCTTACTTCGATCCCACGGTCCCCAGACAGGCTGGACACATCCAGATTGCCGCCAGTGGTTTCGAGTACAGGACCACCAAAAACAATCACCGGATCACCTGTCTTAAGATTTGCAGGCCTATGGTCGCCATAAACATCACTAATATAAGGCAACGCAATCAAATCATTAAACCCATCGCCATTGATATCTCCCGCACCAACAATATTGCTAAATACCACATTGGCTGCATGCGATGACTCCTCAAGCTCAGACGACGTAATACGAAACCCTGCACTGCCGTCGGTAGATGCCAGGTCACTAATAAACAGCCCGCCGTCCTGGTGCACCTCAGCAGAGAACCCGAGCAGGGTGGGACCACCAAAAATCACAAAGGTACCCACCCTGTCACCCAGATATTTTGCATAAGAGGCATAATTTAAATAGGCTATATTCACCGCAATATCATCAAAACCATCACCGTTTACATCGGCAATTGGCCTAACAGATTGTATTTCTAACTGTCCACGTCCATCGGCAAATATAGCTTTGCTATTCACGTCAGCAAACAGGTCTTCTATCAAAAAATCACCGCTGCCGTCTGTTCTAGATAATAGCCCGCTCCGACTGTTGCCAAATACCGTGTAAATGACATCATAATTATCAAAGGTTAAAAACAGGTCATTAAATCCGTCGCCATTGATATCTCCAGCGGCATTAACCTCATTGGTATAAGCTGATGAGGAAAACCCATGTAGCAAACTCTTATTATCAAAATCAACAAAGCTACTATTCAACTTTAAGTGCTGGGCAAAATTTGCCGTCGGTTCTATTAAGTCGTTGATTAACTCTGCTACGGGGAAAACAGCCTGACCAAATATTAGCAGACTGTTAGAACCCGAAGTATTGGTAGCAAGCAGGTCATCAAATCCATCACCATCAATATCTCCAACGGCGCTAATTCGGTCCGCATTAATATTTAGCCCGACATTGGTTGCACCGAGAAAATCTACATCTATGATTTCATCGCTGCCGGCAATGTTGGTTAAACCTGAATTGTCCTTGCCAAACAATACAAAGGTCTGGTTATAGGTGGTGGTATTATCATAGTACGAAACATCGCCAACCAGATCATCAAACCCATCACCATTGATATCCCCGGCATGGCTTACATTTTTTATGGATATATTTGTCCTTGTCGCAGCCAGATCATTGAACGTAAGCTCGGTACTCAAAAAATTATCTAGATTGGGGGCTTCGTTATCAGAACCATAAAACACTGTTACGGTGTTGTCATCGGACAGGATAATATCCCCAAATCCGTCGCCATTTGTATCGCCACTATTAAACAGGGATTCAGGTTTAGCAAATCGGTTAAATTTTGCAGCAACAAATGCACCGTCTACACCGTTACTATTATTCACCTCTGACAATTGTATTTCAGTGGAATTTTGCTGGATAATACGAGAAGTTATTCTAAAAGAGTCACCGCCATCATCCACCGCAAAAAACTCAACTTCAAAATTTTGTGATGTAGGATCGCTGAGTAAACTTTCGAAACTAAAGGTTTGTAAAATTTGCTCAAAATTGGCGGGTGTCGTAGCACCAAATAACGCTATACTGCCATCACCATTATTAAAGGCATTGATACCAAACTGCGCGTCCACTTCAATTTCATTGGCAACAGCTTCTGGCCTAAATTCAATCGCCGTAGAACCTCGTTCATTAAGCACCGTACTGCCGCTTAAAAAACCTGCTAAGCCTTCGACTGGGTTTAAAGAACTATGCAAAATATAATCGCCACTAAAACCTGCAATAAGTGGCGATATCGTCAGCGTCAACACCTCAGTTGTGGTTGGATTAGTATAGGTCAACAATGAATCTAACGCACTAATGCTGCCTGGGTCCAGGGTACCAAAATCATCATTGAAAGCAATAACCATTCCATTGCTATCCCTAAGTTCCAACAATAAGTCCACTGGGGTAGCGGCAAAACCAAAATCCACATCAAAAGTAAGAATATCATTGGCTTTATAAACAAACTGAAAACTATCCGCAGTATCATCCTCTAGCAACTCGCCGATAATCGTAACCCGGGGTAATGTTTCATCACCAACCAACTGATTGTCCGCAATTTTAAAATCCTGGCGTTCAAGCAATATGCCTTTGTTGGCTCCTAGATCAGGTATAAAATTTGTTGCTTCATTTTCTGTTTCATCCACTATAGTCACCTGATGATCAAAAAACTCATCAGCACTATTTTGAATCGAGAGATTTAGCGTATAGTCAATATGGTCCGTTGCAGCAGCACCAAAGGCTACACCGGAACCATCAATCACAACTTCCTGGGCCACAACAATGGTATAGGTATCTGTGCTGGTAGATCTATAAACCAGATACGGATCCAGCTCAACATCAGAACCTTCGTCAAAAACGCCGCCGTCATTATTCTGCGCAATCAAAACAGAAGCACCGTTATACAACGACAATTCAAGATCGCCATCAAGGCCCAACAACGCGCCTCCATCCACATCCATGATCAGAATCTCACCCGCTTTCAGATCAACAGAATAACTATCCCAAACATCATTTAAGGGATTTAGCTGGCCTTCAACAGTAAGACTGGGCAAGCGATCATCTGTTAGAAAGCGGTTCTCAGCAATAGCAAAAATTTCTCGTGATAAACTCTGCACATTAGTACTGGCGACAAAACTGATACTTTGGGTGGATGTTCCAACGTCATCGCCCGTATCAAATACCGAAATTATTTTACTATCGGGGTTATAGAAACCAGCAACGGTAATCAACGCATCCTGAATATCCGCCATTTGATCACCCACAATTTCAAGATTCGGATCAACTAAAACCGCACCGCCGTGGCTGCCATAGATAATATCCGGCGGCGATTCACCTCGTACGTCAACTGAAAAGGTACTGGTTGCGGTGGCACCAACCACATCAGAAATAGTAAAATTAAAATTCTCCTGAAATACCTCGTTGGTCGCAAGGCCTCGATGAAATCGCGAGTCGCTGGCATCAAAAGTGAACACACCGTTATTATCGATAATTATGGTTGCGCCTGAAGCGAGCACCGTTAGTACATTTGGCAATATATTCACACCACTATTATCTGCCGAAGCAAATACCAGCACATCGCCCGGGTCAGCATCTAGTGCGTTATTCAACACACCAATACCCGATGGAAAAGCAATGCTTTCAGGGGCAGAAAAGAAACTGGACGCTGCGGTTGGCGACTCATTTTCTCCTGCAATCGTTACAGTCAAAAGGGCATTTGATACACCGCCAAAGCCGTCGGTTATGGTATAGGAAATTGATTCCGTCGCCGTCTGCCCCAGCGCCAGGTCGATAGCAGGGATATAATCATAGCTGCCATTTGACCTGATAACAAAAATTGAACCGGAACCAAGCGTAACTGCGTTTCCGACATTGCCACCCACCCCTTGAACTGCCGAAACAGTCAAACTAGCACCAACATCTGGATCAGTATCATTTGCTAGTACACCAGGCATAATATTAATAAGACTTATCGATTCACTGGTACTATCAAAGTCACTAACGGCCAACGGCGAATCATTCACACCTGTAATGGTGACGTTGGCAAACTGAGGCACAAAGTTACCAACACCATCATCTACCTGGTAGCTATAGGTAACCGTCTCCGTCTGACCTCCTTGAAGGGCGGTATAAAATCCAGGACTAATCGACAACTGATTACCCGATATAGCAATACCTCCGTTATTGCCAGAAATAACCGTAAGTCCACTAACGTTTAGCGGGTCGCCATCAGGGTCCGTGACACCAGCCAGTAAATTTAGACTTGTCACCACATCATCTTCTGAGAGGATAATATTGGCAGATCCCGATACTACTGGCGCACTATTTTGCCCATTCACTATAATCGTTAAAGTACTAGTGGAAGTGCCGCCATTACCATCGGCTAGCCGATAAGAAATTACATCGGTAATTGATATACCACTCGCTAACGCCGAAAATACACCGTTGGTGTCATAGCTAAAATTTCCACCACTATTAACCGTGATGAGCGCACCACTTGACAGTAAAACTGGCATACCCACGTTTACGGCATTGCCCTCAACCGCGGCAACAAAAATCACATCAGTAAGGTCAGCATCTATATCATTGCTCAGCACAGAGCCGGTTGCAATTGCGTTGGCCGCAACCGCAACAACATCCGCAGCTGCTATTGGTGCTTCATTAACACCCACTACAGTTACACTAAGCATTGCCGAATCAGAAC
>JAHRVQ010000017.1 GCA_019090615.1 Pseudomonadales bacterium | reverse complement strand
GCAGTTGTGCTGGGTTTTTCTCAAGGTGCTGGAGTCGTCGATAAACCGAGGTATGGGCATAATCTTCAATGGCGGCACAAATTTTTGCCCGAACGGGGTTAAGATCAACATAGGCCATGGTGGCGAGCACTGCCTGTTCACTCAACAGTGCGCCTGAATAAAAACGGCCCTCAAAAAAATGCCCGGTGCATTGGTCTTCTCTATTGGCGCGCCATGCGATGGGCTGTTTAAGGTGTTGCATAAAGGTAGAAAGTGAACCTAACGAATTACGTGCTCGTTGTAGCCATAGAGGGTCGGCTAGCATGGCAGCCCGCCGATTGGCTTGAATAGTATTAATATCTTGTTTGGCGCCAGGCAATAGTTTTGGTGGAAAAGCTTCCGTCCAACGGCGCGCAACTTCAGCGTCGGACCATTGTTGGTTGGCTAGCGGATCGTAGTAAATCACCAGATGGAAGTGATTGCTCAAAATGGCGTAGGCGTTGATTTCGACCGCAAAGTATTTGGCCAGATGACATATTCGATCTTCCAGCCATTGCTTTCTATGGTCGTATTTCTTCTTGCTGGGTTTATCAAAGCCGCATAACCAGCTGCGCCGTACACATCGGGAAATTAGGTGATAGTGTAGGGCGAGCTTATTGTCGATTAATTGGCTGCGCGGTATGGTCATCAAGCCAGTATTATTGATTAGACGTTAGTTGTCTGTTGGAACTGTCTTATGATGCCGTAAGCGATAACGTTTTTTTGTGTGAGCGATTACCTGGGGTCAGGGGCCAGAGTAAAAACTGTGAATGATATATTGTCGAAAATCCGCGAAAACTAACGCCAAGTGGGGTTGAGAAGCGCCTCTAAAAACAGATATATCCCCTGCTCAGTTGTGCACGACACCTCCTGCTGTTGATGCATACCATTTAACGCAGTAGTAATCGTCAGGTTTGCTTTGCCTCAAATAGAGACATGGCCGCGTATGCGAATTGCTCAAACGAATCAGCAGCAAAGTATGGGTTTGATAGAGTTTTTACTCTGACCCGAATGCGATATGATGAGGTTCGCATCTTTGGTGCTGGTAGTTGCATCGATAGTTATGAGAGAGTTAAAGCCATAAAGGTGTGGGCGTCTTGAGAATATCTTCAATGTGTTGGTTGAGAGCTAACAGGCATGTGGCAGATTAAAACAATAGGAGAAGAAACTATGAAGTCACTATTCACCTGTCTAATTGGCTTGGCGGTTTTTGTAGCACCTGTGCTAGGCATGGCGGCCAGTAAAAATCTACAGTTGCGAGAGATAGTCAAGCTTCAAGTTGCAGAGACAGGCAATTTTGTCATGCACATTGCACAGCCTGGCGATACAACCTGCCAAAGCGAAGGAAAGATGTACTATGTTTTCAAAGACTACAATGGTGTTACCGAGCGAGGTGTCAACGCCTTGCTATCAACGGCGATGACTGCTTTTGCAGCGGGTATTAAAGTAGATATTTATTACGACGATGCGACAAGTGCTTGCATGACAAAACAAATAGTTTTGAGAAAGTGATCTATTCAAGCATAGCTGCTGCTCGTCAGCTGGGATCGATAGGTGCCAATCCAATGGCATTCACTTGAATAAAAGAAGGGTCTTCGACAATTACAGAAAATAAAATTAGCGTCATTAGTAAACCCGCCCGCGCTACTGATCAATTTATCGTTAACAGACTATATTGCGCTTGTACGTTGGACAGTTACCGCGCAACAATCAAAACGACCCACAACTATACGGGGTATACCGCCTGATGATTGGTGGTTTCATCACTATTTGCCAAAACTTAACCATAGGCAAAGGGTACTGGGTTCAGTGGATGCCATCAACGATTAAGCGAAAGAAGTCGCCTAATGCTGGGTTAGGACGTGGTCTGCGCGGTTCTTTGGGTAATTTCATGCCAATGTCTGAATTACCCTATGTTTTGTCTAAAAGCTGGCCTGGGCCATACTTTCTGGCCGTTATACTGCCTGATAACCAATTAACTGATGTTGCAACATTGTCGAACTCTAGTTTCTGGAGATAGTCACTACTGAATGGTTAGATAATCTATTTTGTTAAAGGACCCATAGCAAGATCCGGACGTTATCTGCACAAGCCGATTTGATGCAAAAGCTAGATAAGCAGCACTGATAATGTTTTTCCCAGCACTTGAACTGGCATCTGTATTTGTCAAGACATACCAGGATTCTTGCGATCCGCACCCGTTTGCATCATTGTCGTTGGGCACTCTTATGAAGAACCTACCGTCCAGCGCTGCTTGGACCCGAATGATTTCAATCCAATCTGTTGAAGTCGCATTAGCCGGCGAAGCCAATAAACTAATGAAGAAGAAGCACATTAAAGTTTTTATAAACCTCATAACTATTTCCATATCCCAATAGAGTGATTCCTACAACGTTTGCAAGATAAAGCTAAACCGGTTTGATGCCCCGTAGACGAGGCGACTTTTTACCGTCTTCAACTGACGACTGATGTATCGCTAGTTTATAACTGGGCCGTAGCCATCTAACAGTAACGATTTTCAATCTATGACAAATGGGCTAATATACGCTGGCAACGTTGTATACCTATACCAAGTGCGATCAGGGAATTTTTCATTCCACCTAATCTGCCAATTGAGTAACTGAATACCGGTTCAAGGTGTATACGCCACCAAAAACCCACCCTTATTTGCGGCTGAGCTAAGTGAAGCATATGCGGGAAACAGAAAAAAAACTAGGGACACAGAGAGCGCCGAGCTAAATCGGCAGAAGATTGGAGGTGAAAGTCCTCTACTCAGTAAGGGTTAACTACCTGCTGAGACCTCGAGTCATGAGCCGCTGATCGTAAGGTCAGAGGTTAAGCGTTGACAGAGGAACGCACAGGCTCAGTATTGAGCTCCGAAATCACTATTTGAGGATGCAGACCCTGTTCTGTGATGGGGAAGGCAACATGTTCAGCAGGCGATATAGTGAGTTTGCTGTCGGTTCTCCGGAGTCGTAGACCTGGTGCATGTGCGGATGTCTTTTGTGCGGAACTCGGGAGGTCCTGCTATTGGCCATCGTTATCCGCGGTGGCAATTTTGGGGAAGTATTTATCGAAGCCCAGAATTAGGTAGCAGGAAGTCGGACAAGACAATAGTAGTGAGGAAGTCCATGAACAATGTAGCGAAAACCGTGTTGTGAGTAATACAGCGGAGTGGGTGGAGCGAAGTGTCTTGACAGAGAGAAAGTTGAGTTAATCCGACGTGACTATGACTCAGAGCATAGCAGCAGCGTTTCCGGTATTGGCTCGGCTACATGCAGCGGCAAAACAGGACAGCCGATTGCGTTTCAATAACCTATTGCATCCGATTACGGAAGCCATGCTTGAGCGTGCTTACCGCGCCTTGAATCGTAAGGCAGCGACAGGCATTGATGGTATGGATTGGCAAAGCTATGGCGTGCATCTTGCGCCAAAGCTCAAAGATCTATGCCATCGCCTGCATAACAACCGATATCGACCGCAAGCAGTAAACGAGTCTGGGTACCCAAAGAAAGCTAGGGACACAGAGAGCGCCGAGCTAAATCGGCAGAAGATTGGAGGTGAAAGTCCTCGGATTTCTGGGGTCAGTGAAAAGTGCCATAGTAAATAGACAGTGATCAGGCCATGACTTTACATGATTGGAGGATAAGTTTTGTGACGGCGTGGTGTCGATCGCAAATCG
>JAHRVQ010000016.1 GCA_019090615.1 Pseudomonadales bacterium | reverse complement strand
TTGTTCAGTAAACATTGTTCAGTAAACATTGTTCAGTAAACATTGTTCAGTAAACATTGTTCAGTAAACATTGTTCAGTAAACATTGCCTGTAGAAATTAGCTTGTAGACTATTGCCAACACACATCACATTTGCCGGTCAGACTAATACGCCTGAGGCAGTTTTGCAAATTATTGTGAATGGTCAAAAGTGAACAGGGTAGTGTGACTTCTGGTGCGCCTGTGTGCAGGGTATCGGTATGGTAAAGAATGGCAATTTTAAGATTGATAGTAATTGATTTTTTTGTGCTAGGTTGAACTACCGGATGGGACTAAGAACATCTCGCCTTATGGTCTGTATGCACATCTTTACTAACACCTGTACTATTAATATTAAAGATGGGGTAGTCGTAAAAAGGTGGGTGAGTTTTTGGGTTTGATATCTCATGGTCTGATGGATAATAATCTGGTTCAGAAGGTTAATCAGTTGTTGGTTAAGAATTTGAATCCTGAGTTAGGATCGACGCTTCTTTTTTTGTGAAAATATTATTCGCTTTTATGGGTTGCCTGAGTAGAGATTTATAATCGACAAGTAAATTGAATAAAGAAAAATTCAAATAGAAGGTAGGGAAAATGAAATTTGGTATTTTACAGTTTTTTAGCTGGCCCGAGCGCAGGGTACCGTTGCAGACGGTGTATGACCGGGCGCTAGAGCGAATCCAGATAATGGATACTACGGGTTATGATGCTGTCTGGTTGGCTGAGCATCACTTTAGTGGTTACAGCGTTTGTCCGTCAGTGCATATGATGGGTACCCAGGTCGCCGCCACTACAAAAAATATCCGTATTGGTACTGCTGTCTCATTAGCTGCTTTTTATCATCCTTTAAGGCTGGCCGAAGAAGTGGCTTTTTTAGATATGTTGTCGGGTGGCCGAGTTAATTGGGGTGCAGGCCGCGGCTTTGATAAAAAGGAGCTGGAATGTTTTGGTGTTCTACCAGAGCAGAGTTATGCAAAATTTCGTGAGCACGTGGATATTGTAACCAGTGCCTGGAAGCAGGAAAAACTCACTTATAAAGGCGAATTTTATGAGTTTAATGAAGTTGAAGTACTGCCGAAGCCATTGCAGGAAAATTTGCCAGTATGGATGGCATCTGCATCGGATGAGGCCATAGCATGGTCTGCGGAGCAGGGTTATGCCATTTTAATGGACCCGCATGCGGCTCATACCAAAGTGGCTGAAAAGTATCAGGATTATCGGCGTCAGCTTAAGAGTCACGGCCATACCTTAAAGCAGGATATTCCTATGGCACGTTTGATGGCTATTGCACCAACAGAAAAAGAGGCCATTGAAGTTGCGAAATCTGGTGCTGGCTGGATCTATGATGCCTATGCTAATCCAAATGTTGCTGCTACAGGTTTGAACCTGGGTACGCAACAAAAGGAATTGCAAAAATATTCTGATCCGGTAACCCGGTATATGGACGGTGTGGTGATATTTGGTACCCCGGAACAGGTAGTGGATAAATTAAAAATGCTTGAAGAAACGATGCCGCTTGAGTATCTTTTGGCGGCACCGCTGAGCCACGAAACATTTTTATTATTAACCGAAGAAGTCATGCCGCATTTTCTCTAACAGAATAGCGTCGGATTGAAATCAACTAACATTCTTTAATTTCAGGGGTCTTTATGGCACTACTTACAGATGAACATAGAGCTGCAATAGGTACGAAAAGCAAACCTGTTTCAGTGGAAGTAAGTCGCAGGGATATTATTAAGTATTCTGTTGCAACTGAACAACAACAGCCGCGATATAACAAGGGTGATGAAGCGCCGCCACTGTTTGTATTTGGATTGTTTACTAATATTCCGCCATTAAATTCCTATCGTCCAGACGGTATTCCTCGCGGTGGTGGCGGTGGTTTGAAATTACCGTTAAAAAGAGTCATGGCGGGGGGCACAGAGTTCCGTCAGCATCGTCCCATTCGTCCCGGTGATAAATTGACCGGTTCATCAACATTGACAGATCTTTATGAAAAGCAGGGTCGAACTGGGCCGCTTATATTTACTGTCAGGGAATTTAACGTCACCACTGAATCGGGCGAACCGGTCATTGATGAAATTTCTACAACCATTGCTCGATAATTATTGAACTAACAGGAGTTTAATATGCAAATATCTGACATTAAAGTGGGCGATGAGTTGCCGTCCAGAGATCATGATGCGACCAATCTAAGTCTGTTTCTGTACAACGCAGCAATCTGGAATGGCCACAGAATACATTATGATGAGACCTACGCCAAAGAAGGCGAAGGTCATCCGGGAATTGTTATAGATGGCCCATTGCAGGGTGATTGGCTGAGCCAATGTCCACTCAATTGGGTGGGTGAAGATGGCCAGTTATTAAGTTTTAATTACAGTAACCGGCAAGCGTCAATGATCGGCGATACCTTAACTTCTGGCGGTAAGGTAACAGAGATTGACCTCGCTACCCGCGAAGTTACCGTTGAATTGTTTATTAAAAATGCGCAAGGCGAAATTACTACCCCAGGCGGCGCAAAAGTCAGGTTTAATAAATAATCGCTAGCAAAACAATTTATTAGAGACCCCAGAAGTATTTATAAATAGCCCTGTCGTGAGATGGGGCTTTTTTTTGCTCGGGGCTGTTTATGCTCAGGGCTGTTTTCGCGCAAGGCTGCTTATGCTCAAGGCTGTTTTTTGCTTGTGATGCATGGGCTGGCTATTGGCCGGTTCTGTGCGTGGGATTTCGCTTGTGTTGAATCTGGGCGGGATATGGCTGATAATCCTGCGCTTTGATTGGCGTGAGTATATTCCGCCGCCGCTGAACATTGTTTCTGGCACAAGTCCTATCAATTGAGGAATATTAAATGAACACCTTACCCAAGACTTCATTTGCCATGGTGCAAACTGGGCCCAGAGCGTTAGAAGCAAGAGATATTGCGATTCCGGATATTGACGAGGATTCAGCAATCCTTGAATTAGAGGCCTGCGGTATTTGTGGTAGTGACCTTGAACAATATGAAGGCGCAATTAAAGTCCCGACGCCTATTATTCCGGGCCATGAGCCCTTGGGCCGGATTGCGAAAATAGGCGATCGAGCGGCAAAACGCTGGGGCGTTGATGTCGGTGATCGAGTGGCTGTTGAGACTATGATTTCGTGCCGCTTTTGTAGTTGCTGTCTGGGTGGCCGCTATCATCTGTGTGATCAACGTGAAATGTATTCTTATATTCCGATTTCAGAATCACCTAGCCTGTGGGGCGGCTATGCACAACATATGTTCCTGCACCCCAATACGATTATGCATAAAGTAGATCCAGATTTGCCGCCGGAACTTGCGGTAATTTTTAATCCTTTAGGTGCTGGGTTTCGCTGGGGAGTAGAAATTCCTGAAACTAAGCCAGGTGATAAGGTGGTTATTCTGGGGCCTGGGCAGCGTGGAATCTGTAGTGTTATTGCCTGTCGTGCGGTGGGTGCCGGGACAATTATTGTGACTGGCCTGGCGGCAGATGAAAATAAATTTAAAGTGGCCAAATATTATGGCGCTGATCATACCATCAATGTTGAAGCTGAAGATCCAGTTAAAAAGGTAAAACAGTTAACCGACGGTGGAGCAGATGTTGTCATTGATGTCAGTGCTTATGCTACTCAGCCGGTTCGAGATGCTTTGGATATGGTACGGCCGGGAGGCACTATTGTGCTGGCGGGTGTTAAAGGCATGAAACCAGTAGATAATTTTATATCTGACCTTATTGTATTTAAAGAAATCAATATTAAAGGTGCCATTGGCGTGACTTCTTCAGGCTATAAAAATGCCATTAACCTCATTGAATCTGGCAAGGTGGATTTTAACGAAATGCATACCCATAATTTTGATCTGGCTGATGCTGACCTGGCCATTCGAACCCTGGGGCGTGAAGTTGAAGGTGAAGGTTCAATTCACTCCTGTCTGATTCCGCCGAAATAATGCGCGTCGATAATTAACAGAAATAAAATAACTAGAGTAGATAAAAATGGCTGATAGTAAAAAAAGAGAAATCCCGCATAACGAAGAAATCGCAACCAACTTCCTTAAAAACAAAGGTGGTGCTGGTGGTTTACACGATTTTCTTGGTTTTACCCTGGTAGAATCTAGCCGTGGCGTAATGCGTGGTCAGGTTGAGGTTCGTTCAGAATTACTCACGCCTTTTGGTAATATGCATGGCGGTGTATTGTCTGCGTTCTGTGACCATATGTTAGGTTGTGTTTGTTACCCAGCGATGAAAAAAGGCCAATGGGCAGCTACCACCGAATTTAAAATTAATCTAACTGCGCCAGTATCAAAGGGTATCCTGGATGCCACAGCGACGATTATCAATATGGGACGGACGCAGGCCGTAGTTCGAATCGATGTGATGAATGAAGGCAGGCTGGCAGCTGTTGCTCAGGGCACAGTAACGATTGTTGATCCTCGTTAAATAAGTGTTAAATACGCCCGGTGTTGTTAAAAACTATCCGGGCAAAAAATCAGCCTTCTTACTGTCAAATGACGTGCTTTGAAATAGCCCACTATCAAAATACGTAATATGAAAAATAGGTCTACAATTGGCCTAGTATTGTCAATTCCCCGAACACAGGAAAATTCCAGAAAATATGTCCCGAGTAGAACCGCCAGCAGATGAAAAATCATCTGCTAAGGCCGCTGTTAATGCGCCGCCCGTTGAAATGATCAGCCCGCATAGTATCTTTCTTCAATTAGAATATATTGATAATGACGAGGGTGTTGGTAAGGTTAAAATGCCTTACGCAGATATACTAGTGGGTGACCCTGATACGGGTATTCCACATGGCGGGGTTATCACCACCATGCTGGATACCGCTTCCGGCAAAGCTGTGAAGGCGAAAATAAGCCAGGATGAAAACCTGGCTATAGCTACGCTGGACTTACGGATTGATTATATGCAGCCTGCCGAGCCTGGTGGTGACCTTTTTGCCCAGGCAGAATGTTATAAAACTACGGCTAATGTCGCCTTTGTTAAAGGTGTTGCATGGCAAAACGATATTAATGATCCCATTGCGACATCGGTAGGTACCTTTATGATTGGCACAATGAATACTCCTCGCAAATGAAGATATTATCTAAACTTCACGATGCTGGTGAGGGCAAAAATTTGTCCCTGCTGCTTTCGAAAATACCCTATACCAGGTTTCTTGGTATTAATGTCCGCACCGCCGGTTCACTTTTGATCACAGAATTGCCCTTTCAGGAAAAGCTGATTGGCAACCCCAGGTTGCCGGCGATACATGGTGGCGTATTAGGTGCTTTTCTTGAGGTCACAGCCGTGCTGCAGATATTATATGATTCTTCATTACAACGTCTGCCTAAAACCATTGATATTTCCATTGATTATCTGCGGTCGGCAAGGCCGGTGGATGTATTTGGCCGGGCCATTGTTACCCGCCAGGGTCGAAGAGTGGCTAATGTACGCTGTGAAATATGGCAAGATGATGTTAATAAACCAATAGCGCTTTCCCACGGTCATTTTCTCCTCAAAGAAGATTAGCAAATTAGTAGATTGTTAAGGCTTCCATGCACGCCTGGCTTAAATTTTTTGCATAGTTCCCGCGAGCGGATAGTCCAGCCCATGACTGGGCCGGTTTGGTATTATGACGCACTTAAATGACGCACTTAGCTGCCAGGCAAGTGCATTTCATGTTTTGCGCGCGGTATTTTACACGCAGGGTATAGTTTGATATTTTGACACGAATAAAATTCTTTTGTGCATTCGTAAAGGAGAACACTGATGGCGGAAATACTGGGCGTTGGAATCACACATTACCCCCCTATGTTGGGATATCCGAAAACCTATGCGAATCTGATACGGGGTATCATGCATAGC
This sequence comes from Pseudomonadales bacterium, assembly GCA_019090615.1. GTDB lineage: Bacteria > Pseudomonadota > Gammaproteobacteria > Pseudomonadales > Azotimanducaceae > JAHRVQ01. The sequence goes on along the minus strand of JAHRVQ010000016.1, from coordinate 119,179 downwards.
AAGCTGGTACCTGAGGATATGAAGCAACCTGCAAACTGGCCGAAGGGCATGCAGGAAGAATACGATGATGAAGCGGCACAGGCGATTATTCACCAACAACGGCATAAAGAGGCATTATCCACTGTACGGCAGGCGATCGATGATTTTGCGCCTGATGCCATTATTATTTTTGGCGATGATCAGTACGAAAATTTTAAAGAAGATGTTATACCTCCATTTAATATGTATTGCATGGATTCCTTCCCGGCTCAGCCATTTACTTTCGTTAATACCAAAGAAAATATATGGGGCGTTGATCCTGAACATAAGTTTAGTGTGCCGGGTGCAGGGAAATTAGCCCAACAGTTGGCGGACGGGGTTATCTCGAAGCATTTTCCTATCGCTTATTCCTATAAATATTCAAATTATCCTAATCTGACCCATGCATTTTCCAATGCTATGGTTTTCCTTGATTGGGAGCAAAAAGGCTGGTCGTATCCTATTATTCCAATTTCCGTAAATTGCTATGGCAAAAGTGTGATTTCAAGTCGTGGTGGCGCTTCACATCTTTTTGATCAGCGACCAGCATCAGAAAAAGACGCTTACCTTGATCAGCCAGGGCCAGCTGGGCCAACCCCCCAGACCTGCTTTAATATGGGCGCAACCTTGCGTCAGGTGCTTGAAGAACGTCCAGAGCGGTTTGTGGTGATGGCCTCTTCAGGTTGGTCGCATGCCTTTCTAACAGAGAAAAACCACTGGTTGTATCCAGATCGAGATTTTGACAGGGCGCGGTTTAAAGAGCTTGAGAGTGGTAACCATCGGGCCTGGGTGGATCTGGAGAATGATGCGGTTGATGATGCCGGCTGTCAGGAATTTAAAAACTGGATTTGCCTGTCGGGTGTTCTACCCGACTATAAACCAGAAATTGTCGATTACCTTGAAACCTGGATTTTTAATTCTCAAAAGTGTTTTGCGATATTCCGGCCATAAAGAAATACTGCTTAGTGGCTGGTTTTCTATGAGGCGGCGATTAATCGTGGTACTTGCGTTAATGGATTCTACCAGGCTATTGCCTGGCGGTTTCTAATATACGGATCATTAAGTAAATATTAATAGCAGCCAGATAGATGGGTTAGGCCATATTTGGAGGTTTAAGTTTGTAAATTTAGGTTAGTAAATTTAAGTTAGCGTAAAGGCTGATAACCTGATGCTGCCTGTATTTCAATTACGCCAGAAAAAGTTTATGTAAATTAATGTGGGTAATATCGCTCGGGCTTGATACTGAGTAGAATTAGCAGATCGTTGCCTATTGGTTGGTTGTTTTTCGTTCATGCCATATAGGAGTTGTGGTTGGTTTTTGGTGCTTAATAATAATTAGCTATTGTCACTCGTTATTAATCGTTAGTTTGTTGTCATTTATATATAACAGTTCGTTTGTAGAGGAGAGAAAAATTGTGAGCGAAGAGGATTTTCGAGCGCGTGCAGTGCTTGCAGTTAAAGGTAATAAATTTGAAGATTTCGAAGATGGGCAGATTTATGAACATCATTGGGGTCGTACCATTACGGATAGTGATAATACCTGGTTTTCAACTCAAACCCTGTCATTCAACCCTCTTTATTTTAATGTGGCGTACGCCAAAACACTCGGTCATGACAAAATGGTAGTCAATCCGCTGCTGGTTTTTAATACTGTTTTTGGCATGTCAGTAGAAGACCTTTCCGAGGGTGGCGGGTTGTTTTTGGGTGTAGATGATTGCGAATTTATTCAACCATTACATGTCGGGGATACGTTAACTGCGCGTAGCACTGTTGTGAGTAAGAGGATCTCTAAGAGTAATACAGAAGCTGGCATAGTCACCTGGTTTACCGAGGGGCATAACCAGGATGGGGTGAAGGTGGTTGAATTCAGGCGGACTAATTTTGTGCGCTTCAGAGATCCGCAACAGGGGGGGGAGTAAATCATGAGTTTAACCGGCAAACATACCTATTTCGAAGATTTTGAATTGGGCCAGGTAATACGTCATGCACGGGGTAAGACCATGTGCGAAAACGATAATGTGGGTATTACGTTACAGGTCCTAAATACTGCGGATGCCCATTTCGATGAACATGCTATGAAAGATAGCTTTGGCCGCAGGCTTCAATTTGGTGGTGTGACCATCGCGATGATTATTGGTCTGAGCATGCAGGATACCGGCGAAAACGCATTGCAGGAGTTGGGGCTGAATAAAATTAGACTTAAGACCTCGGTGTTTCATGGAGACACCCTTTATGCCTATACCGAGGTATTAAGTAAACAGGAAGTAGACAGTAGGTCTGGTGAGGTCACGTTTAAACATTGGGGCACTAATCAAAAAGATGAAATAGTGTTTGAGGGCGAACGTCGAGTGTTGATTAAAAGAAAGCATTGAAATTGAATAGCTGCGCCTGAAAAGAGTGGATGTTGGTGAGCGAATATTGCTTAACGCCATTAAAGAAGTACTGCATGAGTGCTATGTGCACGGATATAAATAGATATATCCGTGCAAGGTTAGTGCTACAGGAGCGCTGCAAATAATTCTATTATTAGAAGGAAAATAATGATGTATACAAAACCAAAAAGATTGCGAAGATGTCAGCTCTCTGTGCCTGGGTCTAGCGAAAAGATGATGGCGAAGGCCGCTAAGATGGACCTGGATCATGTGTTTCTGGATCTTGAAGATGCGGTTGCACCGAATGCTAAAGCTTCTGCTCGTGGGATGATTGTTAAAGCGCTCAATGAACTGGAATGGACGCCAAAAACCTTATGTGTGCGAATAAATGACGTAGAAACGCCCTATTGCCATGATGATATCATAGAGATTGTTACCGGTGCCGGCGAAAAACTCGATACTATTATGCTAACTAAAGCCAAGAGCGCTCACGATGTTATGTTTGTGCATATGTTATTGGACCAGCTGGAAAGTAAATTAGGACTAAAAAACCGCATTGGTATTGAATGCCTGATAGAAGAAGTTGAAGGCATGATGAATGTCGAGGAAATTGCAGCGTCAAGTGATCGACTGGAATGTTTAATATTTGGTATGGGTGATTATTCTGCTAGCCAGCGTATGAATCTTGATGGCATAGGCGGTGATTCTGCGGCCTACCCGGGAGACGTATGGCATTATCCGCGGTATAAGATGACTATTGCCTGTCGCGCTAACGGCATAGATCCGGTTGATGGGCCATTTGCAGATTTTCGGGCGCTGGATGTTTTTGGCGTTGATTGTGCTCGGGCTGATGTTTTGGGTATGGTGGGTAAATGGGCCATACATCCTTCTCAGGTAGAAATAGCGCAGCGAGAGTTCTCTCCTTCGCAGGCTGATGTAGATTCTGCGCGTAAGCAACAAAAAGCCTATGCTGAAGCGCTGGAGCAGGGCCTGGGTGCGATCAGCGTAGATGGCGTGATGGTTGATGCTGCCAGTGTTCGAATTTTACAAAATACGCTTGATACAGCCGATTTAATCGGCATGTAACAAGCTTTTGGCTAATTCAGTTCTGGGTAATTTGTTTAAGCCACCAATATAAATTAAGCCCTGTATATAGTTCGTTTAAAAAGGAGAGCTGAATATGGTCATGGACCGTTCAGAAGATGCCATCATAGAGAACCCCAATCCGGGTTATATGACCGAAGAAAGAAAAATGATCCAGGAAGTCGCACGCGAATTTTCCATGAAAGAGGTGCTACCTGTAGCGAATGAGCTGGATCCCATTCAGGGTGATATACCGATGTCGCTGCGCGATAAAATGGGCCAGTTAGGCTATTTTGGTATTCGTATGCCTGTTGAATATGGTGGGCTGGGGTTGGGTTCTTTTGAATATTGCCTGGTAGCAGAGGAGCTGGCGCGTGGCTGGATGAGTGTGGCCAGTTTGTTGGCACGATCCGGGACTATGATGGGAGTGCAGGGCTGGTCAGAGGCGAGAAAGCTTGAATACAGTCAAAAAGCAGCGAAAGGCGAATATCTGGCAGCCGTCTCGTTGTCAGAACCCGATGTAGGCTCTGACCTTGCAGCAATCAGCTGTAAGGCGGTGCTTGAAGGTGATGAATGGGTGATTACCGGTAATAAATATTGGTGTACCTTCGCAGATGCGGCTGACTATATTTCATTACTTTGTCGGGTAGAGGCTGACGAATCCCATGAATATACCGGTTTGCAAACACTTATTATTGAAAAGCCCAGAGGTGAATTACCAGCGGGGTGTAAGGGGTCGGTGATTCCTAAAATTGGTTATTTCGGCTGGAAAACCTGGGAGCTGGCTTTTGATGGCTGCCGTATCCCGAAGGGTAATATTCAGGGTGGCAGTGAAAAAGAAGGCTTCAAAAGTACTGTTAGTGGTCTGGAGATTGCGCGTGCACATACCGCTGCCAGGGCCATTGGTCTAGCGCGTGGGGCGCTTGAAGATGCGATGGAATATTCACATCAGCGGGTTCAGTTTGGTCAACCAATTTCTGATTTTCAGGAGACGCGTTTTAAAATAGCCCGCATGGCATCAGAAATAGAAGCCGCCAGGCAACTTATGTATCATGTTTGTACGGGTTTGGATAACCGTCAGCGGATGGATAAGGAATCTTCCATGGTTAAATGGTTTGCTACTGAAATGGCTGAACGGGTAACTTCTGATTGTCTGCAAATTCTTGGTGGTGCGGGATATACCAAGTTGCATCCGATGGAAAGATATTGGCGTGATGCCAGATTAACCAAAATTTTTGAAGGTACCTCGGAAATCCAGTTGCGGATTATCTCGGATCGAATGTTGGGTCGACCAACGGATCGTAAAAAGCGATCATAGTGACGGCTGGTAAAACCCAGTTTATAAAGTTTTATATATAATGCCTTGTAAATAAAGCATCGTTAAAAATGTTTGTATAAAACGGAATAACTTCGGCTAACCAATTTGATCTGTTTGGGCTGAGTGAATAAAAATTTGAGTAGATGAAAAAACGGGAGAAGCAAAGTGGAATTTGATTTAATGACGGGTGGTCTCACCTGGAAGAAAAGTGCTGAGTTGGCTGTACGACTCGAAGCGGCGGGTTTTTCAGGCATGCTTTTTACCGAAGGCGGGCAGGTTCCCTGGATGATGATAGCGGCAGCGGCGACAGCTGCGCCTAGCTTGAGTTTTAGTACGGGTATTGCTGTGGCTTTTCCACGTAGTCCGATGATATCTGCCCAAATAGCCTGGGAATTAGCGCAGAATACGGAGGGAAGATTTCGAATTGGTTTAGGTAGTCAGGTAAAAGGTCATGTGGTGCGGCGCTACAGTTCTGTGTTTGATAAACCAGCACCGCAAATGCGTGATTATGTGTCTGCTTTTAAAGCTTGTATACGCGCATTTCGTGGCGATGAAAAATTGTCTCACCAGGGGCCGTATTATAATCTTAGTTTGCTGCCTGCTATGTGGTCACCGCCCAGGCATGAGTTTAACGATGTTAAAATAGATATATCGGCAGTTGGGCCTTATATGTGCAAGATGGCAGGGGAATTATGTGATGGGGTGCATGTGCATCCAATGCATTCTATGGCCTATATTAAAAATCGATTATTACCAGCGTTAGCAGAAGGCGCTAGTCGTGCCGAAAGATCTGTGGACGATATTGATTTGATGATTCCTGTTTTTGCAATAGCCGGTGATAGTGCGGAAGATCGTAAGTTGATGCTGAATCGTGCCAAAACTCAGATTGCATTTTATGGCTCGACACCTAACTATTCTTTTCAGTTTGATGACCTTGGTTACGAAGGTACCACTGAAAAGTTGGGTGGTTTGATGCGTAAAGGTGATATGCAGGGCATGGCAAATACCATCACGGACGAAATGCTTGATGATTTTGCATTGGTAGCAAAGTGGGATGATATGGCTGATGCCTTGAAGAATCGTTATGCGGGTGTAGCTACACGTGTGGTTACGTACCTTGCGGCTGAAGATATACAGCTACATCCGGAAAACCTGGATAAATGGGGTGAGATAGCACGGGCTGTTAGATCTTCGTAGGTTTTTTTGTTTCTGCTAAGTCTGTAAGCAGGTTTACATTTATTCCTGCAAATTGCAGAATATCTATCCCGCTATTCGAGTGAATAAAAAAATGACTGAAGAAGAAAAGTTAAAACTAGCCCGTGCCATAACAACATCATTGCCAGCACCCGAAGAAATTCGTGATGACTGGGGTAAACTGATTATTGATACGGTGTTGCCAGAGGGCGTCTGGTCCAGAGAGGGTCTCTCGCAACGGGATCGCAGTCTTATTACTGTGGCCGCATTAACGGTACTTTATCGGCCTAACGAATTACGGTTACACCTCGGTAAGGCGTTGGATAACGGCTTGAGTAAGAGTGAAATAAGCGAACTGATTATGCATATGGCGATCTACGGTGGATTTCCTACTTCAGTGGAAGGCATGCATATTGCGACGGAAGTGTTTGCTGAACGAGAAGAAAAAGACAGCTAAGAAACTTTGCTTAAACGGCCCGTTTTTTGTAAATGGGGCGTTTAAATCACGGTTTAGACAATCACAAACGGTTGGTAACTGGTTGTGATTTTTCTCCCATTAATAAGCTTTGCCTTGCTGAAAATTGCTATTTAGTCAGAGCTTTCCTCACGCGAATTTAGAGTTGAAGTTGAAAGGAATAATATGAGCACTGCAAAGCGCACCCGAAAGCCTTTACGGGGGCTCAAAATCCTCGATTTTTCTGCTGTTTATGCAGGCCCAATATGTACCCGTATGCTTGCTGACTGCGGCGCTGAGGTGTTGAAGGTTGAAACGCCTGGGGCAGGGGATATTACCCGCAGTGCCAGGGGCATGAGCCGCATCTTTGCCCACTTTAATGTGGGTAAATCAAGTATCGCTATTGACCTGAAATCGAAGTCGGGACAGTCGTTGGCGCGACAACTGGCTAAAAAAGTTGATGTGCTGGTTGAGAATTTTCGTCCTGGGGTAATGGCAAAATTTGGCCTTGATTATGATTCGTTAGCAGCTGATTGTCCGAATTTAATTTATTGCTCCTTGTCTGGTTTCGGTCAGGCTGGGCCTTTTGTGTCTCGAGCAGCCTATGCGCCGATTGCGCAAGCTGCCAGTGGTTTTGATTTTGTGCACCAGGAATGCCAGGATGGCGCGCCCGAAAGGCCGCATAATAGCGGCATAATGATAGCTGACATTCTAACTGGCTCGTACGCCTTTGGCGCGGTGCAAACAGCATTGTTGGGCCGTGCGCAATCTGGAGTAGGAGAAAATATTGATGTTACCATGCTAGAATCAATGTTAACGCTTATCCCACCGCAGCTGCAGAACTCCCAACTCCCGAGTCCGGCAGGACCAAGAAGTTATCGATCTGTGCGGGTTAAAGACGGTTTTGTGATGGCCTGTATTATTTCGGGTAAAAACCTAGAAGGTTTGGCTAAAGCTATGAAACGCCCAGATTTATTGACCGACGACAGGTTTAGTGCAATTAATCGGGCTAGAAACCCGCAGGTAATGGTGACGGAAATTGAGACCTGGTCAATACAGTATACGGCGCTGGAATGTGAGCAGGCGCTGAATCAATGCGGGGTGCCTTGCAGTGTTTATAATGCGCCCGCTGAATTATTTGATCATCCGCAGATCGCTGCCAGAGACTCTTTTGCACAGCTAGAAGATGAGCATGGTGAATTTTTAGTCCAGAATGTACCTTTTCAATTCGCTAATGCTGATCTTGCTACAGGCAAAACAGTGGCCTCGCTTGGGCAACATACAGATCAGATACTGACTGAGCAGTTAAATCTTTCGCAGGTCGAAATTACTGCGCTGCGCGATGCGAGTGTTGTCGCATAGGGTTAGCTACGTTATCGCCGCAGACTTTTGTTATCGCCGCAGGCTTTATATATAGCCGCAGGCTTTTTATATCGCCGCAGGCGCTCTATCGCAGCAGGGGCTAATCTGTGGAGCGGTAATTCGCCATAGATTTGTATTGTAAGCACACTTACGGAACTAATATACTTGTTAAGTTTAGCGGTCTGCCTGTTTGGATATGCATATATAGAGTATGAGCGGCCTGGGCAGGAATTATGCTCGGTTGCGGCAGTAGATACCGCAGACCACTTGCAGGCGGGCTAAATACCCAATTTGAAACAGCGTTTGAATTCCGAATTATTAAAGGAGATATTATGAAAGCAGCCATTTTTCATGGTCCAAATCAGCCCATGACAATAGAAGACGTGGAGCTGGATAATCCGAAGCCACGCGAAATCCGTGTACGAACAGAATTTGCGGGTATCTGTCATAGTGATTTGCACTTCGTAGAAGGGATATTTCCGTTTCGTGCGCCAGCGGTACTAGGTCACGAGTCAGCGGGTATTGTTGAAGAAGTAGGTTCTGAAGTTGAATATGTAAAACCAGGTGACCATGTGATTACCTGTTTATCGGTATTTTGTGGTCATTGTGATCATTGTCTGTCTGGGTTTCCGAACCGTTGTGGCGGTAAAGCTACAGCAAGAAAGTCCGGAGAAAAACCTCGGATTACTATTGGTGGTGAGCCAGTGGCACAGTTCGCACATTTATCTTCCTATGCCGAAGCAATGTTAGTGCATGAAAATGCAGTGGTAAAAATCCGTAAAGACATGCCTTTGGACCGAGCGGCGTTAATTGGTTGTGGTGTTACAACTGGCGCAGGTGCTGCACTACGCACAGCAAATGTAGAAGCGGGCTCAACGGTGGCTGTTATTGGCTGTGGCGGTGTTGGTTTAAGCGCTATAAATGGTGCGGCTATAGCGGGTGCAGGCCGTATCATTGCTGTTGACAGGCTTGACTCCAAGCTAGAGTTAGCCAAAGAATTTGGTGCAACTGATGTGGTTAATGCCAGCAATGGTGATTCTGTGGAACAGGTCAAGGCGCTTACTAGAGGTGGTGTTGACTATTCTTTTGAAGCTATCGGACTCAAGCAAACCTGCGAAGACGCATGGAAAATGCTCACTACTGGTGGTACTGCCACGGTTATTGGTATGGTACCTGCTGGCCAGTCCATCGAAGTGCCAGGTATGGATTTACTTCAGGAGAAGAAACTTCAGGGTTCTATGATGGGATCAAATCGGTTTCGCATTGATATGCCAAGATTTGTAGATTTTTATCTGGCAGGTAAACTCAAGCTTGATCCGCTGATTTCTCGCCGTATACCTTTGTCTGAGATTAACGAAGGTATGGACGCACTTAAAACGGGTGAAGTTGCACGTCAGGTAATTACCTTCTAAAGAAGCGCTGATTAAGTCGTATTATTTTCAGCTGGTGACTACAATCTGCTGTTGCTCTTATCGAAGGGGCGGCAGCAGGTATTACAGGTAGCCCATATCCCTATCTTCATGATAGGGTATTTATCGCCTAATCCTCAACAATCCCGTATCAAAAATATCTCGATTTTTGTTGTTATTTCAATATGCTTGAAATTTGTATTTATGCTTACTATTTGGCTATAGTATATAGCGAAAGTATACAGCGAACCGATATTGTAATGATTTTGAGGAGATGTTATGAGTCAGAAAATGGAAGCAGTCGATACTGAACAGTACGATGGTACACCTGCAATGAAGCTGGAAGATGTCGTTGATACCATGCGGCACAAAGACCCTAAGACGATACCGCTTGATGAAATTGATGTAGCCCAGCCTGGTTTGTTTGAAGCTGATGCCTATTGGCCTTTTTTCGACCGGCTACGTAAAGACGACCCAGTGCATTATTGTAAAGAGTCGCAGTTTGGCCCTTATTGGTCGGTAACAAAGTTCAACGATATTATGGAAGTTGAAGGCAATGCCAGTGTCTATTCTTCTGCCGATGGCATCAGTATCTCGCCCTTTCAATCTCAGCAACTGCCTGTCTCTATGTTTATTGCTATGGATGAACCAAAACATAGTGAGCAAAGGAAAACAGTGCAAGGTGTTGTCGCGCCACGAAATTTGGCGCAGATGGAGCCGCTAATCAAGGAGCGGGTCGCTACAATTCTTGATTCTTTACCTGTTGGTGAAACTTTTAACTGGGTGGATAAGGTTTCTATCGAATTGACTACGCAAATGCTGGCGACATTATTTGATTTTCCCTTTGAAGAGCGACGTAAGCTTACTTATTGGTCCGATGTGGCCACCACTGCACCAGGCCCAGATGGCCTTGTAAAAACAATTGAAGAAAGACGCGATGTGTTGATGGAATGTCTGGCGGCGTTTACCAAGCTATGGAATGAGCGGGTTAATGAAGAGCCAACTGGTGACTTGATTTCTATGTTGGCACATGGTGAAGCAACCCGACATATGCAGCCGTATGAATTCCTGGGTAACCTGATGTTATTGATTATTGGTGGCAATGATACTACCAGAAATTCAATTTCTGGCGGTGTTCTGGCGTTAAACCAGAATCCTGACCAATATCAGAAATTGCGTGATAATCACGAGTTAATTGGGACCATGGTGCCAGAAATTATTCGCTGGCAGACACCGTTAACTTCCATGCGTCGTACTGCGCTCGAAGACACGATGCTGGGCGGCAAGCAGATTAAAAAAGGCGATAAAGTGATTATGTGGTACGTGTCGGGTAATCGTGACGAGGAGGTAATTGAAAAACCTTATGACTTCATTATTGATCGAGAACGACCAAGGCACCATTTATCTTTTGGTTTTGGCATTCATCGCTGCATGGGTAATCGTCTTGCTGAAATGCAACTTCGCCTGGTATGGGAAGGCATCATGGAGCGTTTTGAAAAGGTAGAAGTAGTTGGAGAACCTGTGCGTAGTTATTCGACATTGATCAAAGGTTATTCTGAGCTTCCGGTCAGATTGCATCCATTGAAGAAATAGTTGCCTAACCTATAGTTTGCATCTGAACAGGTAAGCAAGTGGGTAGCGGCTTTGCCTACCCAGAACCTAAGCCTTCCTGTTAAGAGGTATCCTTCATAGTCTGTCTTGCGAGTCATTCGGCTGGCACCTCTGTATATTTACCCATCCATAACTTCAATTGTTGAACGCGTTCTGCGCTGGTCGTCAACAGGTTCTTTTTGTAGCTGGTATGGTTGTAGTTTGAATTGCTGCAGGCAGAATTCGGACTGTATACATGATTACAAATTTAAGATAGTGTTAGTCGCCCTATCATTTATTAGCAGGGTCATTTATTAGCAAGACCATTGATTGACGGGACCGATTGACGGGACAACCTAATGGGGTTTTGTAGATGATGAGTCGGGCGATGACGAATCAGGCAGTTGCTAATGAGTCGATCTAAATTTTGTTTTATCAAATAGGCACCTGGACATTGGTTCAGTAGCTAAAGTCGATTGCATTGACATTTTATTTCGCATTGGCAATTTTATTCGCATTGGCAATTTGAAAACGCATTCAACACATATCAGAGGAGTGACATACATTGAATTTTGAATTCTCAGAAGAGCAGAATATGCTGCGTGAACAAGCACGTGGTTTTCTACAGGATAATTGCTCGCTCAAAGTTGTCCGAGAAGTATTGGAAGGCGATGGTGCATTTAATACCGAACTATGGCAAAAAGTTGCTGAGATGGGCTGGACTTCTACTGTTATCCCAGAAGAATATGGTGGTCTGGGGCTGGGTTATATTGAACTATCAGTCATCGCTGAAGAACTTGGTAGAGCCCTATGTCCGTTACCGTTTTCGTCGTCGGTTTATCTGGCTTCGGAAGCAATTCTTAATTACGGCAGCCACGAACAAAAAGAAAAGTATCTGCCCAGGCTGGCAACAGGCGAGATTGTCGGTACGTTTGCTCTGGCAGAAACTCGTGGACGAGCGTCGCCAGCAACTATTTTAACGACTGGCACGGATTCTGTTAGCGGCGAAAAAATAGCAGTTGCAGACGGAGATATAGCAGATTTTGCTATCGTTGTGGTAAAAGCCTCGAGTGGTGATGGTGCAAGTTTGGCTATTGTTGATTTGAAACAGGCGAACGTTAAGAGAGAGAAAATTGTCACTCTGGACCCCAGCAGGTCTCACGCTAATATTACATTTTCAGATGCGACCGGTGAGTTATTGGGCGAGGCGGGTGCTGGCTGGGCTGCAACCCAAAATGTTTTAAACAGGGCAGCTATTCTTTTTGCCTGGGAACAAAATGGTGGTTCAGAAGCCGCTCTTGAAATGGCGAAAGAATACGCTTTGGGCCGATTTGCTTTTGGCCGTGCTATTGCAAGCTATCAGGCAATAAAGCATAAATTAGCGAATGTCTATGTGAAGAATACTTTGGCTCGGTCCAATTGTTATTACGGCGCCTGGGCATTAGATACCAATGCAGCTGATCTCCCCGTAGCCGCCGCAGCTTCAAGAGTTGCAGGTATTCAGGCCTACTACTTCGCATCTAAGGAAAATATTCAAACCCACGGTGGTATGGGTTTTACCTGGGAGTTTGACTGCCAATTTCATTATCGTCGCTCAAAAATATTGTCAGTAAATGTCGGTAGCGAAGGTCAGTGGCAGGATAAATTAATTACCGCGATAGAGCAGCAAAACGCTGCAGAGGAGGGTGCAAGTGGACTTTAATGATTCAGCTGAAGAAGCAGCATTTAGAGTAGCAGCAGCTAAGTGGCTGAAACAGAATGTACCCACAGAAGCAGAACTTAAGCCGCTTGATCTAATGGCTCAGGCGAAGCTTTGGCAAAAAAGAAAAGCTGACGCCGGATGGGCCTGTTTACGTTGGCCGAAGGAATTTGGTGGTCGGGCTGCCTCTGCCATTGAACAGGTGATATGGGGTCAGGAAGAAATGAAAGTTGGCCCGCCCAATACCGGGGTGTTTCTTATCGGTCAGGGTATGGGCGGCCCGACAATGATGACCTGGGCAACCGATGAACAAAAACAACGTTATTTACCAAAAATGGCTAGCGGTGAAGAAATCTGGTGTCAATTATTTAGTGAGCCCGCTGGCGGATCTGATCTGGCTGCACTGACCACTAAAGCGGAACGCGATGGTGGTGACTGGTTGATCAATGGCCAAAAGATCTGGACGTCGGGCGCACAGTATTCTGACTACGGCATTATTGTTTTGCGTACTGACCCAGATGTACCCAAACACCAGGGTTTGAGCTATTTCTTTATTGATATGAAATCACCCGGCATTGATATTAAACCTATTAAACAGATGTCAGGCACCTCCGGTTTTAATGAGGTGTATTTTACTGATGTACGGGTTTCTGATGAGCAACGGTTGGGTGAAGTGGGTCAAGGATGGCAAGTAGCGCTAACAACACTGATGAATGAACGAGCAACCATTGGTGGTGGTGGCAGTAAAGCTGGCTTTAAGACTGCGATGAAATTGGCTGAGGAAGTATATATTGATGATGAGCTGGCTATTAAAAACAAAAATGTCAGGGCAAAACTAGCCAATTGGTATATTCAGGAATCAGGCTTAAAGTATTCTGGCATGCGTTCTTTAACGGCCTTATCCAGAGGAGAAATCCCGGGTCCGGAAAATAGCATTGGTAAGCTCGTTGGGGCGCCTAAAACTCAAGACCTATCTTCTTTCGCAATTGATATTATGGAGCAGGCCGGTATTGCCTGGAATCCAGGGCATGAGGATGAAGAGAATTTATTTCAGGCGGCTTATATGAGCATTCCCGGTTTGCGAATCGCCGGCGGTACTGATGAAATTATGGCAAATATTATTGCTGAACGGGTGCTTGGTTTACCGCAGGAGCCGCGTATGGATAAAGGAATGCCGTTTACCGAAGTTCCGACATCACGATAATGGATGTTCTTTAGTGAGCGGTTGGTAAGGATATAATTTTTAGGGGATAGCGGAAGATGAGTGCAGGAACAAGATTACCGGGTACACCTGAACCAATGCATCGTTGGAAAATTCCGACGGGTATAACTATTGCTGCGGACTCCTGGGGCGACCCCGATGGACCGTTGGTTATTCTGCAGCATGGTGGCGGACAAACTCGGCATGCCTGGAAAGGCGCTGGTGAAACATTGGGCGCTGCTGGTTACCATGCTGTTGCAATGGATGCCCGCGGCCATGGTGATTCTGATTGGGCACCTGATGGTGTCTACGGCATGGACATTCAGGTATCTGATTTGAAATGCGTGGTTGAGTTGCTTGGCGGTAAACGGCCAGTACTGGTTGGCGCATCTATGGGTGGCGGCACCAGTTTAGTTGCTGTGGGTGAGGAACATATTGATGCTACGGCATTGGTATTGGTTGATATTGCGCCAAAAATAGAAAAAGCAGGCGTGGGTAAAATAACTGCCTTCATGAGTCAGAAACCTGAAGGGTTTAGTTCGCTTGAAGAGGTTGCAGAAGCGATAGGAAGTTATCAACCGCAACGTCAAGCACCAAAAAACCTCGATGGACTGGGTAAAAATGTGCGCTTAGCTGCTGATGGTAAGTATCGTTGGCATTGGGATCCAGCTTTCAGGTCGCAGAAGCGCGATGGTTCGATGCGAGAAGATCGACTCGAAGCTTGCGCTAAAAACTTGTCATTGCCTGTCTTATTAGTCCGTGGTGGTCTTTCTGATGTTTTGAGTGAGGCAGGAGCGCAGAGTTTTCTCGACATCTGCCAGCATAGTGAGTATGTCAATGTAACCGGTGCTGGGCATATGGTTGCAGGTGATCGTAACGATGTGTTTGCGACCTCGGTGGTTGAGTTTCTGTCGCGCAAAGTGCCTGTTGACGGTGAACCGGTGCAGTCTCCCCATGAGCTCAAACCGCATCACGAAGGCCCGGAAGGTGATGTGAATGATGTTCCTTAAGCCTTTTATCTTAAAATGTACATGTCTTAAAAGCAGATAGTGAGCGTATCTATTGGGATTTGATTGATGAAAAGTAATTTTGAAGGTTTTAAAGGCCTCAACCTTGTGGCTGATTCTTTTGGCGATATTAATACTGCGGAAAGGTTTGTTTTATTTGCTCATGGCGGAGGTCAAACGCGACATGCATGGCAATCGTCGGCGAAACTATTGGCGGATAAGGGGCTATATGCAATATCCGTTGATCTAAGAGGCCATGGTGAAAGTGATTGGGCGCCTGATAGTGATTACGCTATCGAATCTTTTGGTCATGATTTGCTCAGTGTGGCGGCTACTTTGCCAAAGCCGCCGGTGCTGGTTGGTGCGTCTCTTGGCGGTATATCCGGCATGGTTGCAGCAGGTGAACTTAAACTTGATGGTTTTGAAGCGCTGGTATTAGTTGATATTGCACCAAAAATGGATGCGGAGGGTGTTAATAAAATTGTCTCATTCATGGGGCGGGACCTGGAAGCCGGGTTTGCTAGCCTCGAAGATGCCGCTAAATCGATTGCGAGTTATTTGCCCCATCGCAAATCACCCAAGGACCTGTCTGGTTTGAAGAAAAACCTTCGCCTGGGAGACGATGGTCGTTATCGTTGGCATTGGGCCCCTAAATTTATGACAGGTGATTCGAAGCCGTCAGGAAGTAAAGACCCCAGTCGATTGAATAATGCGCTGCGCGCGATTCAGATCCCTATTTTATTAATTCGGGGCAAGATGAGCGAATTGGTCACAGAGGCGGCGGTTGAAGATTTCCGTAAAACGGTACCTAACGCTAAATATACTGATGTTACGGATGCTGGTCATATGGTTGCTGGTGATAATAATGAAATTTTTACTCAGGCGCTGGTGGAATTTCTGGATGAGCTGGAAATTCAGCTGGCTTAGCCGTCGATAAGATTTGTGCGTTTAAAGTTATAATTAAATGTTAATAAGGGACCCCAATGCGATTATCAAAACCTAGAATTACGCCGCTACCTGAATCCGAATGGTCAGCCGACCAGGAAAATATAGGTGCGCCGCTTAAAAAACAATATGGCTTTGTTTTTAATGTTTTAGCCACACTGATGCGTAATATGCCGCTGCTGACTAAATGGAATCATCTTGCTGGTCATATTATGGGCACATCAAGTGTGGCGCCGCGATTGCGGGAAATGGCCATAATGCGTGTAGGTCTGTTGACGGATTGTGAATATGAATGGGGCCAGCACGTTTTGATGAGTGCGAGTGCTGGCTTGACGCCGACTGACCATAGTCGAATTAAAACCGGACCGGCGGCAGAAGGATGGAATGACGTCGAACGAATCGTATTGCAAGTGACGGATGAATTGATTGAAACTACTATGATTTCGGATGAGACCTGGTCACTGGCAAGTGAACAGTTCAATGAGCAGCAAATTACAGACCTGATTTTCACCGTTGGTCAATATAATATGTTAGCCATGGCCTTAAACAGCCTGGGCGTGCAGAGAGAACCAGGTGTGCCTGGTTTTGAGGGATAGGCCCGGAGCTTAAAAATAGCCTCGGGTTTAGATAGCTCTGGGTTTAGATAGCTCTGGGTTTAGATAGTCACTGAATCAAACAATGATTAACTTGATTGAGTTTAGATTGGTTGTTGTTTAATTTTATTACGCTTAAAAGGGCCAGGGTAAATTATTATCCTGGCCCTTTTGCGTTCTCTCCGTTGGGCTGAAGGCTTTTTATAACCAAAAGCATCGCTCAAGGCTGTTTATATTATAACCAAAAGCATCGCTCAAGGCTGTTTATATTATAACCAAAAGCATCGCTCAGGGCTGTTTATAGCTCAAGGCTGTATATACGCTCAGGGTTATTTCTTGATTAGTTCCCAGCCGTTTTGGTCAAGTTTGACCAGAGGTTCTCTGGGTAAGCCCAGGCCGCGTTCGCTAATCACATTTTTTTGAATTTGTGATGTACCACCACCAATAATGCCCATAAATGAACCGAGATACTGACGCATCCAGTCTTTCTGGCGCTGGTAAGCACTACCATCATATAACGTGCCAAATTCGCCCATGACATCAACTGCAAGAGAATAAATCTCATGGGAAAGATAGGTTGCAGATAGCTTTACAATTAAACCTTCTACGCCCATACCTTCTTTGTTGATTTCATTGGATAGCAGTCGCAAGCCATGATATTTGTTGGCTAGAGAACGGCCCTGTAGCTTAAGTAGCCGGTCACGATAAACTGGCATATCCATCGCTCGAATGCCGGATATAGTTTCTTCTTCCATCAGATCTGCGACCCCCCTGATGCCCATTGCGGACATACCTGGATTGCCGATCATACCGCGCTCGTATTTTAAGGTGACATTTGCAACCCGCCAGCCTTCACCTCGTTGACCGACGATACTCGTAACCGGTACTTTGACATCGGAAATGAACATTTCGTTGAAAAATGCATCTCCTGTCATAGTGACCAGGGGTTTGATATCAATACCAGTTGTTTTCATATCCATTAGTAGATAACTAATGCCATGATGTTTGGGTGCTTCGGGTTCGGTGCGCACCAGAATAAAACACATATCGGCATATTGTGCTGAGCTGGTCCAGATTTTTTGGCCATTGATAACAAAATTATCACCTTCGACAACACCTTTAGTTTTAAGGCTGGCAAGGTCGCTGCCGGAACCTGGCTCAGAATAACCCTGGGCCCAGATCATTTCACCGTTGATGGTGGGTTTGATGTATTTCAACTTTTGTTCTTCAGTACCTACTTCTAATAGGGTTGGCACTAGCATTGAAATACCCTGGTTCTGAATACCTGAGCGCGTGCCGCTGGCAACAAATTCTTCCTGAATGATCAGGCTTTTAACAATATCTGCGGTGCCACCGTAGCCGCCGTATTCTTTGGGTATGGTGCGAGCTGTATAACCTGCTTCTATTAACTGACCCTGCCAGTCAATGGCGGCTTGAGAGGGCCTATTTTCACCCATTCTGAGGGCACCGGATTTTGTTTTTTTGCCTTCGGTCTCACAAAAGTGACGTACTTCTGCGCGAAAATCGTCGTATTCAGGTCCGTAATTTAATTCCATCTCAACCTCCTAAGCTGCTGTAATCGCGTTTGGTGCCCAGCCCTGGGCCACAGCAGCGTTGTGTCGTTGTAGTTCAGGTCCGCCGAGTAATTGACGATTCACTTCAATGCGTTTGAACCAAAAATGTAACCCGAGAAGGTCCGTGAAACCCATACCGCCATGAAGTTCTGTCGTAGCGCGGCCAACATGTTTGGCCATCTCAGAAATGTGGGCTTTGGCATGGCAGGCCACCAGTTTTGCTTCGTCTTCAACTTCGTCATAGGCGTAAGCCGCATACCACAGCAAAGACCGGCAGGGTTCGAGGTCGGTAATCATTTCCGCAAGAATATGTTTAATAGACTGGAATGAACCAATTGGTCGATCAAATTGAAAGCGTTCACGGCTGTAAGCCAATGCCTGGTTAAACATGGCGTCGGCTGCGCCCAGAGAATCGGCGGCGATACTGATACGTGCGGCATTAAGTAACTTTTCTATGGCGTCGTCGGCTGAACCGATTTCACCAAGCAGCTCGCAAGGTGCATCTTTAAGTGTAACTGCGGAAAAATCTCTGGTTTTGTCAACGGTGTTAAGCCTTTCCATGGTTACACCAGCTGCCTTAGTATCGACTATTAGCAGTGTACCTGGTGCGGCCAGTATGAGTTTGTCGGCGTTTTCGCCCGCCATGATAAATGTTGCACTACCACTGACCTTGTTGCCATTAATTTCTAGTTTTGTGTTTTCACGATTGGCAACAACATCGGTTAATGCAATACCGAAACTGGTACTGCCACTGGCTAACTCTGGCAGTAGTTGTTCTTTTTGTGATTCGCTGCCAGCGTATAAGATAGCCAGCGGAGACAGTACTGCATTGCTCAGATATGAAACGGGTACGATATGTTTACCAAGGGTTTCTGAGACTACTTCTGAGTGCAACATACTTAAACCTGCTCCGCCGTAGTCTTCGGGGATTAAAATGGAGTGGATCCCCTGATCGAGCAGGCCTGACCAGATTTCCTGATTGTGATGCAGAGTCTGTTCAGAGGATGCTCTGACGACATCCAGAGGTAGATTTGCCACTAGATATTTGTTGAGCATATCGCTCAACATGGTTTGTTCTTCTGATAATCCGAATCTCATAATGAAGCTCGCTAATTTAGTACGCTAGTATACAAATGCCATGCTACCAGCCTGCTCTGGCTATGTCATCTTCGTGGCTTTATATGGCCCTTTTCGGTCTTATAGTTTTTGTTGAAAATAGCTTTTGTTGAAAATAGTTTTTAATGCATCGCTAAGAACGATTTGTCTGCTTGAAGGGTAGATATATATCAGCGGTATTTTGGCAATGTCAGCCAATTTGAAGTAACCCATACAAACTGGGCTAAATAATTTGTCAATACTTAGGCGGTATAGTTTGTATTGTGGCGTTTTGCACTGCTTAGCTTAGAAGTGCTGAGTGATATGGTGGGCCTGGAAGGACTCGAACCTTCGACCAATTGATTATGAGTCAACTGCTCTAACCAACTGAGCTACAGGCCCTATCGGCAGCTACGGCTGCTGCGGAGGCGCAATTCTAGCAGAACTCTATTTGCATACAATAGCGCTGACAGAAGAATTGAAAATTTTGCTTTAGAATTGATTCAGATATAGCTGGTTATTAGTTTAGGTGTTCGAAATAAGCGATTTAGTCTACGCCACTGGGTAGACAGCCCAAATAATATGCAATATTCTTGCTACTCGCTTCGATTCTGATGAACGGAGACGAAACCACATATTTATTACATACTGATGTGGGACTTGATCCAGTTGAGGGACAGGTACCGACAACCTACTGCAGGGCCACGCGAGCCGCATGACCCGAGAGGCTAGTTGAGACTGATTACTTCTTTTTCTGATTTAGTTCTGCTGGAGAAGATAAAAAATGAATATTCACTCGTTTAGCAAGTTCAAACATAATAATCAAAAAATTTCGATGGTGACCTGTTATGACTACTGGTCTGCCGAGATACTTAATACCTCAGATGTAGATTGCATTCTTGTCGGTGACTCTTTAGCGGTGGTTATGCACGGTTTTGATTCAACAGTACATGCAACGACAGAAATGATGGAACTACACGTTGCTGCTGTAGCACGTGGTGCGAAAGACAAATTCATCATTGCAGATATGCCTTTTTTAAGTTGCAGTAAGGGTATAGAAGTTGCTATGGATACAGTGCACCGTTTGATGGCCGCAGGTGCGAATGCGGTTAAAATAGAAGGTGATACTCATCAAATCGATATAATTCGTCATATAGTAGATGCAGGTGTACCGGTAATGGGACATCTGGGATTAACACCGCAGTCTATCCATAATCTGGGCGGGCATAAAGTACAGGCAAAAGACGAGGCCAAATCTGCGCAACTAGTAGAAAGTGCCAGGGCACTTGAGGAGGCAGGTTGTTTCGCTGTGGTGCTTGAATGCATACCGACAAAATTGGGTAGTTGCGTTTCGTTACGTTTAAATATACCCACAATTGGTATAGGTGCAGGTCCGCATACGGATGGCCAGGTGTTAGTATTGCAAGATTTGTTAGGTACAAATCCAAATTTTACGCCGAAGTTTCTGCGGCGTTATGCTGATAGTCATGGTGTTATAAAAAATGCGGTAAACCGTTTTCATGGCGACGTAGTCGAACAGGAATACCCAAGTTTAGCTGAATCCTATAAGTGAAGAAAATTGACTCCGTAGCGGCATTTCGAGCTTTACGTTCGGGTTTGAATGGCCAATCTGTAGGTTTTGTGCCCACTATGGGCGCCTTGCATATTGGTCATGCTTCATTAATCGACGAAAGTGTCCGATGTAGCGATGTTACTGTATTAAGTATCTACATAAATCCTACTCAGTTTGATAATGCCAATGATCTGGCTAAATACCCTGAGACATTGGCCGAAGATCTTGAGTTAGCTGAAAAATTAGGCGTTGATTATGTCTTCATGCCAACCTATCAACAGATGTACCCCGATAATTTTAGCTATCAAGTCGAAGAAACGAAATTGAGTCATCAATTATGTGGTGCCCACAGAGAAGGTCACTTTACTGGTGTGTTAACGGTTGTGATGAAATTGTTGAATATTGTAAAGCCCGACAGAGCTTATTTTGGCGAAAAAGACTATCAACAATTTGAGTTGATTAAAGGTATGGTTGAGGCGCTGTTTGTCGATGTTGAAATTGTAGGATGCCCCACCGTGCGAGAGAATGACGGGTTAGCTTTTAGTTCCAGAAATCTAAATTTGAATGTAAATGAAAGAAAACTAGCGCCAAAATTACATGCAGCATTGGTTTCGGGTTTGTCTGATGAGGAAGTTACGCTTGAATTGAATCAACTGGGGTTTGTCGTTGATTATATTGAAACTATTAGTGGTCGGCGATTTGCTGCAGCGCAACTTGGCAAGGTTAGATTAATTGATAATGTGTTACGAGGAGAGCATGAGCAGTGATACTTTGTTTAGATGTTGGTAATAGCCAGATTTATGGCGGACTTTATGATGGTGATAAACTGCGGGTACAATTTAGACGGACATCTCAGGCGCGTGCTTCGTCCGACGAGTTTGGTGTGTTTTTCCGTATCGTATTGAGAGAGAATAATATCGACCCAGATAAGGTTAAGAATGTCGCCATCTGTTGTGTCGTTCCAGACCTTCTTTATTCGCTAAGGGCGTGTTGTCAGAAGTATTTTGGTATTGATCCGCTGATTTTACGTCCAGGTGTAAAAACTGGCCTTAAAATACTTTACCGAGACCCGAAGGAAGTGGGTGCTGACCGGATTGCAGACGCTGTTGGCGCGGTAAAATTATTCCCAAACAAAAACCTTATTGTGGCCGATTTTGGTACTGCAACCACGCTTTGTGCTATTACCAGGGATAAAGAATTTCTTGGTGGGAATATTCTACCGGGCGTGAGGTTAGCGATGGATGCACTAGAGTCAAAAACAGCTCAATTGCCTTCAGTTGAGATAGTGCCAGTAACGTCTGGTATTGGGCGGTCCACTATTGAGAGTATTCAGGCCGGTTTATATTGGTCTAACGTTGGTATGGTGAAGGAACTGGTTGCCAAAATCACAGCAGAAGTTTTTGTTGACGACGCGCCTTTGGTTATCGGTACTGGCGGCTTTGCTCAATTATTTGAACGTGAGAAATTATTTGATCATGTGATTCCTGATCTTATTCTTACTGGCATGAGAGATATTGTTCAAATGAACCGCTAGTTAGTTATGATGTGATTGCAAGCTGGCAAGCACTGGTCGAAAGTTGATTTAAGTCAGGTGGCGATCTAACTTATTGTATATCTTTGATCAAAAAGTCAGATGCTAACCTAAGCATTGTGTTCTGGCGTTGTGTTTTGGCGTTGGCAACGCCTGTTTAGTAATCAAGAAATAATTTCTTAAGTTGTAAATACACTATGTAGAACTATTATTAAAAGTCAGTCAGGTGCGTTGATTGTTTAGTGTGAATTGGTTAGCGTTAATTATTCGCTAATGTTATGCATAAAAGAGCCAACTATTTTTAAAACTGTTGGCAAAGTAGTGTAAGTGATTTAGTATCTCTGTAAGAAATTGTAAATCCACTGTTAGTTTAAGGTTATTCACACTTAATTTAGGAGCGGAAGATAAGTAAGCACCCTCAAAGATTGGTTTGTTAGCAAGGCTGCCTGGAATACTATTTAGGCGTGAATAGCTAAAATCAGTTCAACATTTTGTACCACTTGGTGATCTGGCCTGATTTTTGTCATAGGTTAGAGCAAAGACTTAACATGGAGGTTAACTTGTACGAGATTGCTGTGATAGGTGCAGGACCAGGTGGTCTAAGTGCAGCGGCTCGTTGTGCAGAGTTGGATATCCCCCATGTCTTGCTTGAAAGTTCGCCAAAAATTGCCAATACCATTCAGAAATACCAGAAAGGCAAGCATGTCATGGATGAGCCGGGTATCCTGCCTTTACGCAGCCCGGTCGGTTTTGTCGCTGGTAAAAGAGAGGAAATACTTTCGGTTTGGGAAGATGGTCTAACGCATCATAAAGTCAAAGTTGAGTACGGTGCTGAAGCGAAGTCAATTTCAGGACAGAAAGGCGATTTTACAATTGGTCTGGTCAGTGGCAAAGAAGTAAAAGCCAAACACATCATATTAGGGATCGGCCTGCAGGGTAATCCTCGTCAGCTAGGTGTTCCAGGTGATCAGGCAGATTTTATTCAGTATCAACTTGATGACCCTGACGAGTATTCAGGTGAAAGCATCGCTGTGGTTGGTGCTGGGGATGCGGCGATTGAGAATGCGATTGCACTCTCAAAAAACAATAAAGTCTGTATTATTAATCGGAAAGATGAATTTGCGCGGGCTAAAGAAGGTAACCTTAATCTGATTTTAGCGGCGATCGAATCAGGTGCTGTGCAAGGTTTTTATAGTAGTTCGCCGACCGCGGTAGAAGTTCTGGAAGGTGAAGAGTTTCGTGGCAATCTGGTGTTAAGCACTGACGTAGGTGAGGAAAAAATACCTGTTCACAGAGTGATTGGTCGCCTTGG
Source organism: Pseudomonadales bacterium (assembly GCA_019090615.1). Taxonomy (GTDB): domain Bacteria; phylum Pseudomonadota; class Gammaproteobacteria; order Pseudomonadales; family Azotimanducaceae; genus JAHRVQ01. Next base: position 95,849 of record JAHRVQ010000016.1, on the reverse strand, counting down.
CGCGATACCCCCGCGTAAATTGGTTGAATCCTTCGGTATTGAGTTCCCCAATAAAGATATGTCAGCCATTCCCGCCCTGACCAGCGAGTATGAGTCTAATGTGCCTGGGATATATGTGATCGGGGCATTGGGTGGTTATCCTTTGATCAAACAGGCAATGAACCAGGGTTATGAAGCTGTTGCTTACATTCTTGGGCATGACGTAAAACCAGCCGACCATGGTTTAATTGAGGATAAGTTCAAAGTTCTGCCATATACAGAAGATGTAGACCACATCTTGAAGTTGATGCAAGAACGGATTCCTATTTTTTCTTCGGTAAACGCGTTACTTTTTCGAGAACTTATTCTAGATAGTAATGTGCATGTTAAACAAGCTGGTGATGTTGTATTTGCCAAAGATGATTATTCAAGCTCTTTTTATACGGTTCTTGAGGGCGAAATAAAAACTATTATTAATGCCGATTTAACGATTCTATCCGGCGTTGGTGCATTTACTGGTGAGGGTAGTCTGATATCTGGCCGGAGGCGTTCTGCGACCGTGATTGCAGGCGAGAACTGCATTCTAATCGAAACCCCGCGGCGGACCATGAATAAGCTTATCGCGTCGATCGATATGGTGAAACGGGTCCTTGATGAAACTTTTATTGTCAGGCAGATTCAGACTAAATTTGCGCCTAATACGCCTATTGCGGAACTTGAACCGATCGCCTCAAAGGCTGTGATCAACTTATATGCGCCAAACGAAGTTATCATGCAGGAAGGCGGCGAAGGCGATACTTTTCATCTTATTCGCAAAGGCTCGGTAACGGTTTCCAATAACGTTGATGATGTTGATGTTATCCGCACCTATTTACCAGCCGGTGCCGACATTGGTGAAATGGCCTTGCTGGGGGATACAGTGCGTTCGGCGACAATCACAGCGACGGTAAAAACTGAAACTGTATCGATCGACAAACAGGCATTTGAATTGTTGTTGAGTAGATCGCCTGGGCTGCGAGAAGCACTGCAGGCGAAAACCCGCAGCAGACACCAACAAAATATCAATATTGCTGGCGGCGATGGTGCTGATGGTTTGCTTTCTTTTCTTATGGACCAGGGGCTTGGCGAGGCCACCAATGCGTTGGTTATTGATGAAAATAATTGTGTGGGCTGCGATCTATGTGAACAGGCGTGTGCTGCGACCCATGATGGTACTTCAAGGCTCGATCGTAAAGCTGGCCCTACTCACGCCCATATTCATGTGCCGACTTCATGTCGTCATTGCGAAGATCCTCATTGTATGAAAGATTGTCCCCCTAATGCCATTCAGCGGATGGGTGCTGGTGGAGAGGTGGTCATTGGAGACACTTGTATCGGCTGCGGGAATTGCGAGCAAAATTGCCCTTATGGGGTAATTAAAATGTCGTATAAGAGTAAAGCGCCTGCGAATTTTTGGCAGTGGATGCTTTTTGGGATTGGTTTACGGCCCGGTAAAGGGGCGGTAGCTTCTGGCGGTGAAAACGAAATTAAGAAAGCCGTTAAATGTGATATGTGCATAGATCAATCAACTGGACCTGCCTGTGTACGGTCCTGTCCAACTGGGGCGGCGATGCGTCTTAGCCCAGAGCAGTTTACTAACCTTATCGGCTAACTTGATTTTACCTTGTTAAGGTCGGTCCGACAGGCATATAAAAATGAAAATAATAATTTTCGCTGAAAAGGGATTTTGTGATGGGGCTAAATTTCGCAAAGAGTATAGGTACCGTGAGCAGGCATACGAGTATCATTCGTAATGTCTAATTCGTTTGTATCCCATGCAAAGGGGCGCTATTTTTGGGCTGCTCTGGCTTTTGTGGTTGTGGCAGTGATCATTTATGGCTGGCATGATCCGAAACAACCACCCAATGGTGGCACATGGTATGGTTATACCCTGGGTACTATCGGCGCATTGATGATCCTCTGGTTGCTCTATTTAGGCAAACGGAAAAGGAATTTTGCGAATGGTTGGGGCACAACAAAAGGTTGGGTGTCTGCGCATATCTATTTCGGGACCGCGTTACTGATAATAGGCACCTTACACACAGGGTTTCAATTTGGGTGGAATATTCATACGTTAGCCTATGTATTGATGTGCCTGGTTATATTTAGTGGTTTCTTTGGGCTATACGCCTATATTGTCTACCCTGGATCGCGAAATCGGCTGAAAAGTAGTCAGACCCTGGATGATATTTTTGCTCAGCTTGAAGAACTTGATCTGTTGGTTAAAAAAATTGTTGGTAAAATATCCGCCGATAATCAATCGTTGGTTACCAGTGCAATTAATCGAACTGAATTTGGCGGTAATGTCTTAGATCAATTAGTTGCTCGAGACCGCTCAAAAGTAATGTTGAACGGTACGTTGGTAGACAATCGCGACCAGGCGGTGGTCGTCAGCCAGCTGGTTGAGCGTTTGACCCTGGCTACTGGCGATGAAGCCCAGCAGTTGACAACTTTGGTTAAGGAATACAGTGGTCGACAGAGATTGCTGAGAATCATCCGGCGTGACATCAGGCTTAACGCTATTCAGGAAATCTGGCTGATGTTTCATATACCGATGTCTTTCGGACTATTAGCGGCCCTGGCGGCGCATATTGTGTCCGTTTTTATTTACTGGTAGTTAAGGAAAACTGGTGCGTCTACAAATTCGATATATTGGGTCACGCGAGACAACTCAACAGGAGTTCGATGGCAGCGTTGCTACTATAGGTCGGGGTGGTGCTCAGGTAATCCAGGTTACCGACCAACGCCTGCCGCCGGTGCATTCGAGCTTATCTGTTATAGCTGGAAAATTGACCATAGCCGCAACAGCTGGCCAAAACTTTGTGGTCGGTGGTATTAGCGCTAAAAAAAGAGTGCTAGAGATAGGTGAAATCGTTGATATTTCTGGTCACGCTATCGAGATAAAGTTAGGCGAAGGTGAAGTCGATTATATTCTTGAGGTCACCCTTGATGAAGCGCATATTCAGCCGTTGAAAGAACGCCATCAAATTAGACTTAGACAAACAAATTCGCCCTTGCGTCAAATTTCATGGCTGCTGTTTGTGGTCTGTTTGATGATTGGGTTATTGATACCGGTCGCGGGTTTGTATTTTGGTATCGAAGGTTTGCGTGAAAGCCCACTGCCGGACGATAGCATGTGGCTAACAGGTAAATTACATCAGTCGCATGTTTCTATTGGTGATGATTGTAGCCAATGCCACACCGAAGTATTTACCCAGGTAAAAGACGAAGATTGTCTAAGTTGTCATCAATCCATTAATCATCATTTTGATACTCAGGAAATGGGCCAGGACTACAAAGTAGGCGATGGTTGTGGGGATTGTCATAAGGAACATAGTACAACCGATAGCATCACCCGGACCGATCAGGAAGTTTGTACTACCTGTCATGCTGATATGGAAAAAGCAGGTTTTAGTGTGGACAGGTTACGACCTGTAGCGGATTTTCTTGATGATCATCCGACCTTTAAAGTTGCTATAGAGCATCTAAATGATCAGGGTGTATGGCAAACCACACGCATGGAACTGGCCGATGATAGTCTGAAAGAACAGAGCAACCTTATTTTCCCCCACGATAAACATCTTGATGAAAACGGCATCAATTCGGCCGATGGCTCGGTGGTAATGGTCTGTAAAGATTGCCATGAACCTGAGAAAGGCGGGCTGCGAATGAAACCAGTGACGATGGAACAACATTGTGCTGACTGTCATGAATTAACCTTCGACCCAGATACGCCTGACAGGGTTGTACCCCACGGATCACCGCCAGACTTGATGCGTACCTTACGGGAGTATTATGCCTATCAATATTTGACGAAAGATAAACCGAAACCTGAGAAGTCGGTTCGACCCGCAGAAGCAACGTTGGACCTGGATTCAACACGGCCGATACGCCGCCCCGGCAGAAAATCAAGGCCGACATCAATTGTGGATTTGATCGTCGAGCAGAACAATAGCAACAACACAGAATCCGGTGGTGGTTCCAGTAATGCGAATGCCTACATAGAAGCACGGGTTGCGAATGCGGCGGCTAATCTATTTGAAAAACAAACCTGTACTGTTTGTCACGAAATAACGCCGACAGGCGACAGGTTAGTGCCCTGGGAAGTTAAGCCGGTTCGTCTGAATGCACATTGGATGCCGTTAACAGTGTTTTCGCATTCGCGGCATAAAAACATGCAATGCGCAGATTGCCACGAGGCTACCTTATCAAAGTCAGCTACTGATGTTATTATGCCGGATATCGATGGCTGTCGAACTTGCCACGGTGGCGAAGCAAACAAGGTCAATTTGCTGAATAGCACTTGCATTACCTGTCATGATTTCCATTTGGAGTCGCAGAAACCAATGGGTGAACTCATCGATACTGAACTGATTGAAGGAATAAGATGAGCAGGTATATATACGCGTTATTAAGCCTTGTTTTGATACTGGCTTCCGGTTGCAGTGGCGGTGGCGGAGGTAGCACTTTAGCCGCGGAGCAAACAGCGGTCGCAAACCCAGCCAGCGGGGGAACGCCAGCTAATTGTGGCGAAAATTGTTTTCTGTCTGCAATTGATGTTGAGACAATTATTAGTCAGGCAGTAGCGGAAGCAACCGTCCGTAACGTCGCAGCTACTATTGCAGTGGTTGATCGAGTTGGGAATGTCTTAGCTGTTTTCCAAATGTCCGACGCCGATGCATTTGCCACAATCACGTCAACAGACAAGATTGGTGCGCCGGTAGTTGGCGGGCTCGAAAATCTTAATTTTATTCCATCCACTTTGGCGTCAATAGCCAAGGCTGTTACTGGGGCCTACCTGTCCACCAGTGGTAACGCATTTTCAACTAGAACGGCAAGCCAGATTATACAGCGCAATTTTAACCCAGGTGAAGATAATGTGCCTTCTGGGCCTTTGTTTGGCGTTCAGTTCAGTCAACTACCCTGTAGTGATTTTTCCCAACGGTTTAGCAGTAGTGCGGTATCGACGGTAGGGCCGCATCGTTCACCCCTGGGGCTGGCGGCTGATCCCGGTGGTTTGCCGTTGTATATTGATGGCGTGAGTGTTGGTGCTGTTGGTGTTATTGCGGATGGTATATATGGCCTTGATAAAAATATATCTGGCTTCGATATAGACCTGGATGAATTAATAGCAACAGCAGCTACTCAAGGATATGCAGCGCCGTTGGATATCCGCGCTGATGTAATAACCATTGTGGGTAAAACGGCGAGATTCAGTGATTCATTTGTAGCCGACCTGATATCTACTCCCGCGGATGCCAGAAGCATTACAGAGCTACAGAATGACCAGCTTGGCGATTACGTTGAAGTGGTGGGTTATTATGATGCATTAGCCGCAAAAGCAGGAACAATTTTTGGTCAGGCTGCGTCCGGTATTCGAGCTGCCGACCCTGCAGTTTTTCTTGATGCCAACGGTCAATCGCTAGATGCATTTGTATTTGTTGATGAAGACAATAACAACCGATATGTGGCCACTGGTGCAACCGATAGCCCTGCAGGCGATAACGACAATAGTCTAACGGCTGATGAAGTTCAAATGATACTCAACGAAGCAATTGGGGTAGCGAATCAGTCGCGGGCGCAGATTAGGGTGCCAGCAGGGACCCAGGCACGGGTCACAATATCTGTTGTTGATTCAAATGGTGTTATTCTGGGTATGGGTCGGACCCGAGATGGGCCTGTATTTGGCGCGGATGTATCTCTGCAGAAAGCGCGCACGGCAACTTTTTTTTCAGGTACTGGTCGAGCGAGTGGTAGTACCCCAGCGGATATATTGCGTGCCTTACCAGATCCCTTATATCTTGAGCCTCAAGATGGTGTGATAGATGCTAATGCGCTGGCTACATTAGCTAGCCCAGCACCTTCCTTCGCCAGATACGTGTTAGATACGAAGCTGTTTTTTGATAATCCTGACGCCCTGGAAGCAAGCGGTAGTCCGGTCGCTTTTTCAGATCGTGCAGGTGGCAACATATCCCGGCCCAATTTCCCTGATGGGCCCACTTCCGGACAGCCCGGGCCATTGAGTAAACCACCTGGAGAATGGAGTATTTTCAGTGTTGGGTTGCAGCTGGATTTAGCCTATAACTCGATTGTTCGGCACCTGGCATTTGTATTCGGCCTGGTACCAACTGATGTAGCGCAAAACTGTCTGGGCAATACCGGTTTGGCAGACGTTGATCCGTTCACTGTGCAGGGAGATGTGCCTAATCTTGCCAATGGTATCCAGATTTTCCCCGGTAGTGTGCCCATTTACCGGGATGATATTCTTGTCGGAGGCATCGGCGTATCCGGCGATGGTGTTGATCAGGATGATATGATTTCCTTCCTTGGTCTGCATAGAGCAGGGTTACGATTGAATACTGGTATTCACAACGCGCCAGTAGCAATCCGAGCGGATCTGCTCAATATTCCGGGTGAGTCTTCACGACTCCGATACGTTAATTGTCCCCAGGTTCCCTTTATAAATAGCAATGATACTGAGGTGTGCGATGGTATCTAAAGCCGGCATAGTTACTCTATTTGCTGTTACTGGCATCTTTGCTACTACTGGCATCTTTGCTCCAACGGTATTAGCGAATGATGATACTGCACCAGGGTCCATCTATTGTGATGACGGTACGGCGCCTGAAACGCGACGTCGTCCAGGTCGTCCTGTTGATCGTTATATATTGCCAGCCTGCGAAACTGTCAAGGATGGTAAAGCGGTTGTACCCTGGGTAGACCCTATTGATTTAGGCCCCCCCGTCCCTGATCGATGGCGGATTGTCGAGGCAGTTGGTATAACGACAAATTTATGGGACCCATATAGTGCCCATAATCCTCTAAAGGGTGATATGCCTGTATGGAAGGATGACTGGTTTTATAGCATTATCGCTATCAGTGATACTATTGTGGAGCCTAGGCGTTTTCCTATCCCCGTTGGTGTTGCCACCACTACCGGAGCAGGCAGTCTGGATACCATAGGCTCAGGGGAAACGCTTATACTTGCTCAGAACCTGATACTGGAAAGCGTATTTTATAAGGGTGATACAATCTATCGTCCACCAGATTGGGAGTTTCGCTTCACACCTGTGTTTAATATTAATCAGGTTCATGCTGACGAAAAGGGCATTCTAAATGTTGACCCAGATAAGGGTGGGCGTTCGGGCCGAAAAAGACGTGATCAATTTATGGGTGTCCAGGCATTATTTGTCGACAAACACCTACGCAATGTTTCTGATCGTTTTGATTTTGATAGTTTACGGGTGGGTATTCAGCCATTTTCGAGTGATTTCCGGGGTTTTCTGTTTCAGGATTCGCAACTAGGCGTGCGTCTGTTCGGCATTCGGAACAATAATAAATTCCAATACAATCTGGCCTGGTTCAGGCGGCTTGAAAAGGATACCAACAGTGGCTTGAACGATGTCACCGAGTCACCAAGGGATGATGATGTCTTTATTGCTAATGTTTATTGGCAGGATTTTCTAAAGCTTGGCTTTTTCTCTCAGCTTACTGTTATACATAACAGAAATAGAGAAGATGGCAGTATTCTATATGATAAAAATGGCTTTATTGTTAGACCATCGTCTTTATTTGAAGAGCGAGCGCCTAGAGATTATGACATCACCTACTTTGGATATAGCGGTGATGGTCATATAGATCGGGTAAATATAACTACGTCCCTGTATTACGCTTACGGGGAGCAAACTAATACCCGCTTAAGGTCTGCGGAGGACGAAGTGCGCGCCTTTTTTATTGCCGCGGAAGCTTCGATGGATTTTGATTGGTTTCGACCGCGTTTATCGTTGCTCTGGGCTTCAGGCGATGATGATCCTTTTGATGGCAAAGCAGAGGGATTTGATGCAATTTTTGAAAATCCGCAATTTGCTGGGTCCGATACCAGTTTTGTTATTAGACAAAATATTCCCTTAATCGGTGGCGGAGGCGTCGCTTTGATGGGTAGAAATGGCATATTACCGTCTTTAAGGCCTAGTAAAGAGCAGGGGCAATCAAATTTTATTAATCCAGGTATACAGATGATCGGTGTTGGTTGGGATGCAGACTTGCTGCCGCAACTACGCTTGTCTTTTAACTGGAATTATTTTCGTTTTGATAAAACTGAAGTGCTCGAGGCACTTCGTCAGCAGGGCCCTATTGCTAAAGATTTTGGTCACGACGTTTCTTTGTCTATGATATGGCGGCCTTTTATGACGCAAAATATCGTTGTTAGATTATCTGCTGCGGGGTTAGTCAAAGAAGATGGGTTCGAAGATCTCTATGGGAATGAAGCCGATACACCTTATTCGATATTAGCGAATATTGTGTTTATGTACTAAGTGGGAATAAGAATACAATCATGAAGATGTTCATCAAATATTGGATTTTTGTCGGCCTACTCGCTGTTAGTGGGGTTGCGCTCGCGTCTAGCTCACATGTGCACGTGGAACGTCATTACGATGAAATACCGCCTGCGCCAAAATCACAATCGGTGGCCCAGGCGGAACAAAAGAGCCAGGGTTGTATGTCCTGTCATACTGAAACAGATAGCCTCAGTATGCACCAAAGTGAAGGTGTCATTCTTGGTTGTGTAGATTGTCATGGTGGTAATGCGGACATTTTCTTTAAATCAGGCATGGATCATGATCAGGCGCTTGAAGAAGCGCATGTATTGCCTTCATACCCAGAGGACTGGCATTTTCCTAACAGCGCGAATCCCGAAGCAAGTTATGCGCTTTTAAATCGTGAAGCAAAAGAATTCGTCCGGTTTGTTAATCCGTCTGATCTTCGTGTTGCACAGGAATCATGTGGTGCGTGTCACCTCGAAATAGTTCAGGCTGCAAAACGCAGCATAATGGCCTCTGGTGCCCTGCTATTTGGTGCTGCCAGTTATGCGAATAATGTGCTGCCCTTTAAGAAATACATATTGGGTGAGGCTTATGATCCAGATGGCGGCGCAAATGCAATTCAGGGCCCACCGCTGAAAGACCCTGAGCAGGCGTGGATTGATAAAGGCATATTGCCCATACTCTATCCTTTGCCAGCATGGGAAACGGTACCGCCAGGTGATATTTTCAGGGTATTTGAACGCGGTGGGCGAAATCTTACTAATCTATTTCCCGAAACGGGACTGCCTAACGCGCTGGGATTAATACAGCGGCTTGAGGAGCCAGGTAGACCTGACTTTAAGCAATCTAACCGTGGCCCTGGTACTGGGGGCAGAATTTCCGTGCCCGTATTAAATTTGCACAAAACCCGGCTAAATGATCCTTTAATGTGGTTTTTAGGGACCAACGATAATCCGGGTGATTACCGCACGTCTGGGTGTGGATCCTGTCACGTAGTTTATGCCAATGATCGTGATCCTCGTCACTCTGGCCCTTACGGAAAGTTCGGTCATACAGGGAAAACGCAAACACAAGACCCGACGATATCTAGTAAAGAAGAAGGACACCCAATAAAGCATACCTTCACACGAAGTATTCCTACGGCCCAATGTATGTCATGTCATATGCATCAACCGAATATGTTCGTGAATACATTTCTTGGTTATACCATGTGGGATTATGAATCAGACGCGCCAAGAATGTTTCCTAAAGAACAACGCTATCCAAGTGACAAAGAAATGCACGATATAAACAAACATAACCCTGAAGGCGCGGCGGTCCGTGGGCTCTGGTCAGATCAGGAGTTCTTACGCAGTGTTTCAGAAAAAAATCCCGAGATGGAAAACACTCAGTTTGCTGATTACCATGGCCATGGCTGGAATTTTAGAGCCGTATTCAAAAAGGATAGAAAGGGCAATTTGCTTGATGCCGAAGGAGAGATTGTTGACCCTGAAGATCCGGAAAAATTCGATAAAGCCGTACATATGTCTTCAATTCATCTGGATGTTGGCATGCACTGTGTAGACTGTCATTTTTCCCAGGATAATCATGGTAACGGACATATTTATGGTGAAGTCGCCAATGCCGTGGAAATTGATTGCGTTGATTGCCATGGTACTGCCGATGAATATCCAACCCTAAGGACATCTGGGCCAGCTGCACCACCTGGCGGAACTGACCTAAGTTTGATACGCAACCCTGATGGTAAAAAAAGGTTTAGTTGGCGAGACGGTAAACTATATCAGAGGTCATTGTTGTGGGATGATAAAGAGTGGCAGTTGAGTCTGGTTAAGGATTCGGTTGATCCCAATCATGCGGGTTATAATCAGAAGGCTGCCAGGGCAAAAACCATGCGTCGGGACGCCAATTCCCAACAATGGGGTGACGATGTACCTGTAGATGAAAGGGCACATGGTTATGACAGTATGGAGTGTTATACCTGTCACCAGTCGTGGACTACCAGTTGTGGTGGATGCCATTTGCCCATTGAAGCGAACTGGAAAACTGAAAGACTGCATTACGAAGGCGGCGAAACGCGGAATTATGCAAGCTATAACCCGCAGGTAGTGCGTGATCAGATATTTATGCTGGGCAGGCGAGGTAACGTAAACGGCGGAAGGATTGCACCTTTACGTTCAACTTCAGGCTTAGTGTTATCTTCAACGAATACGAATCGGGAAAAAATCTACGTTCAACAACCGCCAATTTCATCGAGTGGTTATAGCTCACAAGCAATAAATCCACATTTTGCACATACGGTGAGGAAAACCGAAACCCGAGTTTGTTCCGATTGCCATCTTGATGAAAAAAGTAACAATAATGCGATTATTGCTCAGACCATGGGGTTTGGTACAAACTTTATCGACTTCATTGGTTATCACGCGTATCTGGGTGGTGATGGCTCGGTGGAAGCGGTGCAGGTCACTGAATGGGATGAGCCCCAGGCGGTGATTGGCAGTTATCTACAGAAGTACGTTTACCCCGACTATTACGCGAAACATAAGGCCGCTGATGAAGCGCTAGAAACGGGTCATAGCCATAGATCTGGTTCGGTTAACTGTATCCAGCTACGAGGGGAATATTTATTTGCTGCAGCGGGGGAAAAAGGCCTGGTGGTTTATGATGTTGCGTCGATTGCTAATAAGGGTATTAGCCAAAGAATAATAACTGCGCCAGCGTCAAAACATGGCCAGAATACAAATATTCCGTCAGAAAATGCTACCTGTGTTTCACTATTGACCACTCAACCCATTGCGCCAGAGCGTAATGTTGGTGATTTGATGCGAATCACAAATCAGGAACGGCCAACCCACCCTATCTATAACTACGCGCTTATAACGGATTCAATTGAGGGATTAATTCTGACCAATGTTGATACTTTAAGTGATGGTGAACCAAGAAATAACTTTTTAGAAAGAGCAATCACCTGGAATGACGGCGGCGTTCTGGATGGCGCACAACATTTAGTGGTTGGCGGACATATTGCTTACGTGGCTGTTAAACAGGGTGTAGCAATTGTTGATCTGGATGACCCTTTGAACCCGCGTCATATTACAACGGTTAGTTTGGACGGGGTTAAATCAGTGGCTCTACAATTTAGGTTCTTGTTTGTAACAGATGCTGAAGGTCTAAAAGTCATTGATGTAACTGATCCTGAAAATGCTGCGGTAATACCCGACAATACTATCCAGATAAAAAATGCCCAGAAAATGTCCATTGCCAGGACCTACGCTTATGTTGCTGCAGGGGATGAAGGGATTTATATCGTGGATGTCACAGATCCAACTAGACTGTCTACATACATGGTACATAACGAGGGTATTGTTGATGCTCAGGATATTGTTGTTGCAACAACCAATGCGAGTTTAATTGGGTATGTTGCCGATGGCGTAGGCGGGCTAAAGGTTCTACAGCTGACATCACCTGAATCGCAACCACGTTATTATGGTTTTAGTCCAGAACCTAAACCTGAAACGATTGCTCACTATAAAACGGCTAAGCCAGCATTATCCTTATCTCGTGGGTTAGAGAGAGACAGGGCTGTTGACGAGACAGGGGGACAGGTCGCAGTGTTCAGTCGTGTAGGTTCAGGGCCTTTACATGAAGCCGATATGAAACGGTTGTATTTAACCAGGGATGGTAAGCCATGGTTTGTGACAGACGATCCTCCAAAAGTAGACGAACGGGCGGAATAAGAATGGTTCAACATGTGATTAAACTGATAATTACAGGGGTTGTATTTTTATCAGCGACTATTTTCGCCAGTGCTCAGGCAGACTCTGAGCTCCCGCAATACGCTGAAGAGCAACATCTTGGTGTTGCTAGTTGTGCATCTGGCACATGTCACGGTTCAGTAAATACTCGGAAGGGCACTGCTATTGCGCAAAATGAATACGTTATCTGGTCCAAACGGGACCGTCACAGGATTGCCTATCAAACCTTGTTAACGGCAGAGTCCAAACAAATCGCCCGTAAATTGGGCTTAAAAAATGCTCATGAAGCAAAGATGTGCCTGGATTGTCATGCTGATAATGTTGCTTTGAATCAACGCGGGAAGAAATTTCAACTTGACGATGGGATAGGATGTGAAGCCTGTCATGGTGGGGCCGAGAAATATATATCAATTCATATTGACCGCAATGCCTCAAGAGCTGAAACTTTACAGGCAGGCCTTTATCCTACGGATGATCCACATGCAAGAGCCAGGTTATGTCTTTCCTGTCATATGGGGACGGCTAAAAAAATGGCCAGTCACGATATTATGGGTGCCGGTCACCCCAGAGTTACTTTCGAGTTAGATTCCTTTGGGGTGCTCCAACCTGCTCACTATGTAGTTGACGCAGATTATAGCGAAGCTAAATGGCACGGCTCCAGTGTTGAGCTGTGGTCCATTGGACAGCTAGAAAGTGCCAGACAGACTTTACACCTGATTCGTGACCGTTTGAAGTCGAGAGGCCTGTTTCCAGAATTAGCACTCTTTGATTGCCATGCCTGTCATCATTCAATGGCGGATAAGAAATGGGCTGCGTCTGATCGATCTGACCTTCCACCTGGTAGTGTACGTCTTAATGATGCCAATTTTGTAATGTTAATTGCTATTGCTGGTGTAGTTGATCCAGGTAAGGGCCGGCAAATTAAGGCCGCTTTAAAACAACTCCATACGTCAGTGGCAAATGGTGATGATGTAGCGAAGGGCATCAATCGGCTCATGAAGCTAATAAATGCTGTTGATGGAAAGCTTGAATCCCAGGATCTGGGCGCCATGTCCAGCAAATTGGCAGCATCGGTGGTGCGATTAGCGGCCTCAGGTAAACTTAAAGATTACGTCAGTGCAGAGCAGGCAGTATTAGCGATTGATATGCTGCTTGGTGTCACAAGTGATCGAAGTCGATATGCCAGATGGTTAGATACAGTGTATAAAACGCTGGAAGACGAGAACAACTTTGAGCCAGCTCGTTTCATCAGGACGATGAAAAAATATGCTGGCTAATATTTGGTCTGCGGTTTGAGTCTGGTTGTTTCGTGACATTGTTTAGTGACATTGTTTATAGAGATCGTTCAATAGCCGTGTTCCAGCGCTTATTTATCGATAGTTAACGGTATTTCCCGGATAATTTTTCGGTTGTTTAAAAGCAAAGATTTTGGTTTCTAACGTTGACTCAGCGTGCGCATATACTGATAGTTTGTGTAGCTATAACATTTTTTTATGTTTTGGCTATGCCGTATCATATTACTATGGAAGACGCAGGCCTGTTTCAGATGGTATGCCACCTGAATGGCATTAGTCATCCGCCAGGTTATCCACTTTTTACCTTAATGTGCCAACAGCTGATGGTTTTGCCCCATGTGGTTGTTGGCAATCTTGTTTCTGTTCTTTTTGCCGTTTGTACTCTGGTGGTTTTTTATAAGGTAGTTATTCTCCTATCGAATAACCCGACCGTTGCGTTGATAGCTGCGTTGGCGTACGGCCTTTGTATCTGTTTCTGGTCCCAGGCTATTATCATTGAAGTTTACTCTTTGGCTGCCTTGACGTTTATGTTGTGTTGGTGGCAACTATTGAAGTTCTATCAAACTTCCAAAATACGATATTGGTTTGGTTTGTGTTTGTTTGGTGGGTTAGCGCTATCAAATCACTGGCCATTGTTCATTTTGTCTGCCGCAGGGTTCATTGTTCATTTTTGGTATATGCGGTCGCGATTTTGGCAGCTGGTAAAATCGCCTTACGTTTGTATGGTTTCCTTAGGTTTGCTGTTGGTCGGTTTGACGCCCTATCTTTCCATCGTATTCAATACTAACCCTGAAATCGCCATTTTTGGTTCTGTGGAATCAGACAGGTTTTGGCCTTATGTACTTCGATCCTATTATTCTGATGATCAAGCCGCCGCAGTTTTCGCTGATAAGCTCAAATATTATGTATGGTTGATCCAGGAAATGGGCCTACAGCTAGGTTTAGCTGCGCTGCCGGTAATATTAACTGGGGTTTTTCTGTCTCGTGGGCGGTTGGGTACGGGTAATACCATCTCACTAGGATTGATCTTTTTTGCCACAACTTTTGGCCTTATGACGCTGCTAAATATGCAGTTTGATGTGCTCTATCAGGCTGTATTTCAGCCCTACCCTGTTATCGCCTGTGCTGCACTCGCAATATGGTTTGCTCTCGGTGTACATTGGCTAAGTGATCAACTAGGCAGTCGTTTTGGTGTGCCAAAAAAATTAGTAGTTAGTTTGTTATTTATTACCATCGCTTTATCTAATTTCCCAAAAGTGAATCGAAATTTGGATATTGCAGGTGCCTATGCTGAGACGGTCCTTGAATCACTGCCGCCAGAGGCTATTTTATTTGTTAGTGGCGACAACCATGTTGGCCCGCTTGGTTTCAAAAACAGGGTTGAGATGTTGCGCGCAGATGTGACGTTATATAGTCGCGAGAGTCTGGTGTTTTCTAATCGCCTGAGCTCTGCCTGGAGTTCGCAGGCTGATATAGATCTGGCAATTGGTCGATTTATTGGCGCAAGTAAGAGGCCGGTTTTTTCAATTGTTAGTGATGATCTCGTCACCGCTGATTATGGTTTATACTATGGATATGGTGTGAACGACGGAACTGAAACTATTTTTGTTCCTGAGTTTGAAGCTTACGTGGATTATATTTTGGATTTGTACATTGGCAACTTTGTAACAGACCTGCATGAGTGGGTGTTTTGTTATAATGTCATAGCGAAATATTCAAAATATTATGCGCGGTATGGCTTTATGACCGGTACAAATCAACTGTCAGATCTTAGGCGTTTGAGGATTGACAAATTATTGAGTACTTTGCCGGGCAAACTCGCGACTATAGAAACGTCGTTTTCTTTCGCAGCGAAGTTTGACGCTAATAAGATGTTAGAGATGGTTCGAGCAGCAGAAAGCCAGCTAACGAGTAGGACTCCACGGCGTGAAGTCAGTCTGTTATATCAATATTTTGGCCTTATCCATATGTTGCGCCAGGAAGATCAATTAGCCGTAGGAAAGTTTCAAAAATCATTGATGATAATGCCGCACAAAGAGAATAAAAGTATTTGTTATTTGCGTACACTTTATGCCCGTGTGGATGCTTTTAAAGCAATCACACGGCTTGAAGATGAGTATACTTTTCAGGAGTGCGGAGCGTGATTAGTTTGGTTATTCCTACCTATAATGAAGCCGATAATATTCCAAACCTGCTCTGTAAAATTGAACAGGTGCTCAGTGACATTGAATATGAAGTGCTGATTGTTGACGATAATTCTACTGATGATACTGTTGGTATTTGTGCGCAATTGAAAAAATCTTATCCTTTGGTACTGCTTCAACCTGGTGGTAGGCCGAGAGACTTATCCTTGTCGGTGATCGATGGTTGTCTGGCATCAAAATTTGATCGTGTGGTTGTTCTTGACGCTGATCTATCACATCCGCCAGATAAAATTATTTTGATGTTGGCGCAACTTGATAACAATCCAGATTGTTTCATTTTGGGAAGCCGGTATTTTGAAGGCGGTAGTTTCGATCGGCAATGGAGCTGCTGGCGGTTTCTAAATTCTTATGTTGCAACAGCTATGGCCAGGCCGTTAGTTCGTTGTACTGATCCTATGTCCGGTTTTTTTATGCTAGAAAAGTCACGTATAGACTTGTCGGTATGTAAGCCGATTGGATATAAAATTGGTCTTGAATTCATGGTGAGAGGTGATTTTCGGCGTGTTATTGAAGTGCCGATTGGTTTCAAGGATCGGCAGATAGGCGAGAGTAAAATGGACCTGGGCCAGCAGTTCAAATACCTCCGACATCTGCGTCGTTTGTATCTTGTTAAACTAGGTGGTTTTGGCGAGTTCATACATTTTGGTGCCGTAGGTACGAGTGGTTTCGTGCTTGATTTAGTGTCTTATTATGGTCTTCAATTTTTAGGTGTGCCACATACGTTGGCCCGAGCCATATCATTTTGGCCAGCTGTGAGCTGGAATTGGGCACTTAATCGGGTTCTGACATTTGGGGAAAGAACTAAACGGCCGAAAACTCGTCAATGGCTAGAGTTTGTTGGTTCAAGTCTGGTTGGCTTTGCGGTAAATTTTGGTGTTTACCAGCACCTGACGGCAGAGGTTGGTTTTTTCCAACGTTACCATATTGCCGCCTTTATTGCCGGGATTGGTTGTGCGAGTCTATTCAATTTTGCAGCATCAACACTTTTTGTTTACAGTAACAAAAGAGGCTGAGAAGGCACTGTTTTAACTTTACGATATTTCTATTATATAAAACGGCAGGTATTTGTTATCTATATTTTCATATGGCCATATGCTACTGATATTGAATGGAATATTAAAAACTAGAAATACAATGGAGCGAATGTGGAAGATATATTTAGTTTAAAGGGCAAGGTTGCTGTAATAACAGGGTCAACTAAAGGGATTGGCAAATCGATTGCTACGCAGATGGCGTTTCATGGTGCGCAGGTAGTGATTTCAAGCCGCAAGTCGGATGCCTGTGAGACGGTGCGAGACGAAATAAATGCCGCAATCGGGGAAGGGCGTGGTGAGGCAGTTTCGATTCCTTGCCATATTGGACATAAGGAACAATTACAGTCACTGGTGGATCAAACCCAAGCCCAATTAGGTAAAATCGACATTCTAGTCTGCAATGCTGCTGTGAATCCTTTTTATGGCTCTATGCAAGATATTCCTGATGATGCCTTTGATAAAATTATGCACTCAAATATTAAATCTAATCATTGGTTGTGCCAAATGGTTATTCCGCAAATGGTCGCTCGAAAAGACGGTGTGATTATTATAGTCTCATCCATTGGGGGCATAAAAGGCAGTAATGATTTAGGCTCCTATGCGATCTCTAAAGCGGCTGATATGCAATTGGCGAGGAATATTTCCGCTGAATTTGGTGCCGATAATATTCGGGCGAATGCTATTGCGCCGGGGCTGATAAAAACCGATTTCGCCCGAGCATTGTGGGAAAAGCCGGAAAACCTCGCCGAACGAACATCTTTAAGTGCGTTAGGTAGAATAGGAGAACCTGATGAAATCGGCGGTGTGGCAGTGATGTTAGCTTCGAGGGCAGGTAATTTTTTGACTGGTCAGACGTTGGCTGTTGATGGTGGTCGTTAGAAGTTAAAATGCCTGGCCGGTATTAATTGAATGTTTATATTGTTGGTCTAAGCTATTGAATGTAGTTTGTTTTCCTGCGTTAGGTCAGAGAGCATTTGCACTTCTGAACGGATATCTATATATCCAGTTATGCCTGATTGGGTATTTTGAGTTTGGTAATTGTAAGATTTAGGTATTTTAAGGTCGGTGCTGAAAATTAATGAATAAAAGGTTCAGTATAGTTTGAAGTGGGTTGGAAAGGATTTCCAGAATAATATGAATGTCACTAATACGATGAGACATAGCTTGTGAAAAGAAGGCGTTTGCTGAAATTCGTGTCAGCTGGCGTTGCTTTCGCTGCCGGTGGGCAATTCGTTCGTCTTGGCCTGGAAAGGCAAATTGCCCCTGTCTATGAAGATACCCAGCTTACCATCGAAGAGATAGATGATTCGATTCGCTATCTCGCTACCCAGGCACCTGATGCACAGCAATGGATCAAAGAATTTCAGACAAGGAAAATTGCTGGTGCGGCAGATTTTAGCTGCCCTGCAAACGCGACTCCGGCTGAACAATCAAATCTGAGTCCTGTTCAAGATGCGCTTGCTGGAAATAATAAAGCGACTTCTGGCTTACAGACTTATCTTAGTAAAATGCAAAATTTTGAAGATCAACATAAGGAAGATGTCTATCTGGACCGGGCTAATTATCTAGTACTAGTGAGTACGTTTAAGCGACTAGAACGGGTGCAGAATCTTGTCGGGCATGGCAATTTTAATGTCGTTAGTTTTGATCAGATGCGAAAATATGGCCAGCAATATAAAAGTATTGGTGATTTTACGGGTGTTGAGCTGAATTTCCTCGAAAAAATATTTGCAGAAAATGCCAATCAATATGGGTTTTATGGCGATAAAGTAACTAAAGAAATAACCGAAAGCATCGCTTCCCATAAGCGTGTGAAGGTTCCATCAACGGGTCACTTCCTGTTTAAGGGTGATTCTTATGGGTTATATAAAAAAGTATATAAGGAGCTAGGGGGCAATATTTTCCTTACTTCAGGAATCCGCAGTATTGTGAAGCAAACGCATTTGTTTTTTGCGAAAACCATCCAGTCCAGAGGTAACCTGTCGCGAGCATCCAGGAGTCTGGCGCCGCCTGGGCATAGTTTTCATGCTGTTGGTGATTTTGATGTAGGCAAGGTTGGGCTTGGGGCAAGAAATTTCACCAGTGATTTTGCCAAAACTGATGAATTTAGAAAGCTTGTTGATCTGGGTTATATCAGTATGCGTTACCCGCAGAATAATTTATTGGGTGTGCGATACGAACCCTGGCATATTAAGGTTAGTTAGCTTGCTGGTGGTATAAGACTTTATCTTCTGCAGGCCTACCTTAGCAACTGTTGCAGGAACAGATTACGTAGCAAACTTTCTCCTGTTGCTAAGCGCGGTAAAATAACCGTATAAATATCGGATGAATCTGCGAAAATAGTCACTTGTCAATATTCTGTAAGCCCTGCTTGGCCCATTTTGTTGTTGTTAATACGCTTAGTTCCGTCCTTTAAGGGGCTGGGATATTACCGAATAACAACATAACATAGCCGAACTAGGCGTTTATCCAAAATTGAAATATTTTTGCAGGAGATCGTTGTGGAAGAAACCCTTTGGTGGTCCAAATTATTGTTGATTAGCGCTGCTATCGCAGTATTTTTGTTAGTAGTGAGCCCTTTGGGTTATAAATATGGCAGTATCGATTTAATGTCCTCATTAGGCTCGTTAATGCTGGCAATAGTGGTTGCGCTTCTGGTCTTATTTGTTTCCTTTATTATGCTTTATGTTTGCCTGAGCAGTGAGCTGGTTAAAGATCGTAATTTGTTGTTGGTTGCGATTGGGTTGTCCATGATTCCACTGGTTGCGGTGGGTCCGTTGATTATCAAGGCCAGCAATGTGCCGCGTATTCATGATATCTCGACGGATACAGAATCCCCGCCGATATTTCATAAGTTAGTGGCGCTAAGAGAAGGAGCGCCCAACGGACTTGAATATGAACTTAAAGGTTCTGCCGAAGAATTAAAAAATGCTCAGCTATCAGCGTATCCAGAACTGGCGGCACTGGAATCCAAACTAGCTGTGCCTGAGGCAGTTCAACGAGCAGAAAATACTTTACTGTCTATGGGCCTGGAACTGGTTCATACTGATGTTAATGTGGGTGTTGTGGAGGCGGTAGCAACTTCATATTGGTTTGGCTTTAAGGATGATCTAGTGGTGCGAATTAGGCCGCAGGGTAGTGGTAGCGTAATTGATCTCCGTTCTGTCTCCAGAGTTGGACAAAGTGATCTCGGCGCAAATGCCACGAGAATTTTGAAATTCATTGCGGCTTTTGATGCGGACCAATAAGTAATCCAGCGATTATTATCTGACAGTAATAACCGCATCCGGCGGGTGGCGGGTGATACGGGCCTGGACTAATTACTATTGAGTTTTTGTAATAGTATTTCGTTGAGCTGCTTGGGGTTGGCTTTACCCTGCGTCTGCTTCATTATTTGACCAACGAAAAAACCCATGAGTTTGGTTTTACCTGCTCTAAATTGCTCTACCTGTTTTATGTTGTCTTCTAGGACCTTGCTAATAAGGGGTTCAAGCGCATTAATGTCAGAAACCTGGCTGAGGTTGTTAGCTTTTATAAAATCTTGCGCACTGGTTGCCTCGTTTCGCCACAATGCCTCAAAGACAGTTTTTGCAATTTTTCCTGAAATAGACTGGTCCTGGATCCTGGCGATTAGAAATCCTAACTCAGTGGCACTAACGGGCGCCTCAGACAATGGTAAATTGTCCCTGTTTAATCCTGCCATAAGCTCTACTCGAACCCAGTTTGCTGCAAGCCTGGCATTGCCGCCAGTATCGACGACAGATTCAAAATAGTTAGCAAGCTCAGTGTTTGCAGATAAATATCCTGCATCATCGGTATTGAGTTGGTAGTCGGCGATAAATCGAGTGTTCTTTTGGTCGGGTAATTCAGGCATCTGTTGCCGGATGGAATCGATATAGTTTTGATCAATATAAAGAGGAAGGAGGTCAGGTTCAGGAAAATAACGATAATCGGTGGCAGTTTCTTTACTGCGCATTGGTCGGGTTTCATCACGTTCAGAATCGTAAAGCCGAGTTTCCTGGGTGACCCTGCCACCAGATTCAAGTATTTCCATTTGTCGACTTATTTCAAATTCGATAGCACGTTCCAAAAACCGAAAAGAATTAACATTTTTGGTTTCGGTGCGTGTGCCAAGTTTGCTATCTCCGTGTTTACGCAGTGATACGTTGGCATCACAACGTAGAGATCCCTCTGCCATATTGCCATCAGAAACTGATAAATAGGTGACCAGGTGGTGAATGTATTTTGCATAGGCGACAGCTTCTTCTGACGATCGTAAATCAGGTTCTGAAACGATTTCAAGTAGTGGTGTGCCAGCGCGGTTCAGGTCGATACCTGTTTGGTTAAGAAAATTTTCGTGTAACGATTTGCCAGCGTCCTCTTCCAGATGCGCTCGGGTAACGCCGATTGTTTTGTTGCTGCCATTGGACAGAGTGATCTCAATTTCGCCTGATTCAATAATCGGATAGTCAAGCTGAGTGATTTGATAGCCTTTGGGTGAATCGGGATAAAAGTAGTTTTTCCGGTCGAATACAGAGCGGTGATTTATTTTGGCGCCAATACCAAGCCCAAAACAGACGGCTTTTTTATACACTGCGGGATTGAGGACCGGCAGTACTCCCGGCAGACCGAGGTCTACTGCGCTAGCCTGGCTATTGGGCAGGGCGCCAAATTGAGTGCTGGCGCCTGAAAAGATTTTCGCAGCGGTTAAAAGCTGGACGTGAATTTCAAGTCCAATGACTACTTCCCAGTCAGTTCGGCTCATGGGGTCGTCTCCGCAGGAGTTTGGATATGCCAGTCAGTCATTAACTGAAATTGATGCGCTAAATTAAGAATTTTGCTCTCATCCAGATAATTACCAATAATTTGCAGTCCGACGGGCATATTATTGCTGAAACCGACCGGGATTGAGGCAGCTGGTAGACCAGCCAGGTTGCTTGTAATGGTATAGATATCCTGAAGATACATTGATATTTGGTCGGCACTTTTTTCACCCATCTTAAATGCAGGTGAAGGAGCGGTAGGCCCAATGATCAGATCAACTTTGTTAAATGCGGCGATGAAATCATTTTTAATTAGGCGCCGAATCTGTTGCGCTTTTCGATAGTAGGCATCGTAGTAGCCCGCCGATAATGCAAAGCTACCTACCATAATTCTTTGTTTTACTTCTTTGCCAAAGCCTTCCGCTCTGCTTCGTTTATAGAGGTCAGAAATATTCTGCGGTTGGTCACATCGATGGCCAAATCTAACGCCGTCGTATCGAGACAAATTTGCCGATGCCTCTGCGGGCGCAATAATGTAGTAAGCAGGAATGGCGTGTTTGGTCATGGGTAAATTAATCTCGGATATAGTCGCACCCGCTGACTCAAATTGTTTGATGGCGATTTGAATAGCCTGTTCGGTTTGCTGGTCCAGCCCGTCTCTAAAGTGGGCTGGGCAGATGCCTATCTTCAAAGATTTTATGGGTCTATTGAGTGCCTGGGTATAGTCTGGAACGGCCTCGTTAAGACTGGTTGAATCCTTTGGGTCATGTCCGGCCATTACATTAAGTAAGATGGCGACATCCTCGGCGCTTCTAGCGATTGGACCAGCCTGATCGAGGCTGGACGCATAAGCGATCATACCCCATCGAGATACGCGGCCGTAGGTTGGTTTTAATCCTGTTACGCCACACATTGCAGCGGGTTGGCGAATTGAACCACCGGTGTCCGTGCCGGTAGATGCAGCACACAACCCGGCTGCCACAGCTGCAGCTGAACCCCCTGAGGAGCCGCCAGGGATTGTGCCAGCTGCCCAGGGATTATTAACATTGCCGTAAAAGCTATTTTCATTGGACGATCCCATTGCAAATTCATCCATATTGGTCTTACCCAGAGAGATGGTACCTGCGGTGGACATTTTATCCACCACCGTCGCATCGTAGGGAGCTATGAAGTTATTTAGCATCCGCGAACCGGCTGTTGTCTTAATACCGTTGGTACAAAAAATGTCTTTGTGGGCGATGGGCAAGCCTGCCAGTGGCGGTGCGGTGCCTGCACTGCGTGCCTGGTCCATTAGATCGGCATGCTTCAGGGCAGACTCAGAGCAGACAGTAATATAGGCATTGAGATGATCGTTCTGTGCCTGGATTCGGGTTAGGAAATGCTGGACCAGTTCACGACAGGAATAGTCTTTTTTATCCAGTGCGTTGAGGATACTTTTTATTGATTGTGCGTGTTTCATAGTCCGAGCCTAATCGATCACCTTAGGGACTAAGTAGAGCCCCTGTTCTGTTTCGGGGGCAACTTTTTGGTACCGTTCTCTGTGGTTGGACTCTGTGACAAAACCGTCATCCGAGTCAGCGTGCAGGTGTTGTATAGAATCTAATGGGTTTGACATAGGTTCGACGTCTGTTGTATCGATAGACTGCATTTGTTCTGCTAGTTCTAGCACATTATTAAGGCTGTCGAGGTATTCTTGAAGTTGCTCCTGTGGCATATCCAGCTGGGCAAGTTCTGCAATGTTGGCAACAATTTCTTCATTAATTTTCATGGAGGATTTTTTTGCTCAGTTTAAAGAATCTTAGGGCGTCGAATGCTAATAAGGTTTGCAGCAATCTGCAATCTTTAATGACCTGCTGTTTTGGGTTTGTGCGTGGCCAGGATCTAATCTGGGATGAATATGACGACAAAAGCCCAATAACTGCGCGCTTTTGTCGTCCTGGCTAAATGTTAGTTGGAGATGTTAATCGAAGAGAATAGGTGGAAGGCTGTATTGCAATCTTATCTAACGGTTCTCCATTGGATTTCCATTCTATTTCAGATGTTTATGGGTAGTGTTTTTCAAATCTGACCCCATTATGTGAGTTCCGTCAAAGAATCAAGTTGCAGCAGCTTCATATTGACTGATTGCTTGTTAAAATTCTTTCATAAATGATAGAGTTACGAATGTTTTTGAATCCAATTAATAAGGTTCCTCCATGTTTAAGAAATTGAGGGGCATGTTCTCAAATGACCTATCCATTGATTTGGGTACAGCGAATACTTTGATATACGTTCGTGATCAAGGCATCGTCCTGAACGAACCTTCGGTTGTTGCTATTAGAAATAATAACAATCAGAAAAGTGTAGCGGCAGTGGGTATCGATGCAAAAAGGATGTTGGGTAGAACGCCGGGCAATATTACAGCGACCCGGCCACTTAAGGACGGAGTCATAGCGAATTTTCAAGTGACTGAAAAAATGCTCCAACATTTCATTAAAAAAGTCCATGAGAATAGCATTATTCGGCCAAGCCCACGTGTTTTGGTGAGTGTTGTATGCCAGGCAACTGAAGTTGAACGGCGCGCTATCAGAGAATCGGTTATTAGCGCCGGAGCACGAGATGTCCGCCTTATTGATGAGCCTATGGCAGCGGCGATCGGTGCTGGATTGCCGGTTCATGAAGCTGTGGGTACCATGGTAGTCGATATCGGCGGTGGCACCACTGAGATTGCCGTGATATCTCTTAACGGGGTGGTATATGCACAGTCCGTGAGAGTCGGAGGAGACAGGTTTGATGAGTCTATTACAGCCTATGTGCGTCGCACCCAGGGAAGCTTAATTGGTGATGCTACTGCGGAGAGAATAAAGCAGGAAATAGGTACGGCGTTCATTTGCGAGGAAGTTAGAGAAATCGATGTACGTGGTCGAAACCTGGCAGAAGGTGTACCTAGAAGTTTTACATTGAATAGCAATGAGATTTTAGAAGCGCTGCAGGAGCCTTTGTCGGTTATTGTTCAGGCAGTTAAAGGGGCGCTTGAAAAAACACCCCCAGAACTGGCTGCCGATATTGCGGAAAGTGGTTTGGTATTGACGGGTGGGGGATCATTATTAAGGGGCCTGGATCGGCTACTGGCAGATGAAACTGGGTTGCCGGTGATTGTGGCCGAAGATCCACTGACCTGTGTCGCCAGAGGTGGTGGTCGCGCGCTTGAAATTATGGATGGCCGTGGAGATATTGATTTTCTCACAAGTTACTGATGGCATTAGCGATTGATGTTAGTGAAGGCAATAAAAATATTGCCTACAGGTAACTTTGAGTTGAGATAATTGTCGTTGAATGTCTTTCAACTGTATTTGCTGGCATTGTTGGCCTACAGGCATAGATCCCTATAAATCGACCGATAGAAATCGATCGATACAATAAGCAGGACAACACTCATTAAGTCACTTTTTCTGGAAGAGACATCGATAGGCTACAAGATGCTGGTATTCAGTATTTTGTCACTTGCCTTAATGGCGATAGACCAGTTATCTGATATTTTCGATAGCGCTCGATCTGGATTGGCAGTTTTGGTGTACCCCATCGTGATGGTGGCTGACTATCCCAATAAAGCATCTGAGGCGTTGGGTGACGTATTCGATTCGAGATCAGTGTTGCAGGAGGACAATCTTCGCCTAGAAAGCGAATTACTTATACTTAAGGTAAAGACTCAAAAGATGTCGCAACTTGCGGCGGAAAATGCCAGATTAAGGGCTTTATTGCATGCATCGGCAAAACTTCAGGATAAAGTACTGGTCGCTGAAATGGTGGGCGTGGATCCCGACCCTCGGAGACATGAGGTTATTCTTGATAAGGGTGCCGACCAAAAGGTATTTGTTGGGCAACCCGTGCTGGATGCTCAGGGGCTCATAGGTCAGGTAATAGAAGTCAACCCATTGACCAGTCGGGTTCTATTACTCAGTGATCAATCTCATTTTGTTCCCGTTCAGGTGGTTCGCAGCAATTTACGGCTTATTGCCAGAGGAACGGGTACTAGCCGACAGCTGGAGGTGAATCATGTTCAGGAAACTGCCGATATTCGTGAAGGGGACCTATTAGTTAGTTCCGGTATGGGTGGTAGATTTCCGGTGGGTTATCCAGTAGGCACGATTAAAAATATTGAATTTAAACCCGGTAAATCTTTTGCGGTTGTTACCGCGTTGCCAAGCGGGTTGCTGGACCGTAGTCGACATGTGTTATTGGTCTTTGTTGAAGATAATATATTGATCAGAGGTGAGGCTAGCGGTGGTTGAGGGTAGTGGCAGAGGTGGTTGGGTTATTTTTGTGACCTTTGCAATTGCAATGTTGCTAGCTGTTGTTTCTTTACCCGATTCTTTGCCACGAGAATTAGGTCACTTGAGGCCTCAGTGGATCGAGCTTGTATTGATCTACTGGGTTATTGCATTGCCGCATCGGGTCGGAATTGTAGTTGCCTGGACCATTGGTATTCTAATGGATGTGTTGTTGGGGAGTTTACTTGGGCAACATGGCCTAGCATTTATTATTGTCACGTATATTTCCTCCAGTCTCTATCAACGATTACGAATGTTTGCGGTATGGCAGCAGAGTTTGATCGTTTTTGCGATTATTGGCTTAAGTTTGTTAATTAATTTTTGGATCGAAAATATTGTCGGTTTGGCCGAATGGAGCTTGTGGTATCTGCTACCCGCGATAGTGAGCGCACTATTGTGGCCATGGATATTTCTTTGTCTGAGGTTTTCTAGGCGTTTTTTTCATGTTGCATAGTGCAGGGTTGTGTTGTGCGGCCCGATATTATTTCTGTGAGTAGTCTAATCCTGGCCTCTGGTTCGCCACGCCGTGCTGATTTATTGGGCCAGTTGGGCCTGACCTTTCAAGTGTTGATTCCTGCGATCGATGAATCTATTGCAGCGGGTGAGTCTGCTTTGGCTTATGTTCAGCGAATGTCTGCCGAAAAATTTGCTAATGTGATAAGGCATCACAAAGGAATTAAAAAGCAGGTGATCCTCTGTGCGGATACTGTCGTAGTCGTAGAGGGGGAAGTGCTTGGTAAACCGAAAGATATGGCGGATGGTTGTAATATGTTGCTACGATTATCAGATCGAGAACATCAGGTATTTACAAGTGTATCTGTTGGCAATAAAGCCGGTGCTTTGCTTTCCTTTTTTGTTGAAACTCGTGTTAAATTTCGCAAGCTAGGTATTGAAGAGAGTGAGTCATATTGGCAGTCAGGAGAGCCGCTGGATAAGGCGGGCGGATATGGTATCCAGGGGCTTGGCGCGATCTTTGTGGAATCAATAGTTGGCAGCTACAGCAATGTTGTAGGCTTGCCGCTGATGGAAACTTCAACGGTGCTTGATACTTTTGGTATATCCGTATTAAAACTCAGATAACAGAAAATTGCTCTATTGTTTAGCTAATGATATTGGAGCAGCATACTCATAAATTGGATAGGAAGTAACTCGGCATGGCCGAAGAAATTATCATCAGTGTGTCGCCACACGAAACCAGGGTGGCGGTAGTTGAACAAGGCTTGTTGCAGGAAATTTTTATTGAGAGGGTTCATACGCGCGGAACTGTAGGGAATATATATAAAGGGAAAGTGGTGCGGGTATTGCCTGGAATGCAAAGTGCATTTGTTGATATTGGTCAGCCTCGTGCTGCCTTTATGCATATCACCGATCTTATTGTGAATCATCGAAATACTGAAAATGGCGCTGTACCAGCTGAATACCCACCGATAAACAAACTGATTCATGAGGGGCAGGATTTAGTTGTCCAGGTTACCAAAGAGCCAATAAATACCAAGGGTGCACGTGCCACAGTGGCGAAATCGCTGGCTTCTCGTTTTCTTGTCTATATGCCGTCAACCGACCATATGGGTATATCTCAGCGTATTGAAGATGAAGCAGAAAGGTCGCGATTGAAATCTATTCTGGAAAAACTTCGGCATCCGGATATGACAGACGGTTTTATTGTTCGGACAGCCTCGGAGCGTGCCAACGAGGATGAGATTCTAAAAGATGCAGAATTACTCAGGGCACGTTGGCAATCAGTTAAAGAGGATATGCAGAAGGCCAGTTCGCCGTCTTTGGTATTTGAGGATTTGCCGCTCCATTTACGTGTCATGCGGGATATTATCACCAGAGATACTATTCGCATCCTGGTTGATAATGAGAATATATTTGCTGTACTAAAGCGTTTCTTGCATTATTTTATTCCAGAAAAAGCGAGCTGTTTAGAATTGGCTTCGCTGAAAATTCCGTTATTTGATGCACATCATTTAGAGGATCAAATAGAGGCTGCGCTCGAATTAAAGGTGCCGCTGAAGTCAGGTGGTTATCTGGTGGTGGATCAGACGGAGGCGATGACCACTGTTGATGTTAATACCGGTGCGTTTGTCGGGCGGCGTAATCTTGAAGAAACGATTTATCGTACCAACCTGGAAGCTGCAGCGGTTATTCCAAGGCAGCTTCGGTTGAGAAATATTGGCGGTATCGTAATTATTGATTTTATCGATATGCTTGATGAAGAACATAAGCGCCAGGTTCTGCGAATGCTGGAAAAAGGCCAGCACTCAGACCGCGTAAAATGGAATATTACTGAGATCTCAAAGTTGGGTCTGGTTGAGATGACGCGAAAACGTACCCACGAAAGTCTTTTGAAAATGATGTGCGAACCCTGTGTTTATTGTACCGGGAAAGGTTTTATCAAAACGTCGGAGTCGGTTTGTCTGGAAATTTTTCGTGAAATACAAAGGAAGGCTGCTGATTTTCAGGACAAGGAGTGTTTAATTATGGCCGCTCAGGTAATAATAGACCGTTTGTTAGATGAAGATTCAAGTTGTGTCTCAGAACTGACCAGTGCGCTGGAGGCCAAAATTCGTTTGCAGGTGGAAACTAGCTATACACAAGAGCAGTTCGATGTTGTTCTGATTTCGCCAAGTTAACGGAAATGAAGCTTGCTAGAAAAATCCAGGTTAGTCGTCTCCTGCAAGGGATTGTGGTTGGGGTTTTATTGGTTGTGGCGGCGTACGTCAGCATTGGACGTATTCTGCTTGCCGGTATCGATCAGTATCGAACCGATATCGAAGAGGTGTTGTCGGAAGCCTTGCAGTTACCCGTGGCGATTGCGGCGATTGATGGTGAGCTAATTTATCTTGACCCAGATATTAAAATTCAGGGAATGATTGTTGGGGCGGTGCAAGACCCGGCAGTTGAAATTACGCTATTGAGCTTCAGGCTTGATGTTGTCGCAAGCTTAATGAATTTGAAACCTTTGATCTCTGAACTTGATATTAAAGCCTTAAAGTTGGCGGTTGAAAAAAATGCTGTAGCTGCTTGGGGCATCCGCGGGTTCCCCGACTCTGACGGCCCGTTCAATATTGAGCCTTTGCTAGATCTGCTCGATAGCATTACATTGATGTCTGTTGAAGGGCTCGAGGTGGATATAATAGGCCACGAAACTCATTATAAAGTCTCTGCCGTCACTGGCAAGCCTATAGCGCTGTCAGAGGAAAATGGCCGAAAATCTATTGCTCTGCCGTTAATGGTGAAAATGATTGAAGCGGAGGTGGATTCGGGGCTTGCATTGCTCTCGCAAAGTTCTCACTCAAAATCTGCAGAACCGTTCCTTCTGACCGGCCTTTTTAGTGGTCACCCAGCAGACAGGGGTTTCAAGGGGGATTTCTATTTACAGCTACCTTTGGTTGAGCTGATTGAATTTATTCCTAATCCTGTTTTCCAGGATTATGCGCTGCAAGCCGTTAAAGCGCGGGGCGAGTTTTGGCTGACGATGGATAATGGGCAGATTAAGGTGAGAGGTTTGCCCGAAGTTGAGTCTGTAATTATTAACTCAGGGCAGAATCAACAAGCTATAGCGGCTAATTTAAAGGCCGAATTGTCGGCCCTTGCAAGTCAAAAAGATGGCATATCATTGTTTTTTAAATCCTTGTCAGGAAAACTCTTGGAAGTTGACTGGCAATTGGAGGCGTTGAGATTTGCGATTATGAAATCTGGCGTTGAGATGGCGGCAAGCAACAAGCATAAAGCGGCAGGGTTGAAAACCGCCTGGCAGGCAGTTGGCAGTGTTCCTAGTATTTCTCTAGGTGATATCAGTCGGAGTCTGGATAGTCTGGGTGAGAAAACCGGCCTGCTGTCAGAAAAAGCGCTTGGTATGCTAGAGCGTGCTGATCTGAGCGGTGAAATTAGTGATCTGATGTTTGTCGCTGAGTTTTCAGCAACTAAGCCGAAAATAAAATTAACTGCTCAACTGGTCAATATTAGTGCCGCAGAATGTGATATCTGTACGTCAGTTTCTCAGTTAGACGGGTTTGTTTCGTTGACACCCGAAAAAGGTTTTTTTGATATCCACAATGAGGGTTTAACAGAACTGCGTGTGCCTGGATTGTTTGCCGAACCCTGGTTGTTTGATGCGGTTCATGCACGATTGTATTATGAAAATAAGGATGAGGAATTACATATTTATTCAGGTTTGGTGGAGGCAAAAAGATCCGGTCTAATTGCCAGAGGCAAGGCTTTTTTTAAATTGCCGAAAAATGTGCTTGATCATACCTGGGGCCTGGAGCTGGGTGTGATTAATGCGCCGCTATTAGACTCGCATCGATATTTACCAAAAACGGTTGCGGAAGAGTTACGGCGTTGGTTAAACAGTGCGATTTTGGGTGGTGTTGCTGATCAAAGTGGTATGGTGTTTCACGGCTCCCTGGCAACGGTTGCTGCAAAAGATCAAAAAGTTTATCAAATCTATTTTCAGGTCCATGATGTTATTCTGGATTATGATCCGCAATGGCCTCGGTTCGATGATCTACATGCAACTATTTATGTAAGCAACCGGAAGGTCTACTCTGCTAATGCGAACGCCCTGGTTTTTGATAGCGAGGTATTTGATGCTGAGGTATTAGTGCCTGTATCTCGTCTTGGCGTGGCGGAAAACATTATTATTAATGGTCAATTGCGAGGGCCATTTTCAGATGGTTTGAGAATGTTAACTGAGACGCCGCTGTTTGACTTGACCGGTGAGATGGCCTCTGGCTGGGTTGGCGACGGGAAAATGTCTGGCAGGGCAAGCTTAACCATACCGCTGGCTACAAAAACGGGCAGCGAAACGTTGGTTAACCTGAAGTTGCAACTGGATAAAACTGATCTTTTTATGCCGCAGTTTAATTTGCATGTTGCTCAACTGACGGGGCTATTTAACTACGGAACTCATACGGGTTTAGATTCTGAGGCATTTAGCGCTTTAGTTTTTGATGAGCAGGTAGCTGGCCGAGTGGATACCAAAGAATGGCAAGGTGATGCTGTTATTCAAATAGATGTTGCTGGCTCAGTGTCCATGGCCAATTTATATGAATGGTCAGATCAACTGCTATTAACGCGCGCTGATGGTGAAATGGATTATCAATTACAGCTCAACATTCCAATGGCTGAAAATACTGAGCGACAAATTAACATAGATGCCAGGTCCAATTTGCTGGGTGTTGATATTGATATGCCCTTTCCTATGGGTAAGTCCAGGGGCGATGTAATGCCTTTGGTTTATCGGCAGCAATTAAATGACACGGGTTTTAGAATTGATGTGAATCTTGGCGAAAAAGTTAAAACGTCGTTAAAAATCGTTGATGAAGTACCTGTGGGAGGACTCATTCTTTTTGGAGAACAACCAATATATGAAGCAAAGTTCGATCAACTACGGGTTACAGGGAGGATAGATAAAGCTGTCTACAGTGAATGGGAGGCGCTTTCGGAGGACCTGATCGGCCGTTCTTCACTATCATTGGAACGTGAACTTGCCAGCTATCTTGAAGCTATAGACGTCAATTTTGGTGTGCTTGATGCCTACGGGTTTGAAGTGGACAATGTTCAAACGTATATCACTAAAAAGCAGGATTCCTGGGAAATATTACTTAATAGCAAAATGTTACAGGGGACTCTGGTTGCTTATGATGATGGCGCGCCGCTGGACGTAAAGCTGGACTATGTGAAATTCGAAGATACTGATGATGCAGGTATAGATCCGCTCATGGAAGTTGACCCTGTCGAGTTGATGGCCGTTGACTTCTCAGTGAGTCAATTATATTTAGGTGACGAAGACTACGGCAGCTGGGCTTTTAATTACCGCCCGCATCCTTCAGGCAGTATATTGGACTTTCAGCAAGCGGCGGTTAAAGGATTAAAACTAGAAGGTGATGCTCAGCTCAAATGGACCTTGAACGGAGGGATTCATAGTAGTGAATTTAGCGGCGCAGTTTTAGTCCCTGATTTGGCAACTGCGCTTGAACAATGGGGTTATGCTTCCAGTATTGAAGGTCAGGGGTTTGAATTTGGCGCTGCACTTTCATGGTCGGGTTCGCCGGCTATGGTTGATTTGGAACGTGTTGCTGGTATGGTGGAAATTAAGCGTGGTAGTGGTAGGTTTGTACAGGCGGATAGTAATGTCGGCGCGCTGAAACTATTGGGTATATTTGATTTTGCTTCCTTGTCGAAAAGGTTTCGCCTGGATTTTTCAGATGTTGTTGAGAGTGGCTTTAGTTTCAATAGCATCCAGGGTTCTACACAGTTAAACCAGGGTATTATTGATGTAGTTAAACCAATAGTCGTCGAAGGCCCTGGGAGTATTTTTAAAGTGGCTGGGCGTATTAATTTGCCGGATAGTGAACTTGATAACGATATGGTCGTGACCCTGCCTTTAAATCGTAATCTACCCTGGTATGCCGCTTATTCAGCTATTGCTATGAGTCCGTTGACGGGTGCGGGCGTTTTTTTGGCGCAGCGGTTACTCAAAGATCAAATTAATGCTATGAGCAGTGCGAAATATAAAATCACCGGGTCTATGGAGCAGCCAGTGATTGAATTTGTTTCCATTTTTGATGCTTCTTTGCGTGAGATGCACAGTGGCGCGGCTGAATCATCAGGGGCGCATTAGCATCTAGAAAATGCATCGCTATGTGTTTTTTTATTTTGCTCTTTCGACGGCGGGTTCATTCAGGTGGGTTGGTTGATGACTGGATGAGTCCGGAATTATCTGATTCGGCTTTTAGGTATTTGAACAATTTTCGATAATGAATTGCGGGGCGGTCCTGTTGATGTTCAATGGCTGAATTGTTCTCTGTTATGGCATTACGTGTAAGCTGACGCAAATGTTGTCTGTCGACCTGGGGTAGTTGGCTGAGAATATCTGTCATCACCTTTGGGTCTTGCTGAATGAGCTTGTCACGCCAGGTTTCTAATTGATGGAAAAGTAAAACGTGCGATTGCGAGCTGGCGTCAAATCGGTCCACAAGGAGTTGTATTTCTTCAATATCTACATGGCGCAAGAGTTTGCCAATATACTGTATTTGACGTTTACGTGCGTTGCCCTTGGTGATTTTTTTGCATTGCATGACTGCGTCGATAATATTGGCATAGGGTAAGGTAGCTAGTTGGTCGTCCGAAATTTGCAATAGTTGACTGCCGAGATTTGTAATAGCTTTACTATCTCGTTTGCGTTGGGATTTACTTGGGCCATCGTAGAGATCTTCAGGGGGGGGTGATTCTTCTTCGTTCATGGTTGGTCTTCCATGGTTGGGCTTAGGTTATTTTCAAACAAATTTGATTGGAATGTGTTGTGCTCGTAGCGCTTGAAATTTTGCCCATGAAATTTTTTTGAGCATACCCTATATTATCGGGCGTAGAAAAGTGTCGCCAGTCCAAGAAAGGATAAAAAACCGACAACATCAGTGATTGTTGTGAGCAGCACAGTACCAGCAACTGCTGGGTCAATATTCAGAGAGCGTAGTACACTGGGTAGCGTAGCGCCAGCAAAGGCTGCAGTAATGAGATTGATTATGAGCGCCAGGGCAATGACAAGTCCGAGGGTGACGTCGTTGAAAACAAGGGTTGCAGCAGCAGCAACTACAATTGACCAGACTATACCGTTTATCGCCCCAACGGCAAGCTCTCTTCTTACTAGCCAACGTTGATTACTTTCTGCTAGCTGGCCCTGGGCCATACTGCGTATTAGCAGCGTTAAGGTTTGGCTGCCAGCCACTCCGCCCATACTGGCGACTATTGGCATTAGCACAGCGAGGGCGATGACTTTGGCGATGGTATCTTCGAAAACACTGATGACAGATGAGGCAATCAGAGCAGTGATCAAGTTAGCGCCTAGCCAAAGCGTACGCGATTTGGCGGTTTGAATAATGGGCGCAAAGGTATCATCTTCTTCGGTTAAACCTGCCATACTTAATAAGGAGTGGTCAGCTTCATCTTTAATAACATCAACAACATCATCAATAGTAATCCTGCCGAGCAGATTGCCTTCCTGATCGATTACTGGGGCTGAAACCAGGTCGTATCTGGCAAATATAGCGGCGACTTCAGACTCATGCATATCTGAAGGTATTGGGTTGATGTTGGTTTCCATCATTTCCCGTACGGTTAAATTCGGATCAGAAACGAGTAATCTTGATAGAGAAAGTGTCCCCAGATATTCATCATTGCGATTGACCACAAAAACATTATCCGTCATAGCGGGTAGTTCAGTATGTCGACGAAGATAACGCAGCACCACATCGAGGGTAACTCGCGCTCTAACGCTGATCGTTTCGGTGTCCATAAGTCCACCGGCGGTGTTTTCAGCGTAAGAGAGTAAATTCTCAACTCGAGCTCTATCAGTGGTGCCCATTGAACGAAGCAATTGGTGGGTTATTGCATTGGGTAGTTGCTGTAGTATATCTGTTAGATCGTCGTCCGATTCAACCTGCTCGAGCAGATGCACTATTTCATCGGGAGAAATATCTGCTAGAAGTCCGCTGACTAACTCTTCGTTCAATTCCTGTAAAATTTCGCTTTGCTGATGCTGTTCAACAAGTTTCCAGATGATGGTGCGTTCTTTGGGTGGAGAGGACTCCAGTAAAGCGGCAATGTCAGCTGGTTTTAGAATCTGAATGAGGGTACGGACCTGATTGTAGGTGCCGCCGGATAATAGTTCGTTTAATCTATCCAGCGGTTTGTTTTCCGTCAGGCCAGGCATTGCGTTTAATCTTCGCCAAATTTATCGTTTACGAGCTCGATTAAAGCATCCATGGCGGCCTGTTCATCTGGGCCTTCGATATTAAGGACAATTTCACTACCGATCCCTGCCTGCAAAATCATCATCTTCATTATACTCTTGCCGTTGGCCGAACCAATATGATTGGATACCTGAATTTCTGCTGCGTAACACTGTGCAATTTTGACAAATTGAGATGCTGCGCGTGCATGTAGACCTAATTTGTTTTGAATCGTTATGGATTTATTAATCAAGCTATTTCTCGCTGTTCGGTGTCGAGGGAGCCTTTGATTAAAGCTCATCGTCGCCCGTGAGGCCTTTGTTTACGTTAATCACAGCTCAGAAAACCAGAAATATATAGCATATTTGCGATTTTCCTCATTTTGATTCGCTTAGGTTCTGAGGCAAATTGCTAAATAATCAGAGTTCCCCAGGCTGATTTATTAGTTTTACCAGCTCCCGGTGTTTTACCTGCAGGTTGTTCCAGTTTGGTTTGAATAATTTGAATAACTTTTCGGCAACAAAAACTGAACGATGCTGACCGCCGGTACAGCCGATGCCAACTGTGATATAACTTCGGTTATTAGCACGAAACCTGGGCAGCCAGTTGCAAAGGTAACTATATATATCATCAACCATTGAGCAGGTGTCCTGGTCGTCATTGAGGAATTTTTGAACTGCCTGGTCCAGGCCAGTGAGCGCTCTTAAATTAGGTACCCAATGTGGATTGGGCAGGCATCTAACGTCAAAAGCAAAATCAACGTCAATGGGAACGCCGCTTTTAAAGGCAAATGATTGAATGAGGAGTGCCAATTCCTGCTTTCGGCCTGCGATCCTGGTGCCGACGATATCGCGCAATTCGTGAATGGTCAGGTTAGTGGTGTCTATTGTCAAATCTGACACTTCGGCAATAGGGCTAAGTAGTTTGGTTTCGAACTCTAATGCTGCGGGCAGGTCACGACGGTTAGTGCTCAGTGGGTGCTTACGGCGAGTTTCTGAAAACCGTTTCACCAACGATGGGCTGGCTGAGTCCAGATAGACGATCTGGCAGTCAACCAGTTCGCTATTGATGCTGGTCATTATTTCGGGGAATTTAGCCAGATCATCAGCGATATTTCTGGCATCAATACCGACAGATAGCTTAGTCAGCGCCTGGTTTTTAGTGAGTTGATTAATTAAAGGGGGTAGTAGACTGACGGGTAAATTGTCAATACAGTAGTAGCCAAGATCTTCCAGGACGTGCAACGCGGTACTCTTGCCAGACCCAGAACGGCCACTTAAAATAATTAGCGAAATCATCACTGCACTCCATCTGATTATTCGATATTAATCGGCTTATCTTAAAGGCTCGGCTTCAAGATGTAGGTCGTTTGTTGATGTCCGGATTGATGCGCTTAAGAAAGTCTAGTTGCCGCTTGAAATAACGCGCTATTGTCATGAGCATTGATCAGGCTTTGACGATAAATAGCAGACTCGAATTTGTCGGCAAGCATTGCCAGTACTTGCAAATGTTCATCCACTTCCTCAGTGGGCACGAGCAGAACAAAGAGTATATTGACAAATTCATTGTCAAAAGCCTGAAAATCCACTTTCTGCTTGAGTACAAAAATACCACCAATAATTCGATCAATGCTATCTAGCCGGCAATGCGGGATTGCTATGCCGTGTCCTATGGCGGTGGAGCCGATCTTTTCTCGGTTGATAAGTTTATTAAACAAATCGTCAGCATTGACGCCCTCAATGGACCCAGCTAGTTTGGTCGCTACCTCTTCGATTGCGCGCTTTTTACTGGCCGCTTCAAGGGCGCAATAAGCATTGTCAGGGGACAATATTGATGCAATTTTTAATTGTGCGCTCATAATAGTTTAATGTGAAAAATCTTATTATATCATTAGCGCACAATTATAAGTCTCATCGTTTGAGAATCAATAATTTAGTTATGCTCAATTTTGCCAGTTAGCCTGGATTAGTTTCCAGGTCGAAACGTTTAACGTACGGAATTCCGTTGTTTGTGATCTTTAACTTTTTCTTTCTGTTTAATCAGTTGGCGATCTAATTTATCGGCAAGCTTATCTATTGCTGCGTAGAGATCTTCGGATTCGGCATCGGCATAAACTTCGCCGCCCGAAATTCGAATGGTTGATTCTGCTTTCTGCCTTTGTTTTTCGACGCTAAGAATTACCTGCATATTAGTGATTCGATCATAATGTCGTTCCAGTCGCTCCAATTTTGTTTCGACATAATTGCGCAGTGAGTCTGTGACATCGACATGGTGTCCGCTTACGTTAATTTGCATAAGACAGTTCCTTTTGGAGGTAAAAGAAAATCTGATTGCTCAGATAGGTTGTACTCTACTTATTTTAGACTGTAAAGCGGCCGATCTAAACTAATCTTCTGTTCAAATCGTCAGTCAGTTGATATTCATCATTTGCGTTATACCAGACGTTTCCTTTCATTTGATGGTGGAATCATCAAAGACTCTCGATATTTCGCGATTGTTCTGCGGGCGACCTTGATATCTTTAATGGCTAATAACTTGGCAATTTTGTTGTCACTTAGTGGCTTACGTGGGTTTTCTTCAGTGACCAGCTCTTTAATGAGTGCGCGGATAGCCGTGGAAGATACTTCGCCTCCGGCATGGGTGCTGACGTGGCTGGAAAAAAAGTATTTGAGTTCGAAAACGCCTGCAGGTGTATGCATGTATTTTTGAGTTGTGACCCTGGAAATTGTAGATTCGTGTAGATCCACAGCTTCAGCAATATCGTGTAAAACCAGTGGTTTCATCGCCTGTTCGCCATATTCCAGGAAACCTCTTTGGTATTCAACAATTTTGGTGGCGACTTTGAGCAGAGTATCGTTACGTTGCTGGAGGCTCTTGATAAACCAGCGTGCTTCCTGCAGATGATTTTTCAAATAGGTGTTGTCTGAGCTTGAGTCGGCCCTTTTTACCATTGATGCATAGTCGGAGTTAACTCTAATCCTGGGTGCCGATTTAGCGCTGAGTTCTACGACCCAACGGCCTTCTTGTTTTGATACGATAACGTCGGGTTCGACATATTCTGTGTTGGTGGAGCATATTTGGGCGCCAGGCCGTGGGTTGAGAGACTGGATTAGTGTAATAACGTTTTTTAACTCAGACTCATTGAGTCGAGTTTTACGAATAAGGTATTTATAATCTCTATTTGCCAGTGAGGTTAGATAGAGATCTACGACAATTATCGCTTCTTTTAAGGCAGGAGTCTCCAGCGGCAATTCCTGTAGCTGGATTAGTAAGCATTCGCGAAGATTGCGCGCGCCGACACCGATTGGATCAAGGTGCTGGACCAAATTGAGTACTGCCTCCACTTCGTCCAGTTCAACCATGTCGACTTCGATGCCATCCCGTAAAACTTTTTCATTTGGAATGCTGAGTAATATGTCCTCGGTGCTGATGGTAAGCACGCCTTCCTGGTTTAGGCCGTCAACAATAGCGATTGCAATTAGCGTATCGGTTTCAGATAAGTGAAGTAGATTGAGTTGTTCTTCGAGATGGCTTTGGAGGGATACTGAAGAAGAATTTTGTATATCAAGGAAACTTTCGCTGTTTTCGTCCGGCGCATTGTAACTGGCCGGCATAGGAACATCGTCCCATACATCCTCCCAGACGCTATCGACCGGCAGATCATCGGCTAAAATGTCGGATGTAATTTGTTCACTGGTATCTGGGACTGCTTCGCCATCGATTTCTGGATTGGGCGCTGCCGGCTGATCGCCAGGATCGGGATCATCGTTTGTGGTTTGTTCTTTAAGCTGAGTTTCTTCCGCGCTTACTGGGGGTGGATCGAGGGATGTAGGTTCAGCGCTGTTTTCTTCAGATTGTGCTTCTTCAAGCATAAGGTTCGAGTCGAGCGCAGCTTGAATTTCCTGTTCTAAATCGATGCTGGAGAGTTGCAACAGCTTAATCGCTTGTTGCAATTGCGGGGTCATTCTTAGTTGTTGGCCAAGTCTTAGGGCCAGTACAGGTTTCATCGACATAGTACTATCATACTCAGCCGCTGGGCAGAAAAGAACCTTGTTTAAGATAGATATTTATGAAAGCAAAAATAAATCGCGCTCACATTCGGAAGTCTTGACCGAGGTAAACTTTTTTAACCTGGTCGTTTGACAAAATGTCTTTTGTGGTTCCTGCTGCAATGATACGACCTTCGCTAACGATATAGGCTTTTTGGCAAATGTCGAGCGTCTCTCTGACATTATGGTCGGTGATCAAAACGCCAATGTTACGTTCCGAAAGTTGCGTAATAATGCGCTTAATGTCATTCACTGAGATGGGGTCTACGCCTGCGAAGGGCTCGTCAAGTAAGATAAATGCCGGTTCAGTTGCCAGCGCACGGGCGATTTCAACGCGTCTTCTCTCGCCGCCAGAAAGCGACATGCCAAGATTGTTGCGGATGTGGGTGACATTAAATTCGGCCAATAAACTCTCTAATCTGTTTTGCCGCTCAGGCTGTTTGAGATCCTTGCGGGTTTCCAGAATAGCCATAATATTTTCCGCTACAGTTAGTTTGCGGAATACGGAAGCTTCCTGTGGTAGATAACCTATGCCAGTTCGAGCGCGCATATGCATAGGTTTAGGTGTGAGGTCTATGTCATCGAACAGTATTTTGCCTGCATCGCCTTTAATAGATCCGACAATCATATAAAAACAAGTGGTCTTGCCAGCGCCGTTTGGACCTAAAAGTCCAACGACCTGCCCGCTCTGAATAGACAGGGTAACGTCCAGAACTACGGCCTGGCCGCGGTAACTTTTGGCGAGATTCTCAGCCCTTAGTACATGCATTAGATCGATTTCCTGCCCTTAGATCTGGGGCGGATTAGTTGGCTTGGGAATAAGAGTTATTTCGGTTTTGGCGTAAGTGTGATGTGTACGCGTCCGTCAGATTTTTTACCACCGCCACGAAGGTCCACGATACCCTTTGCCAGGTCATAGTGCAGAAGTTCTCCAGAAAAAACATCGTTAGTTTGTCTCAGCAGTGCCCTGCCGACCAGATGTAGGCGTTCTTCCTGAAGGAAATAGGTAATTACTTTAGCGTCAGCTGAAACTAGTGCTTCGTCTTCCTCTGGCTGTTGTTCGTAGTGGGCAAGGTTAGATGATTTTGGCTCCATGCTAGCAATAACCTGCAAAACTTCTTTTTCATTCATGATCACTTTAACTTCGTCAGCACTTATATGTAATGTGCCCTGGTCAATTGTGACGTTGCCTGAATAGATGGTAATGCCGGTATTATCATCAACAATGGCGGCATCTGCCTGGATTTGAATATTCTGCTCTCTGTCAGAATTCAGACTAAAACCCAATGAAGGCCAGAAAATGAATAAAAACAGGCAAATTTGAATGTGTTTCACAATGAATCTGCGGGTAGTTGATTACCGGCTTATTCTAACTCACATTGATCGCATATTTAATCCACTTGTTAATCTATTTAGGGGTGCTGCCGGATCGATGTGTAGATCGATGTGTAGTTAAAGCGAGTAGCCGAGCTGTTTGGGACTAATGTAGGTCGCACCGTCAAAGGTTGAATTAATTGGGGTATAAGTTTTACGAAGGCGGTAACAGGATGCTTTTTACTCTTTCTGTGTCGCTTGAAAAGAAAACAAATTTACCTGCTTCAAAATAAGCTTTCATGCCACCGGCGGTGGTTCTGCCGGTATTGTCGTCAATATAAACTTTTTGGTCTGTTTCTGCATAGTCTTGCTTTGGATAAACTGTTAGGCTGTCAGTCTTGATGTCGATAAAATTGCCGTTTTTATCTTGTTGTATCGCATGGACCTGTTCCCAAAGCTCAACAATTTCTTCCCTAAGTTGGACTTTGGGTAAAAGGCGGCCATGATCAGCTGAGATATCCCACGGGTCCCGTTCCTGTTGGGTAGAATATAAAGTCAGGAACGGCGTGACCAGTGTTGTAATATTCGTAAGTGGAAAATGCGTTAGTCGGGCGGCCTTTATTTTATGTTGTCTTATGCCTGTGGCAGTATATTGGGTAATATTTGCATTCTTCATATATAAATCAGGGTCGTTTTTAGCGATGATTCTCGGCAACTCGAAATCGCCATTATTGTCGATAAATAGATTGGTCGCGAGGGCAACTAAAACGATTAGACAAAATAATATAAGCGTGCGACTTTTTAACATTGATATATCCGAGTACAGCGACTTAATAGTATGGGGCAGGTATTAATGGTTGCCAAGTGGATATTGCCAATACATTCGGCGGCGACAATAGGCCCTGCTTTCAGAGTATCAGGCAGTCTGTCTTTTAAAGGCGTTTTTTCTAAAGGTATAATTTATAAAGGGTTAGTTTATGCGGGTTGCATGGCTTTGAGGTCTATATTCTTACTTGTTGAATGAACATTATTGGGGTACTGGGCGTATAAGTTTAATTAGGTAGGCCAGGAGTGCTCTGATCAGCGTAATTGGCGCTTAAACCCGAGATTTGCTCGCCGGACACAGTCCGCGTAAACCAGATATTAACCGAGAAGAGAGGATGATTTCGTCAAAATGTCGTCGGCTACAGACAATATTCAAATTGAAATTAAGGACCTCACGTTTAATCGGGGTAATCGGCGAATTTTCGATGGTGTCAGTCTGGAAATTCCTCAAGGTAAAATAGTTGCAATAATGGGGCCGAGTGGGACGGGTAAAACAACCATGCTTAGGCTAATAGGTGGTCAGTTGAGGCCAGATACTGGCCGTGTGATTGTTGATGGATATTCTATGCCTGATTTGTCCAGGGACGAGCTGTTTAAGGTTCGAGAAAATATGGGCATGTTGTTTCAAAGTGGTGCTCTGTTCACTGACCTTTCGGTTTTCGATAATGTCGCGTTCCCGCTGCGAGTTCATACCAGGTTGCCGGAGGATATTATTAGGGATCTGGTACTTGTTAAGCTTGAGGCCGTAGGCCTGCGAGGCGCCAGCCAGCTGTTTCCTAACGAACTCTCAGGTGGTATGAATCGTCGTGTGGCATTGGCACGGACAATCGCGCTTGACCCAGGGATCATTTTATATGATGAGCCTTTTACTGGTCTGGATCCTATTGCTATGGGTGTTATAGTGCAGTTGATCAAAACTTTGAATAGTGTTTATGGGACAACCAGTATCATTGTTTCTCATGATATTAGCGAAACAGCCGGCATAGCGGACCTTATCTATGTTATTTCAGATGGCAAAATTATTGGTGCTGGAACACCTGAAGAAATTTTTGAGCAACAATCCCCCAGGGTCCAACAATTTGTAAAAGGATTGCCAGATGGCCCTGTACCATTCCATTATCCTGCTGCGAATTACCGTGAAGAATTGTTAGCTGGTGTCGATCTACACTGAGCTAAAGGATTAGCATATGCTCTCACATTTACGAAATTTAGGTCTGCAGGTGTTGGATGTTTTATCTATCTTTGGTCGGGCAGGACATATCTGGTGGCATGCTTTATGGCGATTTCCTGAATGGCGTAATATAGACCTTGTTGTCTATCAGATCTATAAATTGGGTGTTCTCTCGGTTGTGATAACGATTCTGTCTGGGTTCTCAATCGGTGCGGTGCTGGCATTGCAGGGTTATAACCAGCTAGTAAAGTTTGGCTCAGAAAGTGCGCTGGGGTTAGGAGTAGCGTTGGTGCTATTGATGGAAATTGGGCCGGTGGTTGCTGCATTACTTTTTGCCGGCCGTGCAGGTTCGGCAGTGACCGCTGAGATAGGGTTGATGAAGACAACTGAGCAGTTGAGTAGTATGGAGATGATTGGTGTCGACCCACTACAGAGAATTGTAGCACCGAGACTTTGGGCAGGTTTTATTGTTATGCCAATTCTAGCGATCATGTTTTCTGTCGTTGGTATTTGGGGCGCTTCACTTATCGGGGTAAATTGGCTTGGTGTACATGAGGGTGCTTTTTGGGCGTCAATGCAAGATGGTGTTGATTTTGAGAGCCATATTTTAAAAGGCATCGTAAAATCAGTAGTGTTCGGTATTGTGGTGATCTGGATTGCCGTCTTCCAGGGTTATGATACCCAGCCGACGTCAGAGGGTATTGCCGCCGCCACAACAAAAACGGTAGTATTTTCATCCGTGGCAGTTCTAGTGCTAGATTTTTTTCTGACTCTAGTGATGTTCAATCTTTGACCGGAAAGACAAAACCCTGGTGAGAATATAGTGAGACAGACAGCTTTGGGGCAATTAGTGTGAACGGCAGTTAGCGCTTGGGTTGATAACTAAGGTTGATAACTAAGCTTTAAATATAAGCAATGATACGCATCAATCAATAAATGGAAATAGACTAACAATGCAGATGAGATCCATTGAAATCGTTGTGGGAACATTTATGTTAGCGGGATTGATTTCGCTGGCAGTACTGGCGATCAAGGTAAGTGGATTTGATGTCGGCAGAGATGCCGATACCTACACAGTCTATGCGCGATTCGAAAATATTGGTGGTTTGGTGGTGCGTGGCAAAGTTAGCATTGCTGGGGTGGTTGTGGGTAATGTAGCAGAAATAAGTCTGGATCAGGAGTCATTTATGGCGCTGGTGCGGTTAGAAATTGATGCCGATGTGAATGAAATTAGCATTGATACGACAGCCGCAATACTCACAGAGGGTTTGATCGGCGGGAAGCTGGTGGGCCTGACTATCGGTGCTGAGGATGAATATTTGACGGATGGTGATGAAATTACGGATACTCAGTCTGCCGTGGTACTGGAAGAGTTGATCGGTAAATTTTTATTGAATAAATTTTAGTGGAGTAATTCTTGAGGATACTGATTTTTATTGTTTTTTCCTGTCTTACAAGCAGCGTATTGGCAGCTGAAGAGCCCTATGATGCAGTGAACCGAGCGACGCAACAAATGCTTGTTCGTCTGGTGGAAATTCAGCCCCGGTATGAAACCGATCGGCAGTGGTTTTTTGATCAACTGGACGAGACCATAAGCCCTTTTATAGATTTTGAAGGTTATTCACGCAATGTCATGGCGAAATATTTTCGTCGGGCCTCTGCGCAGCAACAGCAACAGTTTCAGGCTGCCTTTCATCGTTCGCTGGTCGAGACGTACGCAAAGGCATTGGTAGAATTTAATAATGAGCGGGTCGAAGTATTAAAACCCACCAAACCGCAAAAGAAGCCTGGTCGTGCAAAAATTACCTTAGCTGTACATAGTCACGATGGGCCTGTGTTCAATATTCGTTATGATTTGAGGTTGCTTGAGGAGCAATGGAAATTAAGGAACCTGGTGATTGATGGGATTAATCTGGGGCTGCAATTTCGTTCGCAGTTTAGTGCTCAGATGGACTCAGCGAATGGCAATATGGATCTTGTAATAAAGCGTTGGAACGATGGTTAATAAGCTTTTCCGCAACAATCAAGGCGCTAATGCCAGGACCGAGTCGGGTAGTAGATTACTACAGCAAGTCAGTGATACGGGTACTTATAAAGTGCTAGGCCGTTTGTCAGTTGATTCAGTGGCTGCGTATCAGGCGCAGGGTTTCGAGGCACTGCAACGATCGGTTGATAGTCTGGTGTTCGATTTTAAAGAGGCGGAAGTCGTTGGCACTTCGGTTGTCGCGCTGCTCATTTCCTGGCAGCGAAGGGCATATCAGCTCGATAAAACGCTATTAATCAGTAATCCCCCTCAGCAGTTACTCGAAATGGCAGAAGTATCGGGTGTTCGGGATATCATTTCCTTTGCCCCAAAGCAGTTATGAGGTCTTTAAATAACCGCTGAAGGCATAGAATTCAGCTTATCAATATATGCGCCAGGTTATTTATTCATCCGCTATCTGAATACTTTCTGTTTTAACCCGAGCTTATTCTCGGTTATAAGGTTCAATCCCCTCAAAATTAATATTCCACCAGGCGGGCATGGTATGCTAGCGC
Organism: Pseudomonadales bacterium; assembly: GCA_019090615.1. Taxonomy (GTDB): domain Bacteria; phylum Pseudomonadota; class Gammaproteobacteria; order Pseudomonadales; family Azotimanducaceae; genus JAHRVQ01. The sequence goes on along the minus strand of JAHRVQ010000016.1, from coordinate 51,514 downwards.
ACTTTTTAGAGACTGCTCATCAGTCTCGGTGTTTGATCTATACGCGTAGTTAATTTTGTAGTGGTGGTGAGGAGAATTGAAGTAATGAATGAAGATGAAATTAAGCAGCTGCTGGCGTCTGGTTTGCCGGGTTGTGACATCGAACTACAATCCGAAGGTAATAAAATATCAGTATTGGTAGTTGGTGATTTGTTTGAAGGCCTGAGTCGTGTAAAACGGCAGCAGCTGATCTATGGTTTACTGAATGAAAAAATTGGTAGCGGTGAAATTCATGCGGTCAGCATGCGTTGCCTCACACAAATAGAAAACAGTAGCCAGGGTTAGATTTTGGATAAGTTATATATCAAAGGCGGTACTCGCCTGGAGGGTGAGGTGCGGGCCTCTGGGGCGAAGAATTCTGCCTTAAAAATGCTGGCGGCATCATTATTGGCTGATGGCCCGGTAATTATCGAAAATGTACCGCATTTGCGTGACATAACTACGATGATTGAGATTCTCGGGTCGCTTGGTGTTGAAGTGGTCATTGATGAAAAAATGAGTATCGAAATTCACGCCAATACCATAAAAAGTTATACAGCGACCTATGATCTGGTCAAGACTATGCGGGCGTCCTTTTTAGTTCTTGGTCCTTTGTTGGCGCATTTTGGGCAGGCAGTTGTTTCTCTTCCGGGTGGTTGTGCGATTGGACCGCGACCAGTTGATCAACATCTACGAGGGCTTGAGGCGCTGGGTGCTAAAATAGAAATGAGCGAAGGATATGTCAGGGCTTCCGTCGCCGGGCGGTTGCAGGCAACAAAGTTTCGGTTTGATTTTAGTACAGTCGGTGGCACTGAACATATTATGATGGCAGCAACGCTGGCAGAAGGTCAGACGGTATTAGAAAATTGTGCCAGAGAACCAGAAATTACCGACCTGGCGGAGTGCCTTAATGCTATGGGAGCGGATATTGTTGGCCAGGGGACCGACACCATTACTATTAATGGCGTCGCGAGCTTGCAAGGTTGTAAACGCCGTGTGATTGCAGACAGGGTTGAAGCGGCAACTTTTTTAATTGCTGCCGCGGCCACAGGTGGTCGCGTTAAAGTTAAAGAGGCCTGTGCCGAGCATCTCGAAATTGTACTTGATAAATTGACCGAAGCAGGGGCAGAAATCACAGTTACAGAAGACGGTATTGAACTGGACATGAAAGGCCGTCGGCCAAAAGCAGTCAGCCTGGTTACTGCGCCGTACCCTGCTTTTCCGACTGATTTACAAGCGCAAATGATGGTTATGAATTCCATTGCCGAGGGCGCTGCAAACGTAAAAGAAACAATTTTTGAAAATCGCTTTATGCATGTACATGAAATAAACCGTATGGGTGCCAATATTCGGCTAGAAGAAAATAATACCCTGGCGATTGTCGAGGGGGTTGAGTCGCTGCAAGCGGCACCCGTTATGGCAAATGACCTGCGGGCGTCAATAAGCCTGGTTATTGCCGGTATGGTGGCGCAAGGTGATACGACAGTTGAGCGAATTTACCATATAGATCGTGGCTATGAGCAGGTGGAAGAAAAACTTCGCTCGCTTGGCGCTAATATTGAAAGAATACAATCTCGTTAGATGACTATGAATAATAAAATTACGCTTGCTTTAACCAAAGGTCGCCCCTTACAGGATGCGTTGGCATTGTTGTCTGAAATCGGTATCCTGCCTGCAGAGGATATACCGAAATCTCGGAAACTTGTTTTTGATACTAATCAACCTAATCTACAGTTAATGGTGCTGCGAAGTATTGACGTCGCTACCTATGTTGAGCATGGCATTGCAGATATGGGCATGGCTGGCAGGGATGTGCTATTGGAGCAGGGTGAACAGGGGTATTATCAACCGCTTGATTTGAAAATCGGTGTTTGCGATATGATGGTGGCGGTGCTTGAGGAAGGTTATGATCCTGATCGTCAGAATCCATCGAGGCTTAAGGTCGCTACCAAATTTGTTAATATAGCCAAGCGCTATTATGCAGAAAAAGGTCAGCAGGTTGACATTATAAAGTTATATGGTGCGATGGAGCTGGCGCCGGTAACAGGCCTGGCTCACCAGATCGTAGATATTGTGGAAACTGGCAATACGCTCAGGGCTAATGGCTTAATAGCGATTGAGCATATTGCGGACATTAGTACTCGTCTCATAGTTAATAAGACCTCATTGAAAATGAAGTATGAACGTATTCATCAAATAACGCACGACCTCTCGCAAGTGGTTTCTTCATCATGATTAAGATGTTGGACGTGTCTTGCGATGATTTTGAAACTGATCTGGATGCGCTGTTACAAATGCCGGTGCAACGACAGCTAGATGTAAAACAGGTGGTCGAGGATATTATCGATGATGTGAGGCGGCGGGGTGATTTGGCCGTACTTGAGTTAACCAATCAATTTGATCGTGTTAGTTTGAATGATCCGGCGAATCTGGAGGTCCGGCGACAGGCTATGCAGCAGGCTTGTGATAAGGTTGATCCGTTGGTGTTAGAGGCCCTGGCTGATTCTATTGCGCGAGTTAAAGATTATCACCAAAAACAAAAGCAGGCTCTTGGTGGTCAGGTTGACTGGAGTTATGAAGACTCAACAGGCAATAAGTTAGGTCAGATTGTGCGCGGTATGGCGCGGGTTGGTGTTTATGTGCCAGGCGGGAAGGCATCCTATCCATCCAGTGTAATTATGACTGTTATTCCGGCTAAGGTTGCAGAGGTTGAGGAAGTTATCTTAATGGTACCCGCGCCTGATGGTGAACTGAGTGATATATTGTTAGCGGCGGCCCATTTATGCGGTGTTGACAGGATGTTTCGAGTTGGTGGCGCGCAGGCAATAGCGGCGTTAGCGTATGGTACTGAGTCTATACCCCGAGTTGATAAGATTGTAGGGCCGGGCAATATCTACGTTGCGACGGCCAAAGAACAAGTTTTTGGTCAGGTAGGCATCGATATGATTGCCGGGCCTTCAGAGGTGGTTATTGTTGCTGATGGAACAGCTAATCCAGAGTGGTTAGTTATGGATATGTTTGCGCAGGCTGAGCATGATGAATTAGCTCAGTCGATTTTAATTTCTACCGATAAACGGTTACTCGATGAGGTTGAAGCCAGAATTTCTACACAACTTCCAACAATGAAGCGCAAGCAAATAATTCAGCGTTCAATAGTAGACCGAGGTGCATTGATCTATGTCAGAAACCTGCAGGAAGCTGCGGATATTGTTAATCGAATTGCACCAGAGCACCTGGAAATAGCACTGTCTGAGCCGGAATTACTGTTGAACAAAGTGCGTCATGCAGGCGCGATATTTATTGGTAATCATAGTGCGGAGGTGGTGGGAGATTATTCTGCCGGACCGAGCCATGTATTGCCTACTAACGGCACTGCTCGATTTGCGTCACCATTGGGGGTTTATGATTTTCAAGTGCGTTCATCATTAGTGCAATGTTCCAGAAAAGGTGCAGTTACGCTGAACCGTGCCGCCGCAATTCTGGCTAGAGAAGAGGGGCTTGAGGCCCATGCATTGGCTGCAGAATGCAGGTTGCAGGGTTAGTACTGCAAGTATTCGCTTGACCTTTTGAAGAAAAGACCTGGTGTGAATAATATTACTACGCATAATAACGGCCCGCTGGCCAAGTACGAAGCTTCTCTGGAATCAGGAGAGCTTCAGCCCGATAAGGCTCAGGCGAAGGCTGTAGAGCATCTGCAGCGTCTGTTTGATGATTTGCTTGCGCCAGTGCAGAGGCCAGGTTTCATCGACCGCATTTTTGGCACCCGGTCGAAACGTAAAGGTACAGACCGCAAAGGTACAGACAATAGTGTAAAAGGCTTGTATTTTTGGGGGGGTGTTGGCCGTGGTAAAACGTATCTTATGGATGTGTTTTTTGATTCGTTGCCGTTTGAGGATAAGCGGCGGATGCATTTCCATCGATTTATGCGGCATGTACATACTCAATTAAAATCCCTTCAGGGAGAGCCTAATCCGTTAACGAAAATTGCCGAACAATTTGCTGCCGAAGTGCGGGTGCTGTGTTTTGATGAATTCTTTGTCAGCGATATTGCGGATGCAATGTTGTTAGCAGGATTGTTGGAGTCGATGTTTGCTAATGGCCTGGTATTGGTTGCAACGTCGAATGTAAAACCTGAGAATCTTTATCGAAATGGCTTGCAACGGCGAAAGTTTTTGCCAGCTATAGAGGTTATTAATCAATATACACGGGTTCTTAATGTCGATGGCGGGGTTGATTATCGGTTACGTCTGTTGGAGTCTGCTGAAATTTATCATCAGCCATTGGATGCAGCGGCAGATGTCAGCCTGAGCCGCAGTTATCAGGCCCTTGCCACTGGCGAAAGTGGCGAAAATGTTGAGCTAGAAATTGAAGGTCGCATGATTCTGGCGCGTCATTGTGGCGAGGGTGTGGTCTGGTTCGATTTTGTTGAGCTGTGTGAAGGCCCAAGAAGTCAAAATGACTACATTGAACTGGCAATGATATTTCAGACAGTATTAATTAGTAATGTGCCAAGATTCACCGAACAGAAAGAAGATGCAGCGAGGCGCTTTATTAGCCTGGTGGATGAATTCTACGATCACAATGTCAAATTAATTTTATCTGCAGAGGCTCCGGTGCTGGCGCTTTATGCCGGTACGCGGCTTACTTTTGAATTTCAGCGTACTGCGAGCCGGTTACAGGAGATGCAATCCCAGGAATATCTGGCCAATGAGCATCTTCCGTGATAAATAATCGCGTTCGGGGGCTAATACGGCTTGCGAACAGGTGGTGTAATAAGTAATATTCGCGATCCAGAATTCCCTTGGCAAATCATGAAAACTTACTCCGCTAAAAAAGAAACTGTGAAGCGTAACTGGTATCTGGTTGACGCGACAGACAAGACTCTCGGCCGAATTTCTACAGAAATCGCCAATCGCCTACGAGGCAAGCACAAGGCAGAATATACGCCCCATGTGGATACCGGCGACTATATCGTTGTAGTAAACGCTGAGAAGGTGAAAGTCAGTGGTAATAAAACGACTGATAAGATGTATTATCATCACACAGGCTATCCTGGAGGTATCAAGTCCATATCTTTCGACAAGTTGATCGATAAGGCGCCAGAGAGAGCATTGGAATCAGCTATAAAAGGTATGATGCCAAAAAACAAACTAAGCCGGGCAATGCTTGCCAAGCTTAAAGTCTATGCTGGAAACGAGCATCCTCATTCGGCACAGCAGCCACAACCGCTTGAGCTATAGTATAAAGGTTTATATATGACGCAGTATTACGGTACGGGAAGAAGAAAATCTGCCAAAGCACGAGTTTTTATGAGTGCTGGGCAAGGCAATATTGTCGTTAATAAGCGACCTCTGGATGAATATTTTGGACGGGAAACAGCACGAATGATTGTGCGCCAGCCACTCCAGTTAGTAGAGATGACTGAGAAGTTTGACTTTCATGTGACGGTTAAAGGCGGTGGTGGATTTGGCCAGGCCGGTGCAATTCGGCATGGTATTACACGCGCACTGATGGATTACGATGAAACCTTAAGGCCATCCTTGCGTAAAGCTGGTTTTGTTACTCGTGACGCACGAGCGGTTGAACGGAAAAAAGTTGGCTTACGTAAAGCAAGAAAGAAACCTCAGTTCTCCAAACGTTAAACTGCCTATTTTCTCCATTGATGATGGAGGTGTAAGTAGAGAATATCCCGCCGACCGACAATTCCTGTAAGGAGTATGTTAAAATCGGCGGGTTTTTTATGAGGCCTATTACAAACTCAGCATTTGTTGTGGTTGATAATTTTAGAGGGAGAGATGACTCTGTGAGTGAAGACAGCATTAACGAGGGGCGACGTAATTTTTTAATTGGCGCTAATCTGGTTGTTGGTGGTGCAGGTGTTGTAGGTGTGGCTGTTCCGTTTTTGGGTTCCTGGAATCCGAGTGCCAGGGCCCTGGCTGCAGGCGCTCCAATCAAGGTTGATATAGGAAAGCTTAAAGTTGGGGATATTATTGGTCCCATTCCTGCCTGGCGAGACAAGCCGATATTTGTGGTGAAGCGCTCAGAGGAGATGTTAGCGTTGCTTGACGCAGATACTGAGAGACTGGCCGACCCTGAATCTGATGATGAAAAGCAACAGCCTGGATACGCCAAAAATGGGACGCGATCTATTCGTCCTGACGTCCTGGTTTTAGTTGGCCTATGCACCCATCTTGGTTGTTCGCCAAAATTCCGCCCCGCCATTGAGCCCAAAGAATATGATGCTAACTGGAAGGGAGGCTTCTATTGTCCCTGTCACGGCTCAAAATTTGATTTGGCCGGACGCGTATATTCAGGCGTACCAGCACCCTCAAACCTGGAAGTGCCACCCCACTATTATGAAACTGAATCGGTATTAGTTATCGGCGTAGACGAGGAGGCAGTCTAATGGCTTCAATTGAGCAATCGCTAAAAGATATTATGGTGTGGGTAGATGCAAGATTGCCTGTCACCGAGACCTATGAAAAACATATGTCGAAATATTATGCGCCGAAGAATTTTAATTTTTGGTACATATTTGGAATCCTGGCATTTGTTGTTCTAGCTAATCAGCTGGTGACAGGTATTTGGTTAACGATGAGTTACGTGCCCACGGGTGACGGTGCTTTTGCGTCGATTGAATATATAATGCGCGATGTGGATTACGGTTGGTTGTTACGTTATATGCATTCCACCGGTGCATCAGCCTTTTTTGTCGTGGTATACCTGCATATGTTTCGTGGTTTGCTATACGGATCATACCAAAAACCAAGAGAACTCATCTGGGTGTTTGGTATGTTGATCTATCTGGCTTTAATGGCTGAAGGTTTTTTTGGTTATCTGTTGCCCTGGGGCAATATGTCCTACTGGGGGGCCCAGGTGATTGTTTCGCTGGCAGGGGCCGTACCGGTGGTAGGGGATGACTTGATGACCTGGGTTCGGGGTGATTTTAATATGTCCGGCATTACTCTGAATCGTTTCTTTGCGCTGCACGTCGCGTTATTACCTATTATTCTGATTGCGCTGGTAGTTTTACATATTTTGGCACTACACGAAGTGGGTTCAAATAATCCCGACGGCGTTGATATCAAGAAACACGTTGACGAGGACGGTAAACCTTTAGATGGCATACCGTTCCATCCATACTACACAATAGGACATGACCTGCCTGCAGTGGTGTTGTTTTTGTTCGTATTCTGTCTGGTGTTGTTTTTCTATCCGGATGGCGGCGGGTATTTGATTGAGCATCCAAATTACGAACCAGCCAATCCACTAAAAACACCTGAGCTTATTGCGCCAGTGTGGTACTACACACCCTTCTATTCAATGCTTCGAGCGGCGACTTTTCCGTTGTTTGGAATGACCGCCAAGTTCTGGGGTCTGGTGGTCATGGCTGGTGCTATTGCGATATTGTTTGTGGTGCCATGGCTCGATCGCTCGCCAGTAAAGTCTATGCGTTACAAAGGAATGGGTAGTAAGTGTTTCCTAACTATCTTTATCATTGCATTCTTCATTCTCGGTTATTTAGGTACGGTTCACCCTACGCCGGTTAAAACACTTATTGCGCAAATATGTACCGCTATTTATTTTGGTTTTTTCCTGCTGATGCCCTGGTACACAGCGGTAGAGAAAACCAAGCCGGTTCCAGAGAGGGTGACTAGCTAATGATAAATAAATTGACCTTAGCGCCGAAGTTGCTTTCAATACTCCTTTTGACTGGGATGTTGTTTACAGGCACTGCTTTTTTAAGTACGGCTAGCGCCTCATCTGGTGGTTATCATCTTGAACACATAGAGCCAGATCTATCGGATAAACCGTCGCTTCAGCGTGGCGCACAAACCTATATGAATTACTGTATGGGTTGCCATTCTCTTAAATACCAACGGTATGTGAGAACTGCTACAGATCTGGATATTCCTGAGGAATTAATGCTTAAACATTTGGCTTTTGATCCTGATACTAAAATTGGCGATCTGATGGAAAATGCTATATCTGAAGATAACGCTAAATTCTGGTTTGGCGCAGTACCGCCGGATTTGACTTTACAAAGTAACCTTAAGGCAGGTCCTGACTGGGTATATACCTACTTAAAAACATTTTACGAGGATAGTGCTCGACCTTTTGGGGTTAATAATCTGGTTTTCGAAAATGTAGGTATGCCGCATGTGCTTGCTGGATTGCAGGGTCGACAGATTCGTCCGGCCTGTAGGCAACTACCACAGAAAGCGGATAACGGGGGGCAAAAAAGAGATCCCGAAACTGACGAGCTATTATTAGAAGAGATATGTGGTCACGATGAAATCAGTGCTTCTGGTCATTCGCCATTGCAAAAAGTTGCACAGACAGGCAGCTTAAGTGCTGAAGAATATGACCAGGTAATATACGATTTATCCAATTTCCTGTATTACGTAGGTGAGCCTGCGCGTATCGACCGCACTCGGATTGGTGGTTACGTATTACTGTTTCTTGCTTTTTTCTATGTCTTCGCAAGGCTTCTAGGTCGTGAATACGACAAAGAATTCCATAAATCGTAGCGGATCAGAGCCTGCTCGGGCCAAACGATAGAGCCGGAGGCTTGCAAATATATAGGTCATTTATAGTGATAGATTTGACCCCAAATAATCCCATTTTGAGAGGTGATAGATGGGCGTAGTTGCTAAACATTCATCAATGATTTTTTACTCCAACGGTAGTGATCATTATAGCCAGAGAGTACGTCTGGTTCTGGCCGAAAAAGGCGTCGCGGTAGATATTGTGGATGTAGATCCGCGAAATATGCCAGAGGACCTGGTGGATTTAAACCCGTACCATAGTTTACCTACCCTGGTAGATCGAGATCTGGTGTTATACGAATCTCAGGTAATCATGGAGTATCTGGATGAGAGATTTCCTCATCCGCCATTGCTGCCTGTTTATCCAGTCGCCAGGGCACAAAGTCGGTTGTTTATTTATCGTATCCAGAGAGATTGGTGCGATCTAGTAGATATTATTGTGTCGACGAAAGCGAAAGACCAGGTGGTTGAAAAATCTAAAAAGGAGTTGCGTGAAAGCCTGACCTCGATTGCGCCTATATTTTCCGAGAAGCCTTATTTTATGAGTGATGATTTCACGCTTGTTGACTGTTGTGTAGGACCCATCTTATGGAGACTACCAGACCTCGGGATTGAGCTTCCGGCGAAGCAATGCAAGCCGATTTTAGAGTATATGGAACGCATCTTTGATCGTGATGCCTTTCAGGCAAGTTTGTCTGAGGCAGAGTTGGATATGAGAGACTAGTAATCAAGTCTGTCTGGAGAACTTCAGTGAGCAGTTGGGTGATGCTATGACAATGACTTCATCGGTGCCTTACCTGTTAAGAGCAATTAATGAGTGGATCCTGGACAATGGTTTTACGCCATATTTGATTCTTGACCCGACTGTAGAAGACACCTGCGTACCTATGGAATACGTAAAAGACGGCCAAATAGTCTTAAACATTAGTGCGTCGGCAATTCGAGGATTGGTAATAGGGGATGACCATATAGCGTTTAGTGGGCGCTTTGGGGGTGTCCCTCATGAAATCTATGCGCCGATGGATGCGGTGATGGGTATAGTGGCGAAAGAAAATGGTGAGGGGATGTGGTTTCCGCGTGAAGAAAGTCAACCCGAGCCACCACCTGAGCGGATCAAGCGGCGTCCAGGTCCGCCAGATTTGAAGGTAATTAAATAGACAGTAGGTAAGGTACTTGCATACTGTCTATTGTTAAAGTCTATTGTTAAAGTCTTAGCACATTCTAACGTCAATTAATATATTCAAAAACTTTGACTATTTTTTGTACCCCGAAAACGCCGCGTGAACATTCAGCTGCGGTATCCGCTTCCGTTCTTGTGAGTAACCCCATTAAGTAAACGATATTGTTTTCTGTGACAACCTTTATCCGGTTTGCAGAGACATCCTGGTTGGCTAAAAGAGCGGTTTTCACTTTGCCGGTCAGTAACGTGTCATTGGTTCGAGCCATTAGGGAAATAGGCCCGGCAATCTCTAGTTGGTTATGTACAACCCTAACTTTTCGTAGGCCGGATATAGCGTTTGTGGCTGAGTCGAAGGCAGCTTGTGAGGGTACCTGCCCGGTCAGTAATGCAATACCGTTGTATGATGTTAAATTGATGTGAGCCCGTTTCATGTCGGGTTGAGCGTCTTTAATGTTGGCCAGGCCGCGTGATTCTACCATCTGGTCGTCAATTTTTGTGCCCAGACTCCGCTTGCCGTAATCTTCAGGTATAGGCCCAACGAGGCTTGAGCATCCAATAAGATAAAATAATATCAGGCCTGGCATTAAGCAGCGGGCAATGTTTTTTTGATCATAGTTGGCGATAAAGTTACTCCTGGTCGAGCGTGAATGCATTTTTAATCCAGTCAATTTGGTTGCCAATTGAAATCACATCAAAGCGACAACCGAGATTGTTTTGTATTGGGTACTTAACAAGATAGTATTGAGCGGTGTGGATGATTTTCTTTTGTTTGCGAAAGTTGACGGTTTCCGCACCGGATCCATATTTTCGATTATTGCGTAATCTTACTTCTATGAAGATCAGGTGTTTTGGGTCTTTCATTATGAGGTCTATTTCGCCGAGCTTACATGCGAAATTACGTTGGACGAGTACCAGGCCATTAGTTTGTAAAAACTTAAGCGCCAGGTTTTCGGCAGCTGTACCTGTTTGTTTGGTACTCATTGATTAGTGTTTTGGTCAGATTGATAGACAACAGGCGAGGATATAACTTGGCCCTTGGAAAAGCTTGCCCAAAGTAATTCTCTTTCCAGTACGTTATTCCTATTGAGGTTCAGGATGCCAGTCGAACCATAGATTTTGGATTGATCTAATTTGAGTTGTTGTAGCCTTGGGTATAAGCGAAAAGCATCCACTCCCATTGCATAAAAAGGGGCAAGTTGTTCAATTGTGTTATCCCAGTGGGTTTGTATTTCTTTTTGAACTGGATCGTTGTTGGTCAATTTCCATGGAATGTCACAGAATCGAATACCATTTAGATCGATGGATTCAATTCTGGATTCATTATATTCGTAAATATGTGAAGTCGAATAAACTGGAATATCTTCGGCGTAGTAAAATGCCAGCGTTGGGTTGATTCCTCGTGCCTGGGCCTGGTTACCCAATAAAAAAATAAAGTCGATATCCTGTCTTCGCCTTGGTGTGAATTCGATTTTTTGCCCCAGAATCCGGCGTACGTCTTTTGCCCGTAATTCGCTTAGGTCGACATTTAGTAAAGCCTTGATCAGGCTTGAGTAGTCATTTTGGCTGGTATAATCAGCGGTTTGAATGATATTTCCGCCGAGCTTTAACCATTGTTGTTTAAATGTATCAAAGTTCCTTGTGCCCCAGTCAGACGCTGGGTAGATGGCAAGGACATTGCGTTTTCCTTCTCTAAAGGCCTGGTTTGCTACTTGTATCATCTCATCTTCTGGTGCCAGGCCAAATTGATAAAGGTCCTGGTGGCTGCTGAAGTCGGTGGTTCTGTTTAAGGCTAGAATGGGTACGGGTAAGTTTTTCAGGTGAGCGATTGCAGTGACTTTAGTACGGTCCAGAGGGCCGATTATTATCTCTGCGTTATTGGCGACAGCCTGGTTGATTAATTGCTTAATATTGCTTTGACTGGAATCGTAAATGTTGACTTTGACATTGGTTTCAGTGTGATATCTTGCGCCAATTAAGCCGTCTCTGATAGCTCTGCCATAGGCGCCAAGGCTGCCTTGAAGTGGCAGCAGCAGGGCAATGGTTTTCGGTTGGTTACGCACAATCAGGGAAAGGCTGCGTAGGCTTTTGGGCAGGTTAATCGAAGCAGGGTGGTTTCTCCAGGCTGTTTGCCATCGCCTGAGTTCCTGTAGTTGGCGTAAAGGTTCGTTTTGATACTGCCTGGTCATAGCGGCAAGTGATAACCAACCTCTTATATCACTCATGATGGAGTTTTTTGCTCGGCTGGTTAATTCGTCGGCGGGTAATTCCATCAGTGCGGTAAAAATTTCATGCTGGTTTATTTCCTGCTCGGCAGGATCTAATAATTCATCAAAATAAATTCGCTCGCGGGCACTGGCGAGGAAATTGCGCTCGATAAAATAGGCCTGGGCGAGCATCTGGCCTATTTTTATTTTATCTTGTTGCTTTAATTTGTATGAGGTAAGTCGAGGATCATGTAACCAGACCAGTGCTGCCTTGGTGTCACCGCTTTGAAGCGTGATTTCGGCCTGCAGGAGAATATAAAGGGTGTATTCTATTGGGTTAGATATCTGCCCGATAGTGTAAAGGATTGTCCTTGCCTGATTGAAATTGTTTTCCTTTAGCGCTAGCTGCGCGGCCTGAATACGAAGACCAATTGCCTGGGCATTGGTAGATTTGTCTGCTTTTGAGAGTAAGGTCGCAACCTGGCTTTTCTTGTCGACTACCGATACCGCAGGCTGCGATGAGGTTGTGGGTAAATTTATGGGGGTGGTTTCGCATCCGGTCAATCCTGAAATACATAGAGCTATGAAAATGCAGGACCTAAGTTTGTCTCTCAGAGTTTGAAAACTTCTGTGGCCACTGGGGTTAGTCGGGCTGAATGGATGAGTTAACATATTGAATGGGTCCATATAATCTGAATTCTCTAGTGGCTCCCAGTTTGGTTGGTGGCTGGAGCATATCAAGGTGTTTAGTAATACACTATTAATCGGTGCCTATTGTGTGGTCTGGTTGTGTGGTTTGGATAGGTAGCCGTGGCCAGGGCTTATTGCACAAACGATTTAATTTGCGCGGAGTAGGTGATCGGGTTCTGTTATTATGGGCTTTTTGTCTTTGTGATGTAAGGGACCCCTGATTTGAGTCTTTATATTGTTGCTACACCCATAGGTAATCGAGAAGATATAACTGCAAGGGCATTAAAAGTACTTGCCAGCGTTGATCTTATAGCTGCGGAAGACACACGACATAGCCGTGCACTACTTTTGCATTTTGGCATTGACACACCATTGGTTGCTTATCATGACCATAACGAACAGGCGGCCACAGAAAAGCTGGTAGAGAAGCTGTTATCAGGGCTGGATGTGGCTTTGATTTCAGATGCGGGTACGCCCCTGATTTCAGATCCAGGCTATCGTCTTGTTGCCAGGGCGCAGCAAGCAGGTGTTCAGGTAGTGCCAATTCCAGGTGCGAGTGCATTGTTGGCGGCATTATCGGTGTCGGGTATGGCCACAGACCGGTTTAAGTTTGAGGGTTTTTTACCTGCTAAACAAACGGCGCGTATCCACCGGCTGGAAAGTTTGCAGTATGAAACCAATACGCTGGTATTTTATGAAGCGCCGCATCGGATTCAATCAATGTTAATAGACCTGGTAACGGTACTCGGCGGTATGCGGTTGGCAACCGTGGGGCGGGAATTAACCAAAAAATTTGAACAGGTTGAACATGCCTGCTTAACGGACTTATTAGCCAGGGTTGAAGCCGGAGATATTCTCAACAAGGGCGAATTTGTGGTGGTTGTTGCTGGTAACCAGGACACTACTTTGGGCTACGAAACGCGAACACTGATGTTGGCTTTGCTGGCTGAATTACCGCCCAGGAAGGCGGCAAGGGTGGCACAAAAAGTGACCGGTATGAGTAGTAAAGATTTGTATGCAATCGCCATAGCGCTTAAAAAGGGCGAGTGAGTTGGCTGTTTCATAGCGATCACTGTGGCGCTTGCACTGCGGCGCTTGATAGCGCTGGAGTTATGACCTGATAGACCATCATGAGGTTGCGAAGACAATTAGGTAATAAAGTCATTGTGTCTTGGCGTAGGTGCGATTATCCTTGCGCCGAGCCAACCGAGGCAATCGCTATTACATCCTTCTGGGTGTGGTAGAGGAAAGTCCGGGCTCCAAAGGGTAAGGTGCCAGGTAACGCCTGGGGAGCGTAAGCTCACGGCAAGTGCAACAGAAAATATACCGCCCACAATTGTGGGTAAGGGTGAAATGGTGCGGTAAGAGCGCACCGCGCAATCGGTAACGATTGTGGCAGTGTAAACCCCACCTGGAGCAAGACCAAATAGGGATCCGATGGCGCGACCCGCGCTGGATTCGGGTAGGTCGCTTGAGGTCCTCGGTAACGTGGATCCTAGATGAATGATTGTCCACGACAGAACCCGGCTTATTGGTTGGCTCATTTTTTCGCTGTAGATAGATGTCAGCTCTATTCCAGAATTATTTTTATTTCAGCTCGTTATTCCGAAACGATCTATGGGTCTTGCAGTTAAGAAATTACTTTAACTATCGCTTGTACCTGTATGTATTTCATCGATTTGTTCGTACTTCTCAGTCTTTAGGTCCCATTTCCTCTCTAAGTCTTTGTGTTTTATAGACAATTTACTCATATCTGTCCTTGACAAGATGGACTTGCCTTCCTAATGTGCGCAGTGTGAAAAAGTGCAAAAAAGTAGGAAAAAGTGTCTATAAGTGTGAATTATTTGCTACATAGGCAGGTAATTTTCCATGTCATCCAAATTTAACCAAATACTAGGCTTGTAAGCAGTGTTTAAGGGCGTAACCAACCTAAATCTCGATGCTAAGGGCCGTTTGGCCTTTCCAACGCGCTATCGAGAAGAGCTTGCCAACCATTGTAACGGGGAAATGGTCATAACAATAGATACTGATGAGCGATGTTTGTTGATCTATCCGCAGCCGGAATGGGAGCAGATCGAACAGACCGTAGCCGCATTGCCGGGTCTGGACCAGGCCGTGCGCCGAATTCAAAGGTTGTTAATTGGTCATGCAACGGAGATCAACCTGGATGGCAGCGGCCGATTACAATTGACACCACCATTGAGAGAATATGCCTACCTTGAAAAAAAAATGGTAATGATCGGACAAGGGAAGAAATTCGAGTTGTGGTCAGAAAATGAATGGACCTCGCGCAGAGAGAGTTGGTACGAAGAAGAAACGCCTAAAGTTCTGATCGATGCTTTAGCTGGGTTGTCTTTATAATGTGGTGCTTATAATGGACGCGCATCAATCAGTTTTAAGTAGCGAAGCAATTAGCGCGCTGGTTATTAATAGTGACGGCGTATTTATAGATTGTACTTATGGCCGCGGTGGCCATAGTAAATTGATTCTCGAGCAGTTGTCTGAGCGAGGGCGATTGATCGTGATTGATAAAGATCTGGCGGCGATCGAGGATGCGCAACAAAAACTGGGTGATGATGGCCGAGTAACAATTGTGCACGGCTCTTTTCGGGATATTGCTGAAGCCGCGAATCAAGCGGTGGTTGAAAAGGTTGATGGGATTCTAATTGATCTTGGTGTTTCATCGCCTCAACTGGATCAGGCAGATCGTGGTTTCAGCTTTAATCATGATGGGCCACTCGATATGAGAATGGATCAGAGCCAGGGCCAGAAAGTCTCTGATTGGCTTGCGACGGCAGCGGAGCGGGATATTCGAATTGTTTTAAAAAAATATGGAGAAGAAAAATTTGCGAAAAGAATTGCTGCAAAAATTGTCGTTGCACGAGAAATTGCCGACATTGAAACTACCCACCAGCTGGTTTCGTTGATCGAAGAAGCAATACCGTTTCGAGAGCCGCATAAACATCCAGCGACCCGTTCTTTTCAGGCCCTGCGGATATTTATTAATGATGAATTACAAGACCTGGAAACCTGCCTTGATTCTACTGTACCGCTATTAGCGCCATTAGGTCGGCTGGTAGTGATTAGTTTCCATTCGTTGGAAGACCGGATCGTGAAACGATTTATGCGGCTCAAGGCCAGAGGTGAGCCGCTACCTTCGAGATTGCCAATCCGCGATGACCAGATAAAACGCTATTTGAAACTGTTGGGTAAACCAATCAGGCCCTCTGATGAGGAGGTTCGAGAGAATCGACGATCCAGGAGTTCTATTATGCGGGTGGCGGAGAAAATATAATGATTGAGGGAGGGCCTTTGGTTGGTTTGTTTTCCTGGTTGTTAAGTATTCGGCAACTAGGGGTCGGGGTTCTATTTGCGCTGGTATTAGTTTGTAGTATGGCCGTTTCCTTTTTTTCTCATCAAGCCAGGCAGTATTATATTCAGCTGCAGTCGATCGATACTCAGCGAGACAATCTGGATAGCGAGTACGAAAAATTATTGTTGGAGCAGGGTGCCTGGGCAGACTTTTCAAGGGTAGACAGGGTATCGAGAACAAAACTTGGGATGCACCCGCCGATGGCTGAAAATATGGTCATCATGGTGCTGGAAAAATGAATATGCCGGTAAACTGGCGGGTCCAGTTCGTTGGTCTGATTTTTATTTTGTTGGCTACAGCGATGACCGCGCGGGTTGTTTTTTTACATATTATTGACAGGGATTTTCTTCAGGGTCAGGGCGATGCGAGAACTAATCGAATAGAAAAGGTCCATGCTCATCGGGGGATGATGATGGATAGGAAGGGTCGACCTTTAGCTATTAGTACGCCTGTGGTTTCAATTTGGGTAGACCCCAGGCAATTGGACCTGCAACCCGCCACATTGGCCGCAATCGCAGGTGCTTTGGGTATATCGGCGGTGGATTTGAATAATAAATTAGAACAAAGCAATTCCAGAAAATTCATCTCTTTGTTACGCAGGATACCGCCAGCGCAGGCTGAGCCGATTATGGGTCTGGGGATAAGGGGTATTTATTTTGAACGTGAATACCAGCGTTTTTATCCTGCGGGTGAAGTAGCAGCTCATGTGGTAGGTTTTACGGATATTAAGGATAAGGGGCAAGAAGGCTTAGAGCTGTCATTTGATCAGTGGCTACAGGGTAAGCCAGGCGAGAAAAAAGTGGTTAAAAACCTGTATGGTGAAGTTGTTCGTGACATCAAACCGATTAGGGAGGCAGTGGCGGGCAAAAGTCTGACTTTAACTATAGATCTGCGGTTGCAATATCTCGCCTATAGAGAGTTAAAAAGCGCAGTAAATTTCTACCAGGCTGAATCGGGCTCTGTGATTATTCTTGATGTTGAAACTGGCGCGATTTTGTCGCTGGTTAACCAGCCTTCATATAATCCGAATAACAGGAAAGGCCTGCAATTGGGGCATGTGCGGAATCGTGCGATTACTGATGTGTTCGAACCGGGGTCTACTGTAAAGCCCTTTACCGTGGCAGTGGCGTTGGAATCTGGTGATTACCAGATAACATCCACGATTGACACAAACCCAGGATTCATTCGTGTTGGCGGTAAAACTATACCTGACCCCAGGAACCTGGGTGTTATTGATCTAGGTAGTGTTATCGCAAAATCTAGTCAGGTTGGAATTACCAAGTTAGCGTTAAGCCTAAATGAATACGATATTTGGAACATGTTTTCAGCTGTGGGTTATGGTCAAAGTTTAGAAAGTGGTTTTCCCGGTGAGAGTTCAGGCTACCTGCCAAACAGGCGTAGATGGCGGGATATTGAACGAGCGACTTTCGCCTATGGATACGGTCTTCAGGTTACACCGTTGCAACTAGCGGCAAGTTATCAGGTGATTGCATCTGGCGGGATTAAAAACGATATTAGTATGGTTCGTAGTGAAGTTGGTCGAGGCCAGCGAGTTATTTCGGCGACAACTGCTGCCAATCTAAAGCATATGTTAGTTCGAGTGGTGACTGAAGGCACAGGTAAACGCGCTGCAATTGATGAATATTCTGTGGCAGGAAAGACTGGTACTGTGAGAAAAGTTGGCAAAAATGGCTATGAAGACACGCACCATCTGGCATTTTTTGCGGGTATGGCACCTGCGGAGCGGCCTCGACTTGTTGGTGTAGTATTGATCAATGACCCTAAAGGCGAGCAATATGGTGGTGGTGCAATTGCTGCGCCATTGTTTTCAAGAATAATGTCTGAAGCTTTGCGACTGCTTAGTGTGCCCCCGCGCCAGTATAATGAGGCGGCATAAGTGGAAAAAATGCTGAGCCAATTGCTACCATGTATACCACTTGAAAATGATATTCCCCTATTAGGGGTGACCGACGACAGCAGAAATGTACTGCCTGGCTATTTATTTCTTGCAATTTCAGGGGAAAACCATGTGGCGACCGAATATATAACTGAAGCTGCAGCAAAATCTGCTGCGGCGATTGTATGTGAAACAGACTGTGGCAGGAAAAATATTCATGGGGTGCCGGTATTCGTTGTGGCGAATATAGCCATAAAACTGGGACAGATAGCGAGCGAGTTCCATGATAACCCTTCACATAGGATGCAGATAATTGCCGTCACAGGAACCAACGGTAAAACATCTTTTTGCCATTATCTGGCAATGGCATTGACCGGATTGGGGCGCGCCTGTGGTGTTGTTGGTACATTAGGGTATGGTTTATACGGCAGTCTGGATGACCAGCAAATGACCACGCCAGGTGCGCTTTCGATGCAAAACAAGTTATATGGGATAAAAGCTTTGGGTGCGGATGCGACAACGCTTGAAGCTTCATCCCATGGTTTGATTCAAGGGCGCCTTGATGGCACCAGGGTTAATGTTGCGGTCTTCACAAATCTTAGTCGTGATCACCTGGATTATCATAAAACTATTGAAACCTATGCAGCTGCGAAGCGCCTACTGTTCGCCAGGCCAGAACTGGAGACCGTGGTGCTAAACGTTGATGATGCGTTAGGTCGACAAATCCGCAACCAGGGTCGTAATGCGAAAACGTTGACTTATAGCATTAATGATACTGCGGCTGATATTTATTGTGAAACATTAGATTTTTCAGCGTCAGGTTTCTGGTCAATTCTGGTTACTCCCTGGGGGAAAATAAAAGTTGTTAGTTCGTTGCTGGGCGAATTTAATGTGAGCAACCTGCTGGCTGTGATCGCAGTTTTGGGTCAGGACGGATACTCGCCAAAGGATATATCGGCTGTGGTGGCAAAAATTACCAATGCGAAAGGCCGGATGGAATTATTGCATACAGAGGGACGGCCTACAGTTGTTATTGATTATGCCCATACACCTGATGCGCTGGAGAAAGCCATCGTCGCAATACGGCTTCATTTTAAGGCGGATATTTGGTGTGTAATGGGTTGCGGGGGCAATAGAGATAAAGGCAAACGGCCTATTATGGGAGGTATCTGTGGGCGATTATCTCAGCATACCGTTATAACTGACGATAATCCAAGATTTGAATCCTCAACGGATATAACCCGTCAGATTGTCGCGGGCATGAAGGCGACCGATAACGTCGTGGTCATTTCGGATCGCCGTAGGGCGATTAAATATGCACTAAGAAATGCCAAACCACAGGACGTGGTTCTCATAACAGGCAAGGGTCACGAACAATACCAGGAGATTGAAGGGAAAAAATATAGTTATAGCGATTATATTGAGATCCAGAAGAATTTTGCTGTGAGCAATGTTAATGGATAACTTTAAAGCCATTGTTGGTCTGGGCAAGACGGGATATTCGTGCGCTAAATATTTGCACCGTAAAGGTACGTTATTTACAGTGCTTGATGATGCTGCTGAACCAGCTTATTTAGAGAAACTAAAGAACGAAATGCCGGGCGTGGCATTTGAAATAACAAATTCTGAAACGCTTGATCAGGCTGAAGAAATTATTATCAGTCCAGGTGTGCCACTGGCGTCAAAAAAAATTCAACAGGCGCTTGCAAAAGGGGTGGCTATTACTGGTGATATAGCAATTTTTTCAGAAGCAACTCAAATACCTTTAGCGCTCATTACTGGTTCAAACGGTAAATCTACGGTAACTGACCTGTTGGGAGCATTTTCGTTAGAATCCAGGATCAGCATTGGTGTCGGTGGGAATATTGGCATACCTTGCCTGGAAATACTGGATAAGCCCCATGACGCCAATGTACTAGAAGTGTCAAGCTATCAATTAGAAGTTGCAGACAAAATAAAATGCCTGGTGGCTACAATTCTTAACCTGGCACCAGACCATCTAAACAGGTATCAAAGTGTCACTCATTATTACGCAACAAAAATGCGTATTTATAAAAATTGTGAAGTTGCAGTCGTTAATCGTCAAATTGGCTATCCGCTTGAAATTAATACGGATGCTCGGCAAATAAGTTTTGGTCTGGATGAGCCTGGTATTGGCGACTATGGCATCTCAGTGGCAAATGGCCGAACCTATATTTGTAAGGGAGACACTGGTGGTTTACGACGGATTATTAATGTTGGTCTGCTGAAAATTAAAGGCCAGCATAACTGGTTAAACATTCAGGCGGCAATGGCTATTGGAGAAGCTATAGGCATCGATGAGCAGACCATGTTGAGTGTGTTGCCTGAATATGCGGGATTACGACATCGTTGCGAGTGGGTGGGCGCCTATCGAGGCGTCGATTATTATAATGATTCGAAGGCGACTAACCCGGCAGCAACCCTGGCTGCGTTGCATGGAATGCCGAACCCAGGCGATGCCTATTTAATCCTGGGTGGGTTGAGCAAAGATGCTGACTTTACTGCCCTGGCAGATTATTGCCAGGTAAGAGGTGTTAAGTGTCTGGTATTTGGTGAGGATCGGTCTGAAATTTGCCGAGCGTTAAATAATAAATCCAAATCGTTTGAAAACCTGAGTCAGGTAACTACCTATTTACAAACTGCCGTTAAGCCGGGAGAGCTGGTTTTGTTTTCTCCCGCCTGCGCCAGTATGGACCAATATGCCAATTATGAGCAGCGTGGTGATCATTTCAGGTCTCTTGTGGCAGAGGCCCAGTCATGACTATGGCGATAAAAAACTGGATGGCAGAAAGTAAAGGTTACCCTTTAGATGTCATGATATCAGTGGTGCTAGTTTTTCTATTGTCGCTTGGTTTTATAATGGTCGGGTCTGCGTCCACAGATATATCCGCAAGAATATATGGCGATCCGTTGTATTTATTCCTTAGGCATTCAGTCTATATGGTCATTAGTTTTGCCGCTGCAGGTTTAGTCTTGTCTGTCCCGGTAGATGCCTGGAAAAAAACTGACTGGCTATGGTTGTTGGTTAGTTTTGCGCTACTTATAGCAGTGCTGGTGCCTGGAATTGGTCGAACCGTCAACGGTGCTACTCGTTGGATATCGTTAGGTTTTATGACTCTACAGGGTTCAGAGTTTGTTAAATTATTTGCCGTTGTATATATTTCGGGCCATCTAGTCAGGCGTCGAGCAGATATTGATGAATCAATATCTGGGTTTATTCGGCCGCTGGTCTTGATTTCCGTGCTGGTGTTATTGTTGCTTGAGCAGCCTGATTTTGGCGCATCTGTTGTTATTTTGGCGTCGGTAATGGGGGTGATCTTTCTTGCCGGTGTACCTTTCCGACATTTTATTCCCGTTATATCAGTATTTATAGTCGCGACCCTGGTGATAGCGCAGTGGCAACCTTATCGGCTGGACAGATTCGCGAGTTTTACCGATCCGTGGACTCACCAGTTTAATGAAGGGTATCAACTTACTCAGGCGTTAATCGCATTTGGGCGCGGCGAATGGTTGGGTATGGGGTTGGGTAATAGCATTCAGAAACTATTTTATTTGCCCGAGGCACATACAGATTTTTTGTTCTCCATATTGGCTGAAGAGCTTGGTGCAATAGTTGCTGCTGCGGTCATTATTGCATTTGCAGTTTTAGTTTTGCGCGGTTTGGTAATTGGTCGACGAGCGCTAGATGCGGGCCTGGAGTTTCATGGTTATCTGGCATTTGGGATTGCGTTATTGCTGGGGATTCAATCGGCGATTAATATTGGGGTAAATATTGGTCTATTACCAACCAAAGGGTTAACGCTACCGTTTGTAAGCTATGGTGGAAATAGCCTGATCGTAAGTTGCATTGTTGTTTCTATTTTATTGCGGATTGAATATGAAGTGCGTGCCAGTAATATAGAGCCAACGAGCAGGCAGAAAGTCGATGCGTAGTAATTTTAGTCAGTCCTCAATCGATGTTCCAGAAATGCGCCGGATCCAGAGGATCCATTTTGTAGGCATTGGCGGTGCCGGGATGTGTGGTATTGCAGAAGTTCTTTTGAATCAGGGATATCAAATATCTGGTTCGGATCGACAGATGAGTAAAGTGACGGAAAGGTTAGTTCAGCTTGGCGCTGCAATATTTATCGGGCATTCAGCGACGCATGTAGCGCGGGTTGACGTGGTTGTTGTATCTTCCGCAATTGTTACCGATAACCCTGAAGTGAAATATGCCAAAGCCAACCGTATTCCTGTGGTGCGCCGTGCTGAAATGCTGGGCGAACTTATGCGATATAGGCATGGTATTGCGGTCGCTGGCACCCATGGCAAAACCACAACCACTAGCCTGATTGCTTCTATTCTTGGTCAAGCCAGGCTGGACCCTACTTTTGTTATCGGTGGGCTGCTTAAAAGTACTGAATCAAACGGCAGATTAGGTACTAGTCGGTATTTAGTCGCAGAGGCAGATGAAAGTGATGCATCTTTTTTGCATCTGCAACCCATGGTGGCTGTGCTAACAAATATAGACAAAGATCATTTAAGTTATTATGAGGGGAGTTTCGAAAAGCTAAAAAACGCTTTTCTGGAATTTGTTCATAACCTGCCCTTTTATGGTCTGTTGGTCGCGTGTATCGATGATGCTGTCGTTAAATCTTTGTTGCCGTCAGTTCATAGACCAGTAATTACCTATGGTTTTGATTCTGACGCTGATATTTGTGGGCATAGCGTGATGCAAAATGAAGGCGTCTCTGAGTTCATAGTAACGCGGCCAGATGACCAGAATGAGCTGCTTGTGAAGCTTGCTATGCCGGGTCAGCATAATGTGCTTAATGCACTAGCGGCAATTGCCATAGCCACCGACGAGGGCATAGAGGATGCTGATATTCTAGCCGGACTGCAAGATTTTGAAGGCGTTGGTAGACGATTTGAAATTCATGGCGCGTTTGCCAAAGATGACGGATCTTTTGTGTTGGTAGATGATTACGGTCATCACCCCAATGAAGTGAAAACAACCATAGAAGCGGTTAGAAAAGGCTGGCCGTCGCATCGCCTGGTTATGGTTTATCAACCACATCGGTTTAGCAGAACGCTGGATTTATTTGATCAATTTGTCGATGTATTATCTCAGGTTGATCAGTTAGTTTTGCTGGATGTATACGCTGCAGGAGAAGCGCCCATAAATGGTGCGACTGGTGACGATCTTTATAAGGCCATTAAGAGAAGCCGCAGCGACATTGCAGTAGAGTTCATTGCGAGCATTGCAGACGTACCAGAATACCTTAATCAAAATGTTCGGTCAGGCGACTTTGTATTAACTCAGGGTGCTGGAGAAACCAGTAAACTTGCACAGGCACTAAGAAGCCGTTGGGAAGACAGGCTGATTGGTTCATGAATATTTCTTATGGGGCGGAGGCTAATAGTGCTGGGAATATAGATCCTAATATTATTCTGCGAAAGGTTGGTAGGCGTGGATATATATTTGTTTTGTTGGCTTTATTAGTCGTAGTAGCAGGCGGCTATCTAGTGCTAAATAATCCTCTGTTGCCGGTAAAACAATTTGGCGTCACTGGGGATATAAGTGCTGACCAGCGTATGCAGATACTTATATCTTTGGCAGGTATTGATGGCGACTCAAATGATATCCGATTAATTCAGGCCAGCGTCGAGTCTATTAGCTGGGTTGAAAGTGCCAGTGTTCTGAGGCAATGGCCTAATAGAATCAGCATAGATGTAGTGCCGCAGCGGGCTATCGCGCTATGGAATGATGTTGGCTATATCAGTTCGAACGGTGATGTATTTATAGCAAATTATCAGTCGCAGATTCAACTTGCAAAACTGTATGGGCCGGTAAGTCGCGAAGTTGAAGTTATGCGCCAGTATCAGTCTTTGAATAATACCTTGTTAGAAACGGGTCGATCTATTGCAATGTTGAGCCTGGACAGTCGAGGTGCATGGACGCTAATTGATGATCTGGGTATTGAGGTAAAGCTGGGTAAAGAAGATCTGCTGGAAAGAGTACAGCGATTACTCTTTATCGTCGAGAGGATCGATAGCATGGGTAGGCTCAATGAAGTGAGCCAGATAGATACGCGTTATTCAAATGGGGTTGCAGTGAGTTGGCAGGATGACTCTGGAGGTCTCGGCCTGGCAAAATTTATTAAACCAAATAGAGTAAAAAAGTTATGACTGGAGCAGTTGGTAGTCAAATGATCGTTGGATTGGATATTGGCACCTCTAAAGTCGTTAGTATTGTTGGTGAAGTGTCTCCAGAAGGCGATGTAGAAATTGTTGGTATTGGCAGTCATCTTTCCAAAGGTCTGAAAAAAGGTGTTGTGGTAAATATTGAGTCTACGGTTCAATCGATTCAGAAGGCTATTGAAGAAGCAGAGTTGATGGCTGGCTGTCAAATTCATTCGGTATTTGCTGGCATCGCTGGTAGTCATATCAAAAGTTTGAACTCTCATGGAATTGTTGCGATTCGGGACCGGGAAGTGTTTCAGCCAGACATCGAAAGGGTAATCGATGCGGCTCAGGCGGTGGCAATCCCTGCCGATCAACAAATTCTTCATATTTTGCCGCAGGAATATGTTATCGATTCGCAGGAGGGCGTCAAAGAACCGCTTGGGATGTCTGGAGTACGTTTGGAGGCAAAAGTTCACCTGGTCACATGTGCCGTTAATGCGGCCCAAAATATTGATAAATGTATCCGAAAATGCAGTCTGGAAGTGGAAGATATTATCCTTGAACAACTAGCATCTGGTTATGCGGTGCTAACAGAAGATGAAAAAGAGCTTGGCGTGTGTCTGGTAGATATTGGTGGCGGGACAACAGATATTGCGGTTTTTACTGGTGGTGCTATTAAACATACGGCAGTAATCCCAATAGCAGGTGACCAGGTAACAAACGATATTGCAATGGCGCTGAGGACGCCTACACCTAGTGCTGAAGAGATAAAAATTAAATATGCATGCGCCCTTGCAAGTTTGGCCGGAGAAAATGAAACCATTAAAGTGCCAAGCGTTGGTGACAGGTCAGATAGAGATTTGTCTCGGCAGGCATTGGCGGAGGTAGTAGAGCCGCGGTATGACGAATTATTCACATTGATTCAGGCGGAACTGCGTCGTAGTGGTTTTGAGGACTTGATTGCAGCCGGCATCGTTTTGACCGGTGGCACCTCAAAAATGGAAGGTGTGATTGAGCTTGCTGAAGAAATATTTCATATGCCCATCAGCATTGGCGTGCCGCAAGGCGTTAGTGGGCTGTCAGATATTGTGCGAAATCCCATTTATGCAACGGCTGTTGGTTTGCTTCTGTATGGCGCCAAACAACATCGTGAAAGAACAGAGCAGCCACCTTCGGCTGGATTGTCGAACGTAATGGGCAGGGTTAAAAATTGGTTTTTAGGAAATTATTAAAGTATAAAATTAGACCTGGGAGGGTTGGCTATGTTTGAACTAGTGGATAGTGCGAGGAAGCAGGCAGTTATCAAAGTCATTGGCGTTGGTGGCGGTGGTGGCAATGCAGTTGAGCATATGGTGGTACAGGACGTTGAAGGCGTCGACTTTATTTGTGCCAATACAGACTCGCAGGCATTGCATAGCTTGTCAGCAAAGACCTTGTTGCAACTAGGTAGCAGTATAACTAAAGGGCTGGGTGCGGGCGCAAACCCTGTTATGGGTAAAGAAGCTGCGATAGAGGATAAAGAGCGCATTGCAGAAGCTTTAGATGGCGCTGATATGATTTTTATCACAGCCGGAATGGGTGGTGGCACGGGTACCGGTGCTGCACCGGTGGTTGCTGAAATCGCTCGTGGGATGGGGATTCTAACGGTTGCAGTGGTGACCAAACCCTTCGTTTTTGAAGGCAAAAAGCGTATGGCGCTGGCAGAAGAAGGTATAAAAGAGCTGTCGGAGCATGTGGATTCGTTAATCACAATTCCGAATGAGAAGCTATTGTCTATCATGGGTGATGATACGCCACTGCTAAAGGCCTTTGGTGAAGTGGATGATGTATTGTCCGGCGCGGTGCAGGGTATTGCTGATCTGATTATTCGTCCAGGTATGATTAATGTTGATTTCGCAGATGTTAAAACAGTGATGTCTGAAATGGGCATGGCTATGATGGGTAGTGGTGTTGCTACTGGAGATAATCGCGCCAGGGAAGCCGCAGAGGCTGCGATTCAAAGTCCGTTGTTGGATGATGTTGATTTTAAGGGTGCACGGGGGATTTTGGTGAATATAGCGGCCGGTGTGGATATATCCCTGGGGGAATTTACTGAAGTAGGCTCGAAGGTTGAAGAGTTTGCATCGGATAACGCGACCATCGTTGTTGGTACGGTTATTGATGCGGAAATGGGCGAAAACCTGCGTGTAACTGTCGTTGCTACTGGGCTTGGTAAAGCAGAGTCTCAGAAACCAAGAACGGTAATTGATAATACGCGGAGTAAAATTGCTGGTGATGGCACGCCTGATTATGGCGACTTTGAGCGGCCAACGATAATGCGTAAGGCAGCGGTAGAAAACGAGCCTAACAATGCAGCCGTAAAAGATATGCAATATCTTGACATCCCGGCATTTTTACGCCGTCAGGTTGACTAAATCTACTAAGCTATTAATAATTTTAAATTTACAGCAACTAAATTGCAGGAACACGGTCTTAAAGAGTTGGGTTAGGTGAGGCCAACAAATAGGCAACGACTTATTTCCAGCCTTCTGTTACTATCGCGCAGTTTTTTTAAGGGACTAATTGTCAAAATATAAGAATGATCAATCAACGAACGCTGCATAACGTAATTCGCGCCACTGGCGTAGGTTTGCATACGGGAGAGAAAGTATTCTTGACCCTCCGCCCTGCACCAGTAAATACAGGTATTGTGTTTATTCGAACGGATGTAGATCCGCCGACAAAGATACCTGCGCTAACAGAAAATGTCGGGGATACCACCCTGGCGACCACCATTTCTAAGGATAATGTTCGCGTATCGACCATAGAACACCTGATGGCGGCGTTCTCTGGACTAGGGGTTGATAACGCCTATGTTGAAGTTAATGGACCAGAGATGCCTATTATGGATGGTAGTGCAGCCACTTTTGTATTTTTGATACAGTCCGCTGGGATTGAAGAGCAATCGGCGTTGAAGAAATTTATCAGGATATTGGATACGGTTAGTGTCACAGGGTCTGACGACGTGGGTTGGCATAATCAGACGGCGACTATTAAGCCGTTTAATGGCTTTAAGGTTAGTCATACCATCGTTTATGACAATGCTGTTATTAAAGCTCAGGAGGCGAGCATCAATTTTTCCACGACTTCTTTTGTGAAAGAAGTTAGTCGAGCACGCACCTTTGGTTTGATGCAGGAATTTGAACACCTTCGAGAACGAAATCTCGCCCAGGGAGGTAGTCTTGATAACGCTGTGGTGGTTGATGAATTTCGGGTTCTGAATGATGAAGGCCTCAGGCATCAGGATGAGTTCGTGCGGCATAAAATCCTTGATGCAATAGGTGACCTACACCTACTGGGCTACAGTATTATTGGAGAGTTTGTGGGTTATAAATCAGGGCATGCTGCGAATCACGCATTACGGACGGCGCTGTTGGAGAATTCGCAGGCGTGGCAAATAGTAACTTTTGAGGATGCTGAGGATCTACCAGCTTCTTATTCTCAACCAGTATTGGCTTGAATGGCAAAAGCTAAACCGGTGTATTAAATTGGTGTCCTGATTGGTGTCCTGATTGGTGTACTAAATTGGTATATATAGGGCCAGTTTGGACAGTTTTCTGTTGTTATGTTTCTATTGCTATACTTCTATTATTAGTTTGCGCGGAAATGGCTAGCTATTAGAGGGTTGTGCGCGCTTAGACAGGTTAATTAGTGCTTTTCGTAGCGGCGCATCTTCGATATATTGAGCGGCGGTAAATATATGTGAGGCGTTTGCTTTGGAGGGTGGTATTGCCGCAGGGGGCACAAATGATGATTTTATTTCCACAGGTCTTACCGAAATTTTAATTTCGTTGATGATAAAGGGGTCTTTTCGTTGCCTAAGTGCAGCAATCAGAGCGGATTGGCTATATTTAACACGTGTTGCCAGAGCGGCAGAAGGCGTAATTAACTGGATTTTTCCTTCGTAGAAGGAAGCAACACTAATATCGCCAGGCACTACTTCTCTGATTATGGTTTGAATGGCTAAAAGCACCTGCGCTTGCCGAAGAACAGTTTTTACTGCACCGCGAGTCTTTTTTAGTAGATAATTTGGATGCTTGAAAGGTTTAGGCGGTTTGAGCACGGGTTTAGTATGAAAATAATAAATAGGGTTATATATTAGCATCCAAAATCTATGAAATTCATTATTGTTGATAATCGATCAGGGAAATCGCGTGCATTTAATGTTAGTGGTTTTTTACTAGGTCTTACATTTGTGGCGGGCTTGATAGGGTTCCCGGCAGGCGTCGGCTATTTATCATATTCGCAGGGCAAAGGTGAAGCTGCTCAAACAGCAGAAATATTTGGCAGCTGGCGGTTAAGGCTTAAAGAACAGCAGTCACAGGTTGAAATTGCCAGTCGGGATGCGCGCGATAAACTAGATGCATCAGCGTTGCGTTTAGCCCGTTTGCAAGCTCGCATTGTTAGGCTAGATGCGTTAGGAGAACGGCTGACTAGCGTCGCAAAACTGGATAAGGGCGAGTTTGATTTTTCTCGCCCGCCTGCAATGGGCGGTCCTGCAGTTGATATGGGTATCGAAATTACGCCGCCCAATTATATGCAACAGTTAGAACGCCTCACAGCTGATATCGCTAATCGTGAGCAGCAGCTCGACATATTGGAAACACTATTGGTTAATCGCAAGATTACCAACGATGTTTTTTTAGCCGGTCGGCCCGTACTCAAAGGCTGGATGTCATCGGGTTTTGGCAACCGTAATGACCCTATTACTGGACATAAAGCCTGGCATAACGGTGTTGATTTTGCTGGCAAAGAAGGGGCTGATGTTGTCACTGTCGCTGCAGGCGTGGTTGTCTATGCTGGTGCAAGGAATGGTTATGGCAAAATGGTTGAAGTAAATCATGGTCGTGGATTTACGAGCCGTTATGGACATCATAATTCCTTACTTGTGAGGGTGGGCGATATTGTTAAAAAAGGCCAGGTTGTTGGGCTAATGGGCAGTAGTGGTCGTTCCACAGGGCCGCATGTTCATTTTGAAGTCTATAAAAATGGACGCGTCGTTGATCCAGCAGCTTATATTCGCCGTGCACGCCGATAGCATAATCTCTCCGCTGATATCCCCCGTCGTATCTTTTTTCCCACGCGTTCATCAATAGAGACACCCCAACATGGTTTTGCAGGTACTTAAAAACGTTTTCGGTAGTAAGAATGACCGTGAACTTAAACGGATGGCGAAAATTGTAAAGAAGATAAATGTGTTTGAAGCACCTTTAGAATCGCTGACGGAACAGGAATTAAAAGACAAAAAGCAGGAGTTTCAGGGTCGGTTAAGTAGCGGCAGTAGCCTGGAAGAAATTCTCCCAGAAGCCTTCGCAGTTGTCCGTGAGGCGGGTAAACGTACCCTTGGGATGCGTATCTTTGATGTCCAGATGATCGGTGGGATTACCTTACATGAAGGGCGGATTGCTGAAATGCGCACAGGTGAGGGTAAAACCTTTGTTGCGACTTTGCCGATGTACCTCAACGCGATTTCTGAACAGGGTGTCCACCTGGTCACCGTCAACGATTATCTTGCCCAATGGGGCGCTCAATGGATGGGACCGGTATTTTCTGTCTTAGGAATGAGTGTCGGGGTAGTGGTGGCGGGTCAGGGCCAGGAAGAAAAGTGCAGTGCTTATCAATGTGATATCACATATGGTACCAACAATGAATTTGGGTTTGACTATTTACGCGACAATATGGCATTCACGTTGGACGAAAAGGTCCAACGTTCGCTAAATTTTGCCATTGTAGATGAGGTTGATTCAATTTTAATAGATGAGGCGCGTACACCGTTGATCATTTCTGGTGGCGTGGAAAATACGGCAGAAGTCTATCGAATCATTAATCAAATTGCCCCCAAACTAAAACGACAGTTAAAGACTGAAGAAGATGTACTCAATGAAGTAGAACCTGCTGGCGATTTCTATATCGATGAAAAGCAGAAAGACATCGAATTGACAGAAGAGGGGCATCAAAACGTTGAATCATTGTTAATTGGCAAAGGTTTGTTACAGGCTGGTGATTCTTTATATGGCACCAGTAATCTTTCTTTATTGCATCATGTACATGCGGCGCTAAAGGCGCATAACCTGTTTGTCAGGGATGTTGAGTATATTGTTCAGGATAACGAAATAGTTATTGTTGATGAGCATACTGGCCGCACCATGCCTGGTCGCCGATGGTCGGGAGGGATTCATCAGGCCATTGAAGCGAAAGAAAATGTCATCATAAGCAATGAAAGTCAGACCTTAGCCTCCACAACCTTTCAAAATTATTTTCGTATTTATAACAAGTTGTGTGGCATGACCGGGACCGCAGATACTGAAGCTTTTGAATTCAGGCAAATTTATGGATTAGACGTGGTACTAATACCGACTAATTTGCCGATGATTCGAGATGATGCTAACGATCTGATGTTTATGACCATTGATGAAAAATTCGAAGCTATCGTTGATGAAATACTTGAGGCGAGTAAAAAACGCGCGCCTATTCTTGTGGGTACAGCATCGATTGAGTCGTCTGAGCTTCTTTCCGCATTACTAAAAAAGAAAAAGATCGTACATAGCGTTCTAAATGCCAAATTTCATGAGCATGAAGCAGAAATTATTGCTCAGGCAGGGCGGCCAGGTAAGGTCACCATCGCCACGAATATGGCGGGCCGAGGTACTGATATTATACTTGGAGGTAACTGGGAATCCGAAGTAGCAGCATTAGATACGCCCAGTGAAAAACAAATTGCTGAAATTAAAGATCAATGGGACCTGGATCACGCGACAGTAATATCTGCCGGTGGTTTGCATGTAATCGGCACCGAACGGCACGAGAGCCGAAGAATAGATAACCAGTTGCGAGGTCGGGCAGGCCGCCAGGGCGACCCGGGTATGTCGCGCTTTTTTCTGTCGATGGATGATAACCTGATGAGAATCTTTGCCTCAGACAAGATCAGGGGCTGGATGAAAAACCTGGGTATGGAAAAAGGTGAGGCGATTGAGGCAAAGCTGCTAAATAATGCCATTGAAAAAGCCCAGAAAAATGTTGAAGGGCGAAACTTTGATATTCGGAAGCAGCTGCTTGAGTATGATGATGTAGCTAATGATCAGAGGCAGTTAATCTACGCTCAACGTGCAGAATTAATGGCCGCCGCAGACGTATCTGAGACTGTGGATGTGTTGTGGGAGGAAGTTATCAATCAGGTGATTGATGGTTTTGTACCGCATCAGAGTCTTGAGGAGCAATGGGATATAAGCGGTCTGGAACAGGCTTTACAAACTGAATTCAGCGCCAAACTTAGCCTGCAGAAATGGTTAGATGATGATGAAGAATTGCATGAGGAAAGCTTAAGAGAAAAGATTGTTGCTGAAGTGCGCGAATTGTATACCGTTAAAACGCAATCAATGGGTAATGACGTTCGGGTGTTCGAAAAACAAATTATGCTGCAAATTCTGGATACTCACTGGAAAGAACATTTAGCTGCAATGGACTACCTGAGACAGGGTATTGGTTTGCGAGCCTATGCGCAGAAGCAACCTAAGCAGGAGTATAAACGGGAAGCTTTTGAGCTGTTTGAAGGGTTGTTGGGTAATGTTAAATTTGAATTGATTAAATTCTTGTCTCGGGTGCAATTTCAGGAGTCAGAGGATTTGGCAGCTGCTGAGGCGCGGCGTCGAGAAGCGGAAGCGCCAGGTAAGCTTAAGTTTCAAAAAACAGAAGCCAATTCACTGGCAGATTCTGACCAGGGAGAAGCACCAAGTTCAGCGCCTACTGCGGACAAGGTACCCTTTAAACGGCGTGAGAAAAAGGTCGGCAGAAATGAACCTTGTCCCTGTGATTCGGGTAAAAAATACAAGGCCTGTCACGGTAAACTAACATAGCAGGCCAGAAGCCTTTTTTTAGTCAGCGTGCTTGTTAGATGAAATGGTGGTGGTTAGTTAAAATACCTGCCAGTGAAGGCCGGAGTGGGCTAAAGCCCTTAGCTAGCTCTTAATAAGTGCCATAATAAGCACCCTGATTATTGTTTTCCCAATTATTGTTTTTCTAATTAGTGAGTATCACCTATGGCCGTTGGGCAACCCAATTTCCAGTTTCATAAAGTAGCGGGCGTTAGACTGGCAGCGATTAGTTGCGGCATAAAGCCTGACGGCGCAGTTGATCTGGTATTGTTTGAGCTTGCTGCCGGCAGTAATACGGTGGGCGTTTTTACACAAAGCCTGTTTGCCGCGGCGCCTGTGGAAATTGGTAAGCAACATCTTGCCGCTGCCAGCACAAGATATATGTTGATTAATAGTGGTAATGCTAATGCTGGCGTTGGTGCCCAGGGTCTGGTTGATGCGATTGAAACCTGTCGGGCGTTAGCTAAATTAGCAGGCACTCAGCCAGAGACGGTATTGCCCTTTTCTACCGGGGTCATTGGTGAAAAGCTGCCAGTAGAAAAGATTTCAGGTGGCCTGACGAGTTTGTTGGCAGGGTTGTCTGAGAATAATTGGCCAGCCGCCGCTAAAGGTATCATGACCACGGATACACGGCCAAAAATTGCGACTCGGCAATTAAATATTGCGGGTAAAACAGTAACGCTGACGGGAATTGCCAAAGGTGCGGGTATGATACAGCCCAATATGGCGACCTTATTGTGTTATATAACAACAGATGTCAAAGCAGAGGTTGCAACGCTTAATGTTATGTTGGCAGATGCAATGAACCATTCTTTTAATCGAATTACAGTGGATAGTGATACCTCAACCAATGATTCTTGCATGTTGACCGCCACCGGACAGTCCGGTGTAGATATTGATCTGGATGCTGCTGATAGAGAATCGTTCAAACTGGTTTTGCAGGATATTTGCGCTGAACTGGCGCAAGGTATTGTCAGGGATGCTGAAGGTGCCACCAAGTTTATTGCCGTTAATGTAGTGGGTGGCAGGAGTGAGCAAGAATGTCTAGCGATAGCCTTTTCAGTGGCTAATTCTCCCTTATTAAAAACCGCCATGTATGCCAGTGATGCGAACTGGGGACGTATCGTGATGGCCATTGGTAAAGCAGAGGTTCAAATTGATATTAACAGGCTGGATATTTATGTGGGTGATGTTCAGCTGATGGATCAAGGGCAAAAACATTGTGATTATACTGAAACCGCTGGTGCTGAGGCTGTATCTGGTGAAGAAATTTCCATAACCATTGATCTAAACCTTGGCGCTGTGCGTGAAACAGTCTGGACCTGTGATTTATCTCATGAGTATATTCGAATTAATGCAGAATACCGGACCTAAAAATATTCAATCTCTGTTTAGTTCACCATTGGTGACGTCATCATAATCTGGATCGGCAGGGATGGCTCGTTCACCACTTGCCCAGGCACCTAAATCGATTAGTTTGCAGCGTTCGCTACAAAAAGGCCGATAGACACTAGAATCAACCCATTTTACATGGGCCTGGCAAGTTGGGCAGTCGACTAGAAGATCTGTCATCCTAAACCTTTGTACTTAACTCGCGTCAGCGGCCAATTTTAGATAGCGTTGATGAAGTTTTTTTATCTCAATATCTAGTTGTTCTAATCCAGTATCATTGCGAATAATATCGTCTGCATAGGTTAGCCGTTGTTCGCGACTTAGCTGGGACTGGATAATTGCTTCAATTTGTTCTCTGGTGTTCGAGTCGCGGCTCATTACTCGCTCGATTTGAACTTCCACGGGTACGTCAACCACAAGGTGCCGGTCTATCCAGGGAGATTGCCCATTGCCACTGGATAACATCAACATTGCATAGGGAGATTTTGCATTGTCCAGTATCTGCCTTAATTCAGCCAATATTGCCGGTACTGTGACGGATTCCAACCACCGCCTTTGACTTTTATCGGCAAAAACAATGTTACGCATTGCGGGTCGATTGAGACTACCATCAGGGCACAATATGTCATCACCAAAATGGCTGGATATTTTTGTCAATGCTTCCGTGCCGGGTTCTACGACGGTGCGTGCGGCTATATCAGCATCGGCTATGGTGATATCGAGATTTTCGAAACGATCTGATACTGCTGTTTTGCCGCTGCCAATGCCGCCAGTGAGGCCTATAACCAATGTCATTCAAAAACCCTGAATTTGTAGATATGCGAGGATAATTTCGTTACCCCATAAAAGTGCGATGAAACCCGCGATTGCTAAAAACGGCCCGAACGGTATCGGTGCAGCTCGGTCTCGGCCCCTGAGGATAAGTAGTCCACCTATAATAGCACCGGTAAGTGAGGATAAGATAATGATTAGCGGTAATAGCTGCCATCCAAGCCAGGCGCCAAAAACAGCCAGTAGTTTAAAATCGCCATTTCCCATACCATCTTTACCGGTGATCAATTTAAAGATTTTTACCACACTCCAAAGGCTAAGATAGCCGGCAATAGCCCCCCAGAATGCATTGCCAAATTCGGTGATTGAATTGAAGTAATTAATAATTAGCCCCATCCAGATCAGGGGCAGGGTGATGTCGTCCGGTAAAAGTTGGTGATCCAGGTCAATGAATGCCAGTGCAACCAGTGCCCAGGTAAGTATGCAGCAGGCGAGCCCAGTCCAGGTTAGGCCAAAGTACAGGATCACCAGGCCAGTGAGCAGGCCGGTGGCGAGTTCTATCATTGGATAGCGTAATGAAATGGGATTTTTACAGACTGAACATTTGCCCCTAAGCAGCATATAACTGACCAGCGGGATATTTTCCAGGGCCTTAATCTTATGCTCGCAGGTCGGACAATATGAGCGTGGCAGCGCGAGATTGAAAGGTGTGGTCGATCTCTCTGCAGCAGGCAAATTGAGGATTTCTTGCGCCTGACAATCCCATTCTTTCATCATCATTATGGGCAGGCGGTAAATAACGACATTTAAAAAGCTGCCAACCAACAGGCCAAATATCAGGCAAAAAGCGAATAAAAGGCCTGGGAATTCTGTTTGTAGCAGGAAGAGATAAGTTAGGATATTCAAGCGCCCTCTTTTACCGTGGATTATTTCGCTGTGGATATTTTTGCTGTGGGTAATGTCACAACAGAGAGTTTCGGTGTAAATATTGGTTGGTGAATAGCTGTGATACGGCTTCTTTATGGCCTTTTATCTAACCTCATAGAGTGAACTGTTATCGTGCCGAGGGCCTTGTTCATAGGCTTGTGATGATGATTGTTGTCACACTTCTGGATACTTAAAGCCTATACCAATGATGATACGATCAGTGCTAATTAAGCGCTATTCGCCCTATTAAACGCTATAGGCTGTAATAGCCGCGTTTTGCATCATTTACCACCGATGGCATCGCCCATTGAAAATATAGGCAGGTACATTGCGATAATCAAACCACCGATAACAACCCCCAGGAAAGACATGATAACGGGTTCCATAAGGCTGGTGATACCGTCAACGGCATTATCTACCATTTCTTCATAATAAGTGGCGGCCTTATCCAGCATTGAGTCCAGGGCGCCTGATTCTTCACCAATGGAGACCATTTGAATCATCATATTAGGAAAGACTTCTGTTTGTTTCATGGAGTAATTTAGCTGGATTCCGCCTGATACATCTTCTTTTATTTTCTGGATGGCATCATAGTAGATAATGTTGCCGGCAGCACCGGATACTGATTCCAGCGCATCCACCAATGGAACGCCAGCGGCAAAGGTTGTGGACAGGGTTCTGGCAAAACGGGCAATACAGGATTTATCCAGAATATCGCCAATGACCGGTATTTTTAACATGAGGCGCTCTTGCCCGTCGCGAACCCGTTTTGAGCGTTTATGGACGTATTTATAGGCATAGAGGGTGGCAAATATTGTGGCAACGATAAGATACCACCATGCCTGCATGAATTCCGACATGTTAACCACCATTTGGGTGAATTCTGGTAATTCTGCCCCAAAGCCAGCAAAAATTTCTTCAAATTGCGGCACAACTTTGACCAACAGCAGGCCGGAAACAACGCCAGCCACCACCAGAATAGCAATGGGATAATTCATTGCAGCCTTGATCTTGGCTTTGGTCGCTTCGGTTTTCTCCTTGTAGGTGGCTAGCCGATCTAACATGGTCTCAAGGGCGCCAGATTGTTCGCCGGCATCAATCAAATTGCAGAATAAATCATCAAAGTGGTCAGGGTGGTTTTTAATCGCATTGGCGAAAGAATTACCGCTGGAGACATCATCGCGAATCTTGAGTATTAATTGTTTTACCGAAGGATTATCGACCCCGTCAGCAACAATTTCAAAGGATTGAACCAGCGGTACACCGGCTTTCATCATGGTGGCAAGCTGACGGGTAAATAAGGCAATATCTCCCGGTGTGATTTTTTTGCCGGCGTTTAGGATGGCTAAAAGGCCGCCGCCTTTTTTTGTGACCTTGGTTGGATTAATGCCTTTTTTGCGGAGCTCGGCCTTGGCAATATTGACACTTTTACTGGCAATTTCACCTTTGGTTTTATTGCCGGACCTATCGGTACCTTCGTAGGCAAATATTGTACTGACTGCTGCCATGATGTTTCCTTAAGTTAATGTCCGCTGGTTACTCGATCAACTTCGTCCAGACTGGTGAGGCCATTTTTAACCTTGACCAGGGCTGATTGATGAATGTTTTTGTAGCCTTGACGCGCGGAGACTTCGGCTATTTCTAGCGCGTTACCATCTTCCATAATTATTTTCGAAATTTCTGGGGTTATTTTCATAACTTCATAGATACCTACACGACCCTTGTACCCACTGGAACATTTATCACATCCTTTGGGGCCAAATATCACTAGTCCAGCATCCACTTCCGCTTCGCTGAAGCCTTTTTCTAGCAAGGCAGATTTGGGCACTTCAATTTCTTGTTTGCAGTCGCATAATCGCCGCGCTAGCCTCTGTGCCACAATCAGG
The DNA here is from genome assembly GCA_019090615.1 of Pseudomonadales bacterium. Lineage (GTDB taxonomy): Bacteria > Pseudomonadota > Gammaproteobacteria > Pseudomonadales > Azotimanducaceae > JAHRVQ01. The sequence goes on along the minus strand of JAHRVQ010000016.1, from coordinate 14,531 downwards.
TTGACCGAAGTGGCGAGGTTGAATGCTGCAACACCCATGTTGCGCAATCGAGTTAAGGTTTCGGGGGCGCTATTTGTGTGTAAAGTGGACATAACCATATGCCCTGTCTGGGCCGCTTTAATGGCAATTTCAGCCGTTTCAAGGTCTCTAATTTCGCCTACCATAATTACATCGGGATCCTGGCGTAAGAAAGACCTGAGTGCCTCGCTGAAAGTCAGCCCTACTTTGAAGTTTACAGGACATTGATTAATCCCATCGAGATTGATTTCAACTGGGTCTTCGGCGGTTGAAATATTAAGCTCAGCGGTGTTGAGAATGTTGATCCCAGTGTAAAGGGAAACTGTTTTACCACTACCTGTTGGGCCCGTTACCAGGAACATACCCTGTGGTTTGCCCAATGCCTCCATATAGAGCTCTTTTTGATCATCTTCGTATCCCAGCGCATCAATACCCATCTTCGCGCTACTTGGGTCCAAAATACGTAGGACCAGCTTTTCACCAAATAACACAGGTAGTGTATTAACCCGAAAATCAATTGATTTTGATTTTGAAAGTTTTAATTTTATGCGGCCATCCTGAGGCACGCGACGTTCGGATATGTCCATCTGCGACATGACTTTCAGGCGTGCGGATATTCTTGGCGCGAGGTTTACTGGCGGTTTTGCAACTTCATGCAAAACGCCATCGGTGCGAAAACGAACCCGATAGGACTTTTCAAAAGGTTCAAAATGTAAATCAGAGGATCCGCCCTTAATGGCATCGATGAGCATCTTGTTAATAAAACGTACCACTGGCGTATCGTCTGCGGGTGCGCCAGCATCTTCATCGTCCTTGCCGCCGCCCTCTTCATCAACGGCTTCCAGGTCAAGATCAACATCATCGTCGCCAAGGTCGCCGAGGCCGCCACCTTCCTGAGAATCGAGATAGGCTTCGATAAAAGTAGTCAGTTTGTCTTCTTCGACCAGCACTTCCTCAGTGGCGATGCCAGTCTGAAATTTAATCTCGTCCAGGCCTTTTCGGTTAGTGGGGTCTGCCACTGCGACAAATAACCTGTTACCTCGATGAAATATTGGAATAGCGTGATTGGTTCGGATAAGTTTTTCGTCAATTAACGATTTGGGAATAGCCTCAGGGTCGAGTGAAGTGAGGTCGAGCAAAGGTGTGCCGAATTCCTCGGCGGCAGAAACTGCGATGTCTTTAGAACTGGCGAGATTATTCTGCACTAGATGGCTGACAAATGGCACTCGGGTCTTAGTCGCTTCCTCAAGGGCTTGTCTGGCGATACCTTCTTCCAGCAAATTGTCTTCAACCAATCTTCTTGCGAGTCCGTTAAGTTGGATTGGATTTGCAGCCATAATAAATGCTAGTCCTAAAAGTAGTTATGATTACCGACTATAAAGGCATAGCTTGTAACCAGGATATTAGTTGGCGAAAAGTTTTCTACCTTAAAGTTTGCCGGTATTTTAGTGGTCGAATAATTGTCGAGCTAGTGCTTATATGGCTCTTTGAATGGTTCGTACCTACAAATATTATGCATTACCGATTAAGGTGGGCGATCTTAGAGTATAGGATCTCTCTACACGTTAGTAAATTCGAGCAGTGTACAGCTTCGCTGGCAAATCTGTCGATAGTCATATTGAGATTAATAGAGCAAAAGTTATTTGGTCGTGCAAAGCGGCCTGGTTTTTAATCAACAAAGTCAATAAGTGACAAAAATTGTCATGTTCTGACGCAGTGAACTTTGTAATGGTGGAATAAAGCGAAGGGATTGTTCTTAAGTCCCTGTTTCAGGTGATAGACGGCATCTTCGACTGGTAATTGTTCTGGCATGGCTATTGCTCTATGTTATGTCAGTAGGCTGTTATCGTAAAGCGAGCAGTCGTTCACTAAATAATTAATATTAAATTATAAATAATAACGTGGAGTTAAACTCAATGAATAATAAGGTACAACAAGGTTTTACCCTGATCGAACTGATGATCGTTGTGGCGATCATTGGTATCCTGGCAGCTGTGGCTTTGCCTGCTTATCAGGACTATATCAGAACAGCCAATATGACCAAGGTGCAGAATCATTTTGAGGAAGCTGTTCGTAATGCCCGCGCAAGATATACAAAAGGCCATGCTCGAGTGGTTTTGGGGCTTGGTGCAAACTTGCCTGCAGACAATAGTGCCTGGCAGACTACTTTTAATGTAGATGGGTCTTTGGCACCTGGTGGTGGCTTGGCATTCCTGGATGCTGGTAATGATACAACAGGCGCTGTGGGTGTTGTTGGTGATACGGCATCGGTTACCATAGTTAGGCCAGCCTATGAAGAGTTGACAACAGAAACAATAATAGTGTTTAGCTCTGAACAGCTATAACTCTGATTGTTAATTCCTGCATAGAACAAAAAACCGATAAAGTTCGCTTTATCGGTTTTTTTTTGAGTAGGGTTTATCTGATCGGTAGTGACGTAATTTTGGTTGAATGTAATTATGGTTGAGTAATGTGATAGCTGGGGCATAGATGTCAGTGCATAGATGTCAGGGCGTTGACATCAGAGGAATGAAATATACATTGTGATACAAATATGAACAAAACGTGTAATGATAGTCGGGACACGAATTAACAGGAGCATGGTTTGAAGACTGAACAAGGTATCACACTAATCGAGCTGATGGTGGCGGTCGCGATCATCGGTATCCTGGCCGGCGTTGGCTTACCCTTGTATTCAAATTATGTTGACACGGCCCTGGAAGGCACAATGGTCAATAATATGCAGACCATTCAACTTTTTCAAGAAGAGTCGAGATTGTCAGGTGGGGGTTATGTTGAAGGCACTTATAATCCTGCTGACCCTGATAATGCTGCGGGACTGAAAGTTTTAATTGGCTGGGAGCCAAGGACTGGGTTGGATGAGATTACCTATGTGGTGACCGGTGCGACGGCAACTGCATTTACAATTACTGCCACCCATAGTTCTGGTGTCGAAGTGCAAAAAACCTATAGCCGATTATAGTTGTTATTCAATTGTCAGCGCCTTAATCGAGGTCTGTTTTTTTGTTCTTGTATTCACAGAGGTCGTAAATCACACAGGCGCCACAACGGGGGTTACGTGCGGTACAAACGTATCGGCCGTGTAAAATAAACCAGTGATGTGCATCCAGTATAAATTCATCGGGTATTACTTTCATTAACCGGTCTTCGACTTTTCTGACGGTTTTTCCGGGTGCGAATTTAATTCGATTCGATAAACGGAATATATGCGTATCAACCGCCATTGCGGCTTTGCCAAAGGCAGTATTTAACACCACATTGGCAGTTTTCCTGCCAACTCCTGGCAGGGCTTCAAGTGCCTCGCGATCATCGGGTACGATCGAGTTATGCGCATCGGTTAGGATTTTACAGGTTTTAATGACATTGGCCGCTTTACTGTTAAATAAACCGATGGTCTTAATATACTGCTTCAGGCCATCTTCCCCCAGCTCAAAAATACTCTGTGGCGTGTTGGCGACGGCATAAAGTTTCACTGTGGCCTTGTTCACGGATACATCCGTTGCCTGGGCAGAAAGCATCACGGCTATAAGCAGCTCAAAGTTAGAATGATAAATCAACTCTGTCTGGGGATTCGGGTTTTCTGCGCGTAAGCGGGAAAGTATCTGGTATCGTTTGTCTTTATTCATGAATGATAACGTGTAACTTGTTAGGGTGAAGTTCGAAGGTGGTTTTCTTTATGCGGCTGCGTAGTTAGCGGCCTACATTGTATTTCAATCCAGTTTTTAAGTGCAATAAGACAACCCAGGCACAGAAAAGCCCCCGGCGGTAGAATCATTAACAGGAAAGGTTCATTGGGTAATATAACTTGCCAGTCAGATTGAGTGCCGCCCAGCAGCAAATGTAGTTGGCTAAATAATTGGCCGGTACCTATCGCCTGACGGATAAAACCCATACTGACAATCACCAGCAAAAAACCCAGCCCCATCATTAAACCGTCAAGTGCTGCAGCGCTAACCGGATGTTTGCTAGCGTAACTCTCAGTTCTGCCCAGCACCGTGCAATTGGTCACTATCAAAGCAATAAATAACCCAATGCGCTGATGGATTTCAAATAACCAGGTTTGCAATAGTAGATCGCTCAGGGTGACAAAGGTAGCAATCACCAGGATTTGGCTGGGTAGGCGGGTAGCATCGTGCAAATGATGCCGAATCAAGCTGATGATGGTATTTGAGCAAACCAGAACCCATAATGTCACCAGACCCAAAACCAGACTATTGGTTACGGTGTTGGAAACGGCTAATAAAGGACATAAACCCAGCATCTGAACCAGTGCTGGGTTGTTGGACCATAACCCTTGATAGGTGATTTGTTTAGCGTTGAGCATTTTTTTGCCAGGGATACTGATGGGCACTGTAAGTAGTAAGTGCCAATTTAATCGCCGCCACTACCGCGCGAGGTGTAATGGTTGCCCCTGTAAACTGATCAAAGTCACCATTATCTTTCTTGACCTGCCAACGACTGTTAGCAAGCGAGCGATTGTTAAATGATAAGACCCAGTTAGAGATATGGCGCTCAATTTTATCCGCCAATCCTGGTGTTTCGCTATGCCTGATGGTCCTTACTCCAAGTACCGTATTGGTTGTTGATACGGCTAGCCAGAAGATCATTTCACCGTTATAACCTTCGGTGGTTGATATCTGGAAGATATGCCCGGCTAACTTTTCATCATGGGTTATGCTAAACACCTTATCTGCCAGCGGTTCGAAAATCAGTGTTTCCCCCCGCAGTGAAACAGGTACAGGGACAAGAACGGCATAGAGTTGCTGCATCGCATAGTTAGATTTGTTGTTAGTGATCGTAGCACTGGTTAGCAGATGAGTTAAGCTGAGTGCGGTGCCGCAAATAAGGCATATGAGGGTTAATCGAAGTATAATTTGCTTCATCGATGGTCCACGCTGAACTGATCGATTAGCGGCGTCATGGCGTTCATTAACAATATAGCGAATGCCATTCCGTCGGGATAGCCGCCAAGGCTACGAATGATGAAAGTAATTACACCAATGCCGGCGCCATAGATAAACAACCCGGTATTCCCCTCGGGTGCGGTGACGGGATCGGTAACCATAAAAAATGCCACCAGCATCGTGCCGCCGCTAAAAAGATGAAAGGCCGGTGAGCCGAGGCTTGCCGAACCGCCACCATCGTAGAATATTGCTGCCAGTAAAGACAGGCTAAGCAGCATAGTGAAGCAGGCTTGCCAATGCGCGATACGGAAATATATCAACACCAGTCCGCCAAGCATAAAGGCGATATTAATGGATTGCCAACCGGTACCGGCCAGGATTGAAAAACCGTTTTCGGCTGTCCAGGCTTCCTGTATCGTTTTTGCGCCCCGAAATTTCAGCGTATCCAATGGGGTAGCAGCAGTCTTTCCGTCAAAAGCAATACCATCAAAAGGAATACCATCAAAAGAGGGCTCGTTGATAATCGTTTCAGCAGCAGTGGGTTCATATTTTGTGGAGCCAAAAATGTCGTTTTGTGCCAATGGCCACGTAGACATGGCTAATGGAAAAGAAACGATAAGAATCGCATAGCCAACCATGGCAGGGTTAAAGGGGTTGTGGCCCAGTCCCCCGTATAGATGTTTGCCGAAAATAATGGCCGAGGCAGTGCCGATAATCAGCATTTCAGTAGGTAGGTAGGGAGGTAGTGCCACGCCAAGCAACAGTGCCGTCAGAACGGCAGAGCCATCTTTCAGCGAGATAAGGTCTTTGGCGCGCATTTTTAGCATGATGGCTTCCACCACCACAGCGGTAAAAATACAAATGGTCATATTCGAAAAAATGCCCCAGCCAAAAAAGTAGGCAGTTGCGAATATACCAGGCAGCAATGCAAACATGGTGGTTTGCATGATCATACTGGTTGATCTGGGTGGAAATTCTAATGGCAAGATAGGCGACAAAAATTACTTATGTTGATTGCCGCAGTTTAAATTGTTTTGTTTTTGATTGCCTTAGTTGAATGCGAGATGCTGGGAAGCCGATTATTATTTGGGTATTTTGTACTGCAACAGGCTTTTCTGGATGGGCGGTGTTGGCGCATCAGAAAGGGCTGAAAATAGCGTGAGATAAGGAGCTAGACCAATTTAGCCTGTGATCCTTCAAGATTCCTTCAAGAAATCGGTGTATTGTTTGTCAGCAACATGGCGATACTGCGGTTGCATTTATGCTATCGATATTTTGGCGGCGACACCTGGGGTCAATGTAGAGCGGCCTTAATGTAAGATTTTTGTGGCTGAACGCGGTAGGCTAATTTAAAAGCTACAATTAGTAATATGATTGCTGCCATTGCTCTCCGTCTGCTGGTTTTCTGCTTCCTGTTCCTGGCTCTGGATTCTCACTGCGTGGCCAGTGAAGAACCGGTCTCTGCAGATACAGTCCGCGTGCAGACAACACTCGGCACTTTTTATCTGGCGCTGCTCGAATCAGAAACCCCGCTAACTGTCGCTAACTTCAAAAGTTATATCGATTCTGGGGCTTACCTAGAAACAATTTTGCATCGTAGTGTGGCTGGTTTTATTCTTCAGGGTGGTGGGTTTTCCATTGACGCAGAAACTTTGCAACCACGCGCAATTGCCCTTGCAGCGCCGATAATCAATGAATTCAGCCGTTCTAATCGCCAGGGCACGGTTGCTATGGCGAAAATGGCAGGTGACCCCGACTCCGCCACGAACCAGTGGTTTATTAATCTTGCAGATAACAGCGACAACCTGGATTTTCAAAATGGCGGTTTCACCGTCTTTGCAGCAGTTATTAAAGGCATGGAGGTAATAGGGGCTATAGCCGCGCTACCAACGCATAATCTCGGCGGTAATTTTTCTACCACGCCATTAACCCGTTTTGATGGCGTCAATTTGGGCGCTGACAATTTTATTACAATCGATCAAATTAGTTACCATCGTGCTGTAACGGCTCCTTTTTCTGCGGTCCTGCCGGGTTCTCGCTCAGTTGAAATTGGCCAGCTTGCCACAGCTTTTGCGGCCATCATTAATACCGGTGACAGTGCCGCAATAGGCTGTTCTATTCAGCCGCCAGCAGAATTTGCTGGTGAGTTTTTCTTCCAGGCCACCAACTCTATCGATAATACGTTGGTGGGTGAGCCCAATGAATTATTAGCAATAGAAGCAGGTGCAGTGCAGACAACGTTGATTGGGCTTACGTCCCGTGAACCGCTCGCCGGGTCTGATCTCAGGTTGTCTTATACCTGCCTTAACAGTAACCCGGCATTGAGCTTGTCGGGTATCAATACCTTTATCCTGTCAGCATCAGCGCAGCGAGTGCCGGATATCATTGCGCTGGCAGCCACGCCACTTAGCGATGGGATCGTACATTTACCCGCGACCATGGGCACGGGTGTATTCGCAATTGCGATCATAAACGTGGGTGCGGCGGCAGAAATTTTCGTCAATGCACGCTTTACAGACGCTGAAATCCCGGTATTTATAAGCCTGTGTGAAACAGATCGGCTAACGGCTGTTTGTATTAAGCCAAGCTTCCCCGCGGCTGAGGCGGTTATGCTAGATATAGCAGAAAATGACACCAGGACCTTCTCTGTATTTATTACCGGGGAGGGAATACCCGTTGGTCTGGACCCTGCCAAACGGCGGATAGTCGTTGAATTTACCGACCAGCAAGGCAACCTGCGGGGCGCAACCAGTGTCGCGATTGACTCACCTGGGGATGACAGGATCATTGTCAGTAACGGTGAATATTTCTTTGTTGAAGCATCAATTGAGACAGCAACAACGCTGATCAGCACAGCTGAGCCAGGTGTGCCGCTAGACCAATATACGCCGCGCATTGCAATAGGCCCCTATTCAGGTGCTGTCCAGGCGATTATTAATACCGGTTCTGACTATATTATCGCCGATGACTACACGGTCTATCTGGCAGATAACGGGTCTGTAAACGATACTGGCAAACCGGTATCTGGGCTTAGAATCTGGTCAACCGATGATGTGAATCAAAAGATCACCAGGCTGACTTTCAACAATAACGGCCTGCAGATTGTCTTAAGTGATGAGGTGGGTGACGAGACCATCATTGAGCTACCAGCAGACGCATTGCAGCCCGCCAATTGCGATGCGGCGCTTGCGCTTAATGATGATTTTGTCAGTGGTACCTCCTATTGGGGCAGCAATGACTGGATTGAATATCGAGCCGGCAGTCTACCGATTATTCTTGCCTCACCCCATGGCGGGCAACTAGAACCAGAGCAGGTACCAGTATTCAACAATGGCCTGGCAAGTGATGCCAGGAGTCAGGAATATACCCTGGCAACGGCCAATGCAATCTTTGCCGCTACTGGGCAACATCCGCATATCATCCTTAACCACTTAAAGCGTAATCGATTGAACCTTAATCGCAGCAAGGCGGATGATCATTTTGATAATGTGCTGGCGATGCAAGCCTGGGATGAATTTCATGGCTTTGTCGAGACGGCAAAAGCATGGATATCGCAAGCGTGCCAGAAGGGCATCTATTTTGATCTACACACCAGTGGCTCTGACCACGGACATAATGAAGTGGCCTTTCTGCTCGACAGTGCAGCGCTCAGTTTGACGGATGAAGCCCTGGCTGGCCTTGCGGCAGAGACCAGCCTGCGTAAGCTATTGGTTGCGCCTGGCCTTACTTTATCTGGAGTTAGTAAGGGCCCGCTTAGTCTTGGTAGCCTGCTACACGTAGTTGAAGCGATGAACACCATACCCAATGCAAGTATAGGCCTGGATAACCCATTGACAGATTACAGCTACTTTACCGGCGGCTACAACACTCGTACTCATGGTTCTTTAACAGGTGGTGTGATTGATGCGATACAGATAGAAAGCCATTTCAGTTTTGTGAATAGCAGTACCGACAATGACAGTAAACGGGCAGCTTATTCTGTTGCTCTGGCGCGTTCTATGGTTGAGTTTGTCGAGCGCTGGTATGGCTTTCAATTGACCCAGGAAGGTCAGTAGTATTATTGGTTGCGTTCGGATACTTAATTCAGCCACTTTATGCCAACTGGGGTTGGTCTAATGCGGGCTTGATTCATGGCGAATTGGCTTTAAAGCCTGCGATCTCATTATTGACCTCTCTGTGTGTCAAGCTGATGTAATTATCCCTGGGTCATAGTTATTAGCCAGAAGCTTTTACCCAATCCAGAAAAGCGCCCAACGGCATAGCGCCTGATTGGCGAGCGACTTCCTTGCCTTGCTTGAAGATCGCAAGGGTTGGGATCGATCTAATCTGGTATTGCATGCCAATCGCCTGGTTGGCTTCTGTATCCACTTTTAAGAGTCGGTATTGCGGTTCGAGTTGTTCTGCCGCCTGAACATAGATTGGTGCGAACATTTTGCACGGTCCGCACCATTCAGCCCAAAAATCGACGATAACGGGTAGGTCAGAATGGGCTAATACTTTGTTAAATTGCTCGGTATCAACTGCCAGGGGCGCTTGCGTAAACAGGGCCTGGTGGCATTTGCCGCAAGTCGGGTTTTCAACCACGCGTGCTGCCGGGACACGGTTAGTGACAAAGCAATGTGGGCATGTGATGTTTTGTATAGAGGCAGACAAATCCCTCTCCTTTTAGACCGGTAATGTAACCGTATAAATGTGGCTGTAGCACTGTAACGATAGCGACGAAATTGGTGCGTCTAAGTATAATTCAAGTCCTTGCGGTGAGGCTAGTGCACTCGTGATGCCGAAGACATCCGACGATTTTTAAGTGGCCCTCTCTGGCGGGCATAGGGGTCTATATGGTGCTATACAGCAATAGCAGTAATCGGCTCAGCAACCAAAGTAAAAAACTTTGATTGCTGAATAGTTTAGCTGCCGATTGTTTGTAGTTGACGAAACTCAGAGCTGTTTATTCGCTCAAGGCTGTTTATCCAGCTCAGGGCTGTCGTTTCCTTTTACGGACAGGTGCGTCGTGGGTGTTGATCCAACCGGCACTGATTCCTGCGCTGTAGCCGCCATCAACAATAAGGTCGCGACCATTCATCCAGGTTGATGGTCCCGTCGTCAGGAAACATAGAACCTCTGCTATGTCTCTGGGTTGGGCGGCCCGTCCGGTTTTGGAAATCACCCAGTCGAGCTGTTCTTCACCGGCCTGACGTTTAAAGTCGGGCAGTAGCGGTGTTTCGACCGGGCCGGGACTAACGCTGTTGGCTCTGGCGCCTCGATCGAGGGCGATACCTGCCTGGCGCATGGTAAGCACCACAACGCATTCTTTTGAGAAGCTATATGGGTCGATCTTCAGCGCTTCTTTGTTCGCATTCCACCAGGCAAGACCAGTGGCGAAATCAGGGGTGTCAAGAAATTCGTTTATCTCTTTTAAACGTCTTTGCCAGGTAAAACCGGCAATTGATGCTATGTTTGAGACGGCACCGCCGGATTTGAGGCGGGGTATTAACAAATCGCTTAAATACCGTAGGCCGAGTATATTGACGCCAATAACCACCTGGTCAGACAATGTGCCAGGCACCCCGGCGACGTTGAGTAAACCATCTATCTCGCCGTCGATTTCTGCGACAGCTGATTCAATGGCCGCTGGGTCATTCATATCGCAGTTAATATGCTGGCTGGCATTAGGCGGTGGCTCCTGAATATCAATAGAGATAAGTTTATGCCCCTCGGCCAGCAGAATTTCTGCTGCTGCGGCACCAATGCCGGAGGAGGCGCCTGTAAGAACGAGTGTTTTTCCTGCCATGTTAGTTGTCCTTTATAATAAGTATTTGATTTAGATGTTAACCGTCAGATTATGGTCTGCCGGTTTGGCTATTACCGCCTTAATGGGCTGCGAGCTTAGATGAAAACGCCCCATGCCTCGCGGGCTACCATAAGCCAGAGTGTCATCGCTGATATACAATAGAGTGCAAAGCGAAGCATTATGATGTTGATAGTACAATGAATCAGGCTGTGGAGTATGCGAAATACGACAAAAATCCACGCAGCTGCCAGGGAAATACCGTCCACATTGTTGGTAGTGAATAAATACAGTACCAGCGCGTAGAAAACCGCCGGCAGCTCGAAGAGATTTTTTAAGTTGTCGGAAGGGTTGGAGATTTCCGGCGGTGAGAGTCGGTTGAACTCGGCAGGCGATAATTGCGCTGGTGTTAATTTGCTACTTTGAATAAAGGGAATGCGTTTTGCATACATGTAGAACCACACGATGGTGGTCAAAATCATCAATAAGAAAAAGGGTAGAAAGATATCTGCTTGATTCATGGGCTGAATCTCCTGGGGTCAGTGTAAAGTGCCATAGTAAATCGACAATAATCGGGTCATATTTTCATATGCCTGGTGGATAACTACGACCAGCACAGGTGAACTGACTACTGCCCAATACGGTGCCGATAAATTGTAGAAATAACTGGTGATGCAGCCAGTTTGCTGCATGAGTTAAGGGCTAACTCTGGCGGTTGCGCGCCAAATATTCTTATTTTATATGCCAATCCGTTCAAGTATTTCATTAAACCTTGTTTTGCGTTTATCAGATTTGATGTCTAGTTCGGCTAGGGTTCGAGTATAGCGATTTAACGTCGACTGAGTGGCTGTAATGATGCAAGCGATCGCCATCGCACAAGATGTTTTGTGGTGGGTTTATCGCAAAATATCCAATGATTTTATTGTCATTTGGCATGATACGCCTCAAATGTGCCATCACATAAAGCCTCAAGCTGCTGAGCTGTCCGCTGCCTTGCTCTGGTAAATGCTTGATGCTAATGTTTTGCGTATACAAATGCGCATAATATTGGTGGTGACATGCAAACACTATATGATCTAAATGCCCCTAAGAAGCCAACAAACCTTAGCCTAAACAGTGACTTACTAGTAAGAAGCTTATAATAATTTCGTTGAAGAAAATGGACTTTTTGCTGATGAGCTCCGGAATTTTTAATGGCACAATTTGATGTTTATCAAAACCTATGCAAACAAACACGAACGGTCTAGTTTGGCGGTCAGAGTAACAATATACTTTAAACACACAAAGTTAAAAATATAGGCAGTCCGTGGTCTACGCCCAGAGTAATGTCAAAATCTAACGGTTTTAGTTTGTTTTGGCCTGTATCCCTGGTTGTTTTATTTTCTTATCTGTTTTTAGGGGGGTTATCAATATCGTCGATATTTAGTTCTTTTCTATTCGCTAAATTCCAGGCGGTAAGTAAAGTGGCGGAATTTGAGAATGGAGTGCAGCGGTTCTGGTAAAAGGGCTGACGCTTTTGACTGTCCGATGAGGGAAATTGTAGCGGGTTGCCTCATATGTGGCGTATTGCTACAATTGCATATGCCCGCCACTTCGAGGATATACAATGGCCACAACAAGTATACGGTTAGACCAGGAGCTCATTGATAAAGCTACAATTATGGCCAAAGCGCTTCATCGGACCCCTCCCAAGCAGATTGAGCACTGGGCAAAAATTGGCAAGATCATGGAAGATAACCCTGACTTGCCCTATGAGTTTGTTAAGCAAGCGATTATTGCTGAAGCTGAACATAAAGCCGGAGACCTGGAGGATTACAACTTTGGCTAAAGCAATAACTGTATTACAAACCCCTACATTCAAGAAAGCGGTTAAAAAACTAAAGCCAAACCATAAAAAAGAACTTGATCTCGCGGTTCAAAGTATAATGGAAAATCCCGTTCTTGGGGAACAAAAAAAAGGAGATTTGGCGTTTTTACGCGTATACAAATTTAATTTGAATAAGCAGCTCACACTGTTGGGATATAGCTTTAGTGACGGAACCCTAACTCTTGAATTGATGGCGCTTGGTTCTCACGAAAATTTTTACCGAGATATAAAGCGTCATAAATAGTTTAGTAAATAGTTTAGGGTCGGAGTAACAATCTACTTTAAACACACAGTGTTAAAAATATAGGCAATCCTTGGTCTACGTCCAGCGCAATATAAAAATCTAACAGTTTTAGTTCTTTTCTGCCTGTGTCCCTGGTTGTTTTTTGTTTTCGGGTCTGTTTTTAGGGGCAGTTATCAACCCCACTTGCCAGTAGTTTTCTTGGGTTTTCGACAATATATCACTCGCAGTTTTTACTCTGACCCTAAATATCAAAAGGTATTGACATCAACACTGTCGTAGCTACAATGTATACACACAAACTAATTGGTAGCGCCGAGGTTATTATGACTGCATCAATAGCAAAATGGGGCAATAGTGCAGCCTTGAGACTCCCTAAAAGTATACTGGAAGCCCTCTCATTGCAGATAGGTGACCCCGTTAATATCGTACAAAAGGGGAATTCTCTTGTAATTGAGCCCTGTAAACCTTCATTGGACGACCTACTTTCAAGGGTAACCCCGCAAAACCGGCATGATGAAGTCTTCACGGATTCAGCTGGAAATGAGCTTGTATGAGTTCAGCTCCAGATATTGGTGATATTGTGATAGTAGACTTCAACCCACAAGCAGGACATGAGCAGGCAGGTAAACGCCCTGCACTTGTATTAAGCCCGAAGAAATTCAATAGTAAAACGGGCTTTGCCTGGCTATGCCCCGTAACCAATCAAACTAAAGGGTATCCTTTTGAAGTTACAGTTTCTGGAACAAGGAAGACCAAAGGCGTAATACTTACAGACCAGATGAAGTCTTTAGACTGGTCAGCTAGAAGCCTACACAAGGTTGATTCGGTAGATACAGCTTGCTTAAAAGAGGTTCAAAGCTTGATCGCAACTATATTAGGCATATGACGTCGTTAGCAGTTGTCGGAGGTCAATTGCCTGGAGGCATAGCGTCAAACGGAATAGTTTAGGGGCGGAGTAATAATCTACTTTAAACACACAGTGTTAAAAATATAGGCAATCCTTGGTCTACGCCCAGAACAATGTCAATACCTAACAGTTTTAATTCGTTTCTACCTATATCCCTAGCTGTTTTTTGTTTTCGGGTCTGTTTTTAGGGGCAGTTATCAACCCCACTTGCCAGTAGTTTTCGAGGATTTTCGACAATATATCACTCACAGTTTTTACTCTGAGCCTAAATATCCTCTAGTTTACGGGATCAAACTGATTTATAAGACAAAAACCAGTACCATTTTCTCTACCTGTAGTATATACAGTACCTGTACTTTTTCCTGAAACCCATGCAGCTAAAACGACAGAAGTAAGCACTGTATGCTCTTGTTTTATAAGCATCCAGCCAGATGGACTTCCCTCACAGTTATCCGGCAGACCATTATCAATCATTATCATAATACCGGGTATACCGGCCGTAAGATTTGTAATTTTACCAGTTTGATAGCCCGGCCCAGCGAAACAATTAATTGCAATAAAACTAAAGACAACCCCAAAAATAATTTTTTTCATATAACCTCATCTATTGATGTACATTTAAATATAAGGCCAAAAGAACTCGCGCCTACGGCGTCGGGTTGCTTTCCTTATGTACGCCCAGCATGGGCATGAGCTAATGAGGTGAAAGTCCTCTGTAGGAAGAACACCGTCGAAAACCGTGTTGTTAGTAGACGATAACTACTAGCGAATGGCAAGGGCAAAAC
>JAHRVQ010000015.1 GCA_019090615.1 Pseudomonadales bacterium | reverse complement strand
GCGCTGATCGACCTGGCCGAAACCCGTAGGAGTGGGTGCTGAAATCTGCTTCAAAAATCGGTTCGATCAAAAGCTTTACCGCCATTTGAACGATCCGGTCCCTGATGCATGGCATGCCGAGCGGCCGGGTTGCCCTTCGGTAAGCATGAACAAAGTAGGGCCCCTTGCCTCGGATGTCGTTATGTTGTCGCTCATCCTCTAACGGTAATATGGACCCCTCAGACTGCCAATAATGCCAAACTCAATTTCGCGCTTCGCTTATATGAGTCTGTTGATTCTGCGATAACAACACTATTGGATCTCCCGCCCTGCACAATCAATCTTCCATTACATGCCACGCCCAATACCCCGGAGGATCTCACTGGATAATCCCATTATTGAACAGTGAGTGTCCGTCTTCCCCTTCAGAGCAAAAGGTCGACATCCTCAATTGGTTAACGAGGCTGATACAGCTTCACTTACGTTGCGGCCTGTAATTTCGACTTCGCGGAGCTTACACCGCACAATTACTCATGCGATGTTCCGCAGTACTACCGAGGTGAATGAGAAATTCCTCGGACGGGACTTAAACCCGCTAGATTGATCGCCGGTCACGGCGCGCACTCCGACCCCAAATATCCTTTGCTAACTTGGAAGAGTCCCATCACGCATCTTTTCTACTATTAGTGGCGCGCTATCACTTAGCCATTCTGTGTCTGCAGACCTTTCAGCCAACTCAATTGCTCTCGCAACATTTCGTTCTACACCGTCACCCCGATAGTAAAGATACGAAAGATCTAAGAGACAATTGCCATCATTTAGTCTGGCGCCTACTTCATACCACAACGCAGCTACTTTTGAGTCTCTTTTCACTCCTATACCTCTATCGAAAATTCTTCCAAGCTTGCAGCAAGAATTTTTTGCGAAGATTGTATCTTTTGTCAGTGACTCAAATAAAACAATCGCCTCTTGGATTCTTTCAGGCCGACAATCATAATAAAAGTCAGCCAGCTTGAACATTCCTAACTCATCCTTGTGCCTCGCAGCTATCAACCAAAACTCTTCCGCCTTTTTATAATTTTCTTTGACACCATCGCCGAAATAAAACAAATCACCAAGTTCAACTGCTGCTTCCACTGATCCGCATTTAACTGCTCTTAACCAGTACTTCTTGGCTTTTGGAACGCTACGACTAACACCTCCGACACTCTTTTCCGCACAATTGTAAATGTCACCTAAGAGGAAGAGCGCCTCTCCCGAGATCGCCAGTTGTTCAACATCTAGAATGTCTATAGCCTTTTGGTCCTCGTGAGAACTTCGACAAAGCTTGGCTTTCTCTACATCTGTCAACATGACTTACCTTTTGTCACCCTGGCATTGGTGACGTATCAGCATGCTGCGAAGCGGCCAAATCCAAATCGAGCGTGAACTGAATTGATTGAATAGTTTCTGTTGAGACACTTGCCCCTTCCTGGCGCCGCATCGTGTGTTCACTATCTTCTCCTATGTTTCAGTGCATGTTGCTCAGGAGTTAGCATTTCGATGTTTCTCGGATCGCTGGCTTTACCCTTAACATCTTTAACTTGCTCTATATGATGCCCCTCAAGGCCACTTCCTGACCGAGGTAGGCTACTATCTATTTTTTCAAGTTTTGGGGTCGGAGTAAAGTGCCAGAGTAAACGCGGTGTTGCAAGTTTTGGGGTCGGAGTAAAGTGCCAGAGTAAACGCGGTGTTGTAGGGTGATAATCTTACATGTTAGACCGTTAAAACCTGGTGGTATGGCGTGGTATTTGAGTTTAATGCTTGAAGCTTCTACCTGTTTATATACGAGACTCGACAGATGCCCAGGCGACGTAGATTGTGCCTGGCAGGGTATCTGATACAACGTGGCATTAACCGTCAAATTTGCTTCACATCTGAGGCTGATATGGCTGCCTACGTGCACTGGTTGGCAGAGGGCGTTGAAAGATTTGAAATCCATCTCCATGGTTGGGTTTTAGGCCGAACCATGTTCATCTGCTGCTGACCCCTCAACATGATCAGGCAGTATCAAAACTCATGCAGTTTCTGGGCAGGTTGTATGTGCGTCGTTTTAATTAATAAACTATCGACAACTTATTGGTGCATCGATCGGCATAGAGTTTGTTGCAAAGATCCGCCATTGTACCCATTCTACAGGTTGAGAGGGGGGCTGATTTTAGGTGCTGAGAAATTTAGACAACAGTTTGAAGATATAACCCGGGGCCTGCTTGTTTCGACCGATAATTGATGCGATTTACTCTGGCACTTTGCTCCGACCCCAGAAACATTTTGACAACCCCATCATTGCTATGGATTGCGGGGGCAGCAGACCCATTTATAATGGGTTATCATTAATTTATGGCATTCACAATACCCATTCTGGACTGGCACGACCTCAAATCCGGCTCATCCACCGCATTGTCTCAGGCTTGCGAGCAGCTGGGCTTTTTTGAGCTGATTAACCATGGGCTCGAACAACGCCCAGCCCTGGCCGAATCAATGCAGGCCTTTTTTGATCTTCCTATCGAAAACAAGCGCCAACTCAGCCGGACAGCAACCAATCCCTGGGGGTTTTTCGATCAGGAGCTGACCAAAAACAAACTGGACTGGAAACAAATCCTTGATTTTGGTATCAACCGAGATAACGAAAACTATGCAGGCACCAGCCAATGGCCTACTGAACTAGTCGACTTCCAATCCACCATGCAAGCCTGGTTTGATCAATGTGAAAAACTAGCTCTGGCATTGCTGGCGCGCATATGTGAATCGTTGGGACAACAGCCTGATGCGCTCACTCGGTATTTTAAGCCTTGCAACAGCAGCTTTCTCAGGCTGAACTATTATCCCCTATGCGAACACCCTGCTGACCCAAGTATCGTCAATTCTCCAAACAACAAAGACCCAAACGGGCATTTTGGTATTTCAGAACATACCGATGCCGGCGCCTTAACTCTATTGGCGCAAGATGATAATTTTGCGCTTCAGGTTTTTGCCGAGTCTACCTGGCAGCTGGTCAAACCGCGCCCCGACAGCCTGATTATCAACCTTGGTGACCTGCTACAGGTTTGGTCTAACAATCGCTATACAGCACCATTGCATCGTGTCATTGCAGCCACCAACCAACCCAGATACAGCGCCGCATTTTTTTTCAACCCTGAACTTGACTGCATCTGCCAGCCGCTAAAAAATGCCTCGACTCAAGCACCCGATGCATTATATAAACCCCTTAGCTGGCGTCAGTTCAGACAGGCGCGCGCTGCCGGCGACTATGCAAACCTGGGTAAAGAAGCACAGATCAGTGACTATTTGATCAATATAGCCTAAGTCAAAAATAGCTTTTGCTAAATCTGCTAAGCTAACCGGCTAATCCATAGCCTGTTAGCCATTATGAACGCGACGCCAAAACCAGAACTATCCGATCAAGCCCTGCAGGGCTTGCGTGTCATCGATATGACAACCAATTTAGCCGGCCCTTTTTGCGGCCAGATGTTGGGAGATTTTGGTGCTGACGTTATTAAGCTTGAGTCACCTTTAACCGATGGAGATATGACCCGCGGCATCGGCCCGATGCATAAACCCACCGTTAGCTGGCATTTTATGCATGTCAATCGCAATAAGCGCAGTATTGCCATTGACATTGCCAAACCGGAAGGCCGCGAAGTATTTTTAAAGCTATTAGAAGACGCCGATGTATTGCTTGAAAACACTAAAACCGGTTCACTGGAAAAATGGGACCTGGGTTATGAGCAAACCCTGAAAGAAAAATTCCCCGCATTAATCCATTGTGCAATTAGTGGCTTTGGCCGGACCGGGCCTTTTGCCAAATTCCCAGGTTACGATCCAGTAGGCCAGGCCTATGGCGGCCTGATGAGCCTGAATGGCGAAGTCGATGGCGAACCTACCCGCTGCGCTTTTTATCTCACAGACGTATCCACGGGTTTACATGCCACCATCGGCATTCTTATGGCATTACAGGCCAGACATCAATCCGGACTGGGCCAATTTGTCGACCTGGCACTGGTTGATTGTACACAAATTTTTCAACAGCAATACGTCAGCCACTGGCTGGGCGGCGGTGATGACCATATACCCAGCAGAGTCGGCAACGAATATCCTGGCATAGCACCAGGCGGACTGTTTAAAACCCAGGACGGCCATCTCACCCTGCTGGTGCTGAAGGATCATCAATTTAAGCAGTTATGTGGCCTGCTTGAGTGCCCCGAGCTTGCCAGCGATGCAAGATTCCGAACTCCCGCGGCGCGAGTAGAAAACAAAACCGCCCTCAATCTTGCTCTGGCTGACAGGATCAAGCACTACCCATCAGAATTATTGGCTGAAAAACTACTTGAGGGAGGTGTGCCTGCCGCACCAGTGCTAGATGTACCTGCAGCCATGCAACATAAACAGGCCCAGGCACGGGAGATGTTAATTGATAAAAATGGTTTTAGGGGCCAGGGGTTTGCGATCAAAATGAGCCGTACTCCAGCTCAGATAAACCGTACCGCACCCCGTTTTGGCGAAGATAATATGCAGATACTACTCGATATGGGTTTGTCTGCAGAAGAAATAAACACCCTGGAAAAAAACCAGGTTATCGCTGCTGCCAGCGCTGAATAAAGCGAGGCAGCCCGCAACCATTAGCCGGTCATGCGCTTAAACCCATGACCGTCTCAATACCGAGGCCGCTATTAAATTTATAATTCGTGCCCCCTGGTTTAAGACTTGATCTAATTCAACCATCGCAAGTGCCATCGCAAGTGCCAGACCAACTAACTTAATTCAGGACAGGTAAATGCTATCGGGTGAAAAACAAAGATACCAAAAATTAAAAATAACCGGCTTAAATAAACCGGCTTAAATAAACCAATGTTCAATAAGCAGAGCAGCATAAATAATTGGCAGATAATACAGGGTAGAAAAAAACAACGCACGGGCCGCTACATCCTTATCCTCCTGTTGCATAAACTGAAAACACCTGATTAGCTGATCCGTACTTAACGCCATCACGACCATCAAATAGAACCAACCGCAATAACCAAAAATCACTGCCAACAAGTTAATTGAAGCCAGGATACAGGCATTAACCATTGCCCATCGCGCGGTCCGATGCCCTGCTGAATCGATACCCGGCAACATAGGAAAATTGGCCTGCGCGTATTCATGCCGATACAACCAGGCAATGGCCATAAAATGCGGTAATTGCCAAAAAACCACAATCAAAAACAACAACCAGGCCATGCCGGGTAGATCACCCGTTGCTGCTGACCAACCCATTAATGGCGGCAATGCGCCTGGCAAGGTGCCAAACTCTGTGGCCCAACGGGTGATACGTTTTAAGGGGGTATAAATCAGGACATAGGTGATGATAGTCAACGCGCCTAACCCAGCGGCCATCGCATTTGTACCAAAATACAGCAATAACAGCCCGGCCAATGCACAACCAAGGCCAAATACCCAGGCTTGCCCTGCAGTTAAGATCCCGGCCGGAATTGGACGGCCACGGGTCCGTTCCATTTTCGCATCACTTTGATGCTCCCAACACTGATTGAGTGCTAGCGCACCGGCTGCACATAACTGGGTACCCAGAACTAACCAGATAAACTCCAGCCACTGCCAGTTCACAATCGCCAGTAAATAGGCCACGGTACAGGACAGGGTACTTAAAACACTCAAACGTGGCTTGGCCAGAGCCATATATCCGGCCCAATTCACTCTGGATTGAGTTTCACCAACACCAGTTTTCATTTCGTATCAATATTAGGCATTAAATTAATAGTCTAGATCAGTTGGTCGAATAACTTTCCGCTAAAACAATCATGTTGAAACAATCATGTCAAAACAGGTCATAACATACATGGAGGCCGATTTTGAGCTCAATCTTGAAGTCAATGTTGAAGTCAATGTTGAAGTCAATGTTAAGATCGATAAAAATTCCCAGCATCATGGTGCAATATAACCGTTAAAGCATAATACAAGTGTCCCCCATAACATTGCCATCTATTAGCATCTTCATTTCAATTGGCTGCTTGAGCTAATCTCTGAATCAGCCTTAACAACCGAACAAACAGCTTATCAAGACACCGTAAGAGTAGCTGGACTGACAAATAATAATAAAATAACTTCATTCAATAGTAGGTCTAATCAATGCCCGTCTCCAGCCAGTCTAAACCTGCCAACCACTCGCCCTTCAGTTTATTTCGAAGTCTCAGGTTCAGGCCATTTTTCTTCACGCAGTTTTTGGGTGCCTTTAACGACAACCTATATAAAAATTCGCTAATTTTAATGATTACCTTCCAGTTACTTCATCTTGATCAGGGCACAATCAATCAACTGGTCAATCTGGCAGCGTTACTGTTTATTCTACCTTTTTTTCTATTCTCTGCCCTGGCAGGTCAACTGGCTGATAAATATGAAAAAAGCCGCCTGATTAGAATCATCAAGCTGATTGAAATTGGCCTGATGACTGGCGGCGCTTTTGCCTTCTGGCAGCAATCCCTAACCAGTTTGTTATTTTTGTTATTCCTTTTAGGTAGTCAATCAAGTTTTTTTGGCCCCATTAAATACAGCATTATCCCGCAACATATCGAACCGCAGAAATTAGTGCAAGCCAACGCCCTGATTGAAATGGGGACTTTTGTGTCAATTTTGCTAGGTACACTCGCTGCACTGGCCAGTCAGAGCTCAGCTGAACACCTATTGATCCCCTTCGCCATCATCTTATTTGCGGTCTTAGGCTGGGTTGCAAGCTTAAAGATTCCTCCGGCCCAACCACCCAATCCGACCTTGCAAATCAACTGGAATCTATTCCAGCAAAGCCTGAAGTGCATTCAGTATGCCAGAGAAGATAAATCAGTTTTTATCGCAATTATTGGCATTTCATGGTTCTGGTTCATCGGCGTATCTTATCTGACCCAATTCCCAAACTTCTGTAAAACACATTTACAGGCCGAAGCAGCGGTAGTTAGCTTATTACTGGCAGTCTTCTCTATTGGCATTGCAATTGGCTCTTTGCTCTGTGCCAGATTATGCGCTAAGAAACTTGAACTCGGCCTGGTGCCCGTTGCCTGCCTGGGATTAATGACATTTGGCCTGGACCTGTCCTTTGCCTATACCCCTGTCAGCCCAACTGTTAATCCAGCCATACCACTGAGCATTAGCAACTTTTTAAATCAACTCCAGGGACTTCACGTATTGCTGGACATTATGCTCATTGGCTTATTTGGTGGACTATATATCGTCCCGCTTTATACGCTGGTGCAGCAACGGGCAGAACCAAACTACCTTTCTCAGGTTATCGCCTCAAATAACATCATTAATTCTTTGTTTATGGTGGCCGCAGCAGGGTTTGGCCTGCTACTGCTGGGCAAGATAGAAATGTCCATGGCTGAGTTTTTTCAAATTTTAGCCTTATCAAATATTGCTGCAGGCACCTACCTTTGCCATCAAAACCCTGAATTTATGCAAGGCCTGATGAACCCATTCAGGCAACAGATTTAATCAGAACATTTAACCAGAATACTTAACCAACGCTGGGTAAGCAGCAGCCCCATCCATACTAATGTCCGTTGGGCGCAACACCTGCCTGGGGCAAATCTGCTAAACCAATATCGCGGGCATGTTGCTCAAAACCTTTGTTTTTCCAGAAAAACGCACCTGGCATGGTGGTAGGCACCACCAGAATATAAAACAGCGCCCTGCCAATCACACTACTAACCAGCCCCATCAGTGCAACAACAAACCCAATCAGCAGTGCACCATCCAGCAAATCATGATTAAGCCGATATATACCAACAACACCCAGAATCACCGCCAGAGCCAACAGGCAATTTCTTAAATCATAGGTTTTTCCAAAGGTGGATGTCTGAATATAAAAAGCCACGCCGCCTTCATTGTCTGCCTGATATAAATCTCGGCGATGAAAAAACAAACCTAACGCTTCTGATAACAGCCCAACAACCAGCAGTGTACCCGTCATAAGTAACATGGCGGTTAACTGAACCGGCGAATCTAACACAGTTGGCAGCACCATCAGACCGGCCAACATTGCACCCAAAGAAGCGGTGTTACCAAAAAAGCTGGTCACTACTTGCCAATGATCCCAAAACGGCCGCGCCTTAATGCGATAACAACGGTTCATATAATATAACCCCAACAAAGCGCTCGGTATTGCCAACAAGCCAAAAATTGCCGCCAACTGGGCTAACAATTGCGTATTGACATAGCCAGCAATAGAAATCCCCGCCCAGCTCATCAACGCCTGGATATCCGCATTAATTAAACCACTACATAATAAATGCAAACCTAACATCGCCATATACACGGCAATGCCCAGCCCCTCACGACACACGGGGCTATAACGAAGATTATTGAAGCCCCGATAAAACCGCAAAGGTTTCCCCAGGTGCATGGTCGACATAAACAGCCCCAGAGAAACAAACAGGAAAGCCACCAGCATCAAAGCCGGATACAACCACGACTCAGCAAAACTTAAAAATCCCGGCAATTCAAACTGCACCGATAAAAAGGCGATAACAAATGCACCAATAGAGGCCTGGGTCGCCAGAGTAAAAATCACCAGTGGGTTTTCATGTGAATTTAGTCGGCCCAGGTTCCAGGATTTTTTTGTGCCCTGTTTTTTGTCGATGGCAGGTTTGAATGCACCGTCAGCAACTTTTTGATACTTAACCGGCGCACTGTCTGTGCGCTGCATCTCATCAGGTAATTGCGTCACCTGCTGAAAACGAATATTGGGATGGGTTATGCTCGGATCAGGAAACCCTGGAATACTTGTCTCCGCCTGGAAGCGTTTATCCGGCACATTTTCGATAACACCAAAATCAAGCGCATTACCTAAACAGGCAGAAACACAGGCCGGCTTTAAACCTACTTCCAGTCGGTCAACGCACATATTACATTTTGATACTTCACCCTTTACTGGATCTAACTGCGGCGCGTTATAAGGGCAAACCCAGGTACAGTAACCACAGCCAAAACAGGTATCTGGATCCTGTAATACTGCACCGTATTCCGCCAGCTTGGTATAGGCACCCGTTGGACAACCTTTAAGGCACACCGGATCGTCACAATGATTGCAGGCCATAGATATATTTAGGCGCAAATAATCAGGATAACTACCGCCTTCAACATAACCCACCGAACGAAACGCCAGATGTGAGGGCGTATCATTTTTTTCCGCACAGGCCGATTCACAGGCATGACAGCCGATACAATTATCTGCGGTAAAATAAAAACCGTGCTGTTTATTGCGGTTCTTATTATCGCCAACCGTCTCATTGCCATTAATATTAATCGCCCTGCCGACAGGTGCACTCTGCCGAGTCAGTTCTATTAGGTCAATCTTCTGCCCATAGAGGTTATCATCCTGGATATCCACATCGGGTAAAAACGCATACTCCTGTTCTTCAGTGCGCACATCCCACAGACTGGGTTTATCCACTGAACCTGCCAAACTATCCGATGGTTTATTTGCCGCAGCCATCTAGTAAGCCCTCCGTTTCATATTTATTTGCGCCGCCAATTCCTGGTCAATCTCCTCAATCCGTACCGAACATTGTTTAAAAGCTGGCTGGCGTGAGTGCGGGTCTAACAAACCCAAACTCAATCGATTAACGCAGTCATAATAATGAAAAGGAATAAATACCATATTAAGCGGCACTCGATGGGTTAGCTGCACCATGACAACAGCATCACTGCGGCGTGAAACCAGCCGCACATAGGATTGATGCTCAATGCCTAACGAAGTAGCTGCTTCAGGGTTCATCTCCATATAGGGCGTGGGGCTAAATTTATTACAATTACCGATTTTTCCAGTACGGGTGCGGGTATGGAAATGCTCCACTACTCGGCCGCTATTAAGCCAGAAGGGAAATTCCTGACAGGGCACTTCATTGTTATTAACAAAATTTACCGCGATAAGATTCGCTCGACCATCCGCGGTTTGAAACTTGCCGTCAGTATAGAGCCTTGCCGCTCCCCTGGCCTGTTCACCAACCGAGAGTTCAGCACCCTCTGGATAAGGCCATTGAATCCCCCGTGCAGCCTCAATTTTATCGTACGACATACCGGAAATATCCAGTATCCTGCCGGCCCCTTTAGACAGCTGTTTCATTTCTGCAAAAGCTTCTTCAGGCGTATCCGGAAAATGAATCACCTTGCTATTTTCAAACCGTTTCGCTATTTCCTTAAATATCCAGAAATCAGGTTTTGAATCTGCATAGGAAGGCAAAACATTGCGCACAAGATTAACCCGTCGCTCGGTATTGGTATGGCAACCCTCTTTCTCGGCCCAAACCGACGCGGGGAAAAAGACATTCGCAAACTGATTGGTTTCAACGTCTTCATAGACATCCTGAACAACGAGGAAATCAAGCTTCTCAAAGGCTTTACGAATCCTTGGCTGATTGGCCATGGAGGTTAACGGATTGGTCGCAATCAGCCACAAACCCTTAATTTCCCCAGTTTCAATAGCAGGGAAAATATCTGTCTGCGCCAGACCCCGTTTGTCAGGAAAAAAGTCCGCATCAATACCCCAGAAATCAGCCACCTGTTTGCGGTGATCCGGGTTTTCCAGGGCGCGATAACCCGGCAAGCCTGAACAGGCAGACCACTCTCTAGTGCCCATGGCATTACATTGACCAGTAATGGACAAACTAGTACCACCCGGCTTACCAATATTACCGGTGATTAAATTCAGGTTATTAATATTTACCACGCCGTCAGAACCATGTGTACTTTGATTGATACCCATGGTCCAGATGCTCATTGCAGCCCCGGCTTTGGCATATAAACGCGCCACAGTTCTAATTCGGTCTTCATCAATACCACAAATATGCTGGGCTGTTTTCGGATCATAGTCAGCAATAATCGCTTCGATGCCTTCGATGCCATTGGTATGTTTTTCTATATAGGCATCATCAGCGAGACCTTCGGTTAAAATAACATGCAACATTGCGTTGATCAGCACACAATCTGTACCGGGTGTAATCGGCAAATGAATATCGGCAAACTGGGCAAACATGGTGACCCGAGGGTCAACAACAATTAGCGGGAAGCGCCGTTTTTCCATGGCTTCTTTGAGCCGCCAGTAGATGATGGGGTGCTGTTCTGGCAAATTTGAACCAAAGGCCATCAAACAATCAGTATCCTCGAAGTCAGCATAACAACCAGGCGGGCCATCGGAGCCAAATGAACGTTTATAACCTGATACCGCAGAGGCCATACAAAGGGTGGTATTGCCATCATAATTATTGGTCCCAATGCAGCCTCGTACCAGTTTACCCAAGGTATAAAATTCTTCCGTCAGCAATTGGCCGGTGGAAACCACAGCAAAACTGTCTCTACCATGCTGCTGCTGAATACGCTTTATCTGTTCAGCAGTTGTATCAAGCGCAGTATCCCAATCAGTTTTCTGAAATGACTGGGTATAATGATCACGCATCAGGGGCTGCTTACCACGACCTGGCGAGTCAAATAATTCATGTTCCAGAATGCCCTTAATACATAATTTACCGCGATTAACATCCGCCCCAGCATGACCTCTGCTGGTAACAACCTTACCCTCTGTATCTAGGCCAATTTCTATAGAGCATCCGGTAGAACAATAATTGCAGGTGGTATATTTCCATTCTGCAACTTCTTTGGCAGGAATTTTGACAGGTTTATGGCGCTTGCGAACAAATAACATACAATATCCAACTGTGCTATGGCTGTGCTAAAAAGGGAGCTACAACATTAATTTAAGCTGCAACCAATTTATTGCTACGCATAAAGCAAGAATGAAGCCAACCCAGAAATACCTGGTCAAAATACTTAATCTATCATCCAGGTAGTAGAGAAAAATCGCCCTGGCACTTATATTTCATACTGACCAATTTAGTTCTTTCATATTAACTAATTTAGCACTTCTGAAGTATTACACCGCCCTGCACCTAACTATCCGAGGATAGCTTTTTTACCGACCAAAGTGTCTAAGCCCTTTATTCATAGGATGTGCAGTATAACTGCTAGATTTTGTCAGTTTCAATTGCGTCACTCAACCGGCCAGAAAAATGCCAGCAATCAAGCCACCCTAAAATCCGCACCAAATCAGCACAGAAACAATGCAATTGCCCGTTTTTGATACAACCTGGACAGAGAATTTATTAACCCTAGACTAAATAATCATCAATAGCCTGAATATACAGGGTCAATGCACGGGAATTCGAACAAATTATTCAGTTGGCACTGTGTTTGCTTTGCTAGTGCCAATTCCATCT
Organism: Pseudomonadales bacterium; assembly: GCA_019090615.1. Classification (GTDB taxonomy): domain Bacteria; phylum Pseudomonadota; class Gammaproteobacteria; order Pseudomonadales; family Azotimanducaceae; genus JAHRVQ01. The sequence goes on along the minus strand of JAHRVQ010000015.1, from coordinate 86,606 downwards.
CTATTAGTCAAGCAGGATCTCAGCAGGCATGAATCAACAGATCGTGAACAAACAGGATAGAAAGCGAGTTGTCGTCATCGGCAACGGTATGGTCGGGCATCGTTTTATCGAAAACCTGGTTGACGCAAATGACGCCAATCAATATGAAATCGTGACCTTTTCAGAGGAGCCGAGGTTAGCCTACGACCGCGTGCAGCTAAGCTCCTATTTCACGGGTAGTACAGCAGAAGATTTATCTCTGACCAGTGAAGCCAACTACACGGCAAATAATGTCAACTACACCCTCAGCGATAAAGTTGTCAGCATTGACCGGACGGCAAAAACCTATTGCACGGAAAAAGGCCTGACTGAATCCTACGACGTGCTGGTTCTAGCAACAGGGTCTTTTCCGTTTGTGCCACCGATACCAGGTAATGACCAGCAACATTGTCATGTATATCGAACCATTGACGACCTGGATGCCATCACAGCCTCTGCTCAGGATAGCAAAACAGGTGTTGTTGTCGGTGGCGGTTTATTAGGCCTGGAAGCGGCCAATGCGTTAAAGGAGCTGCAATTAGATACCCATATCGTAGAGTTCGCACCACGCCTTATGGCCGTTCAGCTCGACGAAGGTGGCGGCAATCTATTACGGCGTAAAATTGAACGTCTAGGCCTGACCATTCATACCGAAAAAGCCACGGAAAATATTCAGCCAGGGGAAAACCATCGCTATCGCATGAACTTTGCTGATGGTAGCCATCTTGAGACCGATATGATCGTTTTTTCTGCGGGTATCCGGCCCCAGGATGAACTGGCCAAACAATGTGATTTAACGATGGGCGAACGCGGCGGTATTGTGGTCGACAATCAGTGCAAAACCTCTGACCCGAATATCTACGCGGTAGGCGAATGTGCTTTATGGGAAGGACGCATTTATGGCCTGGTGGCACCTGGTTATCAAATGGCTAAAGTTGCAGCTGCCCAAATTGCCGGCCATCAGGACGAGTTTACTGGTGCCGACATGAGCACCAAACTTAAGTTATTAGGCGTTGACGTAGCCAGCATCGGTGATGCCCATGGACAAACTGAAGGTTGCCAGTCATTTATTTATCAGGACGACCTGAATCAAATTTATAAACGCCTGATCATATCTAAATCGGGCAAAAAATTACTTGGCGTGGTACTGGTTGGTGAAACCGAGAACTATGGCCCATTGTTACAAATCATGCTCAACGGGATCAAATTACCCAATAAGCCAGAAAGCCTGATTCTACCTGATAGTGACGGTAGCGGCGGCGGCATTGGGGTCGAAGCCTTACCTGACGCCGCACAAATATGTTCCTGTTACGACGTTAGCAAAGGCCAGATAGGTAGTGCTGTTGAAAATGGCTGCATGAACCTGGGCGATATAAAAACTGCCACCGAGGCATCAACCGGGTGTGGTGGTTGTGCAGCGCTGGTTAAACAGGTTGTAGACAATAAACTCGCCAGCCTGGGTATTGAAGTCAACAATGATATCTGTGAACACTTCGCCTATTCTCGACAGGAACTGGCCGACATCATTCGCGTCAAGGAAGTAAAAACCTTCAGCGATTTGCTAACCAGCCACGGCAAGGGCTTTGGTTGCGAAATTTGCAAACCGGCGGTTGGTTCAATACTGGCATCCTACTGGAATGAACACATACTAAAATCCGACCATCTGCCGCTACAGGATACCAACGACGTTTTCCTTGCCAATATGCAAAAAGACGGCACGTATAGTGTTATCCCTCGAATACCCGGCGGTGAAATAACGCCTGAAAAACTCATCGTTATTGGTGAAGTTGCCAAAGAATTTAGTCTTTATACCAAAATTACCGGCGGTCAACGGATCGACTTATTTGGCGCCCAGATGCATGAATTACCCCTTATCTGGAAAAAACTCATTGATGCAGGGTTTGAGACCGGCCATGCCTATGGCAAGGCCCTGCGGACTGTAAAATCCTGTGTTGGTTCTACCTGGTGTCGATTTGGCGTCCAGGATAGTGTCGGCGAAGCCATTCGTATTGAGGAGCGTTATCGCGGCCTGCGGTCACCACATAAATTAAAAATGGCCGTTTCAGGCTGCACCCGAGAATGCGCTGAAGCGCAGAGTAAAGATGTCGGTATCATCGCGACCGAGAAAGGCTGGAATTTATTCGTCTGCGGTAACGGCGGTATGCGCCCGCGCCATGCGGACCTGTTTGCAACCGACATTGATACCGCCACGCTAATTCGTTACATCGACCGATTTCTGATGTTTTATGTACGCACCGCAGACCGCCTGCAACGTACTTCTGTCTGGTTGGAAAACCTGGATGGTGGGCTGGAATATTTGAAGCAAGTTATCATTGAGGACAGCTTAGGTATTTGCGGTGAACTGGAAGCAGAAATGACCAGCCTGGTCGATACCTATGAATGCGAATGGAAGGCCACCATTGAAGATGAACAAAAACTCAAACGGTTTAACCATTTTATCAATGCCGATAACAAAGACAGCAATGTGATTTTTGTTTCAGAACGCGATCAAAAACGTCCTGCCACCAAAGACGAACGCAGTAAACTAGAAGGGGTCGCCAACTAATGGTCAATAAAACATGGTTTGATATTTGTGCTGAACAAGACTTAACCCTTGATTCAGGTGTTTGTGCGCTATTTGATGATGAACAGGTCGCTATTTTTAAATGTAGCGGCGATGAGGATCTATTTGCAATTTCGAATTTTGACCCGATTGGCGAAGCAAATGTACTCTCAAGAGGCATTGTTGGCTCAATAGGAGAAAAACGGGTAGTTTCCTCACCCCTGTTTAAACAGCATTTTTGTCTCAAAACCGGCGAATGTCTGGAAGAGGCGGATATGAACCTGAAAACCTACGATATCCGTTCTCATCAGGGCACTATTCAACTAAGCCACAAGGCAGTTGGATAAACCCACCCTGCGCTTTTGTCAGTATAGGCTAGCCAATAAAAGTCAGCCTATACTGATTATTCGATATACCTAGTCAACAGAGCCGCTCAACAGGGCCACTTAATATAGCAACTTAATATCACAGACCAAATACCGCTATCGAACATGAACCCTGACGAAGCCTGTCAAGGGTCCTGCATAGGTAGTGTCGCTTTTAGAAAATGTGGTTTCCACCATCGAATACAAACCGGCACACTGATGTTGAGCAGAAAAGCCGTAAACATCAACGTATAGAACATTTCGTCATTGATAATACTATGTTGTCGATAGGCGATATCCATCACCACAAAGGCCAGCTCCGCCCGCCCGAGCATACCAAAACCTATCATCCAGCTTTCCTGCCAATTAAATTTACCGGTATACCGAGCTGCCAGTCCTGCCGACAGTATTTGACCAACAAACAGGCAGCTTGTCAGTAATAGGGTTTCTTCTATGACACGTATAAAAATCGGTATATCCAGCACCAGTTGAGTCCCCAGAACAATAAAAAATACTGGCCCGATCCATGAGAATGCAACACTTTCTACAGCCTGGCGAGTTTCTTCAAACACGGTGCTAGTCTGCGATTGCGACGTTTTTACAACAACAAAGTAATCTTCCTTTATAATCAATCCCGCCATATAGGCACCCACCGCAGGATGAAAACCAAACTCATGGCCCAATAGCGCCACTAGCAAGGCAAGCAATAATACACTCAAAATTGCGTGCTCACCCTTCTGCATGGTAATTAAATCCCGCAGATTAAAGCGGTTTAGCAACGGTACCCTTGCTAACACACCGGAGTCGACTGGAAATAACCAGGTCGCCATAATCGATATCAGCAGAAAAAACCCAAGTGCTTTCACGGTCACCAGTACTATACTGAGAAAACTAACATCAATGCCCGTGGTTGCCATCGGTACCAGAACCGCCACTAACGAAAGCGCAGCTACATCATCAAGCACCGCTGAGGTCATAATGCCTGTAGCCGCACTGGAGGTATGCAGCTTTTCACTTTTCAGCGATACCATGGTTAGAGAGACAGCGGTGGCGGTCATGGCAAGGGCACAGAGTAGTGCACCGTTAACATCCCTCCAAAAATAAAAACAGATAAAATAAGCGATGCTAAAAGGTGCCACTGCGCCAAAAAACGCAATACCCCAACTACGCTTGATGCTGCGCATAAAATCACTGGAGTTTTCTTCAAAACCCAACGCAAACATAATGACGATAATACCGATTTCGGCAAAACCCTTGATAAAAACGCTAGGTTCTCTGGGCAACAGGCCAAGATTTACCAAAATGCAGCCAACCGCTAAAAACCATAATACAGGCGTTAGCTTGGTTTTACCCGCTGCATAGTGAGCAAAAAAAACAGCGATCCAGATAATGGCAAGGGATTGCAGGTCTTCCATTTATTGTCTTATTCCCGAAGCATTTATACTGCAACTTCTATACTGAAAATTTAAAGGGCTAATTAAAGCTCCCCCTAGTCTATAGAGGCATAAAGATCAGCCCATGATCAGGGTCAATTAATCGCCTGATAATGCTCAGGTGCAAAAAAACATGAGAATTTAATCTATGCAAAGACACTGTTTATACGGGCAGCTTATACGGGCAGCTTATACGGGCAGCACATTATACTGGATACGGGCAGCACAAAAGTTTCAGAATAAATTGAGCAGCGCTGCACACTGCGAAGGTAAACCGCAGTATATGTTGGTATTTTGGGCTTTTAGAATTTGCGGGATTCCAGCCCAGCGGCCAACCCAGTCAATTTTGGGCCCAGTCGCAAAGCCTGCTGCGAATTAATAGCTGCGAACTCCAAATAGCTTTTTATCATCAATTCCCAGCTAGCAGCGTCCACCAGGTAGTGGTCGATTGTCCTTTTTAATAACGGATGAAAATTCCTCAGCCGCTGAGCAGGTGTAAGTGAGCGCTGATAAAAGCGCATATCCGCAATGTCAATCAGCGGAAAATCACCACACTCGCGCCAGAGTAAATTACCCAAATGCAACGACCGAAAATACACGCCGTTATTATGTAATCTTGCAATCATCTCGCCGAAACTAGCAAATACCTGTGCCCTGCTCTCGTCCTTAACTGCCTCTGCCTTGTCACCCAAACCATCCAGATAATCACGCAGACTAATACCCGGCAACTTATCATACGCAACTAAATGATAGGCCGGCCGCTTACAACAACTGATCTCACGGATGGAGATAGTACAAAACCCTAACATCTCTAGCTTTTTTGCGTTGGCGACAAAACGAATCGCATAGGGTCTTAACAGCGCCGAACTAAACCACCGCTTCCTGCGAAATAGCTTATATATTACAAGCCCGTCTTTAGATTCAAGAACCTTTGGGCCGAAACCGTCTTTTTCGAGGATCTGACATTCGGCAAATATTTGCTCAAGCTGTTCAGCGCTGGTGGCAATCATACTAATAATCGGCGTCCTGAATAAATTATCCTGCAAAAACTGTTAACTCGCTTAAAACGTCAACTCACCCAAATAGATGCATCTGGCCGGCCACCAGCATTAGTGTTCTGCTCAATCCATAACAGATGCCAGATAGACGCCATAACCTTTACCAATTGGCCGCACTTATTTTACTACAGGTAGCTTTAACTCGCTTGCCAGTCTACTCTAAAAACAGCCGCCCCAGCTTCTAGAAATGCATGTTGTAGTAACGCAAGTTGTAGTAACGCAAGTTGTAACGATTAATCCAGCGATAAAAACTCACCAACCAGATACCCCATGAAAATAAGCACAATAATGAGCCACCCCGTCACCACTATTGGCTTGGATGATTCTCTAAAGCTTATCAAGGAAATCTTTGAGCAAAATAATTTTCACCATCTACTAGTGGCAGAGGCTAACATTCTGCGGGGAGTTATTTCTGATCGAGATCTACTAAAAGCGCTTTCCCCTAATGCTGGACGTCCAGCCGAAACAGCAAAGGATGCAGCAAGCCTGAATAAAAAGGCCCACCAGATAATGAGCAGAAAATTAATCACGCTTCAAACTGACGACGGGATTTACACGGCAATTTCCCATTTTAATCAGTATGGCGTTTCCTGTTTACCCGTACTAAACCAGCACCAACGACCGGTCGGCATCATCAGCTGGCGGGATATTATGAAGCTCATTGAAGACACGCAAAAAAAACTGCATGAATCCTGATATTGTCTGGCTATATTGAGGGTACCGAGTATGAGTGAATTCATATTTAATCACCCATACTCGGTTGTCCTGTTTACTTCTGCAGGTCCACTAAAGTGGCCAGCAGTTGCTCCGGATCGGGCAATGTTTTGCTATGTACTTCAGTATGCCTGACAACACCATCAGGGTCGGCAATGAGCACCGTACGACTAGCAATACCCACGGTATCGTTAAATATACCCAAAGATTGCGCTACGGCACCATGCGGCCAAAAATCAGACAATAGCGGGTGACGAATACCACCCATTGCCGCTGCCCAGGTCTTTAACGCAAATGTAGAATCAACGCTAAGACCCAAAACCTTAGTATCTTTATTTTCAAACTGTTTCAACGCACGGTTGAAAGTGGTGGTTTGGCTGCTTCAGCCACCAGTGAAGGCGAGCGGGAAGGTATGTAGCACAACCCACTGGCCTTGCAAACCTGCCTTCGTATATTCTTCGCCATCGTGACTTTTTAAATTAAAGTCAGGGAGAGGGTTACCATTTTCTATCATGAGTCAAAACTCCTTTTTGGTTGGTTTCTTCACCAGGTGATCTTTTACTATACCTTAACTTTGTTCAGTCTGGGCTATTTTCCCTCACTTCAAATTGCCAGCACTATGCACACGGCTTTTGAACTCAGGCAACCTGAATTGGATCAGCAAACAAAAACCATCTATTTTCAACCGTTCTAACCAGATAAAAGGCTTGATATAGTCACCTGCAAGATTTAACCCCACAGCACAAATTGATTGCGTTTAATATAATCTATAATGTTCAGACCAATAGAAAGATACCATCCTGCACAAGATGTTAAAGAAGGTATTAAAGAAGGTTTTTGGCCAGATATAATTACCACAGCGCAGATACAATTCTACACCTACCCAGCTATCCGCCCAGCAAGATGAATTTAGTCTGGCACTTTTAATTCGACTAATTCGACCTTTTGACTCAAGGGATCAAAATAAACAGTTATGAAATATTTCGTACTTCTATTTAGTCTCCTGTTATTGATACCCCTGTACCTGAAAACACACTACATCGATACCTACATTATCAACTTCAGCGGTGATATTGGTGTCGATCGATTACAGTCGTTGTACCACGATTTGTCGCTCTATGGAACAATATATGCACTGCTAACATTGAGTTACCTTAGTAGCGTAGGCGCAGGTGTTGGGGCACTACTAAGGTTGTTAGCTTTATGCCTGATTACAATCTACCTTGTGGATTATTACCTGATTACTAACTTTATCTCCCGGCTCACATTCGCAGATAGCATTAAATATTCAAGCTATGTATCCAACTATCTATCTCAAATCACGCAAACCAATTGGCTAGTATCTGTAGCCGGCATCATCTACCTGGTCCTCGGCACGCTCCTGGTAATCAGGAACTTCACTTTTAAAACCAGGAAAATGCCGGCTTTAGCATTTACATCTATCGCAGTATTCATGCTGGCGTCAACCACTCTCAGCCAAACAAATTATGTTCACGCCTGGATCTATAAGAACGTTTTCGAATACAACGCCATGATAATGTCAGAGCGACGCCAATACTCTGCAGACTTCATAGTCGCTGAGGTAGATGACATCCAGACCTGCAAACCTGTCGAACAACAGCGAAAAAATATTATTATTGTCATGGTCGAGTCGCTGTCGAACTATCAGAGCAAAATATTTTCCGGCATCAGCGACTGGACCCCCAATCTCGACCTGATTGCTAGCAACAATAGTTACTATAAAAATTTTAATGCCAATGGATTCACCACTGAGGATGGTGAACTGGCGCTGCTTAAAGGCGCTTATCCGATCTACCCCCCCCGGGGTTTCACTCGCGGCGGTGGTGTCTCGTTCAACGGTTTCTTTGGTTACCAAAACTCCCTTGCAATACATTTAAAACTACACGGATACCACACAGAGTTTATAACCAGCTCTGATCTGGAATTTTCTAACACAGGTGCCTGGGCTAGAAGCATTGGTTTCGATCATGTCGAGGGACATGAATTCGAAGATTACAACAAATGGCAACGGCTGCAGTTTAACGCCGCCCCAGATGAAGCCCTGTATCAACGCCTACTAGCCCGCATTCGCCTCAACAGCGATAAAAATCCCTATTTTATATTCGTCAAAACCGCAACCACCCATCATCCTTTTATTCATCCTGAAACTGGGCAAAGGTCGGAACAAGCAACCTTTCGCTATGCCGATGCAAAATTGGGAGATTTCTATAGCAGCCTGCAACAGAGTGATTTTTTTGCAGATGGGTTATTAATCATCGTCGGCGACCATCATTCGATGGTACCAGTCCGCCAGTCTGAAATTGCTAAATACGGTGAGCTTGAAGCCGCCATGAAGGTGCCATTGGTTGTTGTCGGCCTGGAGGATACTCAGGTTTATAATGCGGCCTTCCAGCAAATCGATGTCTATAACGGTATTAAATCAATGGTAAGCGGCGAAACTTGTCTGACGCCGTGGCGTGGCGATGCCATCGCAACCGCGCAACCGGCAGACTATATCATTCACCGTCCTGGCAATAATCGTCAAAAAATAAACGTCCTTGACCAACAAGGACAAATGATAGAAGTACTACTAGATGGTGATGCTACCCGGATAGCAAACGCTAGCCAACCTTCTCCATCCGTTCAAACCTCAATACTCAACAAAATAAACGGCCTACGCATCGTACCCCAACCACAACCAACGGGCTTAAACATTGCTCACGCCGGTGGCGGCATATTGGATAAGACCTATACGAACTCATTTGAGGCAATGAATCATAGCCTCAACAGGGGTTTTAAGCTCATTGAGCTAGATTTTTCCTGGACTAGCGACGGCGAGCTAGTTTGTTTACACGACTGGCAACAGGGGTTCGAAACACTCTACGGAAAAAAAACAACAACACCATTAACGTACGCCGAATTCATCGCACTGAAAACCAGAAACGGAGCCTTCAACGCCTGCACTCTAACAGGCCTCAGGCACTGGTTAGCGAAGCATCCTGAAGTCCGTATTGTCACCGACATCAAAAATGACAACATTGCTGGCCTACGCAAGATAGCTGCACTAATACCAGAATTCGAAGACCGTATTATACCGCAAATTTACCTGATCGAGTCGCTAGCCAAAGTCAGTGCTATGGGATTCAAAGACATCATTTTCACCCTCCATTACCTGGGCGACAGCGCACAAGATATCATCCTGCAGGTGGGAGAAAAACCGCTATTCGCCATCACAATGCCGATTAATCGAGTAAAGGAAGGACTTGCTACAGCCTTTAGCGAAAAGGGTTATAGAGTCTATACCCACACCATCAACAACCCAACCAGGGCGCGTATACTGAAGGATTTTTTCCAGGTAGATAATATCTATACAGATTTTCTCGAACCCTGACTCAGCCGTCACCGTGTGACAAAATTTTCAGCAACATCATCACCAACAGGATGTTATGATTTCATATCAGTATCGCCCGGTGTCGTTTAAAAAAACGCCAGATGTTATCATATTCCACGCCAGCCTTTTGACCCGTCCGTTAATCGTCAAACCTGGCGCATAATAATGCTTATTAATACTCACAACGAGGTAAAAACAATGCCAACTTTCGGCGACTATATATCCCTAAATGTCAGCATCGATGACGATCATGTAGCAACCATAGAAATGGACAATGGCGAACTGAATTATTTCGATATCGACATGCTCAGATCCATGGCCGATTGTTTTGAGGCGCTAGACGAAGAAAAACACTGTCGGGCACTACTACTAACATCCACTGGGCGCGCTTTTTCCGCCGGTGGAAATTTCCAGGCTGGCGGCCGTGGTGCCAAAGGCATGGCAAAAAAAGGCGAAGGCCATCTTTACGATGAAGCTGTACGCTTATTCTCTAACAAAAAACCCATTGTTGCCGCCGTCAATGGTGCCGCTATTGGTGGCGGCCTTGGCTTAACGCTAGTACCTGATTTTCGTGTTGCCTGCCCTGAAGCCAGGTTTGCAGCAAACTTTACCCGTCTGGGGTTTCATCCCGGCTTTGGTTTAACCTATACCCTGCCGCAACTCGTCGGCCAGCAGCACGCCAATGATATGTTTTATACTGGTCGTAGGGTTAAAGCCGAAGAAGCTTTGCAAATGGGCCTGGTGGACAGAGTTGTGGCAAAACAGGACCTGCTCAAAGAAGCGCACGCGTTCGCAAAAGAACTCGCCATCAGCGCCCCATTGGCAATCGTCTCATTGCGTGAAACACTGCGCGCTGGGTTACCTGAAAAAGTCAGGGCAGCAACTCAAAGAGAACTCAGTCAGCAAAACTGGCAGTTTAAAACAGAAGATTTCAAAGAAGGCATTGCTGCCACAGCTGAGCGCAGATTGCCGCGTTTTACAGGTCAATAGCAGAGCAACTGTGCGCTTTTAACTGCTAGCTTTTAGCTGCCAGCTTAATTACAAAACCTGTATATTGATGGCTTCAGTCAATAACCCAAACAGAGTCTGATTATGAATACTTTAGGCGAATTACTCGCTAACCCTGAGCCACTACTTGTACCGTTAGTCTTTGATGCCATTAGCGCCAAACTTGCAGAACAGGCTGGGTTCAAAGCACTGTATTTAGGTGGCGGTTCGCTCGGTTATATAAAGACCGTAACCGAAGCTAATCTCACACCGCATGACTTCATCGAACGGGCGATTGAAATTCGCTCGATTTGTGATCTGCCGCTTATTCTTGACGGTGCTGGTGGTTGGGGTGACCCGATGCATTTGCATCGCACCATCGGCCTGGCTGAAGCCGCTGGGTTTGCAGCCATTGAACTGGAGGATCAGTTATTACCCAAACGCGCCCATCATCATGCAGGGATTGAACATATAATTTCACAGGACCTAATGGTGGCAAAAATACAGCAAGCTGTCGCCGCTCGCCGGAACCCAAATTTTCTTATTATCGCCCGCACCAATGCCACCCGCACCGATTCTCTTGATAGCGCACTGACCCGCGCCGCAGCCTATCTTGATGCCGGTGCAGATATGTTATTCGTGCTGCCAATGAACCGAGATCAGGTTAGCAAGATTGCCGCCGCACTGCCCGCACCACTTATGTTTATGTCAATGAATGGAAAGTTTTCCGGCGCTGGCTACAGCCCTGCGGAATTGTCAGAACTGGGTTACCAACTGATTGTTGACCCCACCACCCCATTTTTAGCGATGCACAAAGCGTTGCGGCAGAGTTATGAAGCCCTGGCCCAGGGAACTGCGAACCCTTTACTGGGCGACAAAGGAGCCCGATCAGAACAGCAATACGTACATCAATCCATTGACCTGGAATTTTTGCTGGAGATAGAAAGGCGCACTGTGGAGCGGCCGGATTGAACATTTTGAGACGTTAACGACAAACTCAAATATAAGCTAGTAGCATTAACAATTTATCATCGACTGTTATTATCTCGCACATCGAATTGATACATCGAATTGATACATCGAATTGATACATAGAGCTGATACATAGAGCTGATACATAGAGTCGACCAACGAATTTAGTCTGGTAATTCAGCCTGACTCAGGGGCTTGTTGAGTAAGCGCAGTTCACTGATGATCTGATCCAGCTCCTGGCCTTCAATTTCCGGCTTTGGCATGATGGAACCACTGGCAAATTGATCAGGATTAGTAATAAATCGCCTTAACTTTTCTTCGGTCCAGACGCCAGGTTTATTGCTAAGGCCCGCGGAATAGGTGATACCAGCTTGCGAAGCAATATCCGCACCATAAACCCGCGCCAATGATGGTTGCGTAGGGTTGGTATGACAATGGAAGCAACCAGCCTTAGCCAGGGCACCTGATGTCTGCCCAGGTGGCTGATCATCCTGATTGAGCGCCACACGTGGTGACAGATAGCCAATCAAACCTTTGTCGCTCAAAAAATAAATTCGACCATGCGCCGATAATACATCCCTTATTCTTGATTTAAACTGCAGCCGCTCCTGGCCAATGACCTGACCATCATCGAGGGTCAGTCGCATAATTGATCCGGCTGATAAGGTACTAACAAGCAAGCCACCATTCCAGCGCGGATGATAATCCGTAATATAAGTAATCGAACTTGGTGCCACAGAAGGCGTCCAGGTAAATTTCGGCTGTTCATATAGATCATGACGACCCAACTCCTCAAGGTGTAGCCAGTGGCGATAATCCTCTTTGGTATCCGTGTAATCAGCCCCATAAGTGACATAGGGCCAGCCGTAATTTTTACCGGTTATGATCAAATTAAGTTCATCTCCACCCATAGGCCCCTGTTCCGTTGACCAGACGCGATTAGCATCGTCAAGGACCAGGTTTTGCGGATTGCGCAAACCGTTAGCCACACGAGATATTTCTTTGCTCGACAACGATAAACTGAAAACACTGCCGTAGTCAGAATTAGCACCCTGACTAAGAATCGGTTTTCTTAACCCAACGCCATCATGCCCCATATCACCGGTACTAAATAATATTTCATCTTCACTCACCTGCAACAACGCCCCGCCTTCCTGGAAACCGGTAACAGCTTCAGTTTCTGACATAAAAGAAAGGCAGGGTTTGGCTTCAAAAAGCAGCTGCCAGGATGTCTCTGAACCAGCTTCCAACGCCGGCTTTAAACGCCAGTTTTCAGCCAGCTTAGTGGTCGATAACCGTAACGTACGGCAATTATTGATCGGATCATAATACCCATAAATTGCTAATAAATGTTCACCCTGATGGTCACGATAAACATGAACATTATTATAGCGGCCAGGAAATATTTTACGCCCATCTACTGTTCTAGCCGGTATTTTGTCTGCATTGTTAGGTGGAAGCGTTAGACTGGTTTGATAGAAATCATCACTGATATAATCAAAATACCAAACATTGGGCTGCCGTTGGTGTACTGCCAAAATACCATTTTGATAGAGCGATAGCCCGCCACCAAGGCCTTGCAGGGGTTGGTCTGGATTAATCCAGGTGATATCAGAATTCAGCAGGTTCGAGTACAGGATCACCGGCAAGGCCGGTTTAGCCCTTATTATATGGGTGCGACTCGCATTTACTGGTTCGGGAACACTAAGGGCATTACTTTCGATTGACGATAATTCGGCAGTTGAGAAAAATAGCGTTTTTATATTATCCCACGGATAAATTTTATGCAGCCCGACCAAAACACCCTGTATAAAAACCACTGCCAACACGACTAATAGCCCGATCAAGGCCAATATTTTACCCGCATGGGGGATCTGTTTCTCCATAGGTCGGGCAGACGTGGGGGATTTATCCGACATTTAATAATTTTCCTCGGCTCAGTCTTAATTGAATTTAATAAACAACGATTCTGGGTACAACTTTCTCTTATGCAAGCGTTAAAAGCTGATGCCAAAATCGGTAGCAGCGAACATAACCTGCAGTGCAAATCAGCGCAATTCTCATTCTGGTAAAAGTGGATAGCGGCCAAAGCAGTTTAGCTCACTCTCTGTCAATCCTACGTATTCAGCGGCTTTGCTGATAGCTAATAATAGCTGCAACTGTTCCTAACGCAAAAACTCACTGTGCGCTTTTAGACAGCAGATATTCGAACTGCCCCTGCCGAGCATGGCATTTTGTTGAGTCTTCAGGCACCACGGGTGTCACAATATTTTGATCGTCATCGAGACAGATGGGGGAAAATGGATTTTTACCAGCAGAATTTGCAACTGATGTTATAGGCCTGTCCTGCAATAGTTACCTAATAGCATTCAATTTATATCTCAGAACGACCAATTATTGGATCAATATGATAGGGTTAGGCGCATAAAATCCCCAAATACCAGGACAGGCGAGTACTCAGACTTGTATTAGACGGGCAAAAGGCAACACAGATAAGTTATACGGATGGTAGTTAAAGCAATGGCAATAGATATAACAAGCAATACAAACACTCCAGTGATCGACCTTTCAAACGACGCAAACTTTGCCCAGGGTTTTCCCCATGAATCCTTTAATTGGCTCAGAGATAATGCCCCGCTTTTCTGGCATGAACCCACAGATGTAACGCCCGATGGCGAAGGTTTTTGGGTGGTAAGTCGTTATGCAGACGTCATCGCCATCCAACGCGACTCGGCCAGATTCTCCTCTGATAAGGCCGGCGAACGCACCGGCGGCGGCACTGGCATTAAAGATGAGCGTGGCGCTGGCATGACACTGAATATGACCGATGATCCATTGCATAAACGTTATCGATCGCTCGTTAATAAGGGTTTTACGCCAAAGGCAATCAATGAACTTGAGGACGATTTAGCTGCCCTGCTAAACCGCCTGCTCGATGACGTGGCTGATCAGGATTCATTTGATTTTGTAAGCGCTGTGGCCAGGGAATTGCCGCTACAAACAATTTGCAGTGTACTGGGGGTTCCCCAGGAGGACCGCCGGCAATTGGTTGAATGGGTAGATCTAGGCATCAGCGCGGATTCACCGTCTATTATTGATCGCACTTACATGCTAAAGATTCGGGAATATGCCAAACATATTGTCGAAGAAAAGCGTAGAAACCCCGCCAATGATATTCTTTCGACCATTGTGCATGCAGAATTCGAAGAAGATGGGTCTAAGCTTAGCGACCCTGAATTAATGGCTTTTTTCACGCTATTATTTCCTGCCGGGGCTGAGACTACCCGTGGCGCCCTGGGCGGCGCCGTTAAGGCATTTATTGACTTCCCTGAACAGTTCCAGCTATTAAAGAAAGACCCGTCACTGATGCGCTCAGCGGTAGAAGAAGTCATTCGTTGGACCACCCCTTCTATCTATAAGCGCCGCACCGCCACTGAAGATGTCAACATGCATGGCCAGACCATTAAACTAGGCGATAAATTAACCTTTTGGGAAATGTCAGCCAACCGTGATGAACGTTTTTTCGATCGACCCTTTGAATTCGATATTAACCGCTGGCCCAACAAGCACGTTGGCCTGGGTGCAGGCGTGCACTTTTGCCTCGGCGCTAGTCTGGCACGGATGGAAATAAACGTGACCTTAAAAGGCCTCTGCGAGCGTTTTGACGGTTTTGAATTAGCCGGCGAGCCAGACTGGATGCCCAATAATCGCCTACTGGGTTTACGCAAGATGGAAATTAGAACGCTTAATAATTAATAAGCGATTCAGGCGTAACAACATTCGAGACAGGAAAAACAGATGCTTCATTTGTTTTTCCTGTGACATTTTGACCCAGGTCGGATCATGGCACGCATCACTGCTTATTGGTCACTGCCAGGGCCAATACATGTCACTTAGTAATAACATTCACGGCTCTATTCGCACGCACGCGACTCTGGCATGATTTTAATGTTATTTTTTTTCAACACCAAATGCAGCCAGTCGATAAGCCAGCGTAGAGGGCTTAATGCCTAAAAATTCTGCAGCGCCGCCCTGGCCAGAAATTTTCCATTGGCAGCGACGCATTGCTTTAATTAGGTTGGCTTTTTCCAACATGCGGAATCCTTCATCCGTTAGGATATTACTTTCATCCTGTACAATTCTGTCGGTATCGAGTTTTGATTTTGCTACGTTTGATTCATTTGACAGTGCCGCCTCCAGCTTAAGTTGCCTGCCGCTAGATAAAATAACCGCCCGCTCAATCACATTTTTAAGCTCGCGGATATTACCTGGCCAGGCATGACTTCTAAGGTGTTTTATCTGCGGTAGTGAAAGCCCCATTTTTTGCCTGCCGAGTAACTGGCAAGAAGCGTTTAAAAAATGCTGCGCGAGGGGCGCGATGTCCGCCAACCTTTCCCGTAGCGGCGGCACTTCAACAGGAAAAACACTTAACCGGTAGAAAAGATCTTCTCTGAAACGTCCATGTTTCACCTCATCCTCAAGGTGGCGATTGGTTGCAGCAACGATACGTACATCAACTTGAATGGTTTCTTCATCGCCGACCCGCTCAAATTCATTTTCCTGCAGCGCACGGAGTAATTTGCCCTGTAAATCCAGTGGAATTTCTCCGACCTCATCAAGAAACAGCGTACCCCCATTAGCCAGTTGCATACGCCCAACCCGATCTCTGTGAGCACCGGTAAAAGCGCCTTTTATATGCCCGAAAAATTCACTTTCAAATAACTCCTGTGGAATAGACGCACAGTTAACCTTTACCAAAGGCTCCTCAGCGCGATCACTGTTATGGTGAATTGCCCTTGCAACCATCTCTTTACCAACACCAGACTCACCTAATACAAGCACACTTGTAGGCGTGTTAGCGACGGCATTGATCTGTGCCAGGGTTCTCTTCAGCGACTGACTTTCACCTATTATTTCCCCAAAATTGGCCGTGATATTGATTTCATCTCGTAAATAGTCACGCTCTTCTTCAAGCTGCTCTTTCAAGCTTTTGATTTCAGCAAAGGCCTGCTGACGCTCCTGCTCGATTTTTATTCTTTCGCTAATATCGCGAAACACCACCACCGCTCCTTTCAATTCATCATTCTCGTAAATCGGTGTACTGGTGTAATCCACGGCAATTGCATTGCCATCAGCATGCCAGAACACCTCGTCGTTTACTCGATGAACTTCACCGTCTTTCAATGCTGCGTAGATAGGACATTCTTCACGCAGATAGGGGCTGCCATCTTTATGCGAGTGGTGGTGGATATCGTGGAGTGGTTTGCCCAACACATCCTGCGCTTGCCAACCTAAAATTGTCGCGGCGGCAGCGTTTACAAAGGTGGTATTGCCGTCGCAATCAAGACCGTAAATACCCTCCCCTGCAGCGTTGAGTATTAGCTGATGAGTCGTTAATAAATGCTGCAACTGTTTATTTTTCGCAGCTTGCTCGCCAGTTGTCATTTTTGCCGTTGGCTTTACATCTTTATTAGAAGTGATAGTCATAGCTCCGCCTGATTCTCAGATATTTGGGAATAATATCTCAGCTTCTTGTGAATCACAAGAAGCTGAGACCTACCGAAAATGGTAACTCATTGTTTATTAACAAATAAAAAGTTGGCACGGCAGATGCATTCTGCACTTGTGAAAATAAAATTTGTGCAAATGAAACCAGCAGATCTCCTGCTAAGTACGATTTCTTAAACAGAAGTTAAAAGCGACATTGACACAACCAAGCGTTGAGCAGCGCTTACCAGGCTTGGTCGCTGTAAAAACCAGATTTAATTAAAGGTATAGAAATTTCCATTTACCCAAGCACAACGAGGCAATCACCGATGCGCATGAATACGAATATACCGGCACGCAAAATCTATTGGTTAATTCGCACATCAATTGTCAGCGTTAGCGCCTATTTATACAGCTTATACGGCCTGAAATTTATGGACCTTGAAAGCCTGGCGCAACTACTACCAGATGCGTATTTGCAACTGGACATGCTGAGCTCAGACCAGGTAATTTTCGCTGCCCTTGATTATGCCAGCAACCGGTACAGTCACCGACCCAATACTTCAATGACACCAACAGAGGCCCTGTAATGACTTCCACAGCAGACCACCAACGGCTTAGCTTAAACCAGAAACAAAATGCCGAGCAACGACCGCCGTTACCGCCATTTTCAGCGCAAACTGCGCTTATTAAAGTTAAGTCAGCCGAAGATGCCTGGAATAGCCGAGACCCCAAACGAGTGTCTTTAGCCTATACAAAAGATTCAGAGTGGCGTAACCGCGCGCAATTTATTAAAGGTCGAGACCAGATAGAGCAATTTCTCACCCTTAAGTGGGATCGAGAACAACAGTATCGTTTGCAAAAGACCCTATGGGCCTTCACCGATAACCGCATTGCTGTGACCTTTGAATATGAATGGCATAACCATGAAGGTAACTGGTTTCGCTCCTATGGAAACGAACTTTGGCAATTTGCTAGCAATGGTTTGATGGAACAACGCATCGCCAGCATCAATGACCTGGCCATTGACGAACAGCAACGATACCTATAACGAAGTTTTAACAACCACCATCATAATTTTACTAATAGGAATAAAACCATGTCAGCAATTACTTTATACCGCCATCCATTATCCGGTCACAGTCATCGCGTCGAATTACTATTATCACTCCTCGGGCTAGATACCAAAATCGTTGATGTCGACCTCATGAGCGGCGCTCACAAGCAGGCGGAATTTATACAAAAAAACACCTTCGGTCAGGTCCCGGTTGTGGAAGACGGCGATGTCGTTATTGCAGATTCAAATGCAATCCTGGTTTATCTGGCGACTAAATATGACCCTGAACGAACCTGGCTACCGGTCGAGGCCAACCAGGCCGCGGAGACCCAACGTTTTTTATCCATTGCTGCCGGCCCTGTGGCCACAGGCCCCGCATCCGCACGACTAGTGACCGTTTTTGGTGCTGGCCTTGATCATCAGAATGCAATTGATACTGCGCATAAAGTATTGATTGTACTTGAAAAACATTTACAGAATAGACGCTGGTTAGCCGCTGATCATCCGACGATTGCTGACCTGGCAAACTATGCCTATATTGCTCACGCACCAGAAGGCGAGGTTGCGCTGGATCAATATCCAAACATCCGGAAGTGGTTAAAAAGAATTGAAAGTTTAAGCGGTTTCTTACCGATGCAAGCAACTTCTGCTGGGCTTGCAGCCTGATACAGCCTGTAATCTCTGCGGCCATGCAGGTAAACAAACCTGCATGTCGCATACTTTATAAATATCTGGAGTACTAGCATGAACACTGAAACCGCATCACCTTTTCATCAAGGAGAAAAGAAGATCCAACAGCGCCTCGGTGTGCGGCAATCTATGGAGCAATTTGGTCGCAAGGTGATACGCGATCATATGCCCCAGCAGCATCAGGACTTCTATGCTCAGCTAGCCTATTTATTTATCGGTCATGTCGACGCACAAGGCTGGCCCTGGGCCTCTATACTCTGCTCGCCAGATGAAGACTTGAAAGGATTTATGCGAGCCACAAACAATAAAAGCTTACTTATCAACACCCAACCCTTGCCTGGTGATCCGCTTAAAGAAAACCTACAACATGGGCATAAAGTCGCGCTACTGGGCATTGACCTTGCGAGCCGGCGGCGCAATCGACTCGCTGCCAGGGTCAACCATATCGAGCAAAATGCTTTTTCGCTGAATATCGACCAGGCCTTCGGTAACTGCCCACAATATATACAATCAAGGCAAGTTAAGTTTGCAGCCCGCCAACAGCAACCCACCAGGCAGGCTTTCACTCAGTTAGACAGCCAGGCAATAGCGCTTATCGAACAGGCGGATACTTTTTTTGTCAGCAGTTATATTGGCAACCCCAATAAGCAGACAGTTGAAGAAACAGATAAGACCCATGGCGTAGACATTTCACACCGCGGCGGCCTGCCCGGATTTATTAAAATAGAAAACGATGTTTTGTCGATTCCTGATTTTCCAGGCAACAACCATTTCAACACGCTGGGCAATTTTATAGAGAACCCCAAAGCAGGGTTGTTATTTGCTGATTTTAAACGCGGTCATTTATTGATGTTGACGGGTTCCGTTACCGTCCACTGGGATCATGCTGAACAACAACACTTTGACAGCGCAGAAAGATTCTGGTCTTTTCAGCTGCACCAGGGATTATGGCTTTATGATAGCTTACCGATTCAATGGCAACCTGAAGAATTATCCGCCAATACCTTCTCTGCTAATACCTTCTCTGCTAATACTATGCTAACCGGCACCTGGGAAAAGGCTCGACAAAATAAAACCATGGCAGACGCTAGAGATGCCTGGCAGACAGTAGAGGTCATCGATAGTGTTAAGGAAAGTGAAGTCGTACGCTCTTTGCATTTAAAGCCTCTAGCAGGTGGAATTCATCGCTTTAAGGCGGGTCAGTTTCTCACCCTTAGCGCGGAAATAGATCAGTCTAAGTCGTTACGCACCTATACCGTTTCCAATTCTACCCACGACGAGTTTTATCGTATCAGTGTAAAACGCGATGGTGTTTTCTCCACTTATCTACATCAATTAAAGTCAGGTGATCAGTTAAAGGTTAAGGCGCCACGAGGTGAGTTTTTTATCGAACCCGCCAAAACTGAACCGGTAGTACTAATGGCCGCGGGCATCGGCATCACGCCGATGATCTCGATGATTCGTCAGCTGCTACTAGAAGCAATAAGAACTCGGCACCTACGGCCAATCCTGCTTCTCGCCACAGCCCGAAATGCAAAACAGCGCGCCTTCTACCAGGAACTGAAAGCCCTGATTAAAACCACGGGAAAAGGGGCAAACGGGATGCTGCGGGTTATCTGGGGTTTAACCCAGCCCGAAAACAACCTGGCACAAGGGTCAGACTATGATTTTAAAGGCCGTTTAAACTCAGAGATATTAAACCAATTCTTGGCCGAAGAAGAGGTGACAGCACAAACAGGTGAGTTTTATTTATGTGGTCCCGCTGATTTTATGCAATCAAGTTATGAATTGCTCAGAGGAATTGGCGTACCCGACCCATCGATAAATTGTGAATCGTTTGGCATATCCGCACTTAAACGCGATACCGTGCCAACCGGACCAACAGAATTAAATACTACCCCAGCGCAGGCATCCATCGCAGAAAGTGCTATTGTCACCGTCTCCGACCATGACGGCAATCAGCTTCTGGAACAACAATGGCAACCAGCCGACGGTACGCTGTTGGAGCTATTTGAAAATCACGGCCTTTCACCCCAATATGCCTGTCGTAGCGGCCAATGCGGCAGTTGTCAGGCAACCCTTGTTGCGGGCGAAGTAGCCTACGAGGTTAAAACCACAGCCATTGAAAAAGATAGCGCATTACTTTGCTGCGCAAAACCAAAAGCCGCCGCAGATGAAAAAATGCCGGTCATTAATATACAACTGCCAGCTTGAACGCCCAATTTAAACTCCCAACTTAAGCAACCAAAGCCCATTCACAAACCAACAGCAATATTATTTAAACACTACATTTAAGGTACAACTATGTTAAACATGGATTTTTCTCAGCGAGTGGTTATCAATACCAACCAGCAGAACTGGCTGCCAAGCCCCATGCCCGGCGTGCGGCGCAAGCCGTTAGCCCGCGAGGAGGCAGAACAGGGCCATGCCACGAGTATTGTGCAATATCAGCCAGGGGCCTCTTTCTCTCCCCACGATCATCCACTCGGCGAGGAAATACTGGTATTACAGGGCACCTTTTCTGATGACACAGGTGACTATAAAAGCGGTATGTATTTCCGCAACCCAGAGGGTTTTCATCATGCACCCTTCAGCAAGGAGGGCTGCATTATTCTGGTGAAGTTACATCAGTTTCAGGACCAAGATAACCAGCATCTTATGATCAACACCAAAACCGCGCCTTTTTCTCAGACAAAGACAGTACAGCCTGAGCACGAAGACCTGGAAGTATTACCTTTGCATCAATTTAAAAATGAACAGGTATCACTAGTGCGTTTGTCGGCGGGACAAAAAACCAGCTCAAGTACACTCAAAGGCGGCGAGGAAATCTATGTGATTAGCGGCGAACTTATCGATGAATATGGTCATTACCCCGCAGGCACCTGGCTTCGAAATCCATCGATGGCCGTACATCAAGATTCAGGTCAGCAACGTTATGTTGAACAGGAGACCTTAATTTGGCTTAAGAGCGGGCATTTGTAGTTCGTTATCCGCTGATGCGTTTTAATCGGTCTAATTATAATAGGAGACGGACTTGTTTGATTAAAAGTCGGCACCAAAATCATTGAGGCGAGTGTTGAGTTGCCATACAGCATTCGCGCTTGCCCTCAAATCAAATCAACGTATAATTGTACGTACAACTTCAAAAGAGTTATTACCATGCGCGTAACTATGGTCGACCTCAACAAAAAGGCCAATGCAATTATTAACCAGGTCGCCGAAACCGGCGAAACCACCATTGTCTACAAGCATGGTGAGCCAATCGCCGAAATCCGTCCTTACCATGATCCATCAAGCGCCAATAAAGCATTGGAATTTTTGCTAAACCTTGAGCCAGTTCCAGTAGCCGACAGCCCAGAATCTATTTTGGAGCAAGGCCGAAGGCGTGGGATATAAAACACCTAATCAGAGCGAACACTACACCAACGCCATCGTATTAGACAATAGCGTGATAATGCGCTGGTTGTTTAACGATGGTTCGAAAACTGATCAGCACTACGCAAAAAATGCTTTAAAAGCGCTACAAAACCAACAGCTCCTGGCACTTGCGCCACCGATCTGGATTTACGAGTCAGCTTTTGTCACCAGTTACTACGTCAAAAAAAAAATCATTAATTCAGCCGCTGCCAATCAGCAACTCAACATGCTGTTTGGGTTGATAAATATCATTCATATGCAACAAACCCCTGCGGACCTGCTGGAAGTATCCCTTACACACAATATTTCCAGCTACGATGCTGCCTATCTTTTATTGGCACAAGCACAGCAATGCCCACTAGCCAC
This sequence comes from Pseudomonadales bacterium, assembly GCA_019090615.1. Lineage (GTDB taxonomy): Bacteria > Pseudomonadota > Gammaproteobacteria > Pseudomonadales > Azotimanducaceae > JAHRVQ01. The sequence continues at coordinate 64,088 of JAHRVQ010000015.1, read as the reverse complement.
TTTAGATAAAAAAATGAAGCAGGCACATCTGAATAATGACGGACTAATTTTTAGCGCCTAATTCCGTAGCGAGAAGACGATAAAATATCACTGCTCCAACAGCTTTGGAAAGGACCTGACAAATGTATAGCATCCCTTTCCTCCTATTAGGATGCTACGCCTCAACAACAATCAACCTGACGAACGCCTTTCTATTAACGGCTGGGCTGGGCCAACCCCGGAAGAAAAATATCATTCGAGACAGACCCCTTTGAATATTTAGCATGCGAGGTGCTGCAATGCCGGACAAAATCAAAACAATTCTGCAACAATTTGAAACACAGGGCGCTTTCTCAGCCAGGGAAACAAGCCATACAGAAAACCTGAACTTAAATATAAAAGCCATCGGTTCATTGAAGTTACCGCTCAAACCCGCAGTGGTTAAACAGATGATCAAGGCGGCCAAACCGGCAACATTTGGCTGGCGAGACAAATCCTACCTGGACCGCGAGGTGCGCAATGTCTGGAAAATCCCAAAAACACAGGTCAAGATCGATAAACGTAGCTGGAACAAAACACTCAATCCTACCCTGAACCAGCTCACAAACGCGCTGGGGTTATCGCAGCAAAACAGTTTGCGAGCAGAACTACATGAAATGCTAATCTACGCACCGGGCCAGTTTTTCCAGCCTCATCAGGACACTGAAAAAAAAGACGGCATGGTGGCAACGCTGGTGGTAGCACTGCCATCACCCCATCGTGGCGGAACATTAATTGTTGATCATCAAGGGGAGAAGAAAACCTACCAAAGTAGCCGTGCAGCAAAGGATAAATTAAGCTTCTTTGCTTTCTACGCGGATTGCCATCATGAGGTTCGCCCAGTAACAGAGGGCTATCGAGTCGTGCTAATCTACAATCTGATTCTCAAAAAAAATGTTAAAGAAAAACTCGGTCACGTCGCACCGCCTTCAAACACACATGCCCAGCAACGATTGACCGAAGCCCTGGGCAACTATTTCATATCGCCCGTAAAAACCGCACGTCCAGGGCGAGTCCATAAATTTATCTACCTGCTGGATTACCAGTACACACCGGCCGGGCTTTCCTGGCAAACACTAAAAGACATAGACCGATTACGCGCCGCTGCACTATCGGCTTCAGCCGCAGAACTGGATTTAGAAGTTTATCTGACACTGGCGGATATCCAGGAAATGTGGCATTGCGATATAGATGAACCTGACTGGCGCTACCATTCACGGCAACACTGGGACGATGACGAACAAGAGGAAGATGAATATGAAAAAGTAGAGACCGAATCGAAAATCAGTTTGACGGATCTAATTGACGGCTCCACCACCATCAATCATTGGCGTGACGCGACCAATCGCCACGTTGACCTGCCTGAATGGACGTTATATGACGAAGGGATTTGCTGGACCCGAGCAACGGATCAATTTAACCCCTTCGAGTCAGAATATGAAGGTTATATGGGGAACTGGGGTAATACCATGGAACACTGGTATCACCGTGCAGCCATAATCCTCTGGAACCAACAGGACCGATTTATCGCGCTAATGGAGATTGCGCCGGAGAAAATGGTAGTTGAGCTACTACAAATGGCTGCGACCAAAGAAACGCTGCCTCAAGCCCAGGACATTATTCGTCGACTTATTCCTGATTGGTCAAAATCGAATCGTTCAGCTGAAATTTCAACCGCCAGCTCTCCCATATTAAAGCTAGCACTAAAACTTGATGAACAATACCTTGCACAGGCACTGCTTTATCCATTGGGCGTTCATACCTTGTCACCTAAAACCGTGCCAGCACTGGTGCGCCTGCAAAAAGCCTATGGTAACCCGTGGCTAATAGAAGTAATGCAGTACTGGCTAAAACCACCAACCTTTAAAAAATGGGGCGAACCGTTGGACAAACTAGCTACTATTATTAAACGCTGGCTAACGCATAGCTCGACCGCAGAAAATGAAATACCGCATTGGTTAATGGTACGACAACTCAGCATATTGAAACAGCAACACCACGATCAGAACGGCAGCCGGGCAAACCATTTAAACAAGGCATCGACAAGAATCGCCAGTATCACCGAACTAATATCCGCAGCGGTACTAGCCGCCAATGACAGGATATTCAAGGACACAATTGATCATTTGATCGCTAATAAGCAAGACCATCCTCTATTCGATTTGATTGAAATTAACCGTTTTACAATGCAGCAAAGCAAATCAGGTAAAAAGGCTGAAAAACAATCCCGTCTATTATTCGACTTTGTCAAAAATAAAGTAACAAAGGCCCTCAACAACTCGCTACGGCAGAAAGGCGACTGGTCAATTACTGAATCCCTGCCCTGCGATTGCACGGACTGCGAAATACTAGCAACATTTCTGCAATCCAGAAACACAAAACACACGGTCTGGCCATTGGCTAAAAGGCGGCGCATGCATATTCATCAGACCATCAATGCAATGGCTATTCACGTCACCCATATAACAGAACCGAGTGGGTCACCGCACAAACTCCACCTGACCAAAACAGAACAGCTATTCGTGCAAGCGCATGAGCATCGAATACAACTGCAAGAGGCAATGGATGAATTAACCTTTTACGGGCCATGAAACCCTTGCACAAAACATTGGTGCAAAACATTAGTGCAAAACATTGCCGTAAAAACTAGGCACAGCACAACTGGAGTAAAAAACAATCGAAGCATCCCAGGCTTTGACCATTGCGGTCAGTCTCGTTTGATTTTCAAAAATAGACGTTAAAGACATTTGACAATCGACAAGTCAGCAAAAAATTCACATGTCGCCGTAACCGCCATTGTCTGCAAGCACGGCAAGCCAATTGCTGAAATTCGTCCTTACCATAATCCGTCACGTGCTAATAAGGCTCTAGAATTTTTGCTAGGCCACTGGCCAACTCCCGTACCCAACAGCTCGGAATCAATTTTGGAGCGACGCCGAAAACGTGGGATATAAATCACCAGGGCAGCACGCGCAATATACCAAAAGTGCTGTATTCGACAACAGCGTGATAATGCGTTGGTTGTTTAACACTGGTTCGAAAACGAGTCAGCTTATGGTGGCTTAATCGAAAAGGTCAGACTTTATTGATTTTGTGAAACATAGCAAAATCAGCCCAGAAACAACGACAAAGTCTCTAACCTACACCAGGCGGCCCTTGTAAAAATTGCACAGCCGTATCATCGATAACGTCCCATGATGGCCTGTCACCGGTCCAGATATGCCCTTTAATATTCACGCCAGGGTCTTCATCCAGCAACCCCGCCGGCACTATCCACAAGGCACCATTTTCAATCAACATGGGCAACGGTGAGCCGCAGTCATTGCAAAATGTACTGCGCCAGCCATCAGGCATTACATAGGTTTTTATACTGGCCTCGCCGCTCAGCCACGCAAGGTTCTCAGGCTTTGCTGAATGCACCGCATTTGAACCTGTGCCCGAGACTTTGCGGCATTTCGAACAATGGCATTTGCCCACTGCGTCAATTTCACCTTTCAAATCAAACACGCATTTACCGCACAAACAACTGCCTTTCATCAATACAATCCCAGGTTAATCAATAATTTCAATCGCTGCCCGCGGGCATACGCTGACAGCCTTTCTAACCTGTTCCTCTAACTCCGCCGGGATGGTTTCCACCAGCGTATAAGAGCGGTCGTCGTCACGCACTTCAAACACTTCTGGCAGATCATCCATACAGCGTGAATGACCTTCACATAAACTATGATCAATTATGACTTTCATTTTTTCTCCTTATGTTATCTGTTAGGCGGCTTTGGAACGCACCATCATGCGTTTGATACCACCCACATGCAGACTACCCTGTACATATTGCGGGTCGCTTACCAGCTCAAGCCTGGACATTACCGGCAACAGCGCGGTAAACATTGAACGCAACTCCCATCTCGCCAGATGTGCGCCAAGACAGAAATGCTCACCAAAACCACCGAAAGCAAAGTGATCATTAGGCGTGCGTTCGATATCAAATTTATAAGGATCAGTAAATACGTCTTCATCTCTATTTGCAGAGGGATACCACATCACCACCGACTCGCCTTTGCGAATCAATTGGCCGCGAATCTCGACGTCTTGCATGGCAGTACGTTGAAACTGAATCACCGCCGAGGTCCAGCGGAGTATTTCTTCCACCGCAGAAGGCACCAGGTCGGGGTTGGCGATTAAATGCTCCAGCTGCTCCGGATGATCCAACAAAGCCTTTATGCCGCCAGTAATAGAATTCCTGGTGGTCTCATTTCCTGCTGCAACTAGCAGCGTAAAATATGACGATATTTCCTTAGGGTTAAGACTTTCGCCGCCGATATCCGCCTGCATAAGGGCACTTAGCAGGTCACCACCCAGCCCTTCTGCTAACCGCTGCTCTACCAGTTTCTCATTATAACGACGCCACTCGCCGCTACTGCGACGAAGGGTTTGCTCCTGGCTCTCACCAGGCAATCTAAACTCAGGATCGGCAGCGCCTATCAGAGCTTCCGTCCAGGAAAAAATCTGGTCCCAGTCTTCAGATGGGATACCCGCCATTTCACAGATTGCCGCCACCGGCAATTTAGCCGCCAGTTCATGCACAACATCAACCGCCTCATTGGCACCTTTACTGGTGAGATTATCCACCAGAATGTCCGCAAACTTATTCACATAGTCACCCGACATCTGGGCAAAGTGACCCTCAAGTGCACGCATGGTACGGGGCGTAAAGTGACGCGATACCGCACTACGATGCTGGCGATGTTCAGGCGGATCCATAAAGATAAAATCAGGTGGATCGTCCGGGCTGCCGCCGTAACGGCGGGCATTACGGATTCTTCCCCGCTGGCCGATTTTCAAAGAACCGGTATCAGCCAGGCGCAATAACTGGGTATTGGAAAAAATGTCCGGGTTACGGGATATAAAACCAACATCTTCATGTTTGGTAATTGCCCAAAAAGGTTCGTATTGCGGCCGCTGATACCAGAAAACCGGCGCTTCACGTCGCAGTAAATCCCATGCAGCCCAGGGATAACCATCTTTAACATACAATTTTGTATCAGTGATGTTGAGGTTTTCTAAAGTGAGTTTGGCATTATCATTTTGCAAGTGTCTAGCTCCAAAAGATTATCTGCCGATAATGTAACATGCTGACGTAGAGAGACAAACCCATGTACCGATTGAGACATAAATAGGTGCCTGGCTCAGGCGGGTAATGTTATGGTATCCAAATCACTGATTATTTTACGAGGACCAGGATGCAGGAAGTTATAAGACCGGATGGCAGCGTTATTCCGTACGAGATCACAGGTTCTGGGGATCCTGTCCTGTTACTAGCCCCGGGCGGTATCAGCAGCGCCGCGCAGCAATGGTCGCAGTATTTCATTGATCCACGCACGCTAGCCGATGAATTTAGCGTCATCACCATGGATCAACGCCATGCTGGAGCTGGACGTACAGCACTAGCGCCCTTTTCTCATGCTGAGGTGTTTGACGATCAAAATACCGTATTAGAGGCCCTGGGAATAAAAACTGCTGCAGTGATTGGCGCCGATTTCTATTGCGCCAGCGCCATTAAATTTGCCTGCGACGCACCGGCAAGAACCCGTGCTGTGGTACTTATAGAGCCCATGGCCGTCGATCAGAGCAATTCAATCAATAGTTATTACGCCATGTTCAATGACACTATCCGCATCGCCCGTGCTGAAGGCCTACAGGGCGTTGTTAGCGCCGCCCAAACCAACGGGGTATTTAATGACAACCCTGAAGGCGGACCCTGGGCTCAACGCCTACACGACCAGGCAGGCTTTTCTGCAGCAATACATTCTATTGGTAGAGAAGGTTATATCAGCCTGATCGTGGATTTTAGAGACGGTGCATTCCCCTCGGACAAACGGTTTTTCTCGGTCAACGATCTTTCTGTTACGAGATCATCCGTACCGATGTTTATCGCCGCAGGTAACGACGCCCAGCACCCATCAGGACTTGCAGCAGAACTTTGTAAGAACACTAAAAACAGCAGTTTTGATGGTATCGGCCGCGAAAAACCCACCGAATTACTGAGCCAGATCCGTGAATTTATACGTGGGCATTTTTCTGGCTAGTGATTTCCATGCTGTTAGACGGCATTAATTTCAGCGCCATCAGGCCGGCACTATTATTAACAACAATTATTAACAACACTTGCGATAGCCCAAAAAAATCAATTTAAATCAGAATGCCGATCAGCCTGGTGGGGCTGCAATTTTTCTACCCAATAACTATTACTCTGTCTTGACCAAAGATCTAACATACGTTGTAGATCACCGACATTGATCGGTTTGGTCATATGATCATCCATACCCGCCTGCAAACTATTTTCGCGATGTTCCGCCATTGCATGGGCAGTCATAGCCACAATTGGGGTTCTATCAAGTTCATCCTGTTGTTCTCGATCCCGTATCCGTCGTGTGGCATCAAGACCATCCATAATCGGCATCTGGCAATCCATAAACACAATATCAAATTGAGTTTCAAAAACGATTGCTAACGCCTCCTTTCCATCTTTGACCATTTCAACATTACAACCAAGTTTAAGTAACATGGCTTTGGCAACCCTTAGATTGACTACATTGTCTTCTACCACCAATACACGATGCACAACCTCATCTGTCGCATCGGCCAGCTCAGGCTCGATCGTATCAACTGGGTTTAGAGTGGTTAAATCGGACTCCGGTCGTTCAGTCTGAACTACTTTATCTATACCCCTGGCGCTGATGGTAAACCAAAAGGTACTTCCTACCCCTACAGTTGACTCAACCTGCATTTCACCGCCCATTAATTCCGCCATCTGCCGGCTCAATGACAAGCCGAGGCCAGTACCGCCATAATTCCGCGTGGTACTTTCATCAGCCTGGGTAAAACAATCGAAAATCTTATCTACCGCCTCTGTCGCAATACCTATGCCCGAGTCAACAACAGCAAACCGAAGCTGCTCATCAGGCGCAACCGCCACCTGCAATTTAATTTTGCCTTGCTGAGTAAATTTTGTTGCGTTGCTAATCAGATTAATCAGTATCTGCCGAAGCCGAGTCGGGTCGCCTTCAAAAAATGCCGGTACACTATCATCAATTTCAAGCACCAACTCAAGATCCTTGGCTTTAACCGGCTCCAGCATTAAGTTGGCCACTTCTTTCACTACCTGTCGGCAGTCAACGGCAATATTTTCCAGTGTTAATTTGCCTGCCTCTATTTTTGACTGATCCAGAATATCGTTCAGTAATACCAGCAATATTTGACCGGAGTTATATGCTGTTTCTAATAGGCCTTTTTGTTCTGCATTAAGATCTGTATCGAGCAACAGCGACATCATGCCAAGCGTACCGTTCATCGGGGTGCGAATTTCATGGCTCATATTGGCCAAAAATGCACTTTTCGATTGATTATGTTGCTCTGCTATTTGCCGCGCCTCATCTAGCTCTATATTAATGCTGGCAAGTTTAGTATTGGCCAGCAGGGTGGTATTGGAGACTTTCTGAATGCGTAAAATGACCACTGCGAGCGCCACAAAACTCACAGAAAGTACACCCAGTAGCACATAAAATAACTGCGATAACTCGGACTGGCCTCTGGCGATAATCTGTGCCATGGGCAAACTAATCTCCAGAATGCCGCGCACATCACCTACCTGCCAATCATTTTTGGGTGTATCAGGATGAGTGTTATGACAATTGACGCAACCTTCACGCAGCTTGTCGGCTATCGCGTACCGCAGATAAACCCCCTCAGCACTGGTCTCTATTTTATAATAAGGCTGACTCGGATCATCATTTAGCGCTTGCCAGGCCTGCCTTTCGAATTCGCCATTTAAACCGCCGCGGGTCCTTCTGCCTGGGAACGGATAGGGGCTATACAGGCGCGTATTAAAACCTTCAAGACGCGATTCAGACACCTGACCCAGCTGCATACTTAAGGTCGCCGGCAGCGGAATAGCACCAGCATGCTGCCTATAATTATTGGTAATCAACACGCCCCGGCCTTTTAACCTTTGCACCACCTCTGACGTATATAAGGTTCTAAACCCGGCGACCGCTTCAGCCAGATTAGCGGCCCGCTCAAGCGCCGCCGTCTGATCAAGTTTTTCCTGTAACTGGGCGACATAACTATTAATTGAAACAAACACAAAAACACAGATTGCTGCCAGGCCGGCAAGTGACCTATTATAGAAATAAGGACCAAAACAGCGAAAACAAACACGAAAACGGCCCCAGTTACTCAAGCACGGCTCTATTGATACATCAGCTTCAACATCATCCATTGCTGCAGTATAGACAATAATACTCAATTTATAGCCAGCCCAAAAGCACAGCGGTACCCAAAATTACCAGAAATCAGACATAGTCCTACATTAGCTAAACAGTACGTAAACATAGGAAGAACAGGGGCAAAGATGGACTGATCCAGAAGAAAATTTCCGCTTAATAAGAACCTCCCCTGGTAACTTCAGTGAAGCGGCCAACAGCTGCCACGCTGCATCCCAGCAATATATCAATAAAATCTAACCCCATTGAATTAGTCACTATTTAATGTCTGCGTATAAGCCCACACCATCTGTGCCATCAACCCAACCCCAAGCACCGTAAGAATAAAGCTAAAGATACCCCCGACCAGCGGAAGATTTATCGCCAAAATCACCACCACCAGCCCCACTAATAGCGTTAAGGGCAGGCTTTCATCAATTGTGGTATTACTGAGCACCATCCGCCCAATAATGGCCGCCAAAACAATTTTGGCGAAGTAAATAAGCATCAACCAGAAGAAAAGCCCGATAGCGGCAAAAGGTAATCCAACAACGGTAACAGTCAGCAGCAACAAAATAATCGGCATACTGATCAACGTCACCAGACCAATACCCGCCGTCATCACGCCGGCACTACCGCTGCCCAGCGTCAGGTTGCGCAACTTGGGAATAAACCATAATAGTAGGATGCCGGCAAGTAGCGCCGCTACCAGACGCAATACCTGCCAAAGGTAATATTTTCCTGATAAATATCTGTTGCTATCACTAAACTCAGCATGTCGCGATACATATTCCACCTCACCACCGATTGTCGCTGATGCAGCTTGTTGTAATTTATTCTCATCATGGGTTCTTATGCGTAGATCGCCAGCGACTATTGCCGCTCCCAACAGACTAATACCATCTACAAAGGCTTCAACGTCTTCACCCACCGCCCCGCTTAATTCAATCGATTCGGCAAAACCATACAAGTCTCGGCCAACCTTACCTGCAATCACGGCCAGTTCAGAGGCGACAATGGCATTACGCCCAATGCGGGATTGCCCATTGATCGTCACCAGGTGCGCAGCCCCCCAAAAGTCGTTCATCACCACAGCACCATTTAGCTCAAGCGTATTTGCACCACTAAGCACAGAACCATTAACCTTGCCTTGCAGGCTAACCGCCTTGCCAAATGAAATTAAATTGCCATCAATTGCCCCATTCACAATGACCCTGCGGGCAAAAGCAATCAGATCACCATTAACTTGCCCATCAATCACAATAGTTTCAGCGGTGATAACCAGCGTATCATCAACAGTTTCTGATGCTTCAACAGTGACTAACCCTTTATTAGAGCGATGCTCCAGTGCATAGGCCTGCTCCGGGATTAAAACATTAGTAGCAAGCACAGCAAGCAAACCTGTGTTCACAACTATGTTCACTGTCATGTTCCCTGTCCTACGGGCCTTTCTGAATGAATAGGCCAACCACATAAGCACCAGAATAGAGAGTGAAGCTGCGACGAAATCAAGATAAGTTACGATCATGGTTACTCCTTTTTGGGAAAGATAAAATGCGGTATCGGCCAACAACCCATAGACATCAGGCAGCGGAAATGCGAACCAGGAAAATAAATTGACGACAAATTCACCAAACAGCGTCTTCCATAAAAACTGGGCCAGCCAGATAACTAACCCAGTGATTACGTTAGCAAGCGCAAAAGTCTGCAGACTGACAGGTTTAGTAAATTTTGGTAAAACCCCGGGTATGGCAACCAGCTGTTCGACACTCAGCGCATTTCTGATCAGCCGTTTCTCATCGCTATATGCAGTAAACCGTAGCTGGCAATCTTTACATGCGCTGATATGTGCCTTAACGTGTTTTACTTCCGCTGGCGGAAGTGCCTCGTCTGCGTACATCGAATACTGTAGTTCAGTTAAGTGCGTCATAACTCCAGCTCGCCGGGATTATTATCTCGCAAATACGCACGCAGCTGCTGCTTGGCGCGCAGCAGCAATACGCCCACATGATTACGACTAATTAAAAGGTCTGCCGCAATCTGGTCGTAGCTCGCCTCAGCAAAATAAGCGAGCACAATCGGTACCCGATACTTATCAGGTAATTTGGCAATGGCCTGATTTAAGGCAGCAGCATTTTCTACTTCTATCAACAACGCCATAGCCTGCTTATCCGATGACTCCAGCTGTTCTATTTCCACCGCTTCATCACCAAATAAGGATACTGCCCTGCCCTGCCGTCTCAACAGATCGATACAATGATTTTTGGCAATAGCCGCAATCCACTGCCAGAAGGGCTGTTGACTATCGTACCGGGCGAAAGTTTTATAAGCGCGCATAAAGGTTTCCTGAGTCGCATCCTCTGCTAAAGCCGTGGAATTAAGCAGCCGCCGACATAGCCCATAAACCCGTCGGTAATATTCCTTATAAAGAATTTCAAAAACCACGTTGGCCGACATTTACTGCTTCCTGTTGCATTATTTAGTCTTACGCGGAGAGGGCGTTTTTATTACAAAATAAGTAACAATTCAGCTAAAAAAACTCTACATAAGACCAGCCGCCACTTTTCGCGAATTTTTTATTTCAGCGCGGCTTAAGGCAATATGATTTTCGCTCCAAACAGCTTTAGGAGGCTGTATGAGTGGTTCGTGTCAAATTGTTTCAAACTCATGATCGTTTTCTTCCGCCGATCATGAACGACTACCAGGACCTTTTCAGGCTCATCTCTGGTTGGAAAAGACTACTGATACCCAAGGATCCGGATCTGCTGTATCCTCTATCTATCGTATCTCCTTAATGTTTTTTTAAAGTTTTTCAGTGGTTTGTTTATGTCAGGTCGGGTTGAAGTAAATTGTGATGTTTGTAGTGGCAGTGATTCTGTGGAACTGCTGGCATTGTTGGGCAATGCGTACCATGAATGTACGAATTGCGGACTTATTTATGCAAAATGGATATCTTCAGCTTATGACGATGTTAATGATGCCGCTTTTGCAGCTGAACTTGATGATTATGCGGCCAAGGTGGAAAGCCGGGCACAGCGAAATCGTAGAAAACTCAAACGGTTTGATCGTTATAAAACCACGGCAAACTTCCTTGAACTGGGGTGTAATGCTGGCGCTGTTCTGGTTGCAGCAAGGGCACTCGGTTGGCAGACAAAGGGCGTGGATATTTCATCCACTGCCGCTAAATTCGCCAGAGAAAAGTATAATCTAGATGTGCATACGGGGACCATTGAAAGCGCCGGCTATGCGGATGATTACTTCGACGTTATCTATAGCAATGCGACCCTTGAGCATATTCAGCATCCCTTGTCGACGTTGAAGGAATGCGCTCGTGTGTTGCGCCCAGGCGGGGTACTTTATGTTAATACAGTGAATTGGGACAGCTATACTCGACGGATATTGGGCGCGGATTGGCTATTAATTCACCCAACCCATCACATTCATCTATTTACCCCGGCCAATATCAAGTCGCTCTGCCATTACAGCGGCTTGAAACATATTAAAACCTGGTCAACGGGCGCCAGGGTGCAAGCAAACGCGGTTGATACTACTTTTGTAACACCCTGGTACCTGAACTTGATGAAAGGCCCGTTATCAATGTTGACGCGGATCACCAATAAGGGTGATGCGGTTGAATTTCTTGCCACTAAAGAATGATTTTTTGTGATTGAACTCCTCCAGATTTGAGTCAGCATGGGCAACGTAGTCAGTGATGATTCAGCATCATGCGAATACATTTGACACCACCAAATATCATAAGGACACTACGCTACACTAACCAAAGGTATGTACATTGAAACGTGAACAACATCAAATGCCGGCATATTTTAGAGTAGCGCTCGAACAACAGGGCTTAATACAAAGTTATAATGAACGTCCTGCCTATCAGAAAAATGACTACATAGCCTGGGTAGAGCGCGCTACTTAATACGATTCTGAGATCGCTTTTGGCTTTCGCGAAAATCATCCTTACCAATATTTGCTGCCCGCTCAACAGCTGCCCGTCCGCCAACCCGCTTAAACCAGGGGCGCAAATTGGCAAAATCTCGCAGCTCAATACCATAGGCCTTATAACCACGGATCCAGGGCCAACAGGCCATATCTGCGATGGAATACTCACCGGCCAGATAATCCCGGTCCGCCAGACGATCATCCATCACCTGATACAGGCGGATAACTTCATCAATATAACGTTTGATGGCATAGTCAATTTTATCGGCTTTATAATTTTTAAAATGGACTGCCTGCCCTGCCATTGGTCCAAGCCCTGCCATCTGCCAGAATAACCACTGATCTACTTCTACCCGGGCATGGGGGTCTTGCGGATAAAACTTACCGGACTTATTGCCCAGATACTGCAATATTGCACCTGATTCAAAAACACTGATGGGTTTTCCTGCTGGCCCAGCATGATCAACAATGGCTGGCATGCGGCCATTGGGTGATATTTTCAAAAACTCAGGTAAAAACTGTTTTTGTTCACCCAGATCAACATATTTTATTGCGTAATCCAGCCCACACTCTTCAAGCATCAGGGTGATTTTCCAGCCGTTAGGCGTTGGCCAAAAATGCAGGTCAATCATTATTTAAAACCTCTATCAAGAAAACGAAATTGCTAATCCAACAGGATCTTAACAGGTTTTTGTCTGACATTGCCGATAGCGACGGATAGCATTTATTTGACTCATCCTTGTGCCGCACAAAAACCCGCCTTAAGTCAAAACTTCAAAGGGGTGGCGGAGTTTTTCTTCGCCGTTAATAATGATCGCAAGGTTATGTTGGCCGGGATAATGTTTGCGGGTGCTCATTTGCCTGAAACTATGTTTACGCTGCAAGGTTTTCTCTGTCTGATGCCAATCACCTTCTGCCAGTTTAAATATCTTTCGCGCCTGTTTACCGTTGGCTTTCATATAGTCAATGGCATATTCGACCCTAAGCAGTCCAAACGATTCAGGGCAACTTAGCTTGATTGAGAAATACAGGTTGTCGCCGATACTAACCACATCGGACGAATGTAACCCTTGAACCTCTACAAGTGCCACTTCAATATGATCGGGTGCGGCAAAACCAAACAGCTTGAGCGCCTCCGGATGGGCCTGTTTAAGTAGCGTGCGGCAACCATGTCGAATTAACCAGTCAGTTTCCTTATTCTGGCCCTTAAAACGGCTTACCCAGTCGATCACTATAGCCGGGTTATCTTTGGCAATATCATTCAGATTATTCGCCACCGAACGACGCACATAGAGCGAGGTATCATTATGCAAATTATCCAGAATCGGCATAATCAGCGCAGGATCCTGTTTAAATAGCGGTAATGCCTGCGCCCAGGGCAACCTTGGCCGACAGCCTTCGGTTGCCAAACGCCGTACATGCTCACTGCTATGCTCAGACCACTCGAGCATCTGCTGCATCATCAATTCAGGTGCCTGTAAAATAAAAGGCCGAACCGCAAATTCAGCACTAGACGACTGAGTAAAATGCGCCAACGCGACCATCGAGGCGTCCCAGTTATTTAACCCATATGCCTCCACAAAATCGGGGAATAACATCCCCTCAAAACCACCAAATCCCTGGCTGGCTGGTTTTAATATGGCCAGGCTTTGTTCATAGGGCAAATCCAGCGCTGCCTGTATACAGCCGCGAATATGCTTCATGCGATCTTTAAGTTCTCGATTCGACCAGCTTTGATCTAACACGCTGGTGACAAAACCCGCCTGCGGAAAAGTCGGCTGCTGGACGCCAATCGCTTTTGCTAATCGTTCTACATAAGGTCGATCATATCGATCTTTTAATATTTCGCTCATTCTACGTTCTAGTTATCTGTGGACAATGGACCATGAGTATAACGCCTCTAACCCAGTTACAGCATCGCAACAGCACATATCCTCGGTCACACATTCTGCAACCAATTCACGCCCGAAGGTTTACCCTCCACCCACCGCGCTATACACTGATCCAAAATACAACCTATTTATTCACCCATAAAACCTTGCAGCATAATCCTGGAGCGCTTTTGATGACAGAAGTTAAAAAATACTCGATTGATACTTCAAACCTTGATTTTGACCCTGATAAAGTTCGACAACAGTATATTCAAGAACGCGACAAGCGACTTCGAGAAGATGGCTTTGGACAGTATCAGCATGCCAGCGGCGACTTTTCCGGCTTTATGGAAGATCATTATGTTGAACCTGGGTTTGAGCGTGAACCACTCAACGACGAGGTAGAGGTTGTTATTATTGGTGGCGGTTTTGGCGGCTTACTCACCGGTGCGCAACTACGCAAAGCGGGTGTGGAAAAAATTCGCTTTATTGAAAAAGCCGGTGACTTTGGCGGCACCTGGTACTGGAACCGATACCCCGGCGCGCAATGTGATGTGGAGTCTTTTGTATACTTTCCATTACTCGAAGAACTGGATTATATCCCTAAAGAGCGCTACTCCCATGCCCCCGAGATTCTTGATCATAGTATCGCCATCGCTAAAAAATATGATCTCTATCGCGACACCTGTTTTCAAACCGAAGTAACCGAACTTCGCTGGGATGAGGTGACCAATCTGTGGACCATACAGACCGATCGCAAGGACCAGATTAAAGCCCACTATGTGGTCATGGCCAACGGCTGCCTGACCCGACCCAAACTGCCTGGTATCCCAGGCATCAATTCTTTTAAAGGGCATACCTTCCATACCAGTCGTTGGGACTATAACTATACCGGCGGCAGCTCAGAGGGTGATTTAACTAACCTTGCCGATAAACGCGTGGGGATCATTGGTACTGGCGCAACGGCGGTACAATGTATTCCGCATCTGGGTAAAGACGCTAAAGAACTCTACGTATTTCAACGTACACCGTCTTCTGTGGACATCAGAAATAACGCCCCCACAGATCCAGAGTGGGCCGAGAACCTTCAACCAGGCTGGCATCAGGAACGGGTTAAAAACTTTAGCATGACAGTGAGCGGCAGGCCGCCCAAAAAAGCTAAATCAAACCAGAACCAGGTTGATGACGGCTGGACCGACGTAGCAAATGAAGCTGAAAAAATGGCCCGCGAAAAACCGCAGACCACCGCCGCTGAGAAAAAGGAACTACTCGAAATAGCCGATCTAAAAAAGATGCAGGAAATCAGGGCCCGGGTCTCTGATATAGTCAAAGATGAAGCCACTGCCGATCAGCTAAAAGCCTTCTACTGGCAATTCTGTAAACGGCCCTGTTTCCATGATGACTACTTACAGACTTATAACCTTGATAGTGTGTCCCTGGTAGATACCGAGGGCCAGGGTGTGGAACAAATCACGCCAGCAGGGCTGGTTGTAAACGGCAAGGAATACCCACTGGATTGTTTGATTTTTGGTACCGGTTTCGAGCTGGGCAGCAGCTACACAACCCGTGCCGGTTATGATGTCATTGGCCGAGACGGCATCGCCTTAAGCGATAAGTGGGCTGACAGGCCTTCTACCCTGCATGGCATCTCCAGCCGCGGCTTTCCTAACTGTTTTTTCCTTGGATATATCCAGACCGGTGTTTCTCCCAACTTTACCCATATGCTGGGTGAACAGGCCCAACATCTCGCCTATGTGATCAAACATGGCCGCAAAATCGGCGCTAAAACCATCGAACCTACCCAACAGGCCGAGGATGCCTGGGTAGCTGTTATCGAGCAAACAGCAGAAGCCGTTGAGCGCCATTTTGCCAAGTGTACCCCCGGTTATTATAGTAACGAAGGCGAAACCGGCAATCGGAATGGATTTATGAATGGCCAATATGGCGGTGGGCCGGAGAAATTTTTCCAGATTATTGCTGACTGGCGCGAAGAAGGTAGTCTAAAAGGTTTAGAAATAACCTGAGGACGCGCTGATTAAACACTGCATTACGCCAATGTGGTGTTTAATCACGGTACAGAAAATCGTATATTTGTCGAATATTTTCGTTTTCCCCATCGATAGGCCACGGCCGACGATAATTACATTACAAACCAATTACAATCCAAACCGCTAATTATTCAACGCGTATATTTCTGAACGTTAGATTAACCCTTGGGGCCTGGATTTTTTTCGTTGCTGGCAATTGATGTTGCCAGAAGTCTTGCGTTATGCCGCCCATAAGCAGCAAGCTACCGTGTTCAAGCACCAGCGAAACTGTTTCCTTCAATTGTTTATGTTTAAAGCAAAATTTTCTCTCAGCACCGAAGCTTAAAGAAGCAATTGAACCATTTTTTGTTAAATCTTTTTCATCATCACTATGCCACCCCATGGCTTCACTACCATTATGGTAAAGGTTAAGCAGGCATGAATTAAATGTCTCATTTAGTTTTTCTTCGACCAGCGTTTTTAATTGCAACAAGCCATCAGTCCAGGGCAGTGCATATTTAGTGGTTTTAGAGTAGGTATAGGCAAAAGGCCTGTCCGCGTACCAGGCCACTTTGCGCTTTGTGACGATAGATTTACCGTAGATAAATGCTTTATCATTTTCCCATTGGATATGTGAAATCAGACTAGCAAAGTAGTCGTCTGCATCATCCACTGGAATCAGAACGCCATAGTATTTTGCCATACCATCCTGCGGCAGCAGGTTTTCAGGCTGAGCGATTGTAGCTCTAAATAAATCAGTGGTTCTAAATAAATCCATTTGCTGCCGTCACATTCTGGGCACCTAATAAAATTTCAGGTTAAGCACCCAGTCGAAACATCGTAGGCTGTGAAGCCTAAATATAGCCCCCTTAGAAATTCAATAACCGCGCATATCGATCACGATGATAGGCCTGGTTGCCGTAACAGGATTCAAGCACCCGCGCACGTTTTAGATACAACCCAGCATCAAATTCATCGGTCATACCAATACCACCATGAATCTGAATTAACTGATTCGACATAAAATGTAAAAAGTCGCCTGTTTTGCATTTGGACAATGAACATAACTCAGCAATATTCTCACCATTATCATCGATCGCCTGCAACGCAGCTTCCATACAGGAACGGGCCATCTCCTTATCCGTATATAAATCCGCAGCGCGATGACCTAACGCCTGAAAAGAACCAATCACCTGACCAAACTGCTCACGATTTTTCAAATAATCCAAAGTCATATCAAAAGACTGCGCAGCAGTGCCGATCATTTCAGCCGCAATACCCGCACTGGCGCGATCAAGTATTGCTTCAAGCAACGCATAACCCTGATCCAGTTCGCCCAATAAAGCATCAGCAGGAATACTAACCTTATCAAACGATATATTTGCATAACCACGGCTATCCATTGTTGCAAGCGCGTGACGGCTAATACCATCAGTGTCCGCAGCCAGGATAAAAAGGCTAATACCCTGCTGATCACCCGCGTCACCGGCAGTTCTTGCCGCCACAACCAATGCGCTGGCGGCCATACCTTCTAGTACAAAGGTTTTATTGCCATTCAGTTCAAAGCCTCCGGAATTGCGGCTCGCCTGCATCGATATTGCGGCCGGCACATGCCGCGGCCCTTCATCAGATGCCAGGGTAACAATTTGGCTACCGTCGGCAATGGCTGGCAACCACTGCTGCTTCTGCTGATCATTGCCAGCCAGCATAACCGCTGATGCGCCGACAAATGCAGATGCAAATAATGGTGAAGCGGTTAGTTGCCGGCCTATTTCTTCGAGTACTACACCAAAGGTTAGATAACCGAGACCAAGCCCGCCATATTGCTCTGGGACCAGGATACCCGGCCAACCCATTTCAGCCATGCCGGCCCAGGTGTCGGGGGTAAAAGCAAATTCTGCCTGACTATCGCGCATTTCACGAAACTTCTGCACCGGATATTGTTCCGTCAGCCAGGACCTGGCCTGGTCACGGATCATTGTTTGTTCTTCTGTTAATGCTGCCATTATTTTTCCTGTTGTAGCGTCAGCCGCATTGGCTGACACTGCCTGGTAATTCAAAATTCATGCTGTTTCGAGCAATACTTCTAGTCAGTACTTTTCTATTCGATACTTTTCGAACCCTGCTTTGCGAACAGAATGAATCGAATATTGCTATTTCAACGAACCTGCTTTACTAACCCTTTTGAGTATTTTCTGGCAGACCTAGAATGTTTTTCGAAATTATATTTTTCTGTACTTCATAGGAGCCGCCATAAATGGACATGGCCTTGCCTGACAACCAGCTCCGAACATTGTCAAGCTCTTCTTCATTGAAAGAATCACCCTGCCATCCAAGCCCCTGATAACCCATCAATTCAAGAGTTAATTCAGACTTAATCTGCGCCACCTGGGTGGCGGTATTTTTCAGGATTGAGGCTGCCGCTGAAACTTCAACCTTGCCACGCGCTTCTTCCCGAATCCGCCGTACAGTTAAGCTATGCGCCGTTGCATCCATTAAATGATTGGCTAAACGAATCCTAAGGTCTGCGTCATCGAGGCGGCCCTGCGCATCAACGCCCACATAACGCTTGGCAGTATCCTGAAAAGCTTCCCTGGCACTACCGGTACGGCTGGCACTGGTCTGGCTTTGGCGTTCATGTTGCAACAAGCGCTTAATCACACTCCAGCCTTCATTAGGTTTACCCAACAAATCATCCTTACTGGCTTTGGCGTCATCAAAAAATGTTTCACAGAACGGCGAAGCACCCGCGATTAACTTAATCGGTCGAGTTTTAATTTCCGCTTGATCCATTGGCAGCATCAAAAAGCTAATCCCATCACGTTTTTTGGCACTACTATCGGTACGCACCAGGGCACCACACCATTGCGAAATATCAGCACCGGAGGTCCAGGTTTTTTGTCCATTCAATAACCAGTTATCGCCATCAGCAACCGCTTTAGTGGTCAACGACGCCAGATCAGATCCAGCACTCGGCTCCGACAACCCCAGACACCAGCGAATTGTGCCTGATGCAATACCAGGTAAATGACGCGCTTTCTGGTCATCTGTACCGTATTCAAGCACAGTTGGGCCCACCATTGTGACGCCCATTCCGGCCAATGCGGGAATAAGGTTAAAAGCTCCAACACGCTTCATCTCTTCAGCCAGTATTTTGGCCTGAGGATGAGTCAAACCCGCACCACCGTATGCCTTTGGCCAGGTTGGCGCGCCGTAGCCAGCTTGCGCCAGATTTTGCCGCCAGAGCAAAATATCACCCTCAAGGTTATTTTGTACCGAAGCCAGTTCAAGCAACATCGCCGTCTGCCCTTTCAGTGCTAGCGGAAAATTCTCCTCCAACCAGCCTTTAACCGCACTTCGAAACTCAGTTGCATTTACCATTAAATTTACCTTTATTTACCCACATATACCCACTTTATTTTCACCTGCTGAATTGCCAGCGCTTATACTCTGGCGACAGCTAATCGACAAAACTATGCCGCTTTATCGATGAAATCGTACAGGGCGAAAATTACAGGTTTATGCGCGCTGATTCAATGCTCTTTGGCATCGAATCAGGGAGTGATAGGATATTATTTGCGGCTGCTAGTAACAGTGAATCAGTCATACATTGAAACTCTGAACTACATTGCCAGCAAATAAACCCACTTCAGCGCATCATTGGCGCGAACTTTAAGTATTAAACGGACGGATCAAAAAATGGAATTATACCAGGCAATGCGTACCACCTTCGCCGCGCGAGAATATACTGATGCATCTCTTAGCGATGAACTACTGTACGAGATACTCGACAATGCGCGGTTTGCCCCCAGTGGTGGCAACCGCCAGGGAGCGCGGGTCATTATCGTCCGTGATGCCAGCACCAAAGAACAACTGGCAAGTTTGGGCAAAGCCGCCGCACAACGATATAGCGCGCAAAAAAAAGCCGGTGAAAACCCCTGGAATACCATTACACCCAGCAAGCTCAGCCAGGCGGAAATAGACGCCACCATCCCGCCAACTCAGCTAATTGATACTGTTAAAGGTGCCTCTGTGGCGCTGGTATTTGTGCTTGACCTCTCCGTGGTTGCATCCATGGACCAGAACCTTGAGCGCATTGGTGTTATTAGCGGCGCATCAATTTATCCGCTGGTGTGGAATGTTTTGTTAGCCGCCCGTCAGGCAGGTTTCGGCGGTACCATAACCACTCTCGCAGCTAGCTGCGAACCACAGATACAGCAATTATTGAATATCCCGAAACATTTCGCTGTAAGCGCCGTCGTACCATTGGGTAAACCGGTTCGCCAACTCACCCGACTTAAACGTAAGCCAGTGAGTGAGTTCGTAAGCTTAGAAACCTTCGATGGCAAACCTTTTAAAGGTGCCTGAGGGCCCATAAACCAAAAAAATTGCCGGTCCTTAACTGTCCACGCCTGTTATATCGCGCATGGTGTCGCGCATGGTCGCCATGCTTTTTACACATTTTCCGCACATTCTGCACATTCTGCACATTCTGCACATTCTGCACATTCTGCACATAGTGTGTCTATGCTTTACAAATGATCAGGCAATTATTCCAGCTTCCTAGTGTCTTGCTACGCCTATGTTTGCAACGACATCGAGGACAGCGAAATGGACAATCTGACCAAACTGGTGTTTTTAGGTGCCAGATTAAGTTGTCCAGAATCCGCAGATTGACAAGGCTATTAGGCCTGCTTGCATTTTCATGCCTGTTGTTAACCAATGTCACAATATCATCCGCAAATGCTAGCGACACAATAGCTGGACCTGTGCAACAGGTACTTATTACCCACAACGACAATAATCGGCAAACTGAAGTACTACGACGATCAGTTCGAGCCATGTATAGCATGCGTATGCGTACCTGGCCAGATGGCAGCCCATTAACGGTATATGTGTTATTGGATGACGACCCCCTGCACCAGCAATTTTGTCGCGATACCCTCGGTATTTTGCCTTTTCATTTGCGCCGTAGCTGGGACCGGCTGATATTTTCTGGCAAGGGCCAACCACCCATTGCAGTAAAAAACATGCAGGAAATGAAACAAAAAATCAGTGAGACACCCGGAGCCATTGGCTACATAACAGGGGACCAGGTTGATGCGTCTGTCACCATACTTAAAATTCTCTAGTCAGCATCGGCGTAACAACCGCCAGAAGCGAGACTTATGTCGTAATTTCACCAGGATACTGATGCTATTTGGCATATGCATCAATGTTTCTACCCAAAATAGCTCAGCAGAGGAGTTACTTTATTCCTTTGTCATCAATCAGGGACTGGTAGCAACCAGCGATAATAATTTTTATGGCGACAGTGATGACAGCATCAGCTTTCAATACACAGAACTATCCGCCAATGGCAGTTATAAGATCAACTCCCACTTTCGGGTAGCAGGCCAGGTACTGTACCGTCGTGCAGGAGAAACCAGTGATAGTGTAGATATTGACTACCTGTTTATCGATTCACAAATATTCGGCTCTGAAGCGTTTAATCTAGGCATTAACCTGGGCCGTTTTAAGAACCCAATCGGCTTATACAACGACACCCGAGATGTTGCCTTCACTCGTCCTGGGGTATTTCTGCCGCAAGGCATCTACCCTGATGCGCTACGCGATATTTATATTTCTTCAGATGGTGCTTTAGCCTATGCAAATTTATTTCGTGCCCTTGGCCAGTGGCATATTGAACTTGCTTATGGCGCACCACGGCTGGAGGAATTTGGCGATTTCATTCCCAAGAGCATTGATATTTCCGACGCTAAAATACTCTTGGGCAGAATTATCTATGAACATGATCTGGGCCGTTGGCAGCTGGGCCTGAGTTATATTCGCCAAACCTCCGACTTAAGCGCCGACAATCTGAACGCTTTATCACTGCCGCTCCCTCTCACTAGT
The DNA here is from genome assembly GCA_019090615.1 of Pseudomonadales bacterium. Taxonomy (GTDB): domain Bacteria; phylum Pseudomonadota; class Gammaproteobacteria; order Pseudomonadales; family Azotimanducaceae; genus JAHRVQ01. The sequence continues at coordinate 42,065 of JAHRVQ010000015.1, read as the reverse complement.
CCCATTCGCGGTGACGAGCAACTGGAACAGTATTTATTCACCGCGCAATATAATCATAATACCTGGACTTTAACCTCAGAATACGCCAGAACTTCGGCCGGTCTCAGTGCTTCACCATTTTCATTCGCCTCTCCCGCGCCCCCTTTTGACCTGGTCACCGTCAATTTAAGCACCGATTTTGAAACTGAGAGTTACTACTTTCAACTCCAGAAACAACTGAATGACCGCTGGTCTTCGTTACTCCGCTGGGATGTACTGGAACCCAACAAGGGCAATCAACCAGCCAGCTTCGGCAATGTCAGTTTCGGCTATATTGATTCTACAAAAACAGAAGACTTAACTTTGGGGCTGCGTTGGAAAATCGCGGACAGTATGATGCTAAGCACGGAATACCACTATATTGAAGGTTTCGCATGGGTCAGTCCCGAAGATAATCTGGATGTCGATCTGAAAAGTCCATGGCATATGATAGCCCTTTCTTTTTCCTATCGCTTCTAAAACCAAAATACCGATGTCTATAAGCAAGTCAAAGAAAAATACAAAATCCTACAAGGATATCCCCTACCTTAGTTTTCGCTGGAAATTCATCGGCATAATCTGCGTTTTGGCCCTGGTTGTTAATTTGCTATTAGCAACCATCACCTACCAGCATCTAAAAAAGCTGCTTGACCAACAACAAATCATTAATATTGAAAAAAATGCCACTATCCTACTCAACAATAGTCGTCAGCGCCTTATTGAAGTAGCCCAGGCAATTGCGATGGCGGCACAAACCACTTCTCGTGAAAACCAGAACAGTATTAAGCAATACCTTTCTAACAATTGGGATATCCACCAGATCGAATGGGGTTTAAGTTCCCTGGTAGTTTATGCTGAAGAACCGCTCATTCTGGGTGATTTCGAAGACAATAACATCATCAAGGCCATGGTCACTGAAGCCAAATCTAGCTTCCGACCAGCTAGTAAAGTACTTTGCGATAAAAGCTGCCATATTTTCGCCGTAATCCCAATCCGCTTTTTCGACGGCTCATTCCATATAATGCTGATTAGCACCACCATGGCCGATTTCACGATTGACCTGGCACTACAAAATGACATCGGCGCAGCGCTACTTAGGACTAATAGCGGCCAGCCATTTAACTACCGTTCACTATGGAATTACTCCATCGAAGGTATTACTAACAACGGCAATTACAGTGAATTACTGAGTAAACTTAGTACCATGAGCGAAGCCGAAGTGGACATAGAAAATGGCTATTCGCTAGGTTTGAACTCAGCAACAGGACAAGATAAGGCCTACGTCTATTTTCATACCATTGCCATTGAAGGTACCAACGAAAGTAACCGTAGCCTGTTATTGATAATGACAGACATCACTGAGTCACGAAAGGTAACCTTCGATATCGTTACGCAAACAATAGCCCTGTCATCAATCGCCACCTTACTCGCTTTAATATTGCTTTGTTTTTCAATACAAGGCCCGATGCAAAGGATAAAACGTCAGGCGGAATTATTACCCCTGTTGGCAAAGAAACAATATTCAGTGGTTCGCAAGGCACTAAAAAAATCCTATCAGCGTTGCTTTACCCACGATGAACTAGATATTCTGGCAGAAACATCAATCGAACTCAGTGAACAGCTGGAACTTATGCAGGATGAAATTGATAATCGAACCAATGAACTCGAGAACATGGCGTTATATGACGTACTCACTGGTTTGGCGAATCGCCGTTTTTTTTCTGACAACCTGGACACTATCATTGAAGACAGTAAAAAAAATCACGAACGATTTGCAGTAATATTTATTGACCTGGATAACTTTAAGCGCATCAACGATAGCATGGGTCATGATGTTGGCGACGAACTACTGATTGAAGTATCCAGAAGGCTCACTGAATCAGTACGCCAAACGGATATTGTAGCCCGTCTTGGCGGTGATGAATTCACTATCATTTCACCTCAGGTCGGCAAGATCAATAACATAAAAATAATGTTAGATAAACTGGTGGCCAATTTCCAGAAACCCATGCTGCTTTCAAACAACGAAATTCTTGTCACCCCCAGCATTGGTGTTTCGCTCGGCCCCGACAACGGTCTTGAGGCAAGCGAACTGATGCGCTGTGCGGATATGGCTATGTACGAGGCAAAGCAGTCTGGCAAAAACTGTTATCATTTTTTCACTGAAGAAATGAACGATATCGTACAAAAAGAGCTAAAACTTGAGCACGAACTCAGTGAGGGTATTGATTCCAGCCAGTTTAGACTTTTTTATCAACCTATTCTTTCACTCGCAACTGGGAAAATTATCGCCCTTGAAGGCTTGCTGCGCTGGCTGCACCCACAAAAAGGCCTGCTTGCGCCTGCAGCCTTCATCGATATGTTAGAAAACTCCGGCATGATTGTTTCGCTTGGTGAGCAAATTTTCCATCTAGCCTGTCTTGATAAGAAATACCTGAATAGCATTGGCTGTGAGGCAATAAAAATATCGTTTAATATCTCTGCAAAACAATTTAAAGACCCGCTGCTACTGGATAAATTACAAAATGCGATGAGTAATACTGGTACTGAGCCAGGCGATTTTAAGATAGAGATTACTGAAAATACCCTTATGGAAGATATTGAGAAACAGGCCAAACTCATGGATATTCTACGCGGCATGGGCTTCCATATCGCAATCGATGATTTCGGCACAGGCTATTCTTCTCTCAGTTATCTAAAACAATTGCCCGTAGATGTTCTTAAGATCGATAGAAGTTTTATCATGGATATTCCGCAGAACCAGGACGACATTGAAATAGTATCTGCCGTTACCGCGATGGCCCATAAACTTAATTTACAAGTTGTCGCTGAGGGCATTGAAAACCTGGCCCAGGAGAGTTTTCTTAAAAAAATAGGTTGCGATTTTGGCCAGGGGTATTTATATCAAAAGCCGATGCCTTTGCAGGACATGGTAATCTATCTACAGGAAAGTCAAAGTACTAATGGCGCAGTGTTTGGCATTCGTCATCTAGAGCAGAAAAAACACAGTAATTTCATCAACTGGCCAGAATAGACCGACAGGTTGTAAATTAACCACTGGCTGAACCTACAATCAACCAAAGTGGATCAGCCTCTACAGGTGAACGATCAATTATCTGCACCTGATCAAAACCGGCCTGCTGCATATAGCTGGCAACTAATTCACAACGCGCTGCCAAAGATAAAACATGAAAGGCCTGGATCGCCTTAGTGGGAAATAACCGATGCGAGATTGCCACGATACACAGGCCATTGCCTTTCAGACAGCGCTTTATGTCATCAAACACCAGCATAGGTTGATTAAGGTATTGAACCGACACAGCGATGAGCACTGCATCAAAGCTGGCATTCTCATAGGGCAGCTGCGGTGTGACATTCAGGTTCTGGGTTTGAAAATCATTTAACTGTGTATTTGCCGCAAGTTCCTCTGCATTCATACCCAAGCCAGAAACCTGAACAAATTCATTTTTTACCGGCAAATGAGACACCCAGGAGGACATCAAATCAAGAATCCTGCCCTTTGCAGGCAATACTTCCTTATAATATGCACTCAAGTTTGCGATGGTGGCGTCATCAATATGCCGAACAAAACGTGGCAGCCGATAAAAATTTTCATCCGCCGACTCATCCTGCCGGTGAAAATATTCAGCAGGATATTTAGTCATTTAGCGCCCCCCAAATCAGCTAGTGGCCAGCCAGTTGGCCTGTTAGTGGACCTGCTAGTAAACCAACAATATACTAGAAACAAATCTATTAGTTGCAAAATTTCAGGCTTCATATTTCGACCATATCACTTAAGTATCATTAATATCAGGCCAGCTTTCGCTGGTCATATATTCTAACCAGCGGCGATAAAAATAACGCTGCGGTAATTCACTCACCATGCCGGGATAAACACGTCCTGGGTATTGATCATCAGCACCTTCTTGGCCCATACCTAATTGATAATTAAACATCAATTTGCGTGCCAGCGGACCTTTAATACTCGTTTGAATCGCACCCCAGTTTTCACCATCATCAGCATCTGCCATACCCAAAGGCCAGGTATGCAAACAACGCACCATAGCGGCTTTGACTTCTTTTGACGCAGATTTATCGACAATACCCCAGCGCCACCAGTCAAACTGATTAGGCCCATGCGGATGAACAACACCAATACTGGACGCGCCCATCACCATATTTAAATAAGTAAAATTGGGAAATACATTGCCCGCCCCTGTTGCCGGGCCATTAGCCCGCTCCTCCCCAAGCCGATTGGCCACCTGCTTGCGACTTTGGCGGTAATATTCCAGCACAATATCAACATCTTTGCTAAAAGTTGCAATACCGCTGCGTAATTGATTAGCGGTATTGACGGTAAACCCCGCTACCGAATGCCCCTCTCGACTAACAAACTGTTTACCAAATTGCTCCATCAAATCGACAAATTCAGGCATTGGTTTGTCAGGGTCTGACCAGGCACCCGGCACGGATGCATGGGTCATTACCGTATGGTAGTTATCACCAGCAAATTGTTCCGCAGCCAATTTCCAGTTACCATTAATGCGCATTTTATGTGCCCCACCAATCACCTCTGTGCCGCCCTCTGTGCGATCAAGCAGGCAATCAAGGTACCAGGCCATATCGCCTAAATATTCAAGCAGTGACGGTGCATCAAGATCGAAACAGCCAAAGATCAGGCCTTTATAGATTTCAACCCGTGGCACCGGCATCAGCCCCCACTGTGATTTATCTAACTTATCCTCATAACCACTTTTGAGTAGCGGCACAGAACGAAGCTCGCCGGCAGTATCGTAGGTCCAGCCATGGAAAGGACAAACAAAGGTACTGGCATTACCTGAATCAGCGCGACAAACACCCATACCTCGGTGTCGACAGGCATTCAACAGGCCTTTTACCGTTCCATCTCGCTGGCGCACCACCAGGATCGAATCTGCACCCATATACGTACTAATAAAATCACCATGATGCATAATTTGTGATTCATGCCCCAGATAAAGCCACGAACGGAGGAAAACCTGTTCAGCTTCCTTTTCATAGATAGACTCATCAACAAAAATATGGCCACTAACCGTGCCTTTTTGCCAATCTACCAATTGTTCTAGTGCTGCCGGGCTAGCATCTGAAAGGCCGCTGGATTTATGCAAAATGTTCCCTCCTATCATCAAAAAAATACACTAAGGTTTTTTGATAAAACCACGTTTTGATCAAGAATTATCTTACGCTTCTTAATCAGCCAACCCTGTTCCGCATCAGCACATAATAGATCCTGGCGTTCACCTGCCCATATATCAACTTCATCCTGCAGCCGATTGCGATAACAGATAAAGTTCGACCAGACCTCATATTCATCATCTTCGAGGATAGTTTTAATACGCACATTGCTAATTAGATGGCGCGTTCTACTGCGGGGGTTTTCTGCCCAATGGGTCATTGAATTTAACTGTTTAACCCGCCAGCCCAGCGTTGTTTTAGTATCATCGAACAAACCAAATTCACCTTCTACCGACGCCTCGGTACCACGATCCCGAAACAAGCGATTAGCCTGGCTTGGCATCCAGTAATGAGTATCTGTTGCAAACAGATCAAACCAGCGCGAATATTCATGATTATCCAGCAGCTCTGCTTCATGATAATAATATTGTTCAATGCCGATCTGAAGTACTGGGTCTGGCTGCAATATTTTACTCCTGAACATAGTTTTTCCTGAACTTAGTTTTTCCTGAACTTAGTTTTTCCTGAACTTATTTTTCCTTGACATGATTTTGCCTAGATATGTTTTACCTGAACTTATTTTGCTTGAATACGGTTTTTACTTAAGTTTATTTTGCGCTAGTCTGTGTATGAAATAATCTTTTTATAGCCTGGCATTTATCAGCTTGAATTTTTATTGCAACAAGTACTGCTGTCGCAACAAGCACTGCTATTGCGAGCCCTACATTACTTCGTCAAATTGCCGCCAGAGTTGTTGGTAAACCACAGAAACCTGAATTGCGAATACGAAATATTGTCCCCTGTCGCTCGGGCTGTTGAAGGTTATCCATACTACAGACATAGAGTGTATCAAGATCTGGACCGGCAAAGGTTAAGGTACTTATTCTTTTTGCAGGCAAATTAATTTGCGTAATTTCTTCACCCAGCGGCGACAAACACACTATTCTGCCACCACCCACATGGGCAACCCATAAATTGCCGGTGGCATCAACACACATACCATCGGGACTACCGCGAGAAAAACTTGCCTGACCAATCAAGCGCCGCTGCGACAATAGGCCCGACGAATCCATATCATGTACTATGATACCCTGCGCATAGCTATCAACATGATACATGGCGCTATAGTCGGGTGAAAACCCGATGCCGTTGCCTAACAACACATCACCATAGAGCACCTCGATACGCCCATCGAGGTTAATTCGATAACATTCACCCGGTATCATTGCCGCTTTGGTTTCTTCAAAGGTCGGCGCGATGCCTGATACCGGGTTCATTATGGCTTCAATATTACTCCGTATTGAAGCGACATAAACCGCGCCCTGTTGATCCGTATGTACATCACAAAAATAAAACACCCCTTCTAACTGCAATAACACCCGCCCTGTACCCTTATTCCAGTGCTGCAGTTGTTCTCCTGCCATCACAAAACCACCAGCACGGTGCAGCACCAGACCACCCACAAGTTTCCTGTCAGCAATCAGCGTTTCCACCTTCCCATCAGTGGTCACTCGATAGACACCTCCCTGACCCATAGCGTCACTAAAATAAAGCTGCCCGGCTGCGTCCATGCGGATAGCTTCAGGCAACGTATAACCCCAGGCAATGGTGTCGATTTCCAATGTAGGCTCCCTGTTAGCTTGCTCGTCGGCGCATAAAATACGGCCATAACTTGTGCTGCAAGTCATCTATAACGAATATTCGCTGCAAAATTGTTAAGCTTCGATTCAACAACCAAATATTATCCATTAAGTATTATCTATTGCAGCCTGGTTTAAAAGCGCGTACGTTAAATCTGACAGGTTTGAACTCGGTTAATCCAGCTCCGCCTACCGTATTGCCTCAACAAACCCTATATTATTCACTCCAACGGCAGGCCACGCGTCGCAAGCTAATTACCACACATCAACCCACCGGACATCAACCCACCATACTCAGCACTAAGGCGCTAGAATGAAAAATAATATTGCAGCAAATTCTGCAACAGGCAGAAAAACAATAAAAACAGCCTTTGTATTACTATTTTTATTGGTCATCGCCAGTTGCTCACAACAACCTATCCGATCGAACTCGCCTCAGTCCAGCAGCTTCGAAAGCCTCTTTAACGGCCACAATCTGGTTGGCTGGAATATTATAGGTGACGCTAACTGGCAAATTAGAGACGGCGTTATCCAGGCTGATCAGGGCAGCGGTATGCTGGTGACTCAAAATTCATACCAGGACTTTCGTCTCAAACTTGAATTCTGGGTAGATGAGACAGCCAATAGCGGTATATTTATTCGTGCCAGTAATCCGTCAAACATCACCGCCACAAATGCTTATGAAGTGAATATTTATGATACCCGTGCAGACCAAACCTATCGCACCGGCGGCATTGTTAATCTGGCGGCACCACTCTATAAAGCCACCACAGGGCATCAATGGAATAACTATGAAATCATTGCTAACGGCACCCATCTCAGCGCCAACCTCAACGGCCGAAAAATCGTCGAGGTTGAAGATGGCGCGTTAAAAAGTGGCCCGATTGGGCTGCAATTTGGCAAAGGTATCGTTAAATTCCGCAATATTGAAATCAGCCAGCTAAATTAATTTCACGCCGACCCTCTGCTATCAAACTGGCAAAATATGCCCTCAGTTACCAGGCATGGGGTTTGCCATTCCAGTTCCAGAATCCACCGGTATTATCTGCATTTAACTGCTCAATAACACCAATGATGCCTGCGGCACTCTCAGCCGCAGTAAGATCAGCTTTTGGCCCGCCCATGTCGGTTTGTACCCAGCCAGGGTGGATCACACAGACTTGAATATTTTCTTTTTTCAACTCGATTGCGGCCAGTTTCATCACCTTATTCAAAGCCGCTTTACTGGCACAATAGGCGTAAGCCATTGCCATATCGAGACTCAACGCACCCATTTGGCTAGTGATAGTGGCAACCTTTGCTGATGCTGGCAAATTCAGGTTAGTCTTCAGGGCCTGCAACATTCGCAACGGGGCCATAGTATTAATATTAAATGTATCTGCCCAACCGGCATAATCCATATCCATAACAGATTGGGCTTTTGGCCCGCCAGTTCCGGCATTATTAATTAGCATATCGATCGGTGTTGCCGCAAGGTCTGAAGCTAGTTTTGCTACTGAGTCACCATCGCCAATCATGACCTGTTTAACCTGTATATCATGACTACCAGCCAGATCTGTTAAAGCTGATGCTGCATCGACATCGCGACAACAGGCAATAACAGTATTGCCACGCTTTGCATACTGTTCAGTAAGCTGTAAACCAATACCTTTATTAGCACCAGTAATTAGTATATTTGACATTTCATATCCTCCTTTAGTAACCCTGAAAACCAGCATTAGCGGATAAACGGTTATCTTTAGCTGATTAGTTTTTCCACCGACGTGGAGCTGAAATCAGGTAATCTCTGACTAAAGTCCATTTACGTCAATGTGGCGTTTATCATGCCATCTAAGGCGCCCGTTATACCAGATCCATTAAATTACGCCGTGGCGGCTCTATTAGACAGCCGTGGCGGCTCTATATAGACAGCCCTGGCGGCTCTTAATAAACACCATGGCTTGTCTCGTTATACAACTGCGGCTGCTAAAATCAATAATCTTGCCTGGGCCTGGTATAGGTTTCTTTGACCCATGAAAAAGGGGTGGTTCTACCAACAATCGCTTCAATGAGCTGTAGCTCCTCATCAGTATGGTTTTTAAAGGGCGCTGGACGAATCAAACTACCCTCTGTGTTATTCGCATAAACATAACGCGGATTTTCATGGTGCTTCGTTATAATAGTCTCACGAGTTGACGGGTCCGCCGCTGCGACGATATCCACTTCTCCATAGCAGGTACATAGATAGCTACGACTGGGTTCAACCTCTGCATATAAACCGGTCCCTCGGATACCAATAACTGCTGTTGGAGTCGTCAATTGAAATTGATCAGCTCTAGTTCGTCGAGCAAAAACTGACAGTAATCTGCCCTTTTGCAAATGGATTGAACGGCTCTGCAAATGGATTGGCCGAGCCGATGAACCCTTCTGACCCAGCTGAAGCGTTGATTCTGCGCGTAAAAAATGCGCATCTTTGTGCGCCGCAAAGATCACCCGACTAGCATAACCAGTAACCACCTTCGACCTACTGCTAATGATCATAGTCTGCATATTTTTGGGGCTAAGTTTATCTCCATCAACCCAGACATCCCCCTTATATGAATATATTGACCTGCCATTTTTCAACGCCTTTGGAATAGCCGCCATCACTTCAACTATCGGCCCAAGTAACCCAGCCGTTGCCGCTGACGCCCAGGCACCTGTGTTAAAGAACCGGATTAAAAAAGCTCTTCGGTCTTCGTCAGCGGGTTGTTGCAATTTATACTCCTACTCTGAAAGCAAAAATGTTTAACTCGGGCGAACTTATCAAAAATCCTGATTTCACGCTTGCCAATTTAAGACGTCTGGTATTTTATGCAGCTAATATAACATTATCTAAAATAGACACCGTCAGTTGATTATCATTCGCGATCAATCAAACGCAACCCTAAGAACGCTACACATTTACACTAAAAACATATTTTGAAATAGTACTGTAATAAATAATGAACCAACCACCTGTCTATCTCAGCTCAACCAATCAGCCTGAAGCCATTACATCTTCAGCGCCTTATTGTATAAAAAACAGTATAAAAAACCGCATAAAAACCAGGCTTAAACGACGCCGACTGAGCTGCCATTCTGGTGCCTGTCTGGCGCTACTCTTTATGTCCCTATACGCCAGCAGCCCCCCAGTCAACGCAACCGCCCAGGGCATCAATAAGGCATTTAACATTACCTGGCTCAACGATTTAAAACTGAGTGTTGGCGACGATGATAACGTCGGCCAATCCGCCAAAAACTCGAAAATCATCGCTGAAAAATTCAATCAACTGAACTACCAACTAACCGCCGACATACCGCTAAAGGGCAATCAGGCGGTCAGCCTGGCAGGCTTTACCCAGTACCAGCGATTTAGCGCAGTAGATGATTTAGAACAATATAGCCTTGGCTTAAGTTTTGATTTCCGCTGGCAGCGAAATTTAGGTTATCTGGCCCCCTTCTACCGTTTTACAACTTCATATCAGTACAATAAATTCGGCGCTAAACAAAGAAACAATGGACAGCTAAAGACCCGGCTATTATTGACCAAACGCCTATCTGACAGCTTAACGTTAGTCACGGGTATTGGCTATCAGCATCAATCGGCGCACAGCAAGGTTTTTGATTTAAGGCATATTAACGCATTGGTTAATATTGATTACTCACCAATGTCGAAGGTTATTTATTACGCTGCATACGGCTATCGAAAAGGAAAAATATGGTCCACCACCCAGGCTAATTTATGTAACGGACAACGAACAAACAATATTAACAAAGTGATAATAGCAGCTGAAATTTTTGAACCCGACCAGGCCTTTAACAGCACATTTTGCGGCAACTGGACCGCCTATCGCCTTAAAGCCCGCAGCCATTCAATCAGACTGGGCATCAATGTCTCACTCAGCCAACAAACTGCCTTAGATTTTTCCACCTTATGGATTGACTCAGACAGTCGTCATGACGTCAGCTATCAACGCAGAATAATGCAGCTAACTTATCTACTCAGGTTTTGATGTCATGTAGGTTTCGCCGCCATAAAAGGACAGGGCTGGGGGAAATTACCCACACCATAACCATCGCTACTCAGCCGCATTTTTAGTGACACGCAACGGAATATCACCCATTGAAAGCCACATAACACGAAAATTATCGCTTGCTTTTTCACGACAATCGTGGCTTCTTAATAGCATATAGAGACAACAATATTTTTGCTATCGAACTTTCGTCTTAACTTTGATTTAACTTCCATTCTAAAACGCAATCAGGAGATTCATAATGATAGGACCCGGCATGATTTCGGCAGATTCACATATTGTCGAACCACCAAATTGTTATATCGACTTTATCGACCCCAAATTTCGTGATATCGCACCCAGGGTTGAACAAGGCGCAAACGGTCAGGATATATTTGTCATCAAAGACACCAAAAGAGTTGTGCCAATGGGATTTTTGGCTGGTGCAGGTATGATCCCCTCAGAACGTGCCAAATTTGCCAAGGTCACCAAATTTGATGGTATTTATCCCGGCGCCTGGGATCCTGTAGCACGCGGCGCAGACATGGATCGCGACGGTATCGCGGCAGAAATTATATACGCCTCCGTCGGCATGATCCTATGCACACACCCCGATGCGGACTACAAAAATGCCTGCATGCAAGCCTATAATCGCTGGTTGCAGGAATTTTGCGGGGGTAACCCTGACCGACTGTTTGGCCTGGCTCAAACCGCTGTCATGTCTATTGATAGCGCTATCGAAGACTTTCGCCGAGCAAAAGATATGGGCATGGTTGGCATGATGATGCCGGGCAATCCAGTGCAGGGTGATTATGACGACAAGGACTATGACGCCCTATGGCAATGTGCCGTTGATCTGGACCTGCCGATCTGCTTTCATATTCTAACCGCCCAATCAGGTAGTTTTGATGATATTTTTAAGCCACCACGGGGCCATTCACTGGGCGGTTTTCTAAACATTATCCGTGCTGTGCAGGATATTGTTGGCATGATGACCTTACAGGGCGTGTTCGAACGTAATCCTAAACTTAAGCTGGTTTGCGCAGAGGGCGACGCAGGCTGGATGCCCCATTATATGTATCGAATGGATCATGCGGTAAAATTCAATAGAGATGACGGCATCCTTGAGGGATTATCAAAATTACCCAGCGAATATCTAAGAGAAAATGTTTCTATGACTTTTCAGGATGACTGGGTGGCCTTCCAGACAGCCCATCTAATGAACCATAAACGTTTAATCTGGGCCAGTGATTACCCCCATACTGACTCAACCTGGCCTGAATCTCCCAATCTGCTGCGCAAACATAGCGGCGATCTGTCAGACCAACAACGGCAGGATATTTTACGCAATAATAGCGCCGAACTATTTAATCTGCCTGTAGCAGATGCCTCCTGGGAAATGCATCCAGTTAAAGCCGCCTAAGCCCCTGGCCCCATCCGAGTACCCGATTAATAAAACGGGTTAAACTGGTGAAAATTAAAAATGCCTGCGGTTAACTCGCGGGCATTTTTTTGCCCATCGGAAACTCAACCTGAGCCGCCCTTATCGGGTTAAACTTCTAACCTTTTACCGGCTAGCGCCGAACTGCCTAATCTGCCATGATCTGGGCCTTAAGTTCTGAACATTGAATACTGAGATTAGATCTTTGGGCAATGGAAGCTTTTCAGCAGAGAATGGCTGAATTCAAACGGGCCTCGGCACCTGGCCAACTTAAAGGTATATCGCAATCAACCTGCAAAATGATCCCAACGGAGGGTTTCTTTTTATGAATAAACATATCGAGGTAGAATACCAGGACGGGGTTCAACTGGTTCGCATTAATCGCCCTGAGAAAAAAAACGCCCTCACTACTTCTATGTACTATGGCCTGGCAGAAGCCATCAGCTCAGCCCAAACTGATCCGCAGATACGCGCAGTGGTAGTCACCGGTGCAGCAGACAGTTTTACTTCGGGGAACGATATCGGCGACTTCGTCAACCAGTCAGAAAAACCCCTGGATCAAACCGACGCTAAAACTACAAACAGTTCAAAAGGCCCGGTACCCGAACTATTAGCGGCACTGGATGACGCAGAAAAACCCGTAATCGCCGCTGTCAATGGCCTCGCTATCGGCATTGGTACAACCATGTTATTCCACTTTGATCTGGTTTATGCTGCAGTCAATGCCCGCTTTGCTATGCCTTTTATCAATCTTGGTGTAGTACCGGAAGCTGGCTCATCCTTATTAGCGCCCTTAAGCCTGGGCAAACAAAAGGCCACCGAACTATTTCTATTTGGCGATCAATTTGATGTCCAAACTGCTATCGAAGGCGGTTTTGTCAATCAGGCATTTGCCGCTGACCAACTGATGCCAGAAGTCATGCAACGTGCGGCAACCCTTGCCAGCAAGGCACCCAGCGCAATCCGCGCGACTAAAGCACTTATGCGCCAGTTTGGGCCTGATCTAAAAGCGGTGATGGATGCAGAATCAGCCGTCTTTGCAGCTCAGCTGCGCACCCCCGAATCAAAAGAAGCCATGCAGGCTTTTGGTGAGCGACGCGCACCGGATTTTTCAAAATTCCGCTAATCTCGTCAGAAACTAATCTCGTTATAGATTAGTCGCGTTATAAAAAATCACGTTACAACAAGTCATTTAAGACCAACCATTTACCGAACAAAAGGAGAATCCAGTGGTAGCAACAGCGGAACAATCAGGTTCAAAAATGAGTGCTCTACGCACCCCATTGTGTGAAAAACTGGGCATCGACTACCCCATATTTCAGGCCGGCATGGGATACGTTGCTCGATACGAATTGGCAGCCGCCGTTTCTGCCGCAGGCGGGCTGGGCTGTATTGGCTCCGGTTATATGACACCGGACGTACTGGTGGAAGAAATTGCGAAGTTACGTGCCATCACCGATCGGCCTTTTGGAGTAAATATTCTGTTTGGCCGACCCAGCCAACAGGACAATAAACACGACGCCCATATTGAACGTATGGCGCAGGTGGCAATCGATGCTGAGGTACCGGTTATTGTTTCCGGGCTTGGCAGCCCGTCCAGAGAGATTGTCGATAAAGCCCACGCCAAAGGTATCTTCGTCATGTCCGTCATTGGCGCTGCCAGACATGCTGCCAAAGCCGCCGAAGGTGGCGTAGATGGGTTAATCGCATCAGGCCAGGAAGGCGGCGGACATGTAGGTAAAATTGGCACCGCGGTACTAATACCCTCCATTGTTGATGCTACTGATCTACCTTTGGTCGCAGCGGGTGGTTTTGCAGATGGCCGAGGACTGGTGATGGCGCTCGCCATGGGTGCTCAGGGTATCTGGATGGGAACGCGGTTTATCACCACCGATGAATCCTACGCACATGCCAACTACAAACAAAAAATCGTTGATATCGACATTACGGGTACCACTGTTAGTCGTGGCCATAGCGGCAAGACCTGCCGACTTATCGAGAATGATTTTACTCACTATTGGGATACCAACCCTGAAGAAATCCTGCCTTTCCCACGCCAGCTTAAAGCCGTAGGCGAGCCCGCTTCAATTGCTGGCCGCGAAAATGGCGACATGGCCAACGGTTCATGTCCTGCCGGTCAAACTTCTGGCTTAATTCATCAGGTAAAGCCAGCCGGTCAACTGGTACAGGATATTGTTGCCGAGGCGCACGGTATTATAGGCAATCTGACCACCATGGCGGCACAGGGCTAACCGCTAGATTGGCTAGATTAAAAGACTAACAGCTGCAATATCGCCGCTCGACATAACCGCTTGGACAAACGCAAAAACCCGGAGAATAACAATAATTTTGATATTCTCCGGGCTGTAAGTTTTTGTCTGATTGTGACGAGCTGGTCGATCAGACAGTCATTAATACCACATAAAACTAAAACGATATTGAACAACTGCATTAAACAATGGTATTAAGCAACCAGCGACTCACCAAACCATCAAGTCCAGCTTTTAACCTCAGGCAATATTTTCTCAGCAAATAATTTCATACTGGCTTTGCACTGATCATAGGGAATGCCGCCGAAGCGGAAACAGGTGGCCATATCAAAAGCACCCACCACATCATAACGTTCTCTTAATCGTTCGAGGATCTGATTCGGCGTACCATAGGCGTTAGAAGCCTGAAAACCTTCAACATATTTCTCAAAGCCAATCTCCCGCAGTACCCCGGCCTGAGCGCCATAACGCTCATAACCCTTGGTTTCAGCCAGGTGCTCACCCATCAGGTCATAATGATCTAAAATACTCGCCAGATAACCCGCCAGATAATTTTCTGCCCGCTCTTTGGCCAGATCCGCATCTTCATTACAATAAGTAAAATCAGCAATCATCACGGGTGGTGCCTCGGTGCCGTGGGCCGCCTTAAATTGCGCTTTATGCCGCTCGATACTGGGCAGGCGATTACGCCAGTCAGTTTCTGCAAACATAATCATCCGGCCACCGATATTGGCACAGGAATCAACCGAATCATCAGAATTAGCCACCGCATAAATCCTATTTTTAAACGTCTTATTTGGCCGCGGTCTGATTTCAGTTTTAGGCGTTGCATAAAACTTGCCATCACCCTGAATAAACCCAGTTTCCAGCGCATCAACAATCATTGCTGATGATTCATCAAAACGTTCGCGGCTTTCTTCCATTTCAATGCCATTAAAGGGCGCAAATTCTCGTTGCGATAGTCCTCGACCAAAGCCCAACTGCATCCGACCGCCGGATAAATGGTCTAACATAGAAACCTTCTCCGCTACTCGCACCGGATCATTCCAGGGCAGGATAATCGCTGCGGTACCCAACTTAATTGACTTAGTTGCTGCTGCAATATGTGACAGGAACAACAAATTATCTGGGCAATGAGAATAATCAAAAAAGTGATGCTCAACAGGCCAGACAGTCCCAAAGCCCATTTCTTCGGCAGCTATTGCCATCTCCACTTCTTCTTTATATACCTGACCATCATCGACATCATTCCAGCCGTATGAGGCAAAAATCATTTGTAATCCAACTTCCATCGCGTCGTTTAACCTCTTTTGTTATTAACAATAATAGTAAAAAATTGTGTTTGAATAATTAGTCCGACCCATCATAGCAGTCACTCTCGCTACTAAAAACCATATAACCCGTTGTTAAAAACCATCCGCTTATAGCATGCGGCGATAATCAAACACCAGCAACAACCGGGTCTCGAATCCGCCGCCGTAAAATGCGACAATCCCGCTCAACATTATGTAGAGCCAGTAAAAGGTATAAAGTATGAAATCCCCAATTTGTGATCTCCTTGGAATCGAATTTCCATTAATCGCCTTCACCCATTGCCGCGATGTGGTCTGTGAAGTATCAAAAGCAGGTGGTATGGGCGTACTGGGCGCAGCCAGTTTTTCTGCTGAACAACTTGAAGTAGAGCTACAATGGATTGACGACCATATTGACGGCAAGCCTTATGGTGTAGACCTTATCGTACCGACCAGCATGGCCAATAAAGACGGCTCTGCCAGTCCTGCAGATATCAAAGCACTGGTACCTGATCACCTAAAAGATTTCACTGCCAACATTTTGGCCCAGCACAAGATTAATACCGCAGAAATATACGACCGGCCCCTCGGTCAGGGCGGCAAGGGCGCGGGCTTTCTTGGTGAAGGCGGTGCATCCAATATCCTTGATATCGCCTTTGCACATCCCATCGGTCTAATTGCCAATGCGCTGGGGGTTCCGCCCCGCTACATGTTAGAACTTGGCAAAAAACATAATGTCCCTGTAGCGGCGCTGGTTGGCTCTAAGCAACATGCTATTAAACAGGCAGAAGCAGGCGTTGATATCCTGGTAGCAGCGGGTACAGAAGCAGGCGGACACTGCGGCGAAGTTTCAACTATGGTACTCGTACCTGAAGTCTATGAAGCCGTTAAAGACTATAAAGATGTTTGTGTCCTCGGTGCCGGCGGTATTGTCACTGGCAGACAGATGGCAGCATCCATGGCAATGGGCGCTGATGGCGTCTGGACTGCCTCTGTATGGTTAACCACCCAGGAAGCAGAAACTTCTGAAGTGATTAAAGAAAAACTACTGGCGGCTACTTCAAGCCAAACCGTTCGCTCCAAGAGCCGAACCGGCAAATATTCTCGTCAAATAAGGTCCCCCTGGACCGATGCCTGGGAAGATGCTGATGCACCTGATCCACTACCGATGCCATTACAATCGCTGGTGAGTGAACCACCACTTCGAGAAGTTTCTCGATTAGCAGAAACAGGCCATGAAGGCGCCAGACAACTTGCCACCTACTGGGTCGGCCAGGGTGTTGGCTTGATGAATCAGTCATTATCTGCCAAGCAGGTTGTATATGACTTTATGGAAGATTTTCTGGTGGCCAATGAGCGCCTGAACAAGTGCGTCGACGACGCCTAGTCGAGCCGCTTTTTAATGGTCGTGAGGCGGCACCCTTCGCCGCGCTCACGACCCCACTGGCCACAGAGAACTCGCAACAACGAGAACACTCAACCAGGTAAAACCCAATTTAAATAATAAACAGCCAAATAATAAGCAGGTAAGGATAATGACAAAACCGGGTAGCGAAGCATGGTTAGCACTTGTGCAGGAAGACATTATTGATCCAGAGCAAAGGATTTTGGACCCCCATCATCATCTCTGGCGTAAATCTTTCCTCGGCACTTATTTAGTAGACGATCTTTGGCAAGATACCGGCTCTGGCCACAATGTAGTCAAAACTGTGTTTGTTGAATGTGGCGCTGAATATCGCAAAGACGGCCCTGAACATCTCAAACCTTTAGGCGAAACTGAATTTGTCGCCAGCCTGGCGCAACAAACAGCGGCCGGTGAAGGCTCTGAAATAGCCGCCATTGTTGCCCATGCTGACTTAACCCTGGGTGATGCAGTAGAAGAAGTTTTACAGGGTCATGCAGAATTAGGCGATGGCAAGTTCCGCGGCATTCGAGATGCTGGCGCGCATTCCCGGCATCCAGGTGAATTAATGATTCCCGGCGGCGCACCGGCTGATCTTTACCAACAGGCAAGCTTTCGCGCTGGCATGCGACGACTGGGAAAAATGGATTTTAGTTACGATACCTGGCATTACCATTACCAGAATGAGGATTTTTATCAACTAGCCAAAGCCGTACCTGATACTCAAATGATTCTTGACCACTTTGGCACCCCAATTGGTGTTGGCCCCTATGCCGACAAACGCAAAGAAGTATTCAAACAATGGCAGGCCGATATGCGTACCCTGTCTGATTGTGAAAATGTCGTCGTCAAGTTAGGTGGCATGGCCATGCCAGATAATGGTTTTGGCTGGCATGAGCGTGATACCCCGCCAACATCAGATGAATTTTTCGCTAGTCAGCGAGATTATTATCTACATATGATCGATTGTTTTGGCCCAGAGCGGTGTATGTTCGAAAGCAACTTCCCCGTGGACAAAATGTCCATTGCTTACCCGATACTGTTTAATGGCTTAAAGAAAATCGTCGCCGACTTCACCGTAGAAGAAAAAGATACCCTTTTCTACGGCACTGCGGCCAGGGTTTATAAGGTCTAAACTGAGCCTTGGCTCGGAAGAGAATGGCACTTACTTAAGCTTTTTTGAGTGCCCTTTTTTCCTCACATTCTCCCGCGCGTCTACGCCTGGCCTCATCAACATGGGATAGGCTTTAGGCCTACGTTTTAGTGCGCTTAGCGCGATTCTAATTAAGTGCTATGTAGGACACACACGCTTACATAATCGGCGTTGAAACCGTCCAGTTGCTTGACTTACTAAATGCACCCCACTACCATAGTGCGCATCAGCAATGCGTATAATCTATATTACGAGCTAAAGTAATGCAGCACCTATTTGATACAAACGCCCCAAAAAAGGCCACAAATCTCAGTATAAATAAAGAGTTACTGGCCGAAGCCCGTATTCTAAAGATAAACCTTTCTGCAACTTTGGAGCAGGCGCTTACAGAGAAAGTTCGCATGGAGCGACGCCGTCAGTGGCTGGAGGACAATCAGCAAGCCATTGATACTTGCAATGAGCTTGCTAAGAAAAATGGCCTCTTTGCTGACAAGCACAGGATATTTTGATGGAACAGTTTGATGTCTATATAAATACGGATAAGGATACCAATAAGACCTACCCCTATTTTGTTGATATTCAGAATGGTCTCCTCGATACATTAAATAGTAGAGTCGTAATTCCGTTAACGCCCGCAAACCAGTCGGATAAGAGCTACCCCAGCAACCTTTGCCCAACTATAAAAATAGAGAATAAAAACTATGCTTTGCTAACCCACCAGCTAACGAGCGTTTCTGCAAACTTTCTCAAAAAGAACGAGGGCTCGTTGCGTACTAGTAGAGATAAAATCGTTGGGGCAATAGATTTCCTGGTTACTGGCATCTAACATTCATCGAAACAAGAGGATCCTCAGTTATATCTTCAAAATTGTTGTCAAAATTTCTCGGCGCCTAAAATCAGACCCCTCTCAACCAGGAGGATTGGTACAATGACGGACTTTTTCAACAACATCTGGCAACTTGGCTCCGACTGGCGATTGCAAGGAATGTCGCACCCAAAAAACGGCGTTAAATGCGCTGGTGTTTATGTAGGTAAAGTTTTTAGATACGCCAATAGGGAAGCTTAATTCCCAGCACGCAACTAAACCACGCCAATTACCAACAGTTTTTACACATGAAGAAGCATCCAGGAGACCAATGGGCCACAACGACATCTCAACAACTCAAATCTACACCCATGTAATCGGAATACACAAACCAGGCATGGTTAACCCAGTAGACCTTTGATGGATAGTAGCTTGCCGAACAAGCTAATATTTTCATATCGTATTTGTCGCAACTAGAAAATCACTCCGGCAGCGAAATTTGGCATGAAGAGGAGGCACCATCATGCGCATCCCCCATCGTCCTTAGCTGGCCTTCAATATTACTGCTATTTCTATATCGCGGCTAAAGGCGCCCTATATTGGTATAGCGCCCTGTACGATCACGCGATGCATATGCCGGCGTTTGCCCTGATAATCATTCATCGGATTATGAAAAACACAGCGGTTATCCCACATCGCCAACGAATCAACCTGCCATTTAAACCGACTCACAAAACGCGACTGAATGAGATGCTTCACCAAAAAATCGAAAATCGGCAGGCTTTCTTCGCGCGTCCAGCCTTTAATACGATGGGTATGAAACTTATTGCAGTAAATACTCTTTGCACCCGTTTCATCATGAGTACGAATCAATGGATGCTCGACTTCAACAGCAGCCGTCTCTTTATCCTCACTATAGGCATCGCCAATATTTCCGCCGCCAGCCACACTGGTATAAGCACCTTTACCACCATGAACCATCTTTGCTGAATAGACCCCGGTCAAGCCTTCAAGCATTTGCTTCATGCCATCGCTTAATTCCTGATAAGCTAAGCTGGCATCAGCAAACAACGTATCACCCCCTACATCTGGCACCTCTATCGCCTGCAATAGAGTGGCCTTTGGCGGCTGTAGCGAATAGGAGGTATCGGTATGCCAGGCGCCACCAAAATTCATCTTCGCATCAGGCTCTTTTATTATCGGAATCACATTAGGATGCGCATCAACCGCTTTTACAAAAGGGTATACATCCAGCTCACCAAATTGACTGGCAAAAGCCGCTTGTTTGGCCGGGTTCAATTTTTGATCCCGAAAAAACAAAACCCGATGCTTAAGCCAGGCTGAATGAATTTCGCCGACTATGTCCTCGGTTAACTGGCCGGCCAAATCCACACCCGAGATCAGTGCACCCACAGGCCCGATGGATGGATCCACATCTATAAATCGATAACTCATTATTTCCCTCTATAATTTTAAATATGCATCTTTATCTGCATAATAGACGATCTGCATAGTAGGCACCCGTGCGTCACACAGCTTATAACCTTCGCCTTAATGGCTATTATTAAAGACCATAACCAATCGCTATCTGGCAAGCTTTACGTTGTTTCAATCGCTCCCAATAGGCCATCGCGTTAGGGCAATTATCAGCTGGCGCCAGCATTTCTGTCAACATCACGGTATAACCCAACATAACATCTGCTGCACTAAACTCGCCCGTTATATACTCTTTATCAGCCAGAACTTTATCGATTGCGGTCAAACATACTGTCGACCTTGCCTGCATTTCAGCCACGATATCTGGTTTTTCCTGGTCTTTTGGAAACGCCCGTCGATGCGCTACAATCTCACCTAACGGTCTGGCAAAGGTTGCTTCCGCAAACCAGGACCATTGTAAATAAATCGCATGCTCTGGCGTACCCGCGACCGGTTGAAGTCTACCATCAGCATAACGATCAAGAATATATTGCACCATGGCGCCGGATTCAAACATAGTCAAATCGCCATCAGTAAGTACTGGCACCTTACCCACAGGGTTCATTTTACGCCATTCAGGGCTGGCCCGATACTCAGGCGCAAAAGATATTGATTCAACCTGATAGGGTAGATTTAATTCTTCGCACAGCCAAATCACCCGAATTGATCGCGTACGTGGCACATGGTAAATCGTTAGCATAATTAATTCCTTTTTGTTGAAGCGTATAAGTATCTCTAATTAAGATCCATTTACACCAATACGGCGTTCAATTAGAGTCACCATTACGTAAACAGATGTTACTTAAACGGATGTTACTTAAACGAATATTATTAAGTATTTTTTGGTACTTTCTGTACAGTTACTCAAACAGCATTCCATCATGGCATCTTGATCATAAAAAAACACCTTTTAGCCATAAACAAGAGAAATGCCCTGATATATGGGCCCCTGCACCTCTCTTGTAACCATGAACTGCTTCGTTTAACTTTGCAGCCAGAAATAAGGACAGGGTCTAATAAAAACAGCACGGACCCAAAGGTAATTGTCAGTATAAAAGACAATATTCACCGCTTATAGCGCTGGATAGATAAACCTCGCATTAAGCCTGCAGCATAAATTTATATTGCATGCCGGCACACCAACTTGACCTACTTAACAATTTTAAACAACTCAACTGGTCGATCATTCTTTAGTGATCGCGCAGATTATTATTTTTTATATTTATACCGGAGAACCCATTCATGAAATTTATTAAATTGCCTTTATGCATTAGTCTTATCATCCTCGCCGCTACTGCCAATATGGCTCAGGCAAGCAAATCTAGCGATGCCCTAAGCAGCTGCAAAGACCATGTTGCAGGTTCCTTCCAGGATGTTTCACATACTAAAATCAGGAAAATCCGCAGCCGTAACAAATTTGTAGAAATAAAAATGTCTGTCACAACGGGCGAGGGAAAATTCAATGCGGTATGTAAAGTCACCAACAAAGGTGAGCTAACTTTCACCAAACAGTAACCGCAAAAAGATATTTTTAAAAACAACATCCCAAATATTATTCGATATTGCTGTTTTTAAAACGCGCTTGTGAATATTTTGTCTTCCTGCCAGCACCTACTGACAGGAAGACAAACCGCAGCCAGCCGCATCAACCTAATTGCATCTACAAAAGTTTCAAGACCCGCCTAATTTCACCTTATTCAAAGCCAGTTTTTCCAGCAAACCGCCTCTGAAACAGCCCAACAACGCTATAAAAAGCGCATAAAAAAACCGCCAATACTTAACACTATACCTATGTCAAATAATAGCGGCCTTAGATTTATACTACGAGCCTTCTATTGCCAACGCTGCCGTTACAAAGCCAGTTTTTTAAAGCTTACTTTTGTAAAATCTGCTTTTGTAAACCAGCTCTTGCAAACCAGCTCTTGCAAACCAATACGACAAGAGCAATTTGCGCGCCGATAAAAGCGCGCAAACCTGTGTTATCCCGCCTTCTTTCTGGTGGCAAACATATCGTTCATTTTAGATTTCGACTCTTCTAGCAGTTCAACATAACGCTTGAATCCGCCATTATAGGTACCATCCTGACGGCGGTTATCTTCACCCTCAAAGTTATAATAACCTGGCGTACAATCCTTGTTTCGATCCGTTTTACCACGATGCGCAATCACTTCCTGAACCCACCACTCTTCAGTATCGCGATTGACCTCCATCGCCTCGCAATCATTTTTACGCGCATAATCAATACAATCGGCAATATGCCCGCCCTGCACTGTTAATACATCAGTGATATTAAACTGAAATGACGCCTGATAGCCAGCCATGATATAAAGATTTGGATAACCATTAGAATGAATACCAAACAAAGTACGAATACCATCACCATAATAATCATTTATCTCGGTCTTATTTTCACCGATGATTTCATTATAGATACCAGTCTTCTGCACCTCAAAACCCGTTGCGTAGATAATTAAATCTACCTCGTAAACTTTGCCATCAAAAACCGGGCCTTTTTCTGTGACTTCGGCAATGCCCTGGCCACGGGTATCAACTAGATGCACACTTTCCTTATTAAATGCAGGCAGATAATCTTCATGGAAACATGGCCGCTTACACATAAACATATACCAGGGTTTCAGCGCTTCTGCGGTTTGCTGATCTTCAACAATGTCCTCAATACGCTGATGAATCCACATCATATGATCGATATTAGAGTTTTCCTGACGTTGCAACTTCTCTTCAGCCGACAATTTAGCTCGTCGCTCTAATTGCGCTTCGGTCAATTGTGGCCCGTCGATAGTGGCCTGGCGTCGCTTGGCCTGCCAGCCAGGTCTAAGCTTACGCGCCCAGTTGGGGTCTGTCGGCCAGTCTTTACGGATATCAATTGACGAAGGGGTACGCTGGAATACATACAGCTCTTTCGCCTGCGCGGCTAATTTGGGCACTGCCTGAACGGCGGTTGCACCGGTACCAATAATGGCAACCCTTTTGTCTTTAAGGTTTTGTAACTTATCGCCACAATAATCGTAATCCCAGCGACCAGTATGAAAAGAGTGGCCTTTAAACTTCTCTATGCCACTAATTTTAGCAAGTTTCGGCTTGGACATCGGGCCGTTGGCGCAAATTACAAATTTTGCTTTCATATGATCGCCACGGTCGGTAATCACATGCCATAACTGCTCCTCTTCGTTCCACTCAGTTTTTGTCACTGTAGTTTGAAATACGGCCAAATCATACAGATCGTAATGCTTGGCGATATTCTGACAATGCTCAAAAATCTCAGGTGCTTTGGCGTAATGATCTCGTGGCACATAATCCATTTCATCAAGCAATGGCAGGTAATCATAAGCAACCACATCACAGGCAGCACCAGGATATCGATTCCAGTACCAGGTACCACCAACATCAGCGCCTCGCTCAACGATACGAATACTCTCAACGCCTTTTTCTCTTAACTGAGAAGTTGTTAACAGCGCAGAAAAACCACCGCCAATAAATAGTACTTCAACCGTATCGGTCAGTGGCTCACGAGCCTCTACTTCTCGGGTATACGAATCCTCACCAAAACGCGACAAACCACCGTCAAAATCAGTCTTAAACTGGCCGGTGCCTTCAGGGCGGTAGTTCAACCGTAAATCCCGCTCATCAGCAAATTTTTGTTTAATTTTATCGTAATATTCCTGTGGCCTTTGATTGGCACCATTGAATGGATCAAAGGCACCCAGCATTGCAACGCTATCGCCTTTCTTATCCTTAGTTTCTGTTTCACTCATATTCGAGACCCTATCTTTTAATTAATCCAGGTTAATAGTTCGATTCATTCAGGCATTTCACCTTGGCGATACGTACAGCTAGTTTTTTGCCAGCCAAATACCAATGTATCCATTTATTTTAGATATATGCTCAACAGTATGCTTTGTCAGATAGCTTTGCGTCAATGGCCTACACCTAACAAATTCGAACCATTGACGCAAACTATATGTTCACCAATACCCAATAAATGTCTGTTAAGACCATTAGTGAAAATTGATCCGCTATTGCGCGGTGCTACCACCATCAATTACTAACTCAGTCCCCGTAACAAAAGCCGCATCGTCCGAGGCCAGATAAACCACACCGTTGGCTATATCAGTAGGCACCCCGAGGCGTCCAATAGGATGCGCCGATTGCATCGACTTTCTGACCTTTTCAGAGGTTCTGCTACCACGCGATGCAGAATCAATCACCTGTTGCCCCATATCCGTATCGATCAACCCCGGATGAACGGAATTAACTCGAATACGTTTATGCGCAAATTCCAGCGCACAGGCCTTGGTATATAACCGCACACCCCCTTTGCTCATGCAGTAGGCAGAAGCACCACGGGCCCCAGTAAGCCCAGCGACTGAGGACAAATTGATAATGGCACTGCCGACCTCTGCTTTAGCAGCGCTCTCCTGCAATGCTGGCAAGGCAGCTTTGGTGCCCAGGAACACCCCATCCAGGTTAACCGAGGTCATTAGACGCCAGTCTTCGAGGGTCATTTTTTCGGTTGTTTTAGTGAAAAATATGCCGGCATTATTCACCAGCACATCAAGCTGACCAAAACTGCTTACGGCTGTCTCAACTGCGTTTTGCCAATCACTTTCACTGGTCACATCGAGATGCACAAACACCGCATCAGCCCCTGCCTGCTTTAATTCTGCAACTGTTTGCAGGCCAACTTCATCAAGAATATCAGCAATTACCACCTTGCCTCCGGAACGGGTAAATACCCGCGCCGTTTCTGCCCCCAGGCCCCTTGCCGAGCCGGAAATTAACGCCACTTTTCCATCTGTTCTATTCATATCACTAGATCCTCACTTTCAATCACTTTCAATCGCTACCTATCAATCACTATGCTTCCCTGGCCGGTCCTAGTTGACCGTTATTAACCAACTGAAAAACGGCCATATCCGCAGTTCCGCAACGCTATTGCGCCAGGTATCCACCATCAACAACAACTTCAGTACCGGTCATAAAAGACGAGTCATCCGATGCCAGAAACCGTACCGCATTGGCAATATCAGCTTCTTCGCCCAGCCTGCCAATAGGGTGCCGGCGTACAATGCCATCCACAAAATGCTGCCCACCGCCTTCTGTTCGGTCTTCTGCAGCATCCACTCCACCACGAAACAGGGGGGTATTGATAAAACCCGGATGCACCGAGTTGACGCGGATATTGGATGGCGCCAATTCTAGCGCGGCGGCTTTTGTGAGTAATCTTACCCCGCCTTTTGAAGCGCAATAGGCCGCTGCACGCGCACCACCAATAAAGCCCATAATGGAAGAAATATTCACAATAGAACCACCACCGGGCCAAAGATGTGCGCGCTCACGTAAGGGCCGAATAGCGTGTTTGACGCCTAAAAATACCCCATCATAATTAATGCTATTGAGACGCCGCCAGGACTCCAGCGACAAATCTTCAAGCGGTTTGGCAGCACCTGCAACACCGGCATTATTCACCATAATATCTAGCCCACCGAATTCATCGATGGCAAATTTAACCGCCGCAATCCATTGTTCTTCGATGGCCACATCATGCTTGATAAATTTGGCTTCGCCGCCGGCACTGATTATCTTATCCAGGGTGCCCACCGCTTCTTCTTCTCTAATATCGGTGATCACCACTTTAGCGCCTGCTTCTGCCAACTTTATCGCTGACATACCACCCAGGCCACGCGCACCACCACTTATTAACGCTATTTTGCCTTCTACACTATTCATACAGTTCCCTTATTTTTATTAAATTTGTTGTTTACGGTTGTTATTTACGGTTTGTTATTTACAATTTATTTTGTGTTATTGGACTGGCGCCCGGCCTGCCCACTTATTGCCTGTCACTTAGCCCCTGCCACTTAGCTTCGGGCTCAGTCTAAATGCCTGGGACAACCCGCTGGCAAAGCCGGCGCACTAATTACTGGGCCGTAAACCCACCATCAACCACCATTTCAGACCCGGTCATAAAAGACGACTCTTCTGACGCCAGATAAAATACCGCATTGGCGATATCTGTATCCAGCCCCATGCGGCCAATGGGATGACGTTGGGCAACCTCATGCATCATTTCGTTTTCACTGATGTCCGGCACCAGCGCAGCCATTTTTCGAATCCCTTCTTTCACCATATTGGTTTCAATAAACCCAGGATGCACCGAATTTACCCTGATTTTATCCGGCGCCAGCTCCAGCGCTGCCCCTTTGGTGAGTAGTCTCACGCCACCCTTTGCGGCGTGATAGGCAGCAGCGCCTGGAGAGCCCACAATGCCATAGATGGAGGAGATATTGACAATCGAACCACCACCTTGCCATACACCAAGGCGTTTTTTCATGGCCGGAATAGCATATTTGATGCCTAAAAACACACTATCAAGATCCACCGAAATCACCCTGCGCCAGCTCTCAAGCGTCATAGTAGCAAGCGGCGTCCCATCGGAGGCAATGCCCGCATTATTCACCAGCACATCAAGACCGCCGTAACGGGCCTCAATGGCTTCAACCACTTCGGCCCAGCGGGCTTCATCTGTTACATCATGTTCTAAAAAAAACGCCTCGCCGCCTGCTTTGGTAATCGAGGCGACAGTCGCCTCAGACTCTGCCTGCAACAAATCTGTGATCAGCACTTTGGCACCCGCAGCAGCCATTTTCTTCGCCGTCGCAGCCCCCAGGCCGCGCGCGCCACCCGTTATTAAGACAATTTT
Source organism: Pseudomonadales bacterium (assembly GCA_019090615.1). Classification (GTDB taxonomy): domain Bacteria; phylum Pseudomonadota; class Gammaproteobacteria; order Pseudomonadales; family Azotimanducaceae; genus JAHRVQ01. Next base: position 14,620 of record JAHRVQ010000015.1, on the reverse strand, counting down.
ATCTTTCATAATTAAAACCGTTTATAGTGAAGTTGAATCCCAATTTACCCCCATACTACTTGATCAATGGCTATGATCAAACGCACGACCTGGGCGCGGTTTTGATTCCTGGCGCTGATTTGGCATATCGCTGGCGCCGCAAACAATAATGGAGCAAACAATCAAGTCGCGGTTTTGGTATTCTATGGTTTTGGTAATCTATTACCCAATATGTAAATTACCCAGTACTTAATTACCCGCGGGTGCTAGCCAACCCAGCGAGTGGTATTTGTCCCATTTAAGGAGTCTTCTATGGCTGATTGGATTACAAAAGATGATCTAAAACAACTCATCAAACCTGGTTATACCGTCTATGTCGGCGGCACCACCAACGAACCCAGGGGATTATTAGATCAACTGGACTTTGTCTCTGACGTGCATTTTATCCAGCAACCCGTAGCAGCGGTAAATCAACACGACTTATCAACCTTTGGCCAGGGTGGTAGTCAGGAAACTTATTTTATGACCCCGTACCTGGAGGCAGGGCTGGCTGAAGGCCGGGTTAAGTTTATCCCCATGCAAATGCGCGCTATTTACGACTATCTTGCCAACAAAGACCTTGATGTTGCGCTACTTATGGCGGCCAAAGATACCAACGGCGAGCTTCGCTTTGGCCCCAATATAGACTATGTTGGCGCCGTCTTAAATAGTGCCAAAAAAACCATTGTAGAGGTCAGCGATGCGTTTGTTGCCCCCATCGGCGGATTGTTAGTAGGCGACAGTGCCGACTACCTGTTTAAGAGCGACACCCCAGTAACTATATATCCTACGGTCAAAATAGACCCTACATCACAAACCATTGGCAATTTTGTTGCATCGCTGATCAAAGATGGCGACTGTATCCAAACTGGCATTGGCGCAGTCCCTGCCGCAGTACTAGGCGGCCTGTTAGATAAAAACGACCTGGGCATGCATTCTGGCCTAATCGATGACGGCGGCATGAGACTAATCGTCAACGGCAATATGAATGGCGCCCGCAAGGCTATCGACAAGGGCCTGCACTTAACCGGTATGGCGCTTGGCAGTTCAGAAATCCAGGACTGGCTTGAAAAAGAGCAATCGGTGCAATTTAGAAGCGCCAACTATACCCACGATATCAGTGTAATCCGCCAACTGGATAATTTTGTATCCGTTAACTCAGCGCTAGAAATTGACCTGTTTGGTCAAATCAATGCAGAAGTTGCCGGGGTACGACAAATCTCTGGCACCGGTGGCTCAGTTGACTTTATGCGGGCATCGAAAGTATCAAAAGGCGGTCGATCCATCGTTGCCATGTCATCCACTGCCCGCGGCGGTAGTATTTCACGTATCGTACCACTGGTGGGCAATGTCACCGCCCTACGTACAGACGTTGACCTGGTGGTCACAGAATTCGGCATTGCCGATTTGAAAAACGCCTCCCTACCCGAGCGAGCAGCAGCGTTGATCGAAATCGCTCATCCTGATTTCAAAGAACAGCTACGCGCCCAGCTGTAGAATAAAAAGCAGGCATAAAAAAACCGGGCTAAACACATTGGTTTAGTCCGGTTTTTAGATTTAACAGGCCGGCCATCAAACAAATCTAGCCATAGCCTTTTTTACTTAACGTTGAACGTTTAGCTTTGGACACTTAGCTCTGGACAATATTCTTACCAATGATATTACGTTGAATCTGATTAGTGCCTTCGATAATCTGCAAAACCTTTGCATCCCGAAAATACTGCTCGATCCGATTCGCTGTAGAAACCCCAGCGCTACCAAATAACTGAAATGCATCAGTCGCCACTTTCATCGCAGTGTCGGTCGCATAACATTTAGCCATCGCCGCAATAGGCGCTAATGCTTTACCAGTAATACCATCGTCCACTGCCGCAGCCGCTTTATAAACCAGCAACCTTGAAGCTTCCGTCTGCATTGCCATATCAGCCAGCATCCACCGAACGCCCTGAAAATCACTCACCTGTTGACCAAACGCTTCACGCTCACGAACAAAATCAACACAAAGATCCATGGCACCCTGCGCCAGGGCAACACCACGAGCACCAATAATAGGCCGGCTCTTGTTAAATGCTTCCATCACCAGCGCAAAACCTTCGCCTTCTTTGCCAAGGCGGTTTTCTTCCGGGATAAAACAATCATCAAAATACAACGGTGAAGAAGGTACGCCTCTAGAGCCAATTTTATGCTCAGATGGACCTACTTCAAAACCTTTGGTGCCCTTCTCGACAATAAAAACGCTGACCCCAGCATGACGTTTAGTGGGGTCAGTTTTCGCTGCGACCACAACAAAATCTGCGATGGCAGCGTTAGTTGAAAATATCTTGCTGCCATTGAGCAGATAACCGCCCTCAACCTTGTCGGCACGGGTTTTAATACCCGCCACATCAGAACCACCGCCAGCTTCGGTCACAGAAATAGCCGAGCGTAAGTCACCACTGGCCAGGCCAGGCAGATATTTCTCTTTCTGGGCCTCATTACCGCCAGCCAAAATAGCGCCGAATGGCACCCACTGAACAATGAGTAGATAAGCCGTGTTGTAGCAAATACGACCCAGTTCTTCGACTACAATACACGAGTTCAAAATGCTATTACTACCACCATATTCCTCGGGAAAGGGTAAGGCAAACATCTGTAACTCTTTCAGGGCATCAAACATATCCTGAGGATATTCTGCTTTGGCATCAATCTCCTGAGCCCTGGGCGCAACTTTTTCACGGGCAAAACGTCGCACCGTATCCTGCAACAAACGCTGTTCATCGGATAGCTGAAACGGATTTAGCGCCGCACTATCTGCTGCGCTAGTCATCGTTAGCACCTACCAGACTGGAAGGAAAGTTCGGGGTGCGTTTTTCACGTACCGAGGCGATACCTTCTTTTGCATCGTCGCCAAGAAAACACAACATTTCCATACGCAATGAAGCTTCAAATATGGGTGCTGCCTGCTGCATCCAGCCATTCAGGGTTTGTTTGGTACCACGTATAGCTGGTTGGCTACCGGCTGCCAGTTTGTTAGCAATTTCCATGGCAGTGTCGAGCACTTCATCAACGGGCTTGCACAAGCTCACCAGGCCAATACGCTCGGCAGTAATACCATCGATAAATTCAGCCGTCATCAAATAGTATTTAGCCTTCGCCATACCACATAAAATCGGCCAGATAATTGCTGCGTGGTCACCTGCACCTACACCCAACTTAACGTGACCGTCAGTTATTTTTGCAGTCTCAGACATAACACTGATATCCGCCATCAACGCTATTGCCAGGCCCGCGCCTACAGCAACACCATTAATTGCCGAGATAACCGGCTTGTCGAGCTTCAGCAAATTATAAACAATATCGCCCGCTTCTCGTTGCGCTATGGCGACGCCTTCAGGGTTACCCACCATGGTTGCAACCCACTCAAGGTCACCACCGGCAGAGAATGCTCGTCCGGCACCAGTTACCACAACGACATTGGTTCGATCATCACGGTCAATCGTATCCCATACCTGAGTGAGCTCATAATGCAATCGCGCGTTAGTCGCATTCATCACATCGGGTCGATTAATGGTAACCACCAGTACGCCATTTTCATTATGGTCAAATAAAAGATGTTGATATTCTTCGAATTTCACAATTTTTCTCCTAAGTAAATCTAGCTCTATAACCTTTTATTAATACAAGTGTTATAGAGCCAGAACAATTTTCTATTAATTTTTCAATCTATTTTTCGATTAATTTATCTAGGCTTCATAAATCGTTTCACAACCGGTCGATGCATTTCACATTGACTATGCCTGGTTCTGATAAAACCGCCGCGTTTACAAAACAGGTACCACGGTTAAACTATTTAGCTGCTGGCAACTTACCAGAAAAAACCGGTTCGCGACGTTCACCCATCGCGGTAACACCTTCTTTGGCATCTTCAGTCTTGAACAACCAGTTTTGTTCGGCTAATTCACGGTCTGTGGCAGTTTTGATCGCTTCAGGTAAGCCCGCACGAATTGTTTCGCGGATCGACATCACTGCCAGAGGCGCGCTAATAGCAAGCTCACGCGCCATGTCGGTGGCAACACTGAGCATATCTTCTTTAGCCACTAAGCGGTCTAATAAACCCATCTGTTTTGCTTCTTCACCCCTAACACGGCGACCGGTATAAAACATATCATTGGCATTTTGCTGGCCAATTAACTTCGGCAGGGTGTAAGACAGGCCAAACCCAGGATGAATCCCGAGCCGAGTGAAATTTGCAGCAAAGCGTGACTCTGCACAACCAACACGAAAATCAGGCACCAATGACAAACCAAGACCACCACCTATCGCAGCACCATTTATCACCCCAACAATTGGCTTACGATTTGAGTACAAACGTACCGCTTCATCGTATAAATGGCCTCTACCAGACTTATCCAGCCCTCTTGGGGTGGTACTGCCACCCTGAAAATTAGCCCCGCCAGAAAAGGCCTTACCCGTGGAGGTCAACATCAAAACCCGACAGCTATCTTCCTTATCAAGGTCTTCAAAACAATCCGCCAACGAAACCAACATATCCAGATCAAAAAAGTTTGGTGATCCGTTATCCATTTCTACCGTTGCTATATAGTCCTCGATGCGTACATTAATATTGATATAATCGCCAAATGTAGTCATTCCTGTTAACTCCCTGCTTATCCAGTTAATTTAATGGTTGGTTTATTGTTATTACTTTTTTATAAAAGCTGCATAAAAGTTCGAAGTCTTGTCTTTAATGCAGTGTTTTTATAGTTGACATACGCACTTACATAGTGCGTTTCTAACCGCGCCCTTTTTACAGCTGCGCGTTTTATTGCGGTCTTTTTAGAAAGATCTAATTATTGAGTCCTACTTATTGAGGAATGCAGGTAGTAGTAGATACCCCTACTGCCAACAACTCGTCGCCACACCAGGTATCGATGCGGGTAGTGGCCTGGCCTAAGGTCAGGTCAATTAATTCGCAACAGGCTTCAACTTTATTAATGGTGGAGGCTGCTGGGCTAAACCTGAGGGTTAAATCCGGATTGGGGATACTGGCCCGGCCACGTACCATACGACCCACTGGCGGCCCAACCGAAATATCAGAGACCACACAAGCCGCTTCTGCTGCGGTATTTTGCTCTTCCCAGGGCAGGGTAATTTGCGTAATTGATTTCAAACCATCATGGCAGGCAGCGGGTTTAAAGGAATCGATCAAAGGCACCTTAAAACCAGCAGGATGCGGCCAGGCTTTGGCTTTGCTGGCAGAGAAATCGGGTACCTGCTGCTTTATATCACCACTGACCTCGCTGGCAAGCTGCTCTGCGGCCGCCAGGGTAACGCCGGCGCGGGTACATAGTTTGCCGGCACTACTGATAATATCGACGTTATATACCGCCAGCGTACGACCCACATTAAGGGCTGTGACCTCTACCCTTGCAGGCCCCGGGGCAAAACCGCGGATAAAGCGTGCATCTACCGCCGTTGGGCGTCTACCACCAGATTCATGACGCGCTACATGGACTGTCACAGCGGCTAATACACCACCATTAGTGCCGCCGAAAGCACCGTTAAACTGCTCTTCCAGATCAAAGGACCAGAGGCCTGATTCGATTTGTTTTCCGGAAAATGTCTCAAGAAAATTCATAAACAACGTTGCCCTGTAGATTTTCGCGTAATAGTTACATTCAGCGTTGTAGAATACAAGTGACAATAGGTGCAGCGCCCTGGAACGGAAGATTTTTGTAAAGATACTTACAATAGATAAAAAATGATTTAGTATTTCCGGGTATTTTAATCAACAAATAATAACTGACAGGGTGTTTTATGGGTCCACTTTCTTCGCTAAAAATTATTGAAATTGCCGGTATCGGGCCAGGACCAATGTGCGCGATGCTGCTTGCCGATCTAGGCGCCGAGGTCATTCGCATCGACCGTGTACAGGCCGCTGACCTGGGTATGAAACGCGACCCGACTAAAGATGTACTAATGCGCGGTCGACGTTCAATTGCGGTTGACCTGAAAAAACCAGAAGGCGTAGAGCTGGTGCTAAAACTCATCGAACAATCTGATGGATTAACTGAAGGGTTTCGCCCTGGCGTAATGGAACGGCTAGGGCTTGGACCCGAAGTTTGCCACGCTCGTAACCCAAAACTGGTCTATGGCCGCATGACAGGCTGGGGACAGGATGGTCCTTTAGCCCACGCAGCTGGACACGATATTAATTATATTTCCATTACCGGCGCTTTAAATGCTATTGGCCGAGAAGGCGAAATACCGGTCCATCCACTCAATTTGGTGGGTGATTTCGGCGGCGGCGCACTGTATCTGGCGATGGGTGTTCTGGCAGGTATTATCGAAGCTAAATTATCCGGCCAGGGCCAGGTTGTAGACTGCGCCATGACCGATGGATCGGCATCACTGATGGCGATGTTTTATGGCATGAAAGGCATGGATAGATGGTCCGAAGAACGCGGCACTAATGCCATTGATACTGGCTCGCATTATTATAATGTCTATGCCACCAAAGACGGCAAATTTGTTTCTATTGGTTCTATCGAGCCCAAATTTTACCAGGAAATGCTCGAAAAATCTGGCCTGATCAACGAGGCCGATCTACCCAAGCAGCATGATGCGGATAAATGGCCCGATATGAAAGCCAAACTGACCGAGATATTCCTCACCAAAACAAGGTCAGAATGGTGCGACATTATGGAAGGCAGTGACGTATGTTTCGCGCCGGTACTTAATCTGCAGGAAAGTATTGACCACCCACATAACGTTGCCAGAAATACCTTCATTGATATAGCCGGTGTTAAACAGCCTGCGCCCGCACCACGATTTGACCAGACACCTTGCGAGGTTTCAAAACCGCCATCAGCACCAGGCCAGGATAGCACTGCGATTTTGAATGACTGGGGTTTTGATGCGGCCAGCATTGCCGATTTACAGGACAACCAGGTTATCAAACAGGCTTAATAAGCTTTACGCGACAAACGTCAGGTCAATTAACACCCGACCTGACGCGCTGTAAAAACACGCTATAAAAACCAAAACATCCATAAAACAACCATCGCGGAGACAGATTATGGGAAGAGTCACAGGTAAGGTTGCCATCGTAACTGGTGCAGCAAGAGGGCAAGGTGCTGCCGAAGCACGCATCTTATGTGCGGAAGGCGCGCAGGTCATGCTGACCGATATTCTTGATGAAGAAGGCCAGGCACTGGCCGCTGAACTGGGTGAAAATGCCAGTTATATGCATCATGATGTCTGCAATGAAAACGAATGGAATGACGTAGTTGCCGCCACTGAAGACAAGTTCGGCCCGGTCAACATCCTGATCAATAATGCCGGCATCTTAAAACTAAGCGAACTCACCAAAACCGAACTTAGCGACTATATGCAGGTGATTAACGTTAATCAGGTCGGCGTATTCCTGGGAATGAAAGTAGCCGCAGAGTCGATGAAGAAAGCAGGCTCCGGTTCTATTGTTAACATTTCTTCCATCGACGGGCTGGTGGGCATGTCCTATGGCGTTGCTTATGTTGCCAGTAAATTTGCTGTTCGCGGCATGACTAAAGTTGCCGCCCTTGAACTGGGTAAATTTGGTATACGGGTTAACTCCATTCACCCAGGTGGTGTTAATACACCGATGGTCACCGATTCTGGCCTGGCATCAAGCGGCGGGGACGGTGATAACGAAGGTAATATCTTCTCCAATGTACCCCTTGGTCGAATTGGTGAACCAGAAGATGTCGCTAAATTAGCGTTATTTTTAGCCTCCGATGAGGCCAGTTATTCCAGCGGTTCGGAATTTATTATCGATGGTGCCATGACCGCCGGCTTTACCCTTGGCTAAACGGCTTTAGTCAATAAACGTGCCGCCCATCAACCTTAAAAGCATCCAATGTTGGTTGATGGGCGATATCCTACGGTAATATTTTGACAGTATGTCTTGAGCATGCCTCGCAACAACGTATTGCGATAACGTATTGCGATAACGTATTGCGATAACGCATCGCGACAATGTATCTTGTTAGAACGGCCAGACCAAACAACTAGACATGACCGTAAGCGCTTAATTTTGGCGCTATTATCAGTTTCAAATACCAGCTTCAAATATCAGCTTAACCTTATCCCAACATTCACCATCAGTATAAAAATAATTTGGCAGTTACTATGTACCCTGGACACTTCTCAAGTACGACCCCCGACAAGATAGCCGTTGTGAATAGCACAACCGGCGTTTCCATGACCTATAAAACACTCGACGACCGCTCCAATCAACTGGCGCAACTGTTTTGGGCCGAAGGACTGCGCAAAGGTGATCATGTCGCCATTTTTATGGAAAATGATATTCGCTATTTTCAGGTTATCTGGGCAGCACTTCGATCAGGCCTGTATCTAACCACGGTGAATCGCTATTTAACCGCCGAGGAAGCCGCTTATATTATTGATGATTCCGAGTCTCAGGTAGTGATAACTTCTAGCCAGTTAAAAACCCAGTGCGACGGCGTACCCGCACAATGCCCCCGAGTTAAGCGTTGGCTAATGCTCGATGAAGCAAATGATGAATTTGAAAACTACGACCTGGCGCTGGATGCGCTGCCCGCGGAAAAGCTTGAGCTGGAACCTTCTGGCGCCTTTATGTTATACAGCTCTGGCACCACAGGCCGGCCTAAAGGCATTATTCGGCCATTGCCAGACGTACTAATCAATGAAAACTCCGGCGGCCTCAGCGCTATGCAGCGCGTATTATGGGGCGCTGATGAAAATACCGTCTACCTGTCTTCGGCGCCGATTTATCATGCCGCACCCATTAGTTTCAGCACCGCAGTCACGGCCCTGGGCGGCACCGTTGTTATGATGCCAAAATATGAAGAAGCCGGCGCGTTAAAAGCAATCCAGGATTATCAGATAACCCATAGCCAATGGGTACCCACCATGTTTTCCAGAATGCTGAAAATGGACCCTGAAGTCAGAAACCAATTCGACCTTTCATCACATAAAGTTGCCGTGCACTCGGCAGCGCCCTGCCCACTTGGGGTAAAACAGAAGATGTTCGACTGGTGGGGACCTATTATTTATGAATACTATGGCGGCACCGAATTAAACGGCCTGACCCATGTCACACCAGAAGAATGGTTAACAAAACCCGGCACAGTGGGTAAACCTATCCTCGGCATCCTGCATATATGTGATGACGAAGGCACCGAAGTGGCTACTGGCGAAACCGGCCTGGTGTATTTCGAAATGCCTAAACAACCGTTCCAGTACCTGAAAGATGACGCTAAAACCAAAAGCGCCCAACACCCCAAACATAGTAAATGGACTGCCCTGGGTGATGTAGGTCATGTGGATGAAGATGGCTATTTATTTTTATCTGACAGGGCCACCTTTATGATTATTTCAGGCGGCGTGAATATATATCCGCAGGAAATTGAAGACGCCATGATCTTAAACCCAAAGATTGCCGACGTCGCGGTATTTGGCGTACCCAATGAAGATATGGGTGAAGAGGTCAAGGCTGTTGTACAACTTGTCGAAGGGGTTGCAGCTAACGACGACCTTGCTAACGAATTAATGGCCTACGCAAAAGACCACCTGGCACGCTATAAATGCCCACGTAGTATCGATTTTGAAGCTGAATTGCCGCGTCTACCCACAGGTAAACTCTACAAACGCTTACTCAAAGATCGATACTGGGGCAAAGAAGGCTCAAAAATTGTTTAAACGTCAGGTAATAAAATACCCATCGCACCCTTAATAATTGCACTCTTAATAATTGCACTCTTAATAACTGCATCAGCAACTATTACAAAATATACACAGACCAAAAAAGGAGATAATCAATGAGCACAACTAAAGTGGAAGTCATCGAAACCGTTAAGGCCAATGCCAATGATGTCTGGCAAATCCTCGGTGATTTCGCCGGCATTCAAATCGGCGGACCTATAACCGCGGTTGAAGTCGAGGGCGAAGGCGTCGGCGCTATCCGTACCATTCAGATGGGTGGTGGCACTGTGATTGAACGGCTGGATAATCATGATAGTGACAAGCTTACCTATACCTACTCCATCACCAACGATGACTGCCCCTTACCTGTAGCGGGTTATTCTGCCACTGTTAGCATTACAAAAACTGCTGACAAGGAATGCAGTATCAACTGGACAGGCACCTTTGCACCCAAAGGGGTTGATGCAGAAACAGCCAGCAAAATCATCCGAGGGATTTATACTGGCGGCATCCAGGGCGCCCGCAAAAAACTCGGTGCGTAAATATTGAATGCGGTAATAAAACAGCCGATATACTGTTCAGGATGCCAGCACGAAGCGCATCAAAAGAGCGGAACCGCGGCTGTTTTATTCGAGAACGACCTAAGGTCGGAGTAAAGTGCCACAGTAAATTCTATTACTCAAACAAGAGAATGGCGGAACCAACAGTTATTTCTGCAAACTTTTGCGATCATACTGGAACAAAAGGAAAACACCCTGTCCCATCGGCGCAGCAGTAAGCATGCTTGCCAAATCCGGCCAGGCTAGAGCTAGTCACATTCTTAGTAGCGATGTATTACCGAATGGTTATCACACTACGCCGCTGCAAAAATTATGCCCAAATCCTATAAAATGCCAACCTGCTCATTATCGATTTACTATGGCACTTTACACTGGCCCCAGGACACTGGTGCCCACTAAAGTAAACGACTTTCCTGGACCTTTTTAGCAAGCCAAACTTTTATGAGGGATTGGTAAGGCATATCGCGTTTATTAGCTTCTACTTTAATGTTATCTAATAAGCCTTCAGGCAATCGTAGTGAAATTGTCTTTGTTGAAGGTTTGAGGTTAGGTAAAACTGCGCGCAACGCTTTGCTCAAATCCAAATATTCGCTAGAATCGTGGCTCTCCCAGAATACGCGTTCTTCCTGCTCTGTTTTGAAGGTTGGTATATTCTTAAGATTTGTCATATGTCACTCTCTCTTTACGGTGCATATCCCTGGCAGAAATCACGCGAATGAGCGTGCTATTCTCTCTTAAGGTAAACGCAATGTGTAGCGTTCTGTCTTTATCAGTTTTACCGTAGGCGTGGTATCTGGCTTCTTTGTTGACGTGCTTTTCATCCAGCAAAAGAAGCAAAGGGTCGTTGAAAAATGCTTGTTCGGCTTCTGCCTGGCTAACATTATGTTTTTCGTGGCTCTTTCTGGCGTTGCCCTCATCCCAGTCAAAGCCAGCTATTTTTCTAAAATCAACCATAGTATGTATATTGTAGCAATATACATTGGCTGTAAAAAGAAAGCATCCCCGAGCCGAAGTATAGCGCCAGAGTAAACCCAATTACTCAAACAAGAGAACAGCAAAACCACCCGTTATTTCTTCGACCTATTCCGCCCCACCGACGCAGGAGTATCAATGCTTGCCAAATCCGGCCAGGGCAGAATTAGTCACATTCTTAGTAGCGATGTACTACCGAATGGTTATCCCCACTACTCCGCCACAGAAAATCAACCCCGACCGTGCGGAATTATGACTTGCTCACAGCCTATTTACTGTGGTACTTTACACTCGCCCTGGTGCACTACTTCTGACCCCAGCAGGGTCACAGGTTTTGACCTTTTAATCAGCGCGCAGCAGCCTCACCATAAACAGACTAATTAAACGTCGCAAGGTGTCTCAATGCCAAATGGAAACCATGATTTTGATATAGCAAAACAAGATGCCTGGTTTGCCCCTTTAGAAAACAACATTACTGAATTTGCTGAAAAATATGCCCTTACGATTGACAAGTATTATCATGCCTCGCCGAGCTGGAACTTACGCTTTGGTCACCCGAACGGAGGGAATGCTTCAGTTTCTATTTCCAATCAAAGTCCAGAGCAAGCTACAGTAGCATCAGTTTGGTATCTTGATAATTATGATGAATTCACTAGATACCTATATCGGAGTAAACCAGTACTAATTTCGAAAAATGCTGAACTGGTCGTAGAAATGCTCAAGCAGGAGTTTATGGCGCTCGTCAAAATTTCGACTGGAAACTGGACACGAATTGCTTCCAACTACAAACAGCTTTGGGGCAGGTATTCAAAAAGTGAATTTGAAAAAATGGGGCCGCACTACCCCAAACCGAACCTTGCAGAATACAGAACCTAACAACCTGTCCAACCCCTACCGCAACATCGTCTGCAAACGCCCTGGGGTCGGAGTAAAGTGCCAGAGTAAATCCTATTACTCAAACAATAGAATGGCGAAAACCAACAGTTATTTCTTCATACTTTTGCGATCAAATTGGTACAAAACAAACCCACCCTGCCCCATCGGCGCAGCAGTATGCATGCTAGCCAAATCCGGCCAGGCTAAGTTAGTCACATTCTTATTGGCGCTATATTACCGATTCGTTATCCACACTATGCCGTCGCAGAAAATCAATCCCGACCGCGTAGAATTATGACTTACTCAGAGCCTATTTACTATGGCACTTTACACTGACCCCGAGGGCTTTCGGCAAGCCGTTGACATACCATAAATGGTATATATACTATATAAGATATGTGGCAGATATTAGAACACAAAAGAGTGCCTCGGCAACTCAGCCGAATACCATTGAATGTACTCCAAAGGTATGAAAAATGGAAAGATATTGTCACAATATCAGGGCCTGTAGGTTTAAAGCACATTAGAGGGTTTAATGATGAATCCCTTAAAGGTGAATGGAAAGGGTTTCGATCTTCTAGACTAAACCTTCAATATCGAGTCATTTATAAGATTGAAAAAGACCGAGTCTTAGTAGAGATAGTCAACGTTACCGCCCATGATTACCAGAGAAAGTAAAATGAGTGATTATAAAAAAGCCAAAAAGCAAGTCGACGTCTCCGTAGGTGATTCGGTTAGAATTATTAGAGAGCTCCAAGAGCTTAGTCAGAATGAGCTTGCCAAATTGACAGGTATCCCTCAATCCACTTTGTCGGCAATCGAAAATAATCGGGTCAATCTTGGGGTAGAACGTGCCAAGATACTTAGTCGCGCGCTCAGTTGCCACCCTTCAGTTTTAGTCTTTCCCGGCTGGGATATTGATCAAGAATCTGCCGCATAACAAGCGACTGTGATTAGAAAACACCCTGCCCCATCGGCGCAGCAGTATGCATGCTAGCCAAATCCGGCCAGGCTAAGTTAATCACATTCTTATTGGCGCTGTATTACCGATTCGTTATCCACACTACGCCGGCGCAAAAAATATCTGCCAATCATGCGAAATTATCACCTCAGTATTGTCTATTTACTATGGCACTTTACACCGCCCCCAGGGCACTCCTTGACAAGGCCAGCGCCAAAACCTAAAAATTCAAACCGCGCCGCACGGGCGTCCCGGATTTGCGTCTTCTCCTGCTTAAGCTTGAGATCAAGCCGTTCCAGGATGGTCTGCAAAATTGTATAGGGTCGCGCTGTATCTCTGGCGCAGAGGATATTTACTCTGGCACTTTACTTCGACCACAAAAATTTTACCGTATTCACCCTGTCCCAGCCATTACGCTGGGCGTACACAAGCGCATCTTGTCGCCCCTGCGGGGCTGGGACCTATGCGTTTCACGCTCCGGCCCCAAATGCAAACGTTCAGCCCTAAATCGCGGCCTTGCCATGATATCGTTTTATGATATCATTAATTAATGAATTCTAAACAAAAGCGCACACTTGCTACGATCTTTAAAGATCCTGTTTCTGCCTCAATGGTATGGAAGGAGATTGAATCTCTTCTTATATCTGCCGGTGCAGATGTGATTGAAGGTAAAGGCTCTCGAGTAAGATTTCATAAAGATGACATCATTGCTACATTTCATCGACCTCATCCTAAAAAAGAAGCAAAACCCTACCAAGTAAAGGATGCGCGCACATTTCTCAAACAATTGGGAGTTGAACCATGAATAATACTTTAAGCTACCAAGGCTACGCTGCTCGTATTGAGTTTAGCTCTGAAGATGAGTATTTTATTGGCCATATTGCTGGTATTCAAGATACGGTTGGCTTTCACGGCGAGTCTGTTTCTGAATTAAAAGAAGCATTTGAAGAGGCTGTTGAAGACTATTTAGAAACCTGTAAAGCGGTGAATAAAACACCTCAAAAGCCATATTCTGGCAAACTCATGCTTAGATTACGCCCAGAAATACATGCAGCAGTAGCGACTGCTGCAGAGTTAAGTGGCTTAAGTATTAATCAGTGGGCTTCAGATGCTCTAAATCGTGAAGCTAACATATAAAGGCTGAATCTGGTAGCCAAGGGTATCTAACCGTCAGCCCCCACAACACCCTGCATACCTCGGCGGCCCCGCGTTTCTGCACAGGGCGTTTCCCGGAAATGCTTAAAGTAAGTTGGCCGATTATCTCCCTCTTACTCCAATGATGGCTTCTGATTTTGCGCCAGTGTTCTTGCATATTCCGGTCGGATATAGAACAGCTGAGCTGCACAGGCTCCTCATTGATTTCCAAGTTCTGGTGGGGCGGCCTACCGTATTCACCTTGTCCTAACCATTACGTTAGGCATTTGGCTACTATGCCGCCTGCTGACTTCTGCTTAATCACCGCCAAGGTTACCCTTGTTGGCGCTATCGGTTTGTATCGGGTTCGCTCTCCAACGTCGATACATTCGCT
>JAHRVQ010000014.1 GCA_019090615.1 Pseudomonadales bacterium | reverse complement strand
TATCGGATTTTCTTTCATCACATCTATACTTCTATCCAGCATCAAAGAACGTTCTACATTGCTAATTGTTGCGTAATCTACTTCGTATAGATAGTTTAATACATTATCAATACCTAAATATCCAACAACAAAAATTGTTAATCCAGGAATGAGTAACGCAATATAAATCATAAAAAATCTATTAATAAACTTAAAATAATACAAATAATAGAATATTGACGCTAAAAACAATGACAAGAATGCACCCCTACCACCAATTATAGGAAGAGCTAGAACAGACAATAGCAAGCAAGAAAGGCACAGAATTTTAATTGGTTTACTTAGATTAAGCTTAAAGTATATGTAGAAAAATAAAACCACAGAAGGCGTTGGAATAATATATTTTAGGAGGTAGTAGTCAGACTTAACAACCACCAAGTAGTATGTGCATATTACAATAAAATTTAATATGTGCGCCGATATTACACCAGAAACATACACAACAACGTGTCTTTTGTCGGGCAAAAGTATGTATAGAAAAATAATTGCGTATAAAATGAATAGACGAAAAAATATACGTATTGAACTATAGGTATTATCGTTGTGGATATAATCAACGCAGGTACACCACGCAATAAGAATTAAAGAAATAATCCCGCATATAAATGCTTCATAAATATTTAGTACAGTCTTACATTTAAAATATCTCCACAATATCACAATGATGATAGCGAACTCACCAACCGGAATATTTATTGTTTTGTCAAAGTAGTTATTGAGATAATATATTATAAAGCCAAATATGAAGTACACATTATTAATGCGCACATTGAATAATGTTTCTTTATCCCTCATTCATCATCCAAAAAATAGTTTACAGCGACCAACAAAATAGCGTAGAACAATTCATAAACAATATATGCAAACTCTTCAATTACTAAATAATAAAAGAAATTCTATTGGATTTTATAAAACAACATTTTAATGATGGAGTTGGTAGTATTTATTTCTATAGATAATACATTTACGTCTTAAACATTTATAAAAATAAATATAAATTTCGTAATACGAGGAATGATGTCATTCAACGATTATAAACGATACACCGATAAGCGCGGGATATTAGGGTATTTATTTGCTTATTATAAGACAGCAAATTACAGGGTAATATTTTGGTTTAGGGTTCGTATGACCGTAAGAAAGTATCCGCTTTTGTCAACCTTGTGCAATATAATATATTGGAGGATAGCTTACGGTAGGAATTTTGAAATTCCTTCTGGGTGCAAAATAGAAGACGGATTTTATGTTATCCACTCCGGAAACGTTGTCATCAATTCTAAATCCCGTAGTGGAAAAAATTTTACCGCAGTCAGTTCGTTTAATATAGGAGGTGTTTTTAATGGAGAAAAAACCGGATCACCTACGATTGGCAATAACGTTTATTTGGGAAGCGGAGTGGTAATCCTCGGGAATGTAACAATAGGTGACAATGTATTGATAGGTGCAAACAGCGTTGTATTGAGTGACATCCCTCCGAACAGTCTTGCTGTAGGTACACCAGCACGAGTTGTTAACTATAATGGGTCATCGCCATATATAGTTAGACCACTATAACAATTGATTCGCTAAAAAAACCTTTCTTTTATTTTTATCGTATCACCCGGAAGAACACCAAAATTTTCATTGACCTCTATTTCTTCGTATTCAATTCCTTTCACTCTTTTTACAAAAATATTTTTAGTGTTAGCACGATGCGTATACCCGCCCGCCAAAACCACTGCATTTATTACCTTCATTCCTGATATATACTCGTAACTTCCGGGTAATTTTACTTCGCCCATTATATAGAATGGCCTTAATTGTAGTATCTGAATTGTAACCTTGGGTGAAACTAGATATCCATCTTTTAACTCTCTAACTAATAACGAAGTTAGCTCTAAAAGACTCAATCCTGATGCATGAATATCACCAATCAAAGGAAATGAAATTTTACCTTCGCTATTTATCGCAAACTCACCGGTAAGATCCTCTTCTCCAAATACTTTAATCTCTAACTTATCCCCTGATCCCATTTTGTATTCAGTTTCTTTATTGTATATTTCTTTTTTGACATTTTCTGAATATGCCAAATCATTCCAAAAGAAATACATGAATACCATGGACAAAATACATGGGACTACCGATAACATTAATCTCTTCATTCTACTACTTCATTTTTTTATAAAATTGTACAGTACCATTAAAATTAATAAATGAAATAATATTTTCATCATTTAATGTCTACGTTAAAATAACATCCCACATACTTGCACTGCTCTTGTATCTATTTTGAATGGTTGTTTCAACAGTGCCTCCTGCTATTCCGTTGATGCTCGAAGGTATCCATAATTTTAATAACAGTACCGTTTCCCTTGCATTGGTACTGCATACATCTATTCTGGCCATAAGCGTCCTGATAAATATCGGTGCGCCTAGGGGTTACCCTAAATGCAGTAATGCAACCTTGCTGTGACTGTTTTGAGTGAATAAACGCAAACGTTAATTGACGTAAGATTTATGTCACTAATATGCACCAACAAAATTTAATGGTGGCTTACGGGGTGCGCTGTATCAAATCCAGTATTTACTTTATAACGCATTCGTTATTTAACGCGATGAAGAAATAACGCATTCTTCATCGAGAGGTAATATGATAATCGGAATAGTTTCCCAAAAAGGTGGCGTTGGTAAAAGCACGTTAACCAGACTGATTGCACGAGAATACGCAGTTAATAGTTGGATGGTTAAAATTGCCGATATGGACTCAAAGCAAGGCACATCCACTCGCTGGAATATGCTGAGAAATGACCATCAAGTTGAACCCATCGTTAAGGTAGAGCAATACAGAAGCGTGAATGACGCAGTATCAGATTATAACAAAAGTGACTTTCACCTCCTTATATTTGATGGTGCGCCTGCCGCCAGCAAGGAAACCTTGTCTATTGCCAAGCACTCAGACCTGCTCATTCTTCCCACTGGAATATCCTCGGATGACTTAGAACCAACCGTCAGGCTTGCACATGAATTAGTAAAAAATGGCATTCAGCATAAACATATTATTATTGTATTTTGTCGTGTGGGTGACTCGTTGCCAGAAATTGAAGAAGCTAGAAGCTACATTTCAATGGCGGGTTACTTTGCGATTGAATCTTCGTTGTCAGAGCGTGTTGCTTATCGTCGAGCGCAAGATAGCGGAAGGTCAGTTACAGAAACCACGTTTGGCTCACTCAATAAAAAAGCAGCTTTGTTAGTTCAGGAAATTGTAAATCACTCTAAAAAACTGTCGTAAAGGATTAGGCTATGAATCATGTTAAAATACCACCGCCACCGAAAAAGTCGTCTGGAAAGGGCTTGCCACCGCCAGCTAACGAAGCTAGCACCAACCTGAGCAAGAACATGGAGGGCGACTTTGTTGCCTTTAATTTTCGTGTGCCTGCCGAATTCAGAAAGAAAGTACGACAATACGCGCTTGATAATGACACGACTGCTGTGCAGATTATGATGGATGCTATTGACGACTATATTTAACGAAAGCGTTAATTGACGTTTTCGTTAAATAACGATTGCGTTACTGCGATTGATCTTCTTCCTGCTCTATAAACTTTAGCTCTTGTTGCGTCACCGATCCTTTTCGCCTATATCCTTTGACAAAGGCTAATCTATCACCGTTGAACATGAAACGTATATTAACAAAGAAGACGCTATCCGCAGGACTACGAAAAAGAATTTCTTTTTCCAAAAGTTCCCGTAATGCACGATGGTATTTTCGTTCATTCATCCCTTCTATTTCATCACTAGCGATAAGTAGGCTCAAAACGATTTTATCTTCGCCGTGTTTGCTTTGAAGTTGTTTATATACCACTTCAAATAATTCAAGAGCAGATTTGGTAAGACCGGAAAATTGCTTGACCCCAGCTAGAAAAAACTTAACAAACTTTGTGTCGTCTACCTCTTCAAATTCATAGAATGTAGCCCCACCAACTGAGATTTCACCTGTGTCTTTTTCAAGAATAAATCCGCGCTGATCGCTGCCTACCTGTATTCGCCTTCTTTTATTTGGCGTAACTGCATTCGGTACGCTGGGGTTCTCCTTGTAAATGGAAACGCCTTGTTTTTCACCAATAATCAAACTCTTGATTTGACTGTTTTCCGACATAATTGACCTCTTGTTTTGTCTATCTACAGACAAGTGTTTGTCTGAAAACAGTCATAAAGTCAACATTTATTTGTCTGTTTGCAGACAGGTTTTGACTGTTTTCAGACGGTTTTTGTCTGCACCGTTGAGGCTCACAGCGAGTTAAATGGCATTTCCTTCTTATATAACTAAAAGTAAATTAATTTATTGAAGTCACTTATCCATGCTTTTGTGTAGCGTGCGAACCAGCACGCTAACGCGAAACAAAAGTGTGGGTAAGTGACATTTAAAGAAAAATCAGCGGCTTTAAAATGAATTGCTACGCAATAATAATGATTACTTTGATCCTACGGATCACGCCTAACCCTGCGTCGCTTTGCTCCTTGCCCTTTACTTCGTAAAGCCTAATAAAAGGAGTTCGCAATGCTCACAAAATGGTTTATTTCTTTGTTTAATTTTTTGGTTAGTTGCATGGTTTGAGATAAGCAGTGTTTTTTTGAATATGTTGCTCTGTGATTGGGTTTGGCATAACAAAGAGTGCGCGGAAAGGGAGTAGCATCACGCTTGGCCATAGCTTATCACTGGTGCGATTTTTACAAATTATGCACCTTGCATAATAAAATCATTTACTCTCTCTCAGTGAGCTTGTTTGGTCGCTTATCGTGGATACTAATACCTAAAAATTATTGCTCTGTTCCGTAGGCTTCACCAATGGGGTTTGCTACATTGGGAAATGGACACTGTTTGGGCTAATTGATCGGCTCGTTTCTACGATATGGCACTTCAAACGCCTCAAAACGCCAGTTCAATTCCAGAATCGGGAATTGAACTGATGGCGATAAGCGCTATGCCTCTTGTGCTGGTGATTAACACATCATACAATCGCAGAGTCGGCAGCAAATCTGACACCTTCATGTAAAACTGCGATTTTGGTACGAACTGACGCTTATAAGTCATTGATATTGTTAAGATCGTTGATTCCGGCCCCGGGCACCAATCTCTGTTACTTTCTTATACTCGCTTATAAACCGCTTGCACTCATACTGCAAGGGTTTGGCGTCGTTGATTATTGCGCTGCACACTCTAAGTAAAACTTTATCAAAATTGACAGCAACAATATCATTTACAAGGGATTTTTGACTAAGGTCTAATTAGGATAACTGAACCGAGCTTACCTAGGACCCTGAGTCATTTTTAGTCATACCCGAGGCAAGATCTGGCCAGGCTATTTTCAGATAGAGATACATCGACCAAAGGGTCAATAACGCTGCAGCATAGAGCAAAATATATCCCGAGATAACAAAAGTATTATCAAGATTAGGTCCATTTGCTAATAAAATGATAATAGCTACCATCTGAAAAGCAGTTTTCACCTTACCAACATATGAAACCGCCATACTGCGCCGCTGGCTATATTCTGCCATCCACTCGCGCAATGCAGAAACCACAATTTCGCGCCCTACGATCACCAATGCAGGCACGGCCAAAGCTGGACTCGCATGTACTTCAACCAGAAGCACTAACGCCACTGCGACTACAAGTTTATCTGCAACTGGATCAAGAAAAGCGCCAAACGGCGTTATTTCATCGAGCATCCGAGCGAGATAACCATCTAACCAATCGGTAATGCTTGCCAAAGTAAAAACACCCGCAGCAGCAAGATAACGCCATTCAAAGGGCAGATAAAAAACAATCACTAACACTGGGATCAACGCGATTCTCAGGCTGGTGATAATATTCGGCAGACTTATTCGGGTCTTCATCTTTCAAGGTCATCCAGGACCATTTAGCTGCTATGCAGAGTAGCATAAATATGCGCTGCTAGCTTTGCACTTATGCCTTCAACTTTTGCTATTTCTTCACGGCTCGCGCTCTCCACCCTTTTTACACCGCCAAAATGGTGTAATAATGCTTTTCTTCGCTTGGGGCCCACCCCTTCAATAGACTCCAGCGCGGATACTGTACGCTTTTTGCCACGTCTTTGTCGGTGTGCAGTAATAGCAAACCGGTGTGACTCATCCCGAATATGTTGAATAAGGTGCAGGCCTGGATTATCGGGAGCGATCACTATCTCACCCTTCCCGGCAACAAATAATGTTTCCAGCCCTGCTTTTCTGGTCACGCCTTTTGCGACGCCAACCATAAGCACACCAGTAATATTGAATTCAGACAAGATACGCGTTGCCTCACTTAACTGCCCTTTACCACCATCTATAAACAAAATATCGGGCACCTGCCCTTCACCCCCTTTTATTCGTGCGTAGCGACGAGATAGAGCCTGCGCCATTGCCGCATAGTCATCTCCCGGCGTAATACCATCAATATTAAACCGTCTATAATCAGATTTTAGGGGGCCGTTATTATCAAACACTACACAAGAGGCCACAGTCGCCTCGCCAGAGCTATGACTGATATCAAAACACTCTAGGCGTTGTGGTATTTCATCAAGCCCCAGGGCTTTTTTCAACGCCTCAAATCTTTGAGCAAGGTTGTTCTTATTAGCTAAATGGGCACCAATACTTTGTTCTGCATTCGTTGTTGCCAGTGACAACCAGCGTTTGCGGTGATTGCGGACCTGATCTGATATTTGTACCTTATGCTGGCATTTCTCTTTAAGCGCCTGCGCTATGAGTGCTTTTTCTTCGAGAGGCGCATTGACAATAATTTCGCGGGGAATCTCACGGCCAGCGCGGCCTGATAAATAAAACTGAGGAATAAACGACGCTAACAATTCGGAGAGATTACGTTCCATCCTGATTTTAGGGAAATAAGTTTTATTGCCTAATACACGACCACCGCGGACCATCATCACCAAAACACAAACAGCACCCGGATTAATAACGGCTGCAATAAGATCTATATCACCCTGTTCGCCTAAAACATATTGTTGTTCCTGTATCCTTTGCAGGTGGGCAATCTGGTCACGATATTTGGCAGCTTTTTCGAATTCAAGCGAACCCGCTGCTAGTTCCATTTTATTGGCATAAACCTTAAGCAAATTAAGACTTTTGCCTTCAAGGAACATGCTCGCTGCCTGCACGTCTTCTGCATAATCATCTTTACTCACTAGATCACAACAAGGCCCCGAGCAGCGCTTTATCTGATATTGCAGACAAGGCCTGGAACGGTTTTTATAGAATGAATCTTCGCATTGTCTAACGCGAAAAACCTTTTGCAAAATACTCAGACTGTCGCGTACCGAATAAGCACTGGGGAATGGCCCGAAAAACCGGCCGCGTTTTTTTTGCACGCCGCGATAAAATGCTAACCGAGGAAATTCATCCTGACTGGATAAATAAATGTACGGATAACTTTTATCATCTTTAAAGTCGATATTGTAGGGCGGACGAAGTGTTTTTATTAATGACTGTTCGAGCAACAACGCTTCTGTTTCACTGTTCGTCACCGTCACTTCAATTTGTTGTATTTTAGCCACCAGAGCAAGCGTTTTACCGTCCAGAGACGTCGCTCTAAAATAACTCGACACTCTATTTTTGAGATTTTTTGCCTTCCCCACATACAAAACACCATCTTCCCCATCCAGCATCCGATATACGCCGGGGCAAGTGGTTAAATGTTTAAGAAATGTACTTGAATCAAAACTGGTCATATTGTGGCTTCAAATAGATGCTTCGAAAAGAAAGCTTTGCAATCTAACTGGCGCGTCAAACGACTATATCCCATCAAAAGCGTAACTTGCTGCCGTCTCTACTGCCGATAAAAACATGGCCTCTGTCAGGCGGCCCGTTTGAGTATTATAGCGACTGCAATGATATGAATTAACTAACCAGAACCGGCGCTGTTCATCCAACCTCAGTGGATGAACAGCGCCATGGCCAAACAGATAATCTTTCTGCGCCAATAACAATGATTTAATAATCGCCCGATGGGCGACCTGCCCCAGGGCAAGGATCACTCTTGGGCCTGGTAACCGCTGGTGATGGATAATTTCTCGGTGTAGAAATTTCTGACAATTATTCAATTCTTTGCCGCTTGGTTTATTATCTCGCGGCACACATTTTACTGCATTGGTAATGCGCACCTTATCGATCAGCTTAAGTTGTGCCAAAACATCAAATAGCAAAGTGCCCGAAGCATCACCGGTAAATGGGACCCCAGTTTTATTGGCGCCATGTTTGCCTGGTGCCAGGCCTACAATAAGTAACCCTGCGTCTTCCGGGCCAGATGCAGCTACCGGCCGGTTCCAATAATCAGGATATATGTCACGTAAGGTCTTCAGATAATGCCGCAATCTTGGACAATGCGTGCAGCCATGAATCTCGTGTTTCATTAAGTCCAGTGAAATTTGATGCATTCTAGAAATCAATTATTAGTCATAGTTTGAAATTTAGAAAAAAATGATGAATCAACGAGCACCGGCAATATCGTTAACGTAGGTAATATTCATTATGCGCCCTTGCTTGAAAGTACAACAGGATGCACAGGTATAACAGGCCCAGCTAATGCCTTTTTTAATTCGGACCAGATCAATGTCGAGTGACGCCATCAATCTAACAAAAGCCTAACAAAAGCCTATCAACAGTTAATCAACGCTTCGCCTGGGCGGGGGTTTCTTTCAAGCAACTAGTCTCTTATCAGGCAACAGCTTCTGCATCGATGATGCCATATTTTATGGCCAATTTGGTGAGCCCAACATCATTATTAACATGCAGCTTTTCAAATATTCGATACCGATAGCTATTAACGGTTTTTGGGCTGAGGGATAATCGCTGCGAAATATCTGGCACCCGATGGCCTTCAATGACCATCAATGTTATCTGCATTTCACGATCCGACAACGCTTCAAATGG
This sequence comes from Pseudomonadales bacterium, assembly GCA_019090615.1. Lineage (GTDB taxonomy): Bacteria > Pseudomonadota > Gammaproteobacteria > Pseudomonadales > Azotimanducaceae > JAHRVQ01. Next base: position 14,268 of record JAHRVQ010000014.1, on the reverse strand, counting down.
ACTCGCCTGTTCGGTGCAAAATGGTTTTAAAGCGAGCTGCTGGGCAATATCCGAACTCATATAACGCTGTCCAGCCATGACTTTTTTAATCGCCCTGACCATTTCATCAACACCAGCTCTTTTAGTTAAATAACCTACTGCGCCGACTTTCATTAACTTGGAGGGGTATGGCTCATCTTCATAGATTGTCACTGCTACAATTTTAATATCAGGATCGACGCGTAAACATCTCCGTGTCGCTTCGAGGCCACCCATACCAGGCATTTGTACATCCATTAAAACAAGATCTGGCTTAAGGTCTTTGACCATTTCCACAGCCTGCTCGCCATTCTCAGCCTGCCCTATAATTTTAAACCCTTCAATATCAGCTAATAGTCGTGCTGTACCTACCCTGACCAATTGGTGATCATCCACCACAAGAATACTAATCACCTGTGATTCCTCCTTACGAGTTCATTGAAGATAATCTATCGCTACCTCATTAGTCTACTAACATAAACCCTGTTCTATGTAATTGGAAGCCCGCATTTAGCTGTTTTTTACTTAGGATAATACCTAGCGCTAACAGCTAATGTCTGCCATTGGCATCAAATCTAACTGATTGCTTTTTAACCATGCATTTATACCCATATACAACAGAGGGCTCAGACCAACCGATATCACTATAAATGCACGGACAAAAGCTTACATTAACCTTACCCAGCAGAAAAAGCCTGCAGGCCTGTCTGAGCCCGACCCAGAATCAGTGCATGTACATCGTGAGTACCTTCATAGGTATTAACAGTTTCTAGGTTCATGGCGTGGCGAATAACGTGATATTCGTCAGAGATACCGTTGCCGCCATGCATGTCCCGGGCCATACGCGCAATATCCAACGCCTTGCCACAGTTATTTCGCTTCATCAACGAAATATTTTCGATAGGTAAATTATCATCATCCATTAACCGACCTATTCTTAATGCGCCTTGCAATCCCAGCGTTATTTCAGTTTGCATATCTGCCAATTTTTTTTGTATCAACTGCGTTGCAGCCAATGGACGACCAAACTGAATTCGATCAAGGGTATAACTTCGTGCTGCATGCCAACAATACTCAGCTGCGCCCATAGCACCCCAGGCAATACCAAAGCGTGCTTTGTTTAAACAACCAAAAGGCCCAGCCAGACCTTTGCCCGACGGTAATAAATTTTCAGCAGGCACCTCGCAATCAGTTAATACTATTTCTCCGGTAATTGAAGCCCGTAGACTAAACTTGCCTTCAATTGTTGGGGTTTCAAACCCAGCCATACCTCGTTCAACCAGGAAACCCCGTATTTTGCCATCTAGCTTGGCCCATACTACTGCGACATCCGCGATGGGCGAATTAGTGATCCACATTTTTGCGCCATTCAACAGATAACCCGCATCGGTTTTTTCAGCACGAGTAACCATTCCTCCAGGATCAGATCCGTGATCAGGTTCAGTGAGCCCAAAACACCCAACCCATTCACCAGTAGCTAATTTGGGCAAAAATTTCTCTCGCTGATCTTCATTGCCGTAGGTATAAATTGGATGCATTACCAACGATGACTGGACACTCATCGCAGATCGATACCCGCTGTCGACCCGCTCTACTTCTCGGGCAACAAGACCATAGGATACGTAATTCACATTAGAGCAGCCGTATGCCTCTGGCAACGTCGCGCCTAATAACCCCAGCTCACCAAATTCGTTCATTATTTCTCTGTGAAAATGCTCATCCCTAAAGGCTTGTTTAACCCTTGGTAATAGTTTTTCCTGAGCGTAATCTCTTGCTGTATCTCTGATCATTCTTTCGTCTTCAGTTAATTGATCATCGAGGAAAAAGGGATCGTCCCATTTAAAAGCAGTCATTCAATAATACCTTTGCTCAGTAGCAATGTTTTGCCGAGTGATTGAAAACCTGCAGTATATAGGCTGACCATTTCCACAGCAAAAGGTCTTACTCGCTTTGGGGTATTTTTATCACTATTTTTCTACTCGGTTAGTTAGCAGATACACGGGTACGCACTATCAGGCACCAACCCTAAAAACATCCTGGCTAGAAAGAACAGCCGGATTGTATATAACTTAAAGCTGTGGTAATAAGTGTACCCACCCTTTGTGGCATGAATGGTCAAGAAACAGATGCCAATTATGTTGTTTAACAACGGAGCGCTGGCGATCTGCTGTTCACAAATTGGTTCTTAGTACGCAGTTAGGATAAATTAACCCGTCAGGTTGAACGCGGTCCAACTATGAGCGACACAAAGAAATCAAATCATGGAAAGAACGTTCGAAAAATAAAACACGGCAAAATCAGAATCAAGTATTTATAACGGGACCTGGGCAATAAGAAAATGACAGCTCGAAGCAGTGTAGTACACACCATGAAGGGATACTCGACCCAGGAAGTTTCTGACCTGATTGAGTTGCCAGAATCAGTTATACGCGACATTGCGCGTGGCGTACTTGATCTTGGCCGAGACCCAAACCATCACTTTCGGTTTAGTTTCCAGGACCTTGTGATCCTAAGGACGGCTAAAGAATTGATTAATTCTGGCGTACAACGAAGCAAGATTAATCGCAGCCTGACCGAACTACGAAAGCAACTACCGTCAAACCGACCGTTAACAGCCCTGAGAATTAGCGGTGACGGCGGTTCAGTAGTGATTCACCATAAAAATCAGGTCTACAATCCAGAATCGGGACAGATTCATTTTGATTTTTCAGCCTCTGAACTGGCAGGTACAGTAGCACCTATGGCTAGAAAAGCGGCCGAAAACGCGGAGGCGTTGAATCAACTTTCCAGCGATGACTGGTTTGATCTAGGCGTTGATTTAGAAGCGGTGAGTCCGGCAGATGCACCTGACGCCTATAATAGAGCACTAAGCATCGAACCTGATCACGCTGACGCCCATGTTAATATGGGCCGACTACTTCAGGAAGCTGGTAAATTTGATGCAGCTGAAGAGCATTACTATCAAGCATTAGAGTCAGAGCCAGACAATTCATTGGCAGCATTTAATCTGGGCACCCTGTTAGAAGATACAGGCCATATCCACGATGCAATAGAAGCCTATAAAAAAGCCGCCTCATTTGCCGATGCACATTACAATCTTTCAAGATTATATGAACTTGTCGGCCAGCATACCAAGGCACTAAAACACCTTCGCACTTATCGAAATTTACTGGAATCCTGATTTAATAATTAAGGATTGAACCATTAAAGGTTGAACCATTAGCAGCTCGATTGATTATTAATTTACTGCGCACTAATTAATTTATAATTGTAGTGAACGGCTCCAGATCGATTAATTCAACCTGCTGACCCAATAAAATAATCCGACCATGTAACCGAAGCTGCCCATCCGCAGAAAATTCAAACCGGTATTCACGCCAAACACGCCACTGATTGCTTTGGTCGCGACTCAAGCTTATTTTTGTCTGATGCACCGTTTGGTCTAGTAGCTGGACTTCAGATTGCTTGCATTTCCGCCCTGCCACCAGGGTCGCAATATCCTTACTACGGATCGAAGCGAGTAAATAGAGTGAATAAATCCCCACCAGCAGAATCAGCCAGAATTCAATCATGTGCAAGCCATCACTATTGTCCTTGAAATATCAAATTTTATCGCCTTATAAACAAGTCACCCTGTGACAATTGCCCTCGAAGCACCTTTAAACTGGCGAATAATCACCTATTGACCGGAGTGCAGTTCTACCACAAAAAATACACTTAGTGGAGCCAGGAAATATTTCTCTGCAATGTTACTTAACAAAGCCGACGTAATCGCGTATATTGCGCGTCTTCTTCGGAGGGGTGGCAGAGCGGTCGAATGCGGCGGTCTTGAAAACCGTTGAGTGTAAAAGCTCCCAGGGTTCGAATCCCTGCCCCTCCGCCAAATACCTTCTATGAACACACTTTATAAAACCACCTTCCAGGCATTCTAATATTTTCACCCGTAAACTGTTTATTAGTAAGCAGTCCACCGAGATACCCACGAAACAACCCCGGACTATTTGGGCCGTCTGAATATTTGTGAATAGACGAATACCGCTGATACGCTGGTATATATTTGTGGAGAGCGGCCTGGGATTTTCAGGTTTGCGGCTTAATCGGAATTAATGGTGTTTTCCGACAAATATGAAGACGTGATCAGCGTCATCGTTAATGCTGCGACAACTTACCACCAATAATCGTCGATTTATTTTACACTTTTATCAGCCGCACAACGCGTATTCGCAAATTCATACCCAATGCCCCACTAAAAACCGTGATACTGGTCACATATTTGGAAACCAACAGACCATATGTCGGAATAATTTACGGTATTCGAACGATTACCGGCCTGTCTTACCGAAAAACACACTAACCTACTGAAACTGCTGAGCTTTTAATCTTAGGCATGGAACTTGCCTTTCATTACCTGCAAGCTAATTGATTGAGACAAAACTAAAATACCGCTTATTGGTAAATAAGTTGATAAACAACTAATACAATAAGCAACAAGAAGTAGGAGTAACACGAAATGCAAAAATATTTACCTAAAATTGTACTGCCGACGATACTTGCCTTTGCAAGCGCGTCAGCCTTTGCGGTACCTGTACTGCAGCTAGATATTGCAGGCGGCGTTTATGACAACGGCCCCGAAGAATCAATTGTTACAGATGCCGATATCTTTAATCTATTCGCATACGGCACCCCAGGTGGCGGCGTTGACGCAAGCGCTTTAACAGGGGGGTCTTATTTTTTATCTGTCGCTCTGACACCTAAAATCACCGCTCCTGCTACTCTTGGTTCATTTACGGTAAACGGTACCGTTTATGATGCAACTAATAACATGACATTTGGCAATGCTCCTCTGTCCGGCTTCGATCTTGGCCCTCACGGCATTTATGATACATATTACATCGAAGTAGCAGTAGATTTCGATCCAGCGTTTATATCCGGAAATTACAATACAGAACTTAATACTGGTAGCGGACCGATTGCCACGACAGGAACAGACGATATGTTCTACGACCTGTTTGCTATTGACAAGACGCTGTTGAGCGATGATGTGCAACTGCATTTTGATTTATATGAAAGCTCTCTTGCTAACTTCGCGCCATTTTCTCATGACGCAAGTACAGTTGGTACATTGCCTAATGATCCCTCAACCGTACCTGAGCCCGCAACCTTAATGCTCACTGGCATTGGTCTTTGTGGGTTGTTGATCGGTCGACGTAGAAAATCGACACTGATTAAAGCAGCTTAATATCTACCCAATTGCAACGACTGATGCATTAAGTCATCAGTCGTTGCAATTTTCTTGCCTCAGGGTATTCTTCGATACACTCTTTCGAGCTTAGCACCTGACCCTATATAAAATCGACTTCGAACGTTTTTTACTTATACGCCTTTCCTGGCAAGCCTCACTCGTCCCCGTAAAAATCAGCGCTAATTTTACCAGCTCAGCGTAACTCCTATCGCCTCACTAACGAGGCTAACAAATATTTTAACCTGACATCGTGAAGACAAAACAACAAACCTGTCTAAACTTAAGAAATGATTTCGCATTTATACCGCCTGATGTCTGCTGTTAGGCAACTTAACCACATTGACAAAAATACCACGCCGCAATCGTCTCCTCTGACACCGGTTAAGTCCAGATCCCTGCGTCTGGCGGCTTTTTGCTGCCTGATTGTTCTATTTGCCAGCATGCACCTTAAGGCGAATGAACAGTCGCATCTGGCCGATGAAACCGTGCCTATTACTCATATAAGTCACGATGACAGCCATAACGGCCCTATGAATATACCTCGGCGAACTATTCGAGCGATCTACAGCATGCGTATGCTGACCTGGCCTGACGGTCGCCCGCTGACTGTTTTTGTACTTCCCGACGACCACCCAGAGCATCAGCAATTTTGTCGTAATACACTCGGCATTTTGCCTTTCCAACTACGCCGTAGCTGGGACAGGCTCATCTTTTCTGGTAAGGGTCGGGCACCTATAGAAGTCAGGAATATGGCTGAAATGAAAAAAAGTGTTAGTGCCACGCCTGGTGCAATCGGTTATATAACAGGAGTTCAGGTCGATGAGTCGCTCGCGATTATCAAAATTCTTTAACGGTTTATTTTGCCTGACGTGCAAACCTAGCATTCAAACACCATGTGTATGGTGTGCGCCGCGTTATTTGCTAGCTGAGTTCAATATCCAGCTATTACTGCCCACTATCTTCATATATCTTTTTTCACTCAACGCATTAGCAGACGACCTGCAATTATCTCTGGTGCTTAATCAAGGTATTGTCGGTACTAGCGACAATGGTTTTTACGGTGATAGTGACGATGGATTCAGCACTGATTTCACTGAGCTTTCAATTAATGGCAATTACAGAATTTCACCAAAGGTCCGAATCGCAGGCCAGGTACTTTACCTGCATGCAGGTGAAGTCAACGATGGCGTCGAACTCGACTATCTCTTTCTGGATTCGCAATTTTATTCCAACGAACATTTCAATTTAGGCATTAACCTGGGTCGTTTCAAGAACCCCATTGGTCATTATAATGAAACAAGAGATATTGCCTTTACTAGACCAGGCATTTTTTTGGCGCAAGGCATCTATCCTGATTCTCTACGCGACCTTTTTATTTCATCCGACGGAATATTGGTTTATGGCAACCTGTTTCAACCACAGGGTGAATGGCACTTTGAAATCGCCTATGGTAAACCGCGAGTTGAGAAATTTGGTAAATTCTTACCTAAAAACACCGATATTTCTCGTGGTAGAGCGACATTAGGCCGTCTTATTTACGAACATAATGCCGGTCAATGGAAGCTAGGACTAAGTTATGCTAATCAAACTGCCAACGTCAAGGCGAGTGATTTAAGTGGTTTCGATCTACCAGTCGCCGTTAATGGCCCCGTCAACGGCGAACAGATAAGTAAACAGATACAGCTTACCGCACAATACAATTTTTCCCGCTGGACCTTCACCGCAGAATATGTCTATACCGACGCGGACATTACCGGAAAAGACATTACAATTATTTCTCCCCTACCACCTTTTGCACCGCTTACGCTTGATTTCTCCATCGGCAGCCAAACAGAAAGTTTTTATTTTCAGGCAGAAAACCGCATTGATAGATACTGGACAGCTATAGCAAGGTGGAATGTATTAAACCCGAACAAAAACAATAAAAACACAGAGATTGGCAATGCTAGTTTTGGTTACATTGATTCAAAAAGAACCAGCGATCTTACTCTCGGTATTCGTCGTAAACTCAAAAAAAACATGATGCTTAATGCCGAATATCATTATGTCAAAGGCGTAGCCTGGTTGGCTGTAGAGGACAATGCCAACAGCAGCCTGAAGAGCCCCTGGCAACTTTGGGCATTAACCTTCTCCTATCGTTTATAGCAACCATATGGACAGTACTAAGCCAATAAACCCCCTCCACAACAATATAAAGCGCTTACCTTTTGTCAGCATTAGGTGGAAATTTATCGTCGTCATATGTGGGCTGGCGATTATCGCCAACGCCCTGCTAATCTCAGTATTTTACCAGCATTTGCGAAATTTACTAAACGAGCAACAAGCCACGCTGACTAAAGAGAACGCCGCTGGTCTTCTCTCAGACAGTCGCCAACATCTAGTGGAAGCAGGGCAAGCGCTGGTTATGGCCGCAGAAATTAATTCATCATCTGATCAGGACAGTGTATTGGAATATCTAAAACAAAACTGGGATATTTACCAAATAGAACGCGGCTTAGTTGCATTGATGGTTGACAACGAAAAAACATTGATGCTCGGAGATTTAAAAAAAAACGCCACCATCATTGCTCTTATGGAAGCAGCAAAAAAAAACCTGAAACCCGACACCAGGGTTTTATGTACTTCAAGCTGTCAAATTTTCGCAGCCATCCCTATCCAGCTATCCGATGGCTCACTCAGTATTTTACTGCTTAGTACTACCCTCGCTGACTTCCTGATTGACTTTTCTCGGCAATATAATATTGGCACAGTGTTACTACGAAAAGACCACTCAGATACTGTAAATCTGAGGTCGCTATGGCAGTATGCGGTACTGGGAGTTACTAATAACGGGCCCTACAAAAAAATTCTTGATGAAATTAATAAATTACCCGAAGACCAGGTGCCCCTTCATAATGGCTATTCAACCAGCATCTCGACTGACGGTCATTCGGAAACCAAATATTACTATCTACATACTTTAGAAGTAGAAGATGCTATTGAACCAGGAAACAGTCAGATACTATTAATTTCAGATATCACGCGGTCACGGCATGCTTCCTATCAAATCGCTTTACAGCTAACTGCCATTACGATCGGCACCTCAACTGTCGCCTTGTTTGTCTTATATTTTGTGTTACGCATTCCTCTTCGACGCATCAATCAACAGGCAAGATTATTGCCTCTTTTAGCAGAGCAGGAGTTTGAGTCTGTGCGAAACGAATTAGAAAACACATTTGCCCGCCGTATAACCCACGATGAACTGGACATTCTTACGGCAACAGCTATCAATTTGAGCCAAAGGCTAGAATCCATGCAGGGTGAAATCGACAACCGAACCGATGAACTTGAAAATATGGCCCTGTACGATGTATTAACCGGCCTTGCCAATCGACGTCTATTTTCCGACCACCTTGACTCCATCATCGAAGATAGCCGCAAAAACCACGAACGATTTGCTGTGGTGTTTATTGATCTCGATAACTTCAAACGCATCAATGATAGCCTTGGCCACGACGTAGGTGATGAGTTACTGATAGAAGTCTCAAAAAGATTAACCGATTCCGTCCGAAGGACGGATATAGTAGCGCGGCTTGGGGGCGATGAATTTACAATAATTTCACCCCAGGTGGGTGAGATAAATAATGTAAAAGCCATGTTAGACAAGGTCGTGGATAATTTTCAACGCCCTATGGAATTGATGGGCAATGAAATTCAGGTAACACCAAGTATTGGCGTTTCGCTCGGGCCCGACAATGGCTTTGAAGCCAGCGAATTAATGCGCTGCGCAGACATGGCCATGTATGAAGCCAAACAAAATGGCAAAAATTGCTATCATTTTTTTACCGAAGAAATGAACCACATGGTACAAAAAGAGTTAAAGCTTGAAAACGAACTGACTGAGGGCATTGATGCAAGTCAGTTCAGGCTCTACTATCAGCCTATCGTCTCTCTTACAACAGGCAAAACGATCGCCCTTGAAGGTCTGTTGCGTTGGTTGCACCCGAGCAAAGGTTTACTTGCTCCGGCGGCTTTCATTGATATGTTAGAGACATCCGGCTTAATTGTTTCGCTTGGCGAACAAATATTTCATCTTGCCTGTCTCGATAAGAAATACCTCAACAGTATTGGCTGTCGGGATATTAAGATTTCTTTTAATATTTCTGCTAAACAATTCAAAGACCCTTTATTGCTGGACAAATTACAAAATGCTATGCGCAATACCGGCACTGAACCGAATGATTTTAAAATTGAGCTGACTGAAAATACCCTCATGGAAGATATCGAAAAACAAGCCAAACTAATGGGTATCTTAAGAGAAATGGGATTCCATATTGCCATTGATGACTTTGGCACAGGCTATTCTTCTTTGAGTTACTTAAAACAATTACCTGTGGATGTACTTAAAATTGATCGCAGCTTTATCATGGACATCCCCGCCAACAAAGATGATATCGCTATAGTTTCTGCAATCACTGCCATGGCGAAAAATCTGAACCTGCAGGTAGTTGCAGAAGGCATTGAAACCAGGCATCAGGAAAATTTCCTGAAAAAAATTAACTGTGATTATGGTCAGGGATATCTTTATCAAAAACCCATGCCGCTGGAGGATATGGCAGAACAATTGCAATCTACTCAGCATGAAAATGGCGCGCTATATGGCCATGCTGACTCGCCCACTAAAAAACGTTCTAAAATCATTCCCTGGCCAAATTAACAAGCCTTAAAAACGAACGGTATAAACGAGAGCCTAGTCCGACCTGTCATTTGCTGCAGCTAATCTTTTGCGCCTTAAAGTTGTTCCAACCCTGGCCGCAAAGACCCGATATCTATAGCTAATTGTTTATTAACGGTTTCATTAACAGTTGCCGCTAAGGCATTGATTTTTAGCAACATCATCCCACAAATGAATTTTGTTTTTTATTGCTCTCGTGGCTGGGCTATACTCTTGCCCTCCCCCGAAAGCAGGTATTTATTTAATGACATTTGACTACATCACAGCAACCATAAACGGCAATGTGACCAACATCACACTTAATAGGCCGGAAGTCATGAACGCCATTAATCCTCAGATGCACGCAGAACTTCAAGTTGCATTTGATGCCTTTGCAGCCGATAACAACCAATACCTTTGCATCATCCGAGGCGCTGGAGATCGCGCTTTTTGTGCTGGTAGTGACCTTAAATCCATCGCCACCGGTGACACTGCCCCGTATCCCAAAAGCGGTTACGCTGGGCTTATTGAACGTTTTGATTTAAATAAACCCATTATTGCTGCGGTAGATGGCTTTGCCTTAGGCGGAGGCTTTGAAATTGCTTTGGCCTGCGACATTATCATTGCCACGGAACGTGCAAGCTTTGGCTTACCCGAACCACTTGTTGGCGCCGTTGCTTTGGGTGGCGGTCTACACAGGCTGGCCCGACAGATTGGCTTAAAACAGGCTATGGGTATGGTTTTATCCGCCGACCGTGTATCAGCCGAGGATGCACTCAAAATGGGCCTCGTTAACCAGGTCACTTCGCTCGATAACTTTGAAGCTACAATAACCGATTGGTGCGACCGAATTTTACGTTGCGCGCCGTTATCAATTGCCGCATCCAAAGAAGCGATCATGCGTGGTTTAGACGAACCCAGTCTGGCTGACGCAATGCATAGTCAGGATGATTATCCGGCGTTTCATCGCTGGAAAAGAGCCGAGGATACGCTCGAAGGGCCGAAGGCCTTTGCAGAAAAACGCCAGCCGAAATGGCGCGGGCAATAACCTAAATACCGCCTGGAAATGCTATTCAAAACCTGCAAAAGAAAAAAGTATATCAACCATATTTGCGGTATTTAAAGTCGATTTACCAACCTGCTGGGCAACTGTTATGTATATTCATGCACCACTTACATGCACGACCTGGCGAGTATAAACTGGGCGCGGTTGATTACTCCCTCGGCTATGGTCTTATCTAGCAGTAGATTGATAATTTGTCATAAATATGGTTTATTGATGCAATAACCAGCCGTCAATCCTGCTAAACCGACCTCGATAATCCAATAACGGTTATCTAATTGAGATAAACAGGCTTGCGGTTCTTTGTATCTTATTGGAGCCCGTTTAGCAGCATATGACTAATACTCAAGATTCATTGACTCAAGATCCGTTGACCTACCCTTATGCAGAGGTCCCAGCACCTGGCACTACGATAGAAATAGCGCCTGGTGTTAAATGGCTGCAAATGCCACTGCCTATGTCACTTAACCATATCAACCTGTATCTGGTTGAAGAAGATGATGGTTGGGCGATCATAGATACCGGCATACGTGGCGAAGAAACACAATTGCTCTGGGATCAAATAATTGCCAACGAACTTGATGGCAAACCAATCTCCAGAGTTATCTGTACACATATGCATCCTGATCATACCGGTCAGGTTGGGTTTCTTTGCGAAAAGTGGAATGTGCCTCTGTATATGAGCTATTCAGAGTATTACCAAACTCGGGTTATGCATACCATGATGAGTGAAGGCGGTAACTGGAAAATGTCCCAGTACTACATTCGTGCCGGCGTAGAACAATCGTTACTTGATTCGGTTAATTCCATGCGTGGCATGTTCGCCCCAGAGCCAGACGACACACCTATCCCCAAATCATTTATTCGCCTGACTGATGGCGACAGTATTCAGTTAGGCAAACACCAATGGGATATCTTTACTGGGACCGGCCATTCGCCAGAACATGTTTGCTTATATAGCAAGGATTTGAGACTGCTACTTTCAGGTGATCAGGTCTTACCTGTCATTACCTCAAACGTTAGCATCCAGCCGACAGAACCCTATGCCAACCCAATGCAAGGCTGGTTGGCCTCCCATGAACGTTTTAAAACCTTAATCCCTAATGACACGCTGGTATTACCCGCGCATAATTCGCCTTTTTATGGCGTTCAGGAACGCTTACAGCAATTAATTGAACACCATGAAGACCGGATGTTGATTCTCGAAGAAAATTGTATCGAACCGCGCGGCGCAATCGAACTGCTGCCTTATCTTTTTGACCGCAAGCTAGAAGGACAGACCATCCTGATGGCCATTGGTGAATGTATTGCCCATTTACATTGTCTTATCAGCAATAATCGAATCGAGCGCACGTTAAATGGTGAAGTTTACCAATATCGTTCAATTGATCCGACACTTCAGCAACGAACCCGACCAGAAGGGCACGAACCACTTGTCAGGGCCAGGCCAGAAATGGTTTAACCCTGGCGGCTTTAATTTTTCAGCAGAGTGAGCCCAGCCTACATCTAGCGCCCTGTACTGGGCGCTCGCTACGAAGTATTGCCTCGAACTGATTGCTTAACGACGTTTAGCCCTGGCTGAAGCTGGCATTTCATCAATAAAAAAGCAATCGTCAATTGGGCGCCTGGTCGGACGACCATATTTGCCAATAGGCCAGCCGATGGGAATTAAAGCGCAACTTGGGGTATCTTTCGACAAGCCGATAAATTCATCAATTTCATCGCCAAAGGCCAGATGCGCCGTAGTCAAGGAAGCGCCGAGGCCTACAGCCCTGCAAGCCAATAGTATATTTTGAATAGCTGGATAAAGTGCATTATCCTGCGGCCGGCCATGGCGCGTCCAGCCGGCAACAAAAAGATGTACCGGCACCTGATGCATATTTTCTGCCAGGTGGATCGCAGCCCGCATATTACGCTTTTTTACCTCAGGATATTCCGGATTTTTAGCTGCCTCAATGCCGGGAGCAATATATTCCGCAAAAGCACTTTTATAACGCTGCGCAATAAATGCGCGTTTTTCCTGGTCCATCACAGCAACAAAAAACCAGGGTTGGCGATTGCCACCACTGGGTGCATATGATCCGGCCTGGCAAACCTTACGCACTAATTCAACGGGGACTGGATCCGATTTTAAACGCCGTATTGCTCTTGTTGTGCGTATACCTTCTAATAATTGTTGTTGCTCTCCAAGGGTATCAATATCTAACATCTAGTCTATTTATCCATTTGTATAGTGCGAGTTATAGCATTGATTAAATCATTTTAATGCCAAAGAGACTAGTCCCCGCCAACGAGTAACCGCTGCAGACTCAACAAACCACCCGGTGAACGGATTATTTTAATGGGTTAACTGACTATCACTCGTGGTAGGAATTGTTAGAATAAATCGAGAACCAACACCAATGGTGCTTTCAACTTCCAGTTCACCATCCATCAATTTAGCCAATCGATAACTGATAGCCAGGCCTAAACCAGCGCCACCAAAACTACCATTTGAGGCACTACGGTTTTGTTTTGTCGGCTGAAATATGCAGTCCTGGTCTTCATCAGTGATACCAATGCCATTATCTTCAACGACAATCTCACAGAAACCGTAGTCACAACTTGTGACCACCTTAACGGTGCCATTTTGAGTGAATTTACAGGCGTTATTGGTTAAATTGAGGAGTATCTGTTGCAAACGGTCTTCATCACCGTAGACCTGTTCTACATCGTTGCACTCAAAGACCAGCTTATTATTGTTGGATTTAGCAAATGACGTACTCATCGATTCAACGTTATTGATTAACGGTACTATATCGAACTGCGCCGTTGTTAGCTGCAACAAGCCACTATCAGATTTCGCAATATCAAGCATATTATTAAATACCCCAGTTAAATGGTCTCCTGCTAACAAAAGCGTATTAATTTGACTCAACAGCCTGGTATGTTGCTGGTTTGTAGCGTCAGCCCGAATAGCTCGACCAATCTCGACAATAGCATTTAGTGGGGCCCTTAGTTGACTTTCAGTTCTGGATAAGTGTTCCGAACTTTCATTCAGCATTAACTCCAGGTTATTGATCATATAATTTTGCGACTGGTACATTTTTCTCATACCAAGGTGGGCTCGAATCCTTGCCAACACTTCAAGGGACTGCACCGGCTTGCATATATAATCAACGCCACCCACATCAAAACCAGCTTTAATATCTTCCTGTTGAGTTAAACCGGTGACGAATATTACCGGTATATCGCGCGTAGAGGGCTGTTGTT
>JAHRVQ010000013.1 GCA_019090615.1 Pseudomonadales bacterium | reverse complement strand
GCCGCTCGAGATGCCACAATCGTTGGCGAGATTTTTAGGGCGTTCAATTGAAGAGAGTATACCAACCGCCTGGCGCTGGCATGATCGCCGTCTGCGTGTTGTAGACGGCACCTCGGTGAGCATGCCAGACACGCCGGAAAATCAAAGTATTTATCGGCAGCAAGGCGGACAAAAACCAGGCCTTGGATTTCCTGTTGCTCGACTCATTGCGGTCACTGACCTTTGCTCTGGCGCCATATTAGACGCGGCTTTCGGGCGTTTTCAGGGCAAGGGTAGTGATGTGTTAACGCCACCCCAAAACCGCGGTTATTTGCCGCTGAGTTTAATGCGGGCTGTAGGCGATTAAGCAGGCTCAGTTATTTAACTCAGGTCAGAACTCAATCTGATCATCAAATGCTGGGTCGCCTGATTCATCAATCTGCACAGGATTAGATGCAGCCTCAGACCGATGCAGCTCAGCAATATCCTCGCCGTAGGCCTGACAAAGTACATCGCGTAACTCATCTAAAAAATCAATGATTAGCTCAGCATCAGCCGCATGCCAATGGGTCTGCAGGTGGTTTATTTTGAAGGGCATTATTAGATCCTCTATAGGGTGGTTTGCGTTGCTTGCTTCAGGTTTTAACTTTGGCTTGCTTGCGCCGCCGTTGCGTTGATGCCGCTTTTGCTTTGGCTTCTTTGGCCCGATATGAATCACCTTCAAGCACAATGATTTCTGAGTGATGTACTAATCGATCAACCAGCGAGGTGACGCAGGCCGCATTTGGGAACACTGCATTCCATTCAGCAAAGGGTTTATTGGTGGTGACAATCGTGGCTTTGACTTCATACCGGCGCGAGATAACTTCAAATAACAGGTCTGCATGGCGCGTGCCGTAAGAAAGGTAACCCACTTCATCAATGACCAGCAGTTGCGGCTGGGCATAGTATTTAAGCCGTCGGCGTAATGCGTTATCGCTCTCCTGGGCGGCAAGGTCATTGAGCATTTGTGAGGCAGTCACAAACAATCCAGTATGGCCCTGCATCACGGCGGCATAGGTGATGTTTTGCGCCACCATGGTTTTGCCGATGCCGTTCGGCCCCATCAATATCACGTTAGTCGCTTCAGCAATAAACTCAACCTGCATCAGGTCTGAGATCGCGCCCTTATCGCATTGTTTCGGCCAGGCCCAGTCAAAATCCACCATGGGTTTAAATTTGCCAAGTTTCGCCTGAGCCAGGCGGCGTGTTAAACCCCGGCATTGACGGGTATGGGCTTCCCATCCGAGCCAGTTTTTCAGCAGGTCAAAATCAGCATCATTAAGTGCATCCCAGTTTTCCACCAGACCATGTAATTTCAACGCCTTTGCGGTGACGAGCAAAGCGTCATGCTCAGTGGATGTAACAACGTTAGGTTTAGTCATGGGGTTCATCCTTGTGACTTTGTGGGTTATCTTTTAGTTCACGGCGATTGTTTACATCTTCGGTCCCAGTGCTACCGGTTGCATCTCCAGTTCCAGCGCTATCCGTTGGCGGGTTAATCTGGTCATATACAGATAACGCGGGCTGACGGACCTGGGCATTCTGTACGGCGAGGTTATCCGGTAAATTAACCGCCACAGGTGGCGCAACATGACGTGCTTCGCGCCGCTGATCGAGGATTTGAGCCACGCCTTCGGGATGCGCTGCAGATTGTGCCAGGGCCTGTTCAAGCCCTGCATTAAGTTCTGCTGCGCCGTACTGCTCAAGCAGTGCTATCAGTCGTTTTACAACCGCCGTCGGCCGATGGCCACGTTTATTAGCGGCGGCGATAAATTCAATGACTGCCGGTGCTGCGTGGCTTAAACGATCCTGGCCACTGTGATGCCGTGCATTGGCTTTATATTCTCGCAGTGTGGCGAGATGTACCGAGTCTTCAATTTGTTGCGCCTTGTCATAACAGCGTATATGGCTGGCAATCTCCGCCATACCGTCAATAATCCTTACCCGACTGGGGGATGCCATCACGGTGACCATGCGTCGAACATGGGTATGCGGGATCGAGTAATCATTGAGATCAAACCGTACATAGGGTGTCTTACCCACCGATACAGCCGTTTGATCTTCGCCAGGATAAGGATTGTAGGGTAACGGGATTAATTGCCCTTGCTCCTCCGCAAAGGCTTCAGCTACGGTCATGCGGGTATCTCCAGGGCAAGGCCTTTGTGCGCTTTGACCCCAACACCAGGCTTTAGCCTGTGCGTTTAAGTCATCTAGATCGCGCCATTGCCGGCCAGCAAAGAAGTTATCCCGGATATAGCGAATGGCCCGTTCAACCCGGCCCTTTTGATTGCCCCGAGCGACGGCTACCGGTCGTGGTTCAAAATGATAATGGGCCGCTAAATCCAGTAACCTGGGATTAAAATGAATCGCACTGCCTTGCCGTTCGAGTACCGCGGAGCGTAAATTATCGTAAAGCACCACACGGCTAATACCTTGAAAGGCATTAAATGCCGTAACATGACCGTGCAAAAAACTTTCCATGCGTTGATTCAGGTAAAAGCGTAGAAAGATCTGCCGGCTATAACTGAGCACCATAACAAAAGCATTTAAGGGGCGCTCAGCACGGCCGACAGTGATCGACTAGAAACTGCCCCAATCCATTTGTGCTTCTTCACCGGGCAGGGTCCGTAAACGCAGATAAGCTTCAGCAGCGGGCCTTGACCTGAGTTCAGCCACTTTGGCCCTGAAGTGACTGGCACCGCCTGTATAACCGCGTTCACAGGCCATACCATAGAGGCGTGCAGCGGTGAGTTTGGGGTATTTTTCCAACGTCTGTAAAACAAACGGGATATAGGGGTCAAGTATTGAGGGCATCAGTGCCCGCTGGGCTTTGGGCATGCCTGCCTGGGATAACACCCGGTCCACAGCCGAGTGATGAATGCCTAATTGCACAGCGATGGTATGCACACCCCAATGTTCGACGAGATGATACCGCAGTATTTGTGTTTCCAGGGTTTTATCAATGGTCATAAATAAGGCACCTCTCCAGGTTAAACAATATTAAATAATGTTAAACAGGTCGATATCGAACCGACTCTAAAGCTCGATTATTGGGATCAAAAAAATCAGGCCCTGGTCATCAGAAAGTTACGTCGCAAGGCCGGTTGGCAGGTCTCACCGCAAAAATGACAGGTGATCGTGCTGAATGTGGGTCGGTCTGGCGCTGCTTTGCTTAAAGGCCGTGTTTTTAAGATGGGTTTGGGTTCGTCAGGGAGTGGAGCATGGACCGAATCAGGTGCGGAACCCTGCTGCGTTACTTTATTTTTTTGTGCGGCGCGAAAGCGGGCCTGTCGAGCAGCGTTATTATGTCGGCCTTTGCGTGTACTTTGATACCGAAGTGAGGCGCGACGATTACTCGCCTGGCGTGCCAGACGAGCACACCCTTGACGACAATATCGATGGCCATGATCACAATGTGAACAAATGACGACAAGGCTTTGACACCTTAGGCATTGAAACAGTCTGGCATTTCTGTTCATCGCTCAAAGGTCGATGGGGGCTGGCTTTATGCCCGATCAGGTGCGAGACTCATTTGGGTCGCGCTTCGGTGCGGTTTTCGGGCATGACGTCAAATGATCTTCGACAATCTAACTTGGCATTATGCTTTCCTATCGACCCCTTCTTTTTACCGTAAGCCCAGCAAGACATCAAATCACTGTTATCCACAATGAGTGATGGCAGGGCAGGTTCAGGTATCAATATAATTAATGATCATTGGCTGCCGAATAATCATTAATTATCTCAGCGGCAAATAAGGGCGGCTTTTAAGTGTCGTATACAGTGATGAACAAAGCTTGCTTCGATCAGTCAGCGGGCTATTTGAATCCGGTGATATTATTTTAGGTGATGCGTTTTTTCCAAGTTTTCTTTTTATCATTGCAATGCGCGAAAAAGGTGTCGATCTATTGATGGAACAGATGGGTGGGCGACGCAAAAATACTGATTTTAGAAAGGGTATTTCCCTCGGCGCATCTCTCATAAGACGGATCACATCATTGAATATTCAAAGCCGGCCAAAAAACCAGATTGGATAGGCTGCGCTCAATTTGACGCGCTACCGGATAAAATCGCTGTACGTGAATTCAAGCAAAAGGGCAAAATATATGTCACCACCCTAACGGATGCGAAGGTTTACACCAAACGTTCAATCTTCAAGCTCTACTGTCATCGTTGGGAAATTGAAACCAACATTTGCCAGATAAAAACCATTTTAGGCATGAATATCTTAAGCTGTAAAACACCAAAAATGATCAGCAAAGAAATACCTGATTACCCATAAGCCTCAGCCATCTTGAGCATGCGATATGGTATTGGAGGGGTCCTCAACGCTACATATATAAACCGTGGCAGCAAATCCTGAAGCTTAAATCGCCGATTGAAACGATAACAGAATTCTGCAAGGTAACGAGGGAGGTGTTTCGAGTTCACCGAATGATAGGCGCCTTTCATCGAATTTTTCAGGTTGCTAATCATTGTATTAACCCATTTAAAGGCTTCTATTTCTACCGATCCAGGGCCGCCACCAGTAACGATGGAGAAATGCTGGCATTTCGCATCTTGCACTGCGCTAAAACATGCCAGCCCGTCAGATACAACCGAACTTCCTGCGCTGAGATGTGCTTTCGACCACCGACTGATTGCCGCGAGTGTAAAACCTTCAACAACATTCATATTCATTTTTATCGGGCGACCATCTTCATTAACTTCCACGGCAGCGACAAAGCTAGTTTTATTGGATGAGCCACGTCCTCGCTTACCACCTGTTCTTTTACCTCCCCAATAAACATCATCAATCTGAATAAAGCCTGATAGGGGCTGACGATTCTCACGCTCTTTCATTGCCTGCATCACCTTATGTTTAACCGCCCAGGCGGTATTATACGATACACCCAACTGTCTTTTTAAGGCGAGTGCTGACAGCCCTGTTTTACATTGTGTTAATAGATGAATAGCCAGGAACCATGTCCGCAAGGGCAGCTTAGTACCAGCGAAAAGCGTGCCGCTGGTAATCGATGTCTGATGATGGCAACGATTACATTGGAAAAGTGGTCTGCTTTTTAACTCACAAAAGGATCTTGAGCTACATTCAGGACAACTGAAACCTTGAGGCCATTTCCAATTATAAAGCGCCTGCCGGCATTGATCCTCGGAGCCATAGTCGCGGAACAATTCCACCAAACTATACCCTTTTTGAAACTGTACTTTGTTCTTTGCCATATTTATCTCAACTTATACTGAGTATATATACAGTATAACATGGCTGAGCTTAATGGGTAATCAGGAAGAAATATGGGTGTATATCCTGGGGTACAATATTATTCTGCTACTTATGGCGCAATCGGCGGTAATGACAAATTTAAGGCCGACGGATATTAGCTTCAAACATTGTCTGCAATTATGGCTGAATTATCTACAACAAACGGCAACAATTGATGCTAAATCAATGCTGCTGTTACTCACAATTATGGCACAGCAACGGGTCGGGAACAGACCGGGTAGAATTGAACCAAGGGCTCTAAAACGTAGGCTTAAAGCCTTTCCCTTGTTGATGAGACCAAGGGCAGAAGCACGGGCAAATGTGAGGAAAAATGGGCACCCAAAGAAGCTTAAGTAAGTGCCATTCTACTCTGACCCCGAATATCATACGTTAGGCATGATTACTGATTTAAACATTTTATTTTACGAATTGCCCACTTTTTGGCTTTGCTTGAGGTCATATTCATGCCTCCTGCTGAATAGGCGAATTTGTATGCTTCTTTAAATGGTTCAAATGCTTCACTACTGCGTTTTGAAAATCATAAATAAGAAAATTCTCTAGCATTTGATGATGTTTCATTCTTGCCGCCAGCAGTGTAGGCAAAATCATAAACTTCTTTATAGTTTGCTAGCTTAAATTTATTTTCCTATGGAGTAGCAATAGTCTTATTTGATTTCTCTGTATATAGGGGGGCTGATTTTTCAATAGTGTCCCCTGCCATCTTATATTTCGGGCTAGAAATGGGGATATCATCCTGTTGCTTCTGTGATGCCAATAAAAACGCACCGCCGATTAAAGCTGCAAAGATAGTTGCTACCGCAGTGATTAGTGGGCCGGTGTGTTGAGATGCCCATGACTTTGTTTCTGCTTCAGGTTTCATAAGCTCCTACTGCATAACATTTATATACACGTCTCAACGACGGTATATCAGCGACGTGTATTTAATTTTCACAAATTCATTCTATGCACCTAACCTCAACCAAATCAATTGTTTAGGACCTCTGCGGTAAACTGCAAAAAGACAAAAGGCGTCACAGCGACGTATATCTACTTTTCTTCAGCAGCACACAATTAATTGAACCTTAAAGGATTAATGCCTGATTTACAGCAATCAGGGAAGTAACCGTCACGGCGACGCAATTTGCAGTTTGTTTTTGAATCCAGTTTTCAAGAACTATTTAAGATTGGCAAGGTCAATTAACCGAAATCCGGGTCTGGTCCCTGATGGGTTATGCAGGCTTTGAAGGCTTTGATGCTGACTGTTTTAGCTGGTTTAGCAGCGCAGCTCGATCCTTGCTGGATGGGCGTGGTTTAACGCGGCTTTGTGCTGTTTCAAGGCGGTTAGTGCGTTGTAGATGTCGCGTTTCGGCCTCGATGGCCTTAACCGCGATCTGTTGTTCTCGTTGGGCATTTTGCTTCGCGGTACGGAAATGTGCGGTTAGCGGTATATTACTTGGGCAGACTCGGTCGCATTTCATACATTCAACGCACTGGTCCAGGTTCAATTTGGCCATAGCAGTGGTGGATTCTCTCTGCCAGTATAGCTCCTGTGGTGCCAGCTCACGGGGGCAGGCGGGGGCGCATTTGCCGCAGCGGATACAATTGCTGATTTCAGCGGCAGTAGATTTTTTGCTGGGTATGGCGTTGCTTGCTTCAAGCGCATCAGGTGAGGCGGGTAATAGTATCATATCGATACAGTCGACTGGGCAGGGTGCCAGGCATAAGTCGCAGCCGGTACATTGTTCAGTAATAACCGAGTGCATCTGCTGGCTGGCACCAATAATTGCGTCTACTGGGCAAGCCTGAATACATAGTGTGCAGCCTATACATTCGTTTTCTCGAATAACGGCCAGCCGTTGTGGTTCGATTGTGCCAAAGTTTGTATCCAGCGGGATTGCTGGTTTGCCTAACAGTTGCGCGAGTTTGTTAATGGTGTCATCGCCACCCGGCGGGCAGCGGTTGATGGGTTCGCCTGCCAGTATCGCTTTAGCGTAGGGTTTGCAACCTGGGTGGCCGCATTGTGCGCATTGTGTTTGAGGCAGGCACTTATTAACTTCGCGCAGTACTTCTGATTCGTCAGCCTGATATTTAGTTGCCGCGGCGCCAAGGCCAATGGCCAACACCAGGCCAAGCAGGATGAGTAGAATAAGGCCAGGTAGAAAGGTTGCCAACATTGCTAGTTCATTCCCGTAAAACCCATAAATGCCAATGATAAAATACCGGCGGTTATCATATTGATGGCTGCACCCCGAAACGGCAGTGGGATGTCGGCGTGGGTTAAGCGTTCTCTTATAGAGGCAAAAATAATCAACAGTAAAGAAAACCCAATGGCACCACCAAGGCCAAATAAAATCGATTCCACAAAAGTATGAGACTGTTTGACATTAAGCAGGGCAACGCCAAGCACCGCGCAATTGGTGGTGATAAGAGGAATAAAGATGCCGAGTACCTGGTGTAGTAGTGGCTGGGTTGCACGAATAATAATATCCGAAAATTGCACCAGGCCGGCGATGACAACTATAAAAGCGATGATCCTGAGATATTCTAAATCAAACGGGACTAAAATATATTGTTCAATTAAAAAGCTTGCGCCTGATGCCAGGGTTAATACAAACGTTGTCGCGGCGGCCATGCCAATGGCCGCGTCAAATTTTTGCGTTGCGCCCATAAAGGGGCATAAACCCAGAAACTGAGCCATGACGAAGTTGTTAACAAAAATTGTGCTTAATAGTATTAACAACGCATCCGGCATAATTTCGACTGCGCCTAGTTGACTTGCATACCAGCAATGGCGCCAGTCCCTGGGGTTAACAGGTAGATTTCTTTGCCGCCAGGGCCCGCTGCTAGCACCATACCTTCAGATACGCCAAAACGCATCTTACGCGGCTTCAGGTTGGCTACCATGACGGTTTGTTGGCCGATAAGCTGTTCTGGCTTATAGGCTGCCTTGATACCGGCAAACACGTTACGCTGCTCAGTACCGATATCCAGTGTTAACTTTAATAATTTGTCTGCACCTTCTACAGCCTCGGCATTGATAATGGTCGCGATGCGTAGATCCACCTTGGCAAAGTCATCAAATTCTATTTCTGGCAGAATCGGCTCTGCAGTTACTGATACTGTGTTTGATGCAGTGTTTGATACTGCACTTGATGCTGTGCTGGATGCAGCCTGGGTGTCTTCTGTATCTGTGGTATCTGGCTCGCTTAGTTCGGTAGAAGCCGCGATCATTGCCTCTACGTCCTTGTTTTCAGCGCGGGCAAGTAGCGGTTTGAATTTATTAATCGGGTGATTAACTAACGGGGTTTTTATACTATCCCAGCTGAGCAGGTCAACATTTAGAAAAGTTTCCGATTTTTCCGCTAATGTAGGCAGAATAGGCTTCAGGTAGGCAATAATAATACGGAACATATTAATCCCGTCCGAGCAGACATTATGTACGTCCAGTTCATTACCTGGTTGTTTGATTTTGACCCAGGGCTCGTGCTCTGCAATATATTGATTGGCTTTATCCGCCATGGCCATTATTTGCCGTGCAGCTTTGCTAAAGTCGCCTGCTTCATAAAATTGCTCCACTGCCGTTTGTTGGCTAATAAACTCTGCAATTAAAGGTGTTGTAGGCTGGGCCGAAAGTTTGCCGTCAAATTTCTTTTTAATAAAGCCGGCGCAGCGCGAGGCAATATTAACTACTTTGCCCACCAGGTCAGAATTGACCTTCTGCACGAAGTCTTGCAGATTAATATCCATATCGTCAATGTCATTCGACAATTTGGTGGCGTAATAATATCTTAAAAATTCGGGGTTAATATGTTCGGCAAAGGTATGCGCATTGATAAAAGTGCCGCGGGATTTGCTCATTTTTTGCCCGTTAACCGTGATAAAGCCGTGTACATGGATGCGGGTGGGCGTGCGGAAGCCAGCCGTTTTTAACATCGCGGGCCAGAACAGTGCATGAAAATTGATGATATCCTTGCCAATAAAGTGATGCACTTCATGTTCAGAATCTTCGCGCCAGTAGCTATCCCAAAATTCATCCGGTGAGGCCATTTTAGACTGGCTGCAGTAATTTTTGAAACTGGCCATATAACCGATGGGTGCGTCTAGCCAGACATAAAAGAATTTACCCGGCTCATCCGGTATCTCAAAACCAAAATAGGGTGCGTCGCGGCTGATATCCCAATCCTGCAGGCCTGCATCTAGCCACTCAGATAGTTTGTTGGCAACTTGCTCCTGCAGGGTGCCACTGCGGGTCCATTGCTGCAGAAACTCGGTAAAATTAGATAATGCAAAAAAGAAATGCGTGGATTCTTTTAATACTGGTTTAGCGCCAGAAATTTTTGATTTTGGGTCGATCAGGTCAGTTGCTGCATAGGTTGCGCCACAGACCTCGCAGTTGTCGCCATACTGGTCTGAGGTTTTGCATTTAGGGCAGCTACCAACAATAAAACGGTCAGCAAGAAACATGTTTTTTTCTGGGTCAAAAAGCTGGTTGACGGTTTCTTTTTTAATTTGACCAGCATCTTTAAGCGCTAGATATATTGCTTTGCTTAACGCTTCGTTTTCATCTGAATGGGTTGAGTAATAGTTATCATGGCTAATATTGAAAGCGTTAAAATCGCGCTCATGCTCTGCCTGTATTGTGGCGATCAGCGTTTCTGGATCGGTACCCTGTTCCTCTGCTTTTAGCATGATGGCAGTGCCATGAGTATCATCGGCGCAGCAGTAGATACATTGATTATTGCGCATACGCTGATAGCGAACCCATATATCTGTCTGGATATGTTCCAGCAGATGTCCCAGGTGTATCGCGCCATTAGCATTAGGTAGTGCACTGGTGACCAGCAGGTTGCGGTTTGTCATAGCTTAGCGTGTATCTTTGACTATTTTTGAAGGGAGCTAAATATACCCATGCAGCGGTGGTTTTTCATCCAATATTTTAGCTTTGTGACCAGGTCGATGCATTTATTGGGCTAGAAGACTATGCCCCATAAATCCTTGATGTTTGCTGCATAAATGACTTAAATGTGCTTCGAATTAGCAACAGGAGAAGGGTCATAGCCGTTCAGGGACCGCAAAAACTAAATTTACCCGGTATTAAACGTATTATTGCTGTTGCCTCAGGCAAGGGTGGGGTGGGCAAATCCACTGTTTCAGCGAATTTGGCGCTGGCCCTGTCTGCTGAAGGACATAGTGTGGGTTTGCTGGATGCCGATATCTATGGCCCAAGCCAGGGTTTGATGATGGGTGTTGCAGCTGGGACCAAACCTGAAATCGCGGGTGATTTTCTGCAACCTGTTATCGCCCATAATTTGCAAATTATGTCGATGAGTTTTGTCACTAATGACCGAACCCCGGCAGTATGGCGTGGGCCCATGGCCAGTGGTGCGTTGACGCAATTATTAACCCAGACCTATTGGCAGAACGTTGATTATCTGATTGTCGATATGCCACCAGGCACGGGTGATATTCAGTTGACCATGGCGCAGCAGGTGCCGTTGACGGGGGCGCTGATAGTGACTACGCCGCAGGATATCGCCCTGCTGGATGCCCGTAAGGGCGTCGAAATGTTTAGGAAGGTTGAGGTGCCACTCTTGGGTATTGTGGAAAATATGAGCACCCACACCTGTTCACAATGTGGCTTTGAAGAGGCTGTTTTTGGGGCTGGGGGTGGCGATGTGATTGCCGCGGAATACGATCTTAAATTACTCGCACGATTGCCTCTGGCGATGGAGATCAGGCAACAGTCTGATGGTGGCCAACCGCCTGTAGTTTCAGCGCCGGAGGGCGCAATAGGCCAGGTATTTCGTGCTTTGGCACGTTCAATGGTTGAAGTTGTTGAAGGATTGCAGCAACAATCCGGGCCCCGCTTTACGGTGCTGGATGACTAGTTGTACTGCATCGCAGTGGATACTAATAGATAGTTAAGCGCTGCTGGGCTTTTGGCGGCTTTTATGGTGTATGATGCTGCGTTTTATTTTTGTCGCCGAGGTGTTTAATGTCCATTAAGTCAGATCGCTGGATTCGTCAAATGTCAGAATCCCAGGGCATGATTTCGCCTTATGAAGCTGGCCAGGTAAGAGAATCTGACGGGCAGCGTCTGATCTCCTACGGTACTTCAAGTTACGGGTACGATGTCCGTTGTGCCGATGAGTTTAAAGTTTTTACTAATCTTCATTCTGTTACGGTGGACCCGAAGGCGTTTGATGAAAATAGTTTTGTCGATATAAAGAGTGATGTGTGTATTATTCCGCCCAATTCTTTTGCCCTGGCACGTACTGTAGAGTTCTTCAAAATCCCGCGTAGTGTTTTAACCATTTGTCTGGGTAAGTCTACCTACGCGCGTTGCGGCATTATTGTTAATGTAACGCCACTTGAACCAGAGTGGGAGGGGCATGTGACACTGGAATTTTCTAATACCACACCACTGCCGGCGAAGATTTATGCCAATGAAGGCGTGGCGCAGATGTTGTTTTTTGAGTCTGATGAAGTTTGTGAAACTTCCTATAAGGACCGTGGTGGCAAATACCAGGGTCAGCGTGGAGTGACGCTGCCGCGGGGGTAAATTTATCGACTACCAGTGTGGGCGTGGCACCGGATTATAGCGACCGACCGTTAAATTCTGCCTGTTTGAGTAATAATTCAAAGCCCTTGCCGTTTTCCTCTAACTGCTGAAATCGTACCAACATAAATTCATAATCGGGTGCCAGCCATAGGTTAGTTTTACGATTCTTTTTATCTCGAACGCGGGAAATTTTGACGGTTTTTAACATTCCGAGTGGGGTAGAGGTTTGCTCAGTGCCAATTACCTCAAAGCGATAACTTTTTAACTTGTCACGATCTGCCACCATATAACTGAGTTCAGGTTTGGCATTGCCTGCCTGTTGCGCAGCCAGTAAATCTTCGCGCATTTGCAGTTGATACAGTAGTTTGTCGAGGGTGCCTGTTTGTATGGCCAGCTTTTCAGTCTGCGCGGCGTTAGTTCTGGTATTCTGATCAGTCTCAGCGGCTGGGTTATCAGCTAATTGACCCATTGCCTGGCCGTTCAATGCTTGCATATTGGGCCAGTCAAAGGTCAAAATATCATCTCGTTTTTTGCCAATACCTGATCGATGGTATTGATACTCCAGGGGCAGGATTTTCTGATCCCTGATCTGAAATTTCGAGGATTCATGGATTTTGGCAAAAAATGAGGTGGCTGTTGACGATAAGGTGTATAAGCCGTTTTTATCGCGGCTTAATTGTCGGATGCCCTCAGCGCTTACTGGTAGACCTTTGTAATCTGCTGTGTAGACAGCGCGGTAAATTGAAGGCTCTGAAAAAACCAACGCTGACATGGTTAAAATCAATAAACCTGCGATAATTCGGCACATATGTCGCTCTAACCCTGTACGGCTGTTAAATAGAAAATTTGTAAAAATCGCCAGCTAGGCCAATTTATAGATCTATGGTCAGTCTATGATAAATTGGATTGCTATTGCACCTAACAATTCAATATAAATTGCAGCCTATTTTTAAGATTGGAATCGTTGGCTGTAAAAAGTTGGTGGCAAAGCTGATTGTAAAAGCTGATTGTAAAAGATGGATAGTTTGTTTGCGGTAAAAGGTATCTGGGCCGGCAGAAAATAGTGATCGATCCAGCATCTGGTATAACATAAGCGGGTAGAAAAATTTATTAGGTTAACGAAGCAATTGGATGAAAAGGAAGGCCTGTATCAAAAGTTATCTTGTCCGACACCTGACGGCGGTTGGTGTCATATTATTTTATGCCTTGTTGATGTTGCCAAATCGCGGCCTAGCGTTGACCGTTGATGACCTATATGAAGCAGAAATTTATGTGCTTAACCAATCTGATGCAGCCCGTCAGACGGGTGCAAAGGCAGGCTTGTTGCAGGTGCTGGTCAGGGTCTCGGGCAGAAATGACGTGGGTAGCAATCAACGGGTTATTGAGGCTTTGAAAAACCCTGTGCCATATTTCAATCAATATAGTTATCAGGCATATGATCCCGCCACAGATCCGCTGTTGCCCGAGCATAATCAATCGGGTAACGCCAAACTTCGTCTCAAACTCAATTTCGAACCCAGTGCAATTGCGCGGCTGCTGCGCCAGGCAGGGTATCCTGTATGGGGAAGTAATCGTCCTGGCGTACTACTCTGGTTAGCTGTGCAGGGTGAAAATAAACGCTATTTAATGGCAGAGAACGATACCAGCGAGATAAGCGCAGCAGTTCGAAAGTTGGCCAAACAACGTGGTTTGCCGCTACTTTATCCGTTGCTGGATATAGAAGATAAAGCGCTTTTATCTACGGCTGAAGTTTGGGGCGCATTTAATGAGCGCATCGACAGGGCGTCGTTACGTTATAACCCTGATAGTGTGTTGACTGCGCGCATCCAGAGGTTTGAGACAGGTGAATGGCATGCTTATTGGTCTTATCGAATAGAGGGGCAATGGCAGGCGTTTGCAAACGTTGCTTTTACGGCAACAGATTTAGTGGCGGGTATTGCGGATGTGTTAACTAATGCCCTGGCGGCCAGGTATGCCATAGATTCTTCCCGCAGTAGTGTGGAATTGCGGGTCGAAAATATTGCCAGCCTGGGTGATTATGCAGCGCTGATGAAATACCTTAGGTCGCTTAATCCAGTACTGGATATTGGTGTAACAGAGCTCGATGGCAACCAGATTGTCTTACAGTTGAGTACTGAAGGGCGAACCAGCCAATTGATTGAGCTGATTCAATTAGATGAAAAAATGGTGTTACTGAGTACCGGTGACGATAGTTCAAAAATCCACTATCGTTGGCTATTGCAACAGGGAGACGCTGGTGAGCAAGGATACTAAGTTCGTCAACAAGAAGCTTGTCAACAAAAAGCCCATCAACACTGGCCTGGTCAATGATCAGCTTGATGGCTCCGGCGATAATGGGCTTGATGATGTGCTAAATAATGCTGCGGGTAAAGTGCTGGTGTTGTTGTCTCTGGCGCTGTGTTGTTTTTTGGTTTATTTGCTTGGGCCAATCTTGGCACCGTTTGTTGTGGGTGTAGCGATTGCGTATTTGGGTGATCCGATTGTTGATCGACTGGAAACAAAGCTAGGCCGAACCGGCGGTGTGGTGGTTGTATTTGTGTTGATCACGTTATTGTTTTTAGGGATGTTTTTGCTGTTATTGCCGCTTATTGTGGCAGAACTTACCGCCCTGGTGAAAAGTTTGCCGGGTCTTATTGAATGGGTGCAGCAGACAGTGGGACCGATTCTAATGAGCCAGTTTGGGGTTGACCCATTGGCAATTAATATAGCGGGCCTGAAGGCGCAGTTAGCAGAAAACTGGGGTAAAGTGGGTGGTGTAGCGCGTATTTTAATTCCTCAGCTGGTGACCAAGTTGACGGCTTCAGGGCTCGCTTTTATTGTTGGTATGGCTAATATTGTTTTGATCCCTGTGGTGAGTTTTTATTTAATGCGTGACTGGCGATTGCTGGTGGGGCATATAAAAGAAATTCTACCTGAAAAAATCCAACCTGTGGCAAGTCTTCTGGCCGCAGAATGTGATGAAGTTTTGAGTGCGTTTATTCGCGGACAAATGTTGGTGATGGGGCTACTCGGCTGTATATATTCAGCCGGCCTGATGCTGCTGGGTTTAGAGCTAGGTTTGATCATTGGCATGCTTGCAGGGCTAGCCAGTATTGTGCCTTATATGGGGTTTTTAATTGGCATCTGCATGGCGGGAATAGCCGCTGTGGTACAGTTTAATGAACTTTTACCACTGGTTTATGTTGCCATTGTATTCGGTATTGGTCAAACCCTTGAAGGCACCGTGTTAACGCCAATGCTAGTAGGGGATCGAATCGGCTTACATCCAGTGGCGGTTATTTTTGCCATAATGGCTGGGGGGCAGTTGTTTGGGTTTGTCGGCGTACTGATCGCATTGCCTGTGGCTGCGGTAATTATGGTGCTGCTTCGGTTTATTCTTATTCAATATAAAACCAGTGCATTCTATAGCACAGAAATAGATTCAAATATTCATCGTGAATAAACAACTGGCGCTTGATCTCAAGTTGCGTGACGATGCGACATTTTCTAATTATCTGGGCGGGGCGGCCACTAAAGTCCTGCAGGCTGATGCCTGGACCTATCTTTGGGGTAAGCCAGGGTCGGGTAAAACCCATTTGTTACAGGCGATATGCCATCATACCGAAGGGGCGATATATTTATCCGGCCTGAAGCAACATTCAAAAGATGTATTTGAAGGTCTGGAGTGCATGCAGGTTGTTTGTATTGATGATATTCATGAGGTACTAGATGACGCGGATTGGCAGGAGGCACTTTTCCATTTGATGAATGCCATTAAGGATATGGATAAACGACTGTATATATCGGGTAATAAGCCGGTACGGGGTTTAAGAGTCGGGTTGGCTGATCTTAAGTCCAGGTTGCTAGCGGCAGCGGTAGTTGAAACTGATGTGCTGGATGACGAGCAAAAATTAGCAGTACTGGTACAACGCGCAGAAAACCGAGGTTTTCGAATGGGTGAAGACGTCGCCAGGTTTATTCTTAGTCGGACAAGTCGTGATATGCGTAAGCTGATAGACGTGTTGCAGCATTTAGAGCTGGAAACGTTGCAGCAGGGTAAACGCATTACCATTCCGTTTGTTAAACGCATCCTGAATATCTAAGGGGATAACATTCATTTCATTATTCTTCTTTATTCCTATGCGTTATGGCTGTTAGCAAGATGAAACCAGGGCGCATTTTTTTTACCGGTGGCGGTACCGCGGGCCACGTGACACCCAACCTTGCATTGATTGAGCATCTTACTGGTGACACAGCTAGTTTTGATCGCGGCTGGGAAATATTTTATATCGGTTCTGAAGCGGGTATTGAGCGCAGCTTAACAGTTGCAATGAAGCTGACATATTGCGCTATTGCGACCGGAAAATTACGTCGGTATTTTTCCTGGCAAAACTTTCTTGATCCTTTTTTAATCCTCTATGGTTTCCTGCAAAGTATCTACTTATGTCTTAAATATAAACCTGAAGTGGTTTTTTCTAAAGGTGGATTTGTGGCTGTGCCGTTGGTGCTGGCTGCCTGGTGCTGCAGGATACCGATTATATGCCACGAATCTGACATTACCCCGGGGCTGGCGAATCGTATTTGTTTTCCTTTGGTAAAATATATATGTGTTAATTTTTTTCAAACCAGGCAGTTTTTGCAGGTTGCTCAGCGCGCCAAAGTGCGCGTTACTGGTTCTCCGTTAAGTGTGAATCTGGTACAGGGGGATGCGCACCAGGGCCGGCAATTTCTGGGCTTTGATCAGTCGCGGCCGATATTGCTTATCCTGGGTGGAAGCCTGGGTGCTCAGGCCATAAATGCTTGCATATATGATTCTTTAGAATCATTGTTGAGGTTATATCAGGTTGTACATATCACTGGCGCAAATAACGTTGATGCCAGTCAGTTGCACCCAGGTTATGTTCAGCTCGAATATATCCAGGCAGAATTTGGTCATGTGTTGGCGGCAGCTGACAGGGTACTTTCAAGGGCAGGCGCAAATTCTATTTATGAAATTTTATATTGCCGAAAACCCAATATTCTTGTTCCCTTACCGGCTTATGCAAGTCGCGGCGATCAACTAGAAAACGCAGCAATTTTTGCGGGCCAGGGTATGAGCCTGGTTATTCAGCAAGAATCCCTGGGCCGAACGACGTTGTTGGATGGTTTGGCACAACTGGAGCAGCAACAAGCGAAGATTGTAGCCGCGCTAGATAAATTTGAGCGCAAGGGTGCGGTCAGAGAAATAATTCAGTTGATACACATGGCGGCTGAATAAGGTGCGGCGTCGTAACCCGTTGGTCTTGGGAATATCCGGCCCTGGCAGCCTATAAAGTATTGGGTATTTGGTAGTTATGCGTCAAAAGAAGGAGTTTATTGTGAGTCACCCTGGCCCAGTAGTTGTGACGGCTAAAAATATAAAAAAGAGTTTTGGTGATTTTAAGGTGCTTGATGATCTTAGTTTTGAGATTAAGTTGGGTGCTATTGTTGGTTTAATCGGGCCAAATGGTGCGGGTAAAACAACAACATTAAAATCTTTGTTAGGCTTAACTGATTTTGATGGTGGGCTGGATGTGCTGGGTAAGGACCCGCGCAAAGGCCGGCATGAAATTATGCAGGCGGTTTGTTTTATCTCTGATGTTGGGGTGTTGCCGAGATGGTTGAAGGTCAATCAGGCGTTAGATTTTGTCCAGGCAATCCATCCTGGGTTTAGCCGGGATAAGGCGGAACAATTGCTTGCGGCTACAGATATTCCTAAAAATAAAAAAGTAAAACAGCTTTCTAAAGGTATGGTAACGCAGCTTCATCTTGCGTTGGTGCTTGCTATTCAGGTTGATCTGCTGGTTTTGGATGAGCCAACGCTTGGGTTGGATATATTACACCGTAAAGAGTTTTATGACCGGCTGTTGAATGAATGCGCTGACAATAAAACCAGTATTATCATTAGTACGCATCAGGTAGAAGAAATTGAATCGCTGTTGACGGATTTGTTATTCATCGATGCTGGGCGGATTGTGCTGGATGTGGCGATGAATGAACTTGCGGATAAATATACGGAAGTTATTGTCGCGCCAGAGGGTTTGGAATTGGCGCAACAAATTGGGCCGTTGAGCAGCCGCGATGTTGCAGGTAAAAAAGTTATGATTTTTGAAAATCGAGACCAACAGGCTTTAGCTCGCCTGGGTGAAGTTTGTACGCCGTCGGTGGCCGACCTGTTTGTGGCTAAAATGCAGGGAGGAAAAGGCAGATGAGTCAATTGCCCATGTTAATCCAGCGTGAATACTGGGAACATAAGACAACATTTTTCTATCTACCAGCGGTCATCACCTGCGTCGCCTTTGCTATTTTGCTATTCGCAGCGCTTGGCATGAAAGCAGGCGTAATAGATGAACCTGTTTTACCGAATGCCGAGGTAATGCAGCCAGCCGATGATCATCTTATCGATCTGGGGGTTGATGGTCGTAATGGTATGAGTAATACCTGGTTGCTGCAATTCGCTGCGAGTCCGTTCGAGCGGCGTCAGGCGATTTTAGAACGTGTATGCCTTGGCGTGAGTCTGGCGCTTCTGCCGGTAATGTGGATAGTCAGCTTCTTCTATTTACTACATTGTTTATATGAAGAAAGAAAGGACCGGAGTATTTTGTTCTGGAAGTCTTTGCCCATATCAGACGGCATTACGGTTTTGACAAAGCTGATTTGCGCTATGTTTTTACTGCCGTTTATCTATCTGGTGTTCATAATGATATTGCAGCTTGGGTTGTTGTTTTCAGCCTTTGTTTTTTCAATGGGACAGCCTGTGGATTTTTGGAATACTTTTTGGTTGCCTGCCCGGTTGATTGATCGTTGGTTGATGATGAGTGTCTATATTTTCGTTGCTGCTTTCTGGTGCCTGCCTCTATATGGTTGGTTGTTAGCGGTATCTTCCTGGTGTCGATCAGCACCTTTTGCATGGGTATTAGGGCTGCCGATTTTGTTGGTTATTTTGGAGAAAGTATTTCTTTCTGGTAATCAGGTGAGTGATTTTATTAGTCGGCACAGGTTTTCTGCTACTTCAGCGGAAGGAATGACATTGCAGGCAGCACTCGACAGAGTAATCACATGGGATATGCTTGCGGCTGTGATTGTCGGTGGTATGCTTGTACTGGTGGCAGTTTGGCGCAGAAGTTATGCTGATGAGATATAGTACTGGGCTATGAGGGCTTCTGTTAAGCGCTTCTGGCTTGAATGTAATTTTAGTCTATCCACGATTCCGCTATGTTTATGCAATATTCTTCGTTTAAGTCGGCATAGTTGATGTACTTTAACCACGGCTTAACCAGTCCAGGTTAGTGGTTAAGGGTACGTCGGTGCTGAGTTTGACGCGGTTTTCTTCCATGGTATATAAACGCCAGGTGCCAAATGTATCATGCCGCATCAGAATATCGGTTGCACCATCGCCATCAAAATCGCCGCTTGATACAAAAGACCAGTCCATGTCGTCAGTTAACTCAAGGAAATTACTGGTACTAACAGCAAAGTTGTTAAATTGATAAATCAACCAGTTGCCATTTTTATAGCGTAATAAAATATCATCAATTTCGTCGCCATTGTAGTCGCCGCTACTCACTACCTGCCAATCCTGACTCTTTTTCATTGCAACGGAATTACTATTAGTGACCTTGCTGCCGTTCATATGGTAGAGCTGCCAGCCGCCATCTGCCAACCTGAGTAAAATATCGGTCTTGCCGTCGCCGTTAAAATCAGCCACGGCTGAAATTGTATAGTCTCGGTTGTCAGGAATATCGGGTATGGCCGTTGATTTAACTTTTGTGCCGTTGAGTTGATATTGATACCAGCGGCCATCCTTGTTACGCAGTAGAATATCGCCTTTGCCATCGCCATCAAAATCACCATTGCCCGCTACCGACCAGTCCAGGTTGGTGGTTAGGGTAATTGATCCCTGTTGCAGAATAGTGTTGTTGTCGAGCAGAAAGATTTTCCAGGCGCCTGTCTGGCTGTTTCTAAGTAAAATATCTGCCAGACCATCGCCGTTGTAGTCATCTCGGCCCTGTAGGTGCCACTCTGTTTCCTGTGGGAGTGATAAGTCGAGTACCGCGTTGACTTTTGCGCCAGACAAGGTGTTAAGTTGCCAGTCACCGGATGCATGGTGTAATACCAGGTCTGAGGTGCCATCACCGTTTGAGTCGTAACGAATTTGGGGCCCCCAGTTGTCCGTTTCAACGACTTCGGTTGGGAAGTAACGTGCGATCTGGGGCGCAACATAGTTAAGGGTATAAACAGAGTCAGCGCCCTGGGGGCTATTTCTATCAATACCGCAGCTATCGAAACCGCAGCTTAAATCTGGGCTGGAGAATAATTTGATTTTACTGGCGCCAAAGGTTGAGGAATAGGCCATGACGGTAACAAAGTCATTGTCCATGCCATGTCCAAGGGCGAAATCAAAGGTGCCGCCGGCAGTGTTTTGGCGACGAGAGTGGTTCAGGCCCATGTTGTGCCCAAGTTCATGGGACAGGACATAGGTGCTGCAATCGATACTGACATGGGAATAGCCATAATCTTTTTCTCTGGCAGCGGAAAAATTGCCGTCCTTATGGTAGCCGCCAATCCAGGCCAGGCCACAGAAACCGTCGTTTGCATAAGGCCTCATTAGAACCACCAGGTCAGCCCCATATTGTGTGCGTAGTGCGCTGACATCTTTGAAGGCCGGATGTGATTGTTCGGTGAGTTGATTAATAGCTATTTCGGCGTCGTAGCCAGACTCATAATCAATTTTTTGGGTATGAACCAGGTGTAATGATAGATTTACACCGCTATCAACGTAAATCTGATTGGATACGTCGATTAGGTGGTTAATGCGAGTTTCTGGATTATCATTGTAGAGTTTCGCAGCGGCGTCGTTATATAGCACCATGATATCAATGGTGGTCTCGCCGATTGCAGTGGGCGCCAGCTCGGAAACGTTGAGTTTATTCGGTTGTAGATAGAAAATACCAATGCTTATCGCACAGAAGGTAACAATTGCTCCAACTGTAAACAGTTTTTTTGATCGGCTAATATTCGAGATTGGCATTTTAATTTTTCACTATTTGTTCTCTCTCCCTGGTTTGAATTTTTACTCCTTGCTTCCTTGCGTCAGTAATATATATGGTGGTGTTTGGGACGAGCGTATTTAAAGTGGCGGTATCATAAAATCGTCCATTGTCGGATCTATTAAATTGTCTAGTTCAGCCAGCGACATGATCCAGCCGTTTTCTCCATCTGCTTCCATGAGATAAGAACCATCTGGCGTATTGATGGTGGCATAAAGACTATTACTGCCCTCGGTCACTGTGACGCTATAGGGTATAGACGTGTCCACAAGGTGTCCTTTGAGGCTTCTGTCACCGTTTTTATGTCGGCTAACCTGTTCCACCTGCATCTGATAAGCCTGATTAGTTTGCGGGATCGGAAAGGACATTTCGTCGCCTTTGCGGAGCGATGAAATTTGTTGTTGATCGAGCTTCATTGGGATAGCTGTTATGCCTTTGTTATAATATCGTTCAGGCATGGCTGGTGGGTTCTTATTTTCAGCCCAGGGATATTGGTTTGTCTCTACAGGTAGAGTATAGGAAGTTGCGATTGGTGCCGTATTGAGCCCCTGTTGATGGGTATTGAGTGTAGCTGGTATGTTTTGCATTGGTTTGGCTGCAACCTGTGCTGGATGAAGGCTAGTCTGCCTGGCTATCGGCGAATGGCGTTCATTGGGTGTCTTGGTTGATACGATACGGATGTTTTCCGATTCAATCGTCAGCAAATGAAAACCAATTACCGTTGCTGAAATGGCCAAGGTTAAAAAAACAATCCGAATCATTATTATCTTCTGTATTGATGCCTTCAATAAATCTAAGACTAGTTGTCATAGAAGCTCAAGCATGATTCGGATGAATCAACAAAATGACGATAGAATGCCTTTAATGGCGACAAATTATTGACTGAGTGAAATTTTATAATCAGCTGATGAAATTATTTGGCAGGTTTTTGTTGCTGTTTTTGCTGTGTTTACGCTGTATTTATAAGTGTTTAGTTGGTGTTTATTGAGTATAAGGTCAGGTTTCCTTGCGACAGAATTAATGTGTTGGGTTAACCTGAGTATAGATCAAAATGCTTTGATTGAGGTTGGCGATAGTTTTTGTACCTGCAAGATCAATAAAAAATAATACAATGCCTGGCAAAAGAACCCATAAATAAAATGACCATAGCCCGCACTAAACCGCTGTTGTGAATGAAAAAACCGGCCTGGTTCGGTCGAGCTTGACTGCCAATGTGAAGGGGGATTTTTTGGCCGCCGTATAAAATAAAAAAATAGTCGGCCAGGCCGAGTGGCTTGGTG
Organism: Pseudomonadales bacterium; assembly: GCA_019090615.1. GTDB lineage: Bacteria > Pseudomonadota > Gammaproteobacteria > Pseudomonadales > Azotimanducaceae > JAHRVQ01. Next base: position 42,763 of record JAHRVQ010000013.1, on the reverse strand, counting down.
TAAGATTGCGCCTTTTTAATTGGCTCGTACACTGGGGCAGAGGGTTTTATGTACAAGGTTCGAATTCTCAACAATATTTCTGATAAAGGTTTGGATAAATTCCCTTCTGGGTCCTATGAATTAGCCGCAGATATGGCCAACCCAGCAGCAATTTTATTGCGTAGTGCGCAGTTATCCCCCGCTGATGCAAGCCCTGGTTTACTGGCTGTGGGCCGTGCCGGCGCTGGCGTCAACAATATTCCGGTGGATGATTATACCGATAAAGGTATTGTTGTTTTTAATACGCCAGGGGCAAATGCAAATGCTGTCAAAGAGCTTGTAATGGCCGGTCTGTTGCTGTCTCGAAGAGGCATTTTGCAAGGGGTTGAGTATGTAAATTCATTAACCGCTTATGATGAGAAGGCGGAACTTAATAAGTTGGTCGAGGCGAGTAAGAAAAAATTTAAAGGTTCGGAACTAAAAGGCCGATCACTGGGTGTTTTAGGCCTTGGCGCGATTGGCTCGATGGTGGCTGAAATGGCCTTGCAGATGGATATGGAAGTGCTTGGTTACGATCCTGCGTTATCTGTTGAAGCGGCCTGGCGGCTCTCTCGTCAGGTGCAGAAAATGGAAAATATGCAGGCGCTATTTGCCCGTGCTGATGTGGTCACGTTACACGTACCTGCGTTGGAATCAACGATTGGCCTGGTGAATGCTGAAACCATTCGCTCTTTTAAGGATGGCGCGGTTTTGCTTAATTTCTCTCGGGAAGAAATTGTTAATACTGATGATGTATTGGCAGCGTTGAAATCCGGGAAATTGAGCCAGTATATATCTGATTTTCCGACCCCTGCGCTAATTGGTCAGCCGGGAGTTATCGCCACGCCGCACCTGGGTGCCAGTACCGCTGAGGCAGAAGAAAATTGCGCCATGATGGTTGCGGACCAGGTAATTGATTTTCTGGATAACGGCAATATTAAAAATTCCGTTAATTTTCCGGCAGTAACACTGGATCGAACCGAAGGTTTTCGGATTGCTATTGCGAATAATAATGTACCAAGGATTCTTGGCAGTGTGCTGTCCATTTTGGCGGACAGTAATATCAATGTAATTGATATGCTGAATAAGAGCCGGGATAATATTGCTTATAACTTGATCGATGTGGCATCAAAACCCAATGATAAACTGGTCCAGGAAATTGAAGCGATCGAAGGGGTTATTAATATTCGTGTTTTTGCGTAGTTGTGGTTAGAACTTGATTTGTAGTTGATTTGTGACAATTGAACTGCTGACCATCTAGCGTTTCCTGGCATCCCTAAGCGCAAAACGTGTAGCGGCGAGTTCCGGCATCGCAGTTGTTGGTTCTCTGTTAATGGTACGGATAAGGGTTTCGGCACACAATGGTGTATTTGTAGCGCCATGAGCGCCGAAGCCAACCATGCAGTACAACCCAGATAAATTAGTTTCAAAACGATGTCGCTGTTGTTCGCTTTCAGGCAGATTACAATAGTTAGCTAGTGCTTGCCAGTCTGGAACGGGGCCAATCACTGGTAGTCGGTCCCTGGTAGTTGCCCTGATACCCACGTTAACGCCTTTTACTTCAGGTAAGAATTGATGGACTTTGTTGAGCTGGGCCAGTAAAAATTTTGTATCTGATGGGCTTGGCTTCAGATCGGTGTTGTTTCTGTCAAAACTGGCCGACAAAACAGCTTCGCCATGCTGGTCTGGATAAAGGGATACCTGCTCCGAGATAATATGTTTAGGGCTGTTGGGGCCGATGTCCAGAGACAGACTTTGGCCTCGTACTGGTACAAGTTTAAGTTCTGCAAGCAGGTTCTGCTGAATTGCTCCGGTAGCAAGGATGACCGTCTCTGCCATTGAGAGATTATTATTCTCGTCCTTTAGTAGCCATTCTGATTCTGATCGCTCGATGGATTTGACCCTGTGCCTGTATATTGGCTGCTGATATGCGGCATTAGATAGTTGTTGTGGATTGATCCAGCCTGCAGTTGGGTAGTAGAGTGCATCCTGTTTGATAGTGATGCCCGCTAACGATGATACTTGCGTGGCAGTTAAATATTGCAGGTTTTTGTGGTTGAATAAATTCGCCAGTTGTCTGGCTTTTTGTCTTTGGCTGCTGGCCAATAGTTGTAAACGGCCCGTCTGGTTATAGTCGAAATGTGTTCTGAGATACTCAAACGCTCGGAGGGAAAACAGGCTGGCAATCTGTGGGCTTGCTGAAAGTTGCGGATATATACCAAGTTGTTTTATATGCTGGACAGCGCCTAGTGGCCGACTTTCTGCTTCATACCACTGGCAAGCAATGTTGCGCTTTGCGAGTGCCTGCTGGCAATGCATGCCGGCTAATCCCGCTCCGATGAGGGTAATATTTTTTACTGATTGCTGATTAGGCCGCCATGTGCCGGGTTTGTGGCCAATCATCATTTCTGCTTTTGCACCATGACCGGCTACCTTCTTGACGGTAAAACCTACTTTGGATAAACCTCTGCGTACATGCCCGGCGACACTATAACTAGAAAAACTGCCGCCAGTACGCATGAGTTGGAAAATATATTGGTAGATGTTTTCAAGCCACATTTGCTGGTTTTTTGCCGGGCTGAAGCCGTCCAGGAAACAGCTGTCTACCTCGGCGGTAAGATGTTCGATATGTTCTGAAATATCGCCGATAATAAGTGTTAAGCAGATATCCTGCTGGAACCATATATGGTGGGTGCCTGGGATAGGTAACGGGTATTGATCTATCAGTGGCTGAAGCAGGTTGTTGGGAAGATGTTGGTTGAGTGTTTGTAAATCCTGTTTTTTTATCAGGTGTTGCTCAAAAGCGATATAATACAGCGTGCAATTTTCTGGTTTGTCAATTGAGCGCCACAATTTACTTGTCAGCATGAAGTTCAGACCAAAACCAAACCCAGCTTCAAGGATGGTATAGCGGTCGCCCTTATGGAGTTGTTGCCATTTCTCCTGTAGTTGGTTGGCATTAACAAATACATGCTGTTTTTCTTCAAGTCCACCCGTTTTTGAAAAGTAAATATCATTGAAAAGCGGTGCGTAAGGGGTATTATTTGCTTGCCATTGAATCTCTGCGTAGGGTAAAAAATAAGCGTTATTATTCATTGTTGGCTACATACAGTGGGTCAGGTTTTGGGCGTTGTATTGAGGGTGTATCGAAAGGGGTTACTAAAGTAGCTTAGCCGCCAGCAATTTTGACGGTATACCCCAGACTTTCAAGCTCGATTTTTATCATTGCGCGTTTGTCTCCCTGAAGCAGAATATCGTGACCCTCAATTTTGCCGCCGACGCCGCATTTGGTTTTGATGGTTTTTGCGAGTTTTTTTAGTTCCTCCATCTTGATATCTAACCCTGTTATCAGAGTCACGGGTTTACCCGCTCTGCCTTTGGATTGTCTATGTAATCGGACAATGCCATCAGAGACTTTAGCGCTTGATTGTAAGCCACTTGAGGCGCTCCTGGTACGTGATTTACATTGGCATTGAGCCTGAGGCTTAGAACATCGGCTGCAGTGTTTGCCCTGGTCAGTAGAATAGACAGTGTTTTTTCCGGACATTATTTTCCTGGGCATTGTTTTCCAGAATATTGTTTTCCTGGACGTTGTTTTTTTGGACCTGGTTTTCCTGGACCTGGTTTTCCTGGGCCTAGTTTTTCTGGACCTGGTTTTCCCTGAACAATATTAGTGCTCTGGTTGTAGCAGTTCCGCAGTGCCGTTTAGTCGTCGGAGTAAACGTAAATGTTTAGCCCGTCATTGACCGAGAGTTGACAAAAATGAATCAGTTGAAAAATGAAATCGTGTAGATCGTTGTTGCTTAGGTCAAGGTTTTCAATCTCTTCACATTCAAGCCAATGGTTGGCTAGCGCCTCAACCTGGTCTTCATTGAGTTGTGCCAGGGCCTGTATCAGTGGTGCTGTGAATTGATAAAGGTAGGGCCCGTCATCAGATAAGGTTTTTGCCAGATATTCCATCTCGGCGGCTTCTGCTAGAAATGCCCCGGTTGCCAGTGCGTACAACTGCGCTCTGGCATCCCGATGGAATTGCTGACTGGTCATGCAGGGAAATGAATCAGCCGGGTTTTCATCCCACTCGATGGCTTGAGCGCTGTCTTCCGCCGCGACGAAAATAATCTGATGCATAGGTCGTTTTTGGATGTACTCTTTTGGATAGGTTGAGTAGCGCAGGTGGATGTGATCTGCCTGGCCTTAACGAAAATTCCTTCTTAATTAGAGCTGCTAAGAGTAAAACCGCTAAGTCGTTTCAGCTTTTATTGCTTCAACCTGATCGGCCTGGAGGCCTTTATCGCCGTCAATAACGACAAATTGTACCTTTTGGCCTTCAGCAATCGTTCTGCGCCCCTTGCCCTGTATATTACGATAATGGACAAATACGTCGTCGCCCTGGTCGCGAGTAATAAAACCGAAGCCTTTTTTGATGTTGAACCACTTGACGGTGCCTGTTTCTAAATCTAAATCGGAGCCGGCATCTGCATGTGTTTCTGTATGGCTAGCCGAGACTGTTTCTGACGCTGTATTTGAGTTTGATTCCGGTATGGCATTGGTGCCCTGCGGTAAAAAGGTAGTGCTAAAGATCGCGATAAAAATTATACCTAATACAAGAATGTCTGGACCGGACGCGGGCATTGGAGAATTTATATCGTTGATAAAGGCTATGATGACGTATGTGATCGCCGCCAGAATAATGCTAACTATGATGTTTTTAACTGTAGAATTCATGATTTCCGTCGAGCTTTGAGTTGAAAGTGGTTGAGATGATACGCATTGTAACCCTTAAGTCCAAATGCGTGTGGAAAACCGCCTGTTTGAGGCTGGGCCAAATTATCATATTTAAACGCCAGGTAGGCTCTAGACGTCAGGTATTTCGTTTTGAAGATAAAATGGCGACATATTTTTCAACGGTAGTAGTAAGGCCCATCCATAGAGCATCTGTAATAATAGCATGACCAATTGAGACTTCATCCAGATCTGGGATAGCCGTGCAAAAAACATCCAGGTTTTCCAGATTAAGGTCGTGCCCAGCATTAATACCCAGGCTTAACTCACTGGCAAGTGTTGCTGCGGTGATAAATGAAGATAATGTTTGCTGGTGGTCTGGATAGGCATCTGCGTAGGGACCGGTGTAAAACTCGATCCGGTCAGCGCCGATTTGAGCCGCCTGTCGTATCTGCGCCAGGTTTGAATCCATAAACAGACTAACTCGGATATTCTGCTGTTTCAGGTCAGATATCATGCCAGCCAATTTTTCATTCTCGCCGCCACATAGATCCCAGCCATGATCTGATGTGAGTTGTGTTGGTGAATCAGGGACCAGGGTCGCCTGATGGGGTTTGATTTCTGCCACCAGTGCGAGGAAACCGGGATAGCCATTGGTTTCTGCCATGGCGAAGGGATTGCCTTCTATATTAAATTCAATATCTTTGTATTGGTCTTCTGCAAGTAATGCCGCTAGTCGTCTGACGTCGTCCGGTCTGATATGGCGCTGATCCGGCCTTGGATGCACCGTTATGCCCGCTGCGCCAGCGTCTATCGCAGTTTTTGCCGCCAGCACAATATCCGGAATACGGGTGTCGCGAGAATTGCGAATTAGTGCAACTTTGTTGAGATTAACGCTTAATTTTGGCACTTGCTTTAATCCCAGCGATTATTGTTTGTCAGGTATACTTTTCTGGCTACCCAGAAGCCTACCAACAGGCTAATGAGGACAGTGCAGGCGCCACCTAAGAACCACGATTGGTAGGTTGTGTTTTCCAGATCACTATTTCTATTATAGAGGTCGTTGATTTCCTGATTTAATTCGCTACGTTCTGTTTTTAATGCTTTATTTTGTTGATTAATGCGAATCACGCCGGCAGATAATTCTGTAATGCGTTGTAGGTCCTGTTTTACTTCGGCATGTGCTGCTTCGAGTGTAATGAGCTGCTCAGCTTTAGTTTCAAAAGCCCTAAGTTGTTGGTCGATTTTAGCTAATGCCTGCTGGTAGTTATTGTCTAGCGTATTAAGTTTTTCAGAGGTTTCATCAAGCAGATCGGCGGCTATGGGTGTTGAAACCAGATATTGGCTTAGCATCCAGCCTTCCAGGCCGCTCTCTGTGCGTACCAGGCTGTAGCCGGTATCTTCGTTGGTATCGAGTTTTTCAAGTGCAGTACCGCTGCGAATACCCTGATGTAAAATGCCGTGTTTAATAGATTGACCACTGCGTAAGGGCACATATACGGTATCACGAACATAGACCTGTTCGGCATTACTGATTCCTGCTAGCAGCGCTATTAGGGGTGCCATCATGAGCGGTAAAAATACCGTAATTGGATGGCGCTGGTTCATGGCAGAACCTTTTTGAAGGGTTTTACCTGTACCTGTTGATACACGCCCGCTGCCACATAAGGGTCAGCATCGGCCCATTGCTGGGCATCTTTGAGAGAGGGAAATTCAGCCACGATAAGGCTGCCGGTGAAACCAGCGTCTCCGGGGTCTTCGTTATCAATGGCTGGATGTGGACCAGCAAGAATCAGGCGGCCGCTTTTAATAAGTGAATCAAGGCGTTCGAGATGGGCTGCGCGAGTTTGTTGTCTTAACTCCAGACTATTGGTTACATCCTGGCTAATAATGGCGTACAACATGAGGTTCCTTATAATAATTCTATGGTGGACAGGCAGGCCGCAACGATTAAGTGGTTACCTATTTTGGCACTACTATGAATAAGAGTCACTATGAATAAGAGTCACAAAAGTGGATTCAGTTCACCGCTATGGGCTGTAATATGCGCCGTTTTATTCTACTTTCGTCGATTGCGGGTTTGATTCAGGTTCTTGTAAATATCCGCCTTTCACCAAATAGATCATGGTGATGATAATGTAAATCAGCGTAATTGCGAAACCCCCGATTAGCTTATAGCTGACCCAGAAGTCCATGCTAAAGTTGTAGGCAACCACAAGATTGAGTGCGCCGGCGATAAAAAAGCCCAGGCTCCAGCCTATTGTCAGGTTTTTCCAGGCGTTATCTGGTAACGGCAGTTGTTCACCCAGCATCTTTTTTAACGGATTTTCTTTCGCCATCAGCTGACTCACGATCAGAGCCACACAAAAAGCCCAGTTTACCAGGGTAGGTTTCCATTTAATAAATACTTCATCTCTAAATATTAATGTGAGCGCGCCTAATATAATGATGCTGGCAAAGATAAATCGAGTTTGTTTGGCAACAGTTTTAGTGGTAATAAATTCGTATAGAACCTGCAGTGTCATTGCCGCCATTAGGACGCCGGTACTGATGAAAATATCTTTGGTATAAAAATACACCCCAGCGAAGATCGCTATTGGCAGGAATTCAGTGAACTGTTTCATAGGCGTACTAATCAGTTAAAGAGAAATGATAAATTATTTTAGCCAGGTAGTTTAGCATCTGCATGTTACAATATCCTATGAGCCAATATTTTAGAATTCATCCGGATAATCCTCAAAGTCGTCTGATTCATCAGGCAGTAGATATTATTCATGCAGGTGGTGTTGTGGCGTATCCGACGGATTCGGCCTATGCGCTGGGATGCCACATAGGCGATAAGCATGCATTGGAGAGAGTTCGAATGATTCGTCGCCTGAGCGATGATCATAATCTTACCCTGATATGCCGTGATTTATCGGAGCTTGGTACCTATGCCAAGGTGAATAATAGTGCTTATCGACTGTTGAAACATGCCACTCCAGGTCCTTATACCTTTATTCTTCAGGCGACAAAAGAGGTACCCAAACGTTTAATCCATCCGAAACGTAAAACCATTGGGCTGCGAGTACCTGATAATAATATCTGCCGAGCAATGCTTATGGCGCTGAATGAACCTATGATGAGTACTACTTTAATTTTACCTGACGCTGAATATCCATTATCTGATCCGGCTGAAATAAGAGAATTATTGGAACACCAGGTCGATTTAGTTATTGATGGTGGTTTTGGCGGGCTTGAATCTACCAGTGTTGTTAACCTGGAACAGGACTTGCCGGAGGTTATTCGGCAAGGATGCGGCGATCTTAAAATTTTTGGTGGCTGAGGGCTTGTTGATAAGAACGGCTGAGGGCTCTTTATTTAGAGCAGCTGAGGCTCTTTATTTAGAACAGCTGAGGCTCTTTATTTAGAGCAGCTGAGGGCTCTTTTTCTACCTCTATGGCGACAAGTGGCAGGTGCGCCTATATAATGCAATATGAGGGCCTGCCAGGTTTAATTGAGTAGGGTAGGACCTTGCGTTAATTTCAGATTGTTAGTTTGACAGTCGCTACATTTTTTTCTAAATATCAGGTGATTCCTTGAGTTTGCTCGAAGCACAAAAACGCGTTCTGTCTGGTATGCGTCCGACCGGAAACTTACATCTCGGTCATTATCATGGCGTATTAAAAAACTGGGCCCGGCTTCAACATGAATATGATTGCATGTTCTTCGTCGCTGATTGGCATGCGTTAACTACCCATTATGAAAACCCTGAAGTTATTGAAGAAAATGTCTGGTCCATGGTTATCGACTGGTTGGCGGCAGGTATTAATCCAGGCTCGGCGAGTATGTTCATTCAGTCAAAGGTGCCCGAACATGCTGAGTTGCATCTATTACTTTCAATGATTACACCGTTAGGCTGGCTGGAACGGGTACCCAGTTACAAAGACCAGCAATCAAAGTTGACTGATCGTGATTTGACCACTTATGGGTTTCTTGGTTATCCGGTGTTGCAAGGTGCTGATATTCTGATTTATAAGGCGGGCCAGGTACCGGTAGGCGGGGACCAGGTGCCCCACGTAGAGATGACCCGAGAGGTCGCACGTCGTTTTAATCATATATTTGGTCGAGATTCTGGTTATGAAGAATTAGCTCAGGAAGCAATTAAAAAGATGGGCCGTAAACATGCCAAAATGTATCGCCAGTTACGCCGAGAATTTCAGGAAAAAGGCAACCATGAAGCGTTGGAAAAGGCGCAGGCATTAATCCAGGAGCAACAGAATATATCTTTGGGTGATCGAGATCGTTTATTTGGTTATCTGGAAGGTGGTGGCAAGGTGATATTGCCTGAGCCCCAGGCGTTGTTGACAGAGACCGCAGTTGTGCCAGGCCTTGATGGTGCAAAGATGTCAAAATCCTATGGCAATACCATTGCTCTGCGCGAAGCGCCTGAGTCTGTAGAGAAAAAAGTTAGGACCATGACAACCGATCCGGCTAGAGTAAGACGTACTGATCCAGGCGATCCGGATAAATGTCCTGTGTTCAAATGGCATATCATATACTCTGATAAAGATGTAAGAGATTGGGTTCAAGCGGGATGTACTACGGCTGGTATTGGTTGCATTGATTGTAAAAAACCCTTGATCGACTCGATAATCAAAGAGCAGCAGCCAATGCTGGAGCGTGCTGAGCAATATGAAAATAACCCTGACCTGGTCAGGTCAATAGTTGCTGAAGGCTGTGAAAAAGCAAGAACAATTGCTAGAGCTACATTAGAAGATGTGCGCCAGGCTATGGGATTAAACTACCGCTAGTGATGGATTTGCTCGTATGCCAGACGCCATAGATGAAGCATCTACCGGTCCGCAAGGTCAATCAAAAGCTAGCGTAGGGCCTGTTGGTGGACTTGAAGATCAAGAAAGCGATGAGATGGTTGAGTCTGTTAAAGATCCCATGATCGCCAGGGAAACGATAGATATTGATATCATTCCTGAGGCAGGCGGTGCTCAGGCGGAAATGCCTTTTGCTGTAGTAGAGGGTCAGCCGATGACCCAAATGCCGTTGGATTTATATATTCCGCCGGATGCACTGGAAGTCATTCTTGAGGCATTTGAAGGTCCTCTGGACCTGCTGCTTTATCTTATCAAACGCCAGAATCTCGATATTTTGAATATTCAAGTGGCAGAAATAACCCGTCAGTACATGGATTATATTGAATTCATGAAAGATATGCAGTGGGAATTGGCAGCGGAATATCTGGTTATGGCGGCGGTGCTCGCGGAGGTTAAATCTCGCATGTTGCTACCCAGGCATGCTGAAGACGAGGATGACGAGTCTGATCCAAGAGCCGAATTAATTCGTCGTTTACAGGAATATGAACGATTTAAACAGGCAGCAATAGATGTTGATGAATTAGATCGGTTGAATCGAGATTATTGGCTAGCATCTGCTGATGCACCTATGATTGAACGAGAGCGAGTTTTACCTGATATTAAGTTGCAGGAAATGTTGCTGGCTTTGGCAAAGGTATTGAATCGCGCTGATGCCTATGGCATTCACAAAATTGAGCTTGAGCCACTTTCTACCCGTGAGCGAATGTCGAGTATTCTGGACCAGGTGCAGCGAGCAGGTGATCAATTTATTTCTTTCGTATCCTTGTTTAATGTGGAAGAAGGCCGCGCTGGCGTGGTGGTGACTTTTCTTGCCATGATGGAGTTAATTAAGGAGTCTCTATTAGAAATTATTCAAACAGAACCCTTTGCACCTGTACATATTAAAGCTAGAAGCCCGGATGATAATAGCCTGGACGAGGTTTACTAGACATTTCTTAGGCTGGGTATAGACGATTGCCAACTAAGTTGGACAATAAGGGTTCAATAAGGGTTCAATAATTTATTCCACTTTCCCTGGATTTCGAAAAACCAGTATTTGTTTGGTTCCAATTCATAACAGTAGATAATCATACCTAGATGAACGAAATACCCCGTATAAAGCAGATTCTTGAAGGCGCAATTTTGGCTGCAGGTAAACCCCTCAGTATCGATGGCATCATCCAGTTATTTGGTGAGCATGAGCAACCGAGTCGGCAGGATGTGAAAGATATCTTAACCGAAATTGCGGCGGATTTTGAGGGTCGTGGGTTTGAATTAAAGCAGGTCGCTAGTGGCTACAGGTTTCAGGTACGCACTGATTTGAGTGATTGGGTTGGTCGTTTATGGGATGAGAAACCGCCAAAATATACCCGTGCATTATTAGAGACCCTGGCTTTAATCGCTTATAAGCAACCTATTACCCGTGGCGATATAGAAGAAATACGCGGTGTTACGGTGAGCACTAATATTATCCGGAGTTTGTTAGAAAGAGAATGGATTCGTATCGTTGGGCACCGAGACGTACCAGGCAGGCCTGCTATCTATGCTACAACTCGCGAATTTTTAGATTATTTTAATTTGCAAAACCTGGATGAATTACCACCGTTATCTGAAATAAAAGATTTGGATAAAATGAATGCAGAGCTGGATCTTGGGGCCGGAGAACTAATTGAACCGCGTAGCCTGGCATTAGAAATTAGCGATGATCAGCAAGTTACGGTAGATGCCGCAGCAACCCTTGAAGAAGTGACAAAACAGGTGAATGAAATCCAGCAAAATATTGACGATTTTGTTAAAAAGCCTGAAGTGGAAGAGCAAGCTGAACAGTCAGAGTCACAGCAGGATACGCTTGAAAGTGGCAATGAGATAACGCAGCATGATTCCGCTGATTCTCCAAATTCTCCAGACTCAGAGTAGTGAAACAACATGTCAGATAAATTACAGAAAGTGCTTGCAAATTTGGGTCTGGGTAGCCGTCGTGGAATGGAAGTCTGGATATCGGAAGGCCGTATAACGGTTAATGGTAAGCAGGCCAAATTGGGCGACCGAGTTGAGCCAGAAGATCGGATATTAGTTGATGGCAAGCCCGTTAGTTCGAAGGCTTTGACGCATCGCTTCATTCTCTACAACAAGCCCAGTAACGAAATTTGCTCGCGAAAAGACCCGGAAGGCCGAAAATCGGTTTTTGATCGACTACCCAATTTGAAGAACCAACGCTGGGTGTCTGTTGGTCGATTAGATTTCTCCACCAGTGGCTTATTGCTGTTTACCACCGATGGCAACCTGGCTAATAAACTAATGCATCCTTCATCAAATATTGAACGGGAATACGCAGTAAGGGTGTTGGGTGATGTTTCTGCGGATAAAATCGAAGCTTTAAAGGAGGGTGTGCTGCTAGACGATGGGCATGCAAAATTTAGTGATGTTAAAAAGGGACAGGAAGAAGACGAGTCGGCAAACCAGTGGTACTACGTTGTTTTAATGGAAGGAAAAAACAGAGAAGTCAGGCGCCTTTGGGAGTCGCAGGGATTAACTGTGAGTCGCTTAAAACGGGTTCGATATGGCAGTTTCTTTATCCCGTCGAGGGTTAAAGCGGGGCAGTTCACTGATCTGAAAGCTAAAGATGTCAGGGCGCTCTATGAAATGGCTGGCATAAAACGGCAGCGGAAATAAAGCCATTAGCGGATATAAAGCCATTAGCGGAAATAAAGCCGTTATTGCCATATACCGGTGCCATATACCGGTTGTTGAGTGTGTTTAGCCATCAGCGGCTGCTGTTTCGGTACAAACTTTTACCTGATTACGGCCGTCATTTTTAGCGCTGTACATGGCAAAATCGGCGCGTTCCAAAAGTCGATTTACGCTATCTTCAGGATGAAGTATCGATAGGCCGATACTGACTGAAGTAGGCACGGTTTCGCCGTTTTGCTGTAAACCCAAATTGGCGACGCATATTCTTAATCGCTCTGCGATATAGGTAGCTGTATTTAGGTCGGTATTAGTCAGTAATACTACAAATTCCTCCCCACCATAGCGAAAAATTACATCCGAGCCGCGAATTTCTTCTTTTATCTTTTTTACCATTTTCTTTAGTACCTGATCACCACAGCTATGGCCAAAGGTGTCGTTGATATCTTTGAATTTATCAAGATCTACCATCAATACCGCCATTGATTGGGCGTACCTTTTTGCTAATTCAATTTCACGTTGTAAGGTGTTGTTGAGCGCGATTCGATTGCCCGCACCGGTTAGTGGGTCGGCCAGTGCAGCTGTTACGGCGTCACGATAGCGAATGGCGTTTCGCAGTGGAAAAACAATGACATTTAACAAACCTTCTAATACGATCAGCTCTCGTTCAGGAAAACGTTTGCTACGATAAAATGTCAGCTCGCCTAAATAATCCTGCTGGGTGATTAATCTATAGCTACAGGAATGAAGTGATTGTTTGCCCACATGTAAGTCTATATCGAGTAGATCGAGTCGGTAGCTGAAGCCGTCAAATGAAACTTGTGATTGAACCTGTTCAAAAAAAATGTTGAACAGGGTTTCCATTTCTAGCGTAGTTTGTAATGCCTGAATTAAGCGCCAGCGAAGATCTGATTCCTGTTGTCCTGCCAGATCCGTAGAGCTAAAAATAACTTTAGTTTCATTAAAGTCGACAGTGGTTCCAATTTGGGTCGGCATTGAAGGTTCCTTAATAACACAAGATTGACTGTGTGGTCGATGTATGTACACATGCATATGCGATATTCATGCCAGATGCCCTTTGATGACCTGGAAGGATAATGAACTATATTGAAATCAATGTGTTAGCGTATAGATGCAGATTATTTGGTAATACTCCGCAGTCTAGTTGGTCAATTGGTGCCAGTATGTTGACGTAATTTGGCGGCAAACCATAGGCAACCTGTGGACGGGGTTTGCCTATTGCGGGCTAATTATCACCGCTACTTAAGCCGTAGCCATTGTTTGCGATTGCCTATATAAGGCTGCCCAAATAGATCATTTAGTTAACGCGTTTAATTAGCCTGTTTAATAAGACTACTGAATTAAATCAGGGAGAGGCTGTAGGGTCCTGTAGCCAATCTGAATTAATTGTCTGGCCTTTCGTCTGGCAGTGCTTACTATCCATTAGATACAGATATAAAGGCATCAAGTCGGTTGGCTGTTTGATGCTGGCTGGGTCTTCATTTGGATAGGCTGCCTTACGGAGCTTAGTCCCTGTGGCGCCGGGGTTTAGGATGTTAATCCGAACATTAGATGTGTTTTCCAGTTCATCCATTAACAGCTTGGCGAATCCCTCCAGGGCATATTTGGAAACTGAATATGCGCCCCAATAGGCTCTGGGTACAGCGCCGACACTGGAGCTGGTGAAGATGACAGAAGCATTTGTCGCGCTCTGGAGTAATGGTAAGAGTATTCTTGTGAGTAGGCAAACATTGGTAAAATTGACCTGTAGCACTTTCATCCAGGTGTTCATATTGTAATGCTCAAAGGGTGTGCGTTCACCTAATATCGCGGCGTTGTGGAGTAGGCCGTCCAGAGTGCCATAGTTTGCCAGAATTGTATCTGCCAGTTGTTGCATTTCAGTGGCAGAAGCTACTGCTAAATCAATGACGGCGATACCTGGTTGAGGCCCGCCCTGATCGATTATTGCATCATAAACAGACTCAAGTTTGGCGACAGTTTTGCCGAGTAAAATAACTGTAGCGCCAAATTTTGCGTAGGTGAGCGCGGCACATCGGCCGATGCCGTCGCTGGCACCAGTTATCAGGATGGTGTGGTTTTTTAGGCAGCTGTTGGTGGGCTCATAGTGTTTGAATGGCTCAGATAGTCTTGCCGTATGCGGGTTGTTGGGATTGGATGGGATGGGCATTTATCTTCCTGTTCCGAAAACAATTACTTTGATGGATTTTATCAAAATGGAAATGTCCAGGATAAGTGAATAGTTTTTAATATAGTAGAGATCGAACTGTAATTTTTCGACGGTATCTTCCGTTGATTCAGCATAACCGTGTTTGACCTGCGCCCAACCAGTAATACCTGGTTTGATCATATGGCGTAGATGGTAATAAGGGATACTTTTTTCAAACTCGGTAATGAATTCTGGGCGTTCAGGTCTGGGCCCTATAAAGCTCATTTCCCCTTTTAGGACGTTCCATAATTGTGGTAATTCGTCGAGGCGATATTTTCTGAGTGTACTACCGAATAAGGTTTGTCTTGGATCATTTTTAGCGGCCATGGTTGGTCCATGTTTTTCGGCATCCAGGTGCATGGTGCGAAATTTGTATAATAAAAAACGCGTATTGTCCTCGCCAATACGCGTTTGACGAAAGAGTATTGGTCTGCCGTTGGAGATAAAAATTAGCATTGCGGTGGCGAGTATAACTGGCATTGCAAGGCAGCCAAATGTTAGTGCGATAAAGACATCAATATACCGTTTGAAGCGCAGGCCAATGACGCTATGGATCAGTTCAAACCCGAGGGCGGTAGTCAGCCATTGCTGGTTAAGATGAAAAATAGGCAATCTTGACAGGTATTTTTCATAGAAGTCACTGAGTCGATAGACTCGAGTGCCGTTGATTTTTATTTGCATTAACTGGTTACCCAGGGAATGTGGCAGGGCCTGCTCGCAGGCGAGAATAATGCCTGACACGGGGTGCTGATCCATAGTTACAGATAGATCAGACCAACAGCCGATATGATCAATATTTAGGCGGTTAGGCAACGTATAGTCGATGCTTGCTGGGGCGTCGTCTGGGCTTAATAAAAGTAGCTTTTCATGTGCATATTCTGAGTGGAAGTCAACGATAAATTGTTCCAGGTTCTGATCGACAATCACCAACCAGTGGATTTGGCTACGTTGGGTGATAAACCAGTTCTTAAGCAGGTAGCGGAATAAAAGAGACCATATCCACAGGCTAAACAGACTAGTGATAAGTACGCCTCGGCCAACAAAACCGCCGATAAATCTCGGCCCCAGGAGATAGACGATCAACGCGATTGTGATGCCCATTAACAAGATGGCAATAAAAGAACGCTCCAGCATACCAAGCTGGCTAAGTGGTGATTCGAATGTATAAAGGTCCATCAAATAATTGTACAAAAAGCCGAGGGCAAGTATTAATACCAGCTTCCAGGTGAGTAACAGACCGGTTGCGAATTCTCCTGCGATTAGCCAATGGTTCAGGTTGAACAGGATAATTACTCCTATCCCATCCAGAAACACCAGGCTCAACATGGTGAAGTTACTGGTATCAGATAACGGAGATTTATTGGCAGCTTTAGCAGCTTGCATAGATGAGATAATTAACCTCTGTGCTTTTAGATAGCCGATAACCTTTACTAACAGGGTTGTAACTCATGCCGGAAATATCGTTCAGTTCGAAAGATGATTGTCTCAACCATCCTGCGAGTTCGGATGGTTTGATAAACTTGTCATAATCATGGGTGCCACGGGGTAGCATATTAAGTAGGTATTCAGCACCAATGACCAGCATAAGGTAGGCTTTTGCATTGCGGTTTATGGTGGACAGGAAAAGATGGCCGCCAGGTTTAAGCAGTGTTTTACAGGCTTGAATCACTGAACCTGGGTCTGGTACATGTTCCATCATTTCGAGGCAGGTGATGACATCAAATTTAGCCTGATGTTCGCCATTGTTCATAGTGGCAAAGGCTTCAATGGTGGATAGTTGGTAATTGATTTCAAGGTTCGATTCATGGCGATGTAATTTTGCCACTTTTAGTGGTTTTGCGGCCATGTCGATACCTGTGACCCTGGCACCTGCTTTAGCCAGGGATTCAGTTAGGATGCCGCCGCCGCAGCCAACATCAAGTACTTCTGAGCCGGCGATTGAAACATGAGAAAGGATGTATTCCATACGTAGCGGGTTGATATCGTGTAGTGGTTTAAATTCACTGTTTGTATCCCACCACTTACGTGCCAGGTCGTCGAATTTTGCAACTTCTCGAGGGTCAACATTGCCCTTATTACTATTGTCCTGATCACTATTGGCCTGGTCAGGGGTTTGCTGGCTGAATTCTGACTGTGATTGGTTTGTAGTGGTCATGGTTTTATCTTGTTTCGCCATTGTTGGGAGTTTGCCAGTATTCTGTCAATATCGAGTTTTAGGCATTTTATTTGCGATTTGTTTTGTAATAGATGTTGGCCGTTTATCCAGACTTCCGTTACCTGATGGCCGGTTGCAGAATAAATGAGTTGCGAAAGCGGATTATGGATGGGTTGAAAATTGTGCGCGGATAGGTCGACCGCCGCAAGGTCCGCTAACTTGCCGACTTCAAGACTGCCAATGTGCTGTTCGAGGCCCAGCATTTTAGCGCCATTGATGGTGCCCATTGCGAGGGCCTGATGGGCGTTGACGCTCAGGGCGGATTTGGCAACGCCCTTCGCCAGCAGGGCTGCGCTACGTAATTCAGAAAGCATATCCAGATTGTTATTACTGGCAGCGCTATCTGTTCCTACACTTACGTTAACGTCTGAGCTTATGAGCTTGCTTACTGGACAAAACCCGCTGGCCAGTTTTAGATTCGAATCAGGGCAATGAGCAACATGCACCTGTGTGTCCGTGATAATTTTGATTTCCTGATCGTTGAGCTGGGTCATGTGCACAGTTTGCAATTTGTCGGACATTAATCCCAGTTCGAATATCCTTTGTAAGGGCCGGATACCTGTTTCTCTTATTGCGAGTTCAATTTCGGCTGCGGTCTCATGCAGATGTAAATGGATCGGAATGTCTAATCGCTCGGCTTCGTCCCTGATTTGCTCAAAACCTTTGTTGCTGACTGTATAGGGTGCGTGGGGGGCGAAAGCTGGATTAATCAGTGGCTCATGCTGGAAATCATCAAAGGTGGCTAAGGCCTTCTGGATATGGTCGGTTTCCGATTCTGCCCAGGCATTTTTGAACTGAATAACGGGCGCTGAAACCTGGGCACGAAATCCATTGTCGGAATAAGCGCGGGCCATGGCATCTGGGAAAAAGTAGCTGTCTGCAACACAGGTGGTACCCGTACTGATCATTTCAGCAATGGCCAGGCAGGTGCCGTCATAAACAAAGTCATAATCAACCAGGGCATTTTCTATCGGCCAGATGTGATTGTTTAACCAGTCCATTAGCTCTAAATCATCAGCGTAACCCCTTAGCAGGCTCATCGCCGAATGTCCGTGGGCATTGATCAGGCCAGGAATGAGTATGTGCTGAGGTAATTTTTGCACCGGCCAGTGTGGATATTTTAATATTGCCTCTGCCTGGGGCAGGAGATCGAGTATTTTATCACCTCGGATAACCAGGCTATGGTTGTTAAGGACTATATCTTTCGGGATAACCGGTACTATCCAGGTCGGGTTGATGATAAAACCAGTTAGGTCATCGTGTTTGTCATTGCTCATGTCGCTATTATAGGGGCTATGACGAAATTTTTCCTTGTTGCATTTAGCTGGAGATCAATTTTAGCTGGAATTGCTCGCTTAGGTCTGCTTTGGATTATACGCATCAGAGTAGATAGAAAGGCAAGCTTGCCGCATAAGTGACTGTGATCGATGCTGAGTATCACTGAGACTAATAAACTTTAAAACATCGCTGCGGTAAGGATGCGTTTGGGGTCCGTCTCATGTTATCATTTGGCGCTTGTGTCACGATGTTAGCAACCTGTATTTGCAGCCTATTTTTGCAAGCTAAGTCCTAGTGGTAAGTGCCTAATAATTCATGTCTGATTTTGATTCTGATATAACGAACGTAAACATTGAAGATGAGCTCAAGCAGTCTTATTTAGACTATGCGATGAGCGTCATTGTTGGCCGCGCCTTGCCTGACGTAAGGGATGGTCTCAAGCCCGTGCATCGGCGAGTTTTGTTCGCTATGAATGAGCTCAATAACGCCTATAACAGGGCCTATGTTAAATCTGCTCGGGTTGTTGGCGATGTGATTGGTAAATATCACCCGCATGGTGATACGGCGGCCTACGACACCATTGTCCGAATGGCGCAATCTTTTAGTATGCGTTATCCGCTCATAGATGGTCAGGGTAATTTTGGTTCTATGGATGGTGATAGTGCGGCGGCAATGCGTTACACCGAAATACGCATGGAAAAAATTGCCCACGAATTATTAGCCGACCTGGATAAAGAGACCGTCGATTTCGTCGAAAACTATGATGGCACTTTACAAATGCCTGAAGTTTTGCCAGCAAAATTACCTAATCTGCTTATTAACGGCTCCAGTGGCATTGCCGTTGGTATGGCAACCAATATTCCACCACATAATTTAACCGAGGTGGTGAATGCGTGCCTTGCGTTAATTGAGGACCCGGAAGCGGATATTGATGTATTGATGACGCATATTAAGGGGCCTGATTTTCCTACTGGGGCGATTATCAATGGTAGAGCTGGCATCGTCTCTGCGTATCGAACTGGCAGAGGGCGGATTCAAATTCGCGCTCGGTGTGAGGTTGAGACAGACGAAAAAACTAATCGCGATATCATAATTATCAAGGAAATCCCTTACCAGTTAAACCGGGCGCGGTTGATAGAGCGAATTGCTGAGTTAACAAAAGAGAAAAAGATAGAAGGTATTGCTGAATTACGCGATGAATCAACTGCCGATACGCGTATTGTCATCGAGTTGAAACGCGGTGAAGTTGGAGAAGTGCTGCTTAATAATTTATATGCGCAGACCCAGTTACAGACTGTTTTCGGTATTAACATGGTTGCTCTGGTGAATGCTGAACCAAGAGTACTGAACCTAAAACAGATACTTGCAGCTTTTATCCTGCATCGTCGAGAAGTAGTCACTCGGCGAACCGTGTTTTTATTGCGTAAAGCACGAACACGGGGGCATATTCTGGAAGGCCTGGCTGTTGCATTATCCAATATTGATACTGTTATTGAAATGATCAAAGCTTCGGTGAATGCAGCTGAGGCGAGAGAACGACTGTTGGCAACAGCGTGGCGGTCGGACAATGTAGCCAAAATGCTCGAGAAAGCGGGGCCGCATGCGGCTCGGCCCGATGGTCTGGAGGATCAATATGGGTTCAAAGATAATGGCGACTACTTTCTTTCCCCAGAACAGGCGCAGGCAATTCTTGATATGCGGCTCAACCGGTTAACTGGGTTAGAGCAAGAACGTTTGATGACCGAGTATGCTGAAATTATTGAAACCATCGGTGCGTTGTTAGAGATTCTCGAGAACCCGAAGCGTCTGATGGCTATTATTAAAGAAGAGCTTACCGAAGTGCGTGACGAATACGGCGATGACCGACTGACAGAGATTGTCGAATCCCAGGAAGATTTGACGATGGCGGATTTAATTACTGAACAGGATATGGTGGTGACCCTGTCAAATGGTGGTTATGCCAAAACCCAACCGGTAGCTGAATATCAGGCGCAACGTCGAGGTGGGCGAGGTAAGTCTGCGAGCGCGGTTAAGGACGAAGATTTTATTGCTCGACTATTGGTTGCTAATAGCCATGATACGCTGCTGTGTTTTACCAATCAGGGCAAGGTGTACTGGTTAAAAGTGTTTCAAATTCCAGTGGCCAGCCGTGCCGCCCGAGGCCGGCCAATGGTGAATATTCTGCCACTTGTTGAGGGAGAACAAATTACTGCCATGTTGCCTGTGCATTCCTATGAAGAAGATTGTTTTGTCTTCATGGCTACAGCAAATGGTACCGTTAAGAAGACGCCGCTGATGCATTTTGCTCGGCAACGATCAACTGGTTTAATTGCGATTGAATTAGAGGAAGACAATACATTAATCGGAGCAGCAATTACCCGCGGTGATTCAGACGTTATGCTATTTGGTAGTGGTGGTAAAGTTATTCGCTTTAAAGAGTCTGATGTCCGTGCTATGGGGAGAACGGCGCGTGGGGTTCGTGGTATTAAATTGAAAACCGGAGAAAAAGTTATTTCTCTCATTATTCCAGATTCTACGGGTGAAATTCTAATAGCCAGTGAGAATGGTTACGGTAAGCGAGCAAGATTTGATGATTATTCGGTGATAGGCCGAGGTGGTCAGGGCGTCATTGGTATGAAGCTGAATGATCGCAATGGTTTTGTTGTTGGTGCGATTCAGGTTTATGAACGCGATGAAGTCATGCTAATTAGTGATCAGGGTACGTTAGTTCGAAACCGCGTGAATGATGTTTCTGTCCAGGGGCGAAATACCCAGGGCGTGCGTTTGATTAACCTCAGTGAGGCAGAGCGTCTGGTCGGCCTGGCTCGGGTTGAAGAACCAGAAGAGTTGTTGGATGTTGAAGACGAGTCAGGGGAAGCTTCTGGGAACGGCGCTGCAGATAGTGCAGAAGATATAGCCCCAGAATGATGAGTAACAACTTGTAGCGGAATATCGCCTCAGCGTATTTCGAACAGCTGGAAAAAACATATGCCCAAAGATGATAGCGCCGAAGTTAGTGACTCGAAAGCACTCGCCTCAGAGACAGAAACTTCTGAGGGAACTTCTAATGAAGTGACCGATGGTCTCTCTACATTACGCCAGGGTATTGATGATGTTGATCAGGAAATCCTCAAGCTATTAAATAAGCGGGCTGATTTTGCGCTTCAAGTGGCAGCCGTAAAACAGCAGGCTAGCAGTGATACCCCGGCAGTTTTTTATCGACCAGAGAGAGAAGCGCAGGTATTGCGCAATATCGCAGCCCGGAACCCAGGCCCATTAGCTAATGAAAAGGTTGTCGCCATATATCGACAGATAATGTCGGCTTGTTTGGCGCTGGAAGAACCTCTGCAAGTAGCCTACCTGGGGCCTGAAGGCACGTTTACCCAGATGGCCGCATTAAAGCATTTTGGCCATGCCGTCATACAACAGTCAATGATTACCATGGATGATGTTTTCCGCGAGGTTGCGTCTGAAAATTGTCACTATGGTGTTGTGCCTGTGGAAAACTCCACTGAAGGCGTTATTAGCCATACATTAGATAATTTTATTAATTCGCCGCTGCGTATCTGTGGCGAAGTAGAGCTGAGAATTCACCATAATTTGATGATGGCCCCGGATGCTGATGAAACAAAGATCAGTAAAATATATGCCCATCAACAGGGTCTTGCTCAGTGTCGTCGTTGGTTGGATGGGCATTTGCCAAAGGTATCAAGAATTGCCGCTTCAAGTAATGCTGAGGCAGCTAAGCGAGTACTAGTTGAAAAAGATGCTGCCGCTATTGCCGGGGAAGTCGCTGCTGATATCTATGGTTTAAAAATCCTAAGTCGAAAAATTGAAGATGAATCAGATAATACGACTCGATTTATTATTGTTGGCAGGGAAGAAATAGGACCTAGTGGTAAAGATAAGACCTCCATTATGGTGTCTACTCATAATCAGCCGGGCGCATTATATAAATTGCTGGGCCCATTTCATCGGCATAAAGTCTCGCTTACATCGATTGAAACGAGGCCAGCTCGAACTGGAATGTGGTCGTATGTATTCTTTATTGATTTTGAGGGTCACCGGAATGATGCTGTAGTGCAGACCGTGTTAAGCGAGATTGATGGTGAGTCGTTAGAGGTGAAAATGTTGGGGAGCTTTCCCCGTGCATTGGCAAATTAAAGACCAGTTGGGCTGCCTTTATTTTATTGATTTAGCAGGTGAAAAAACATGTTTCAGGATTTCATTTCTCTAGCTCCAGCAGGTATTCAAGCACTAGAGCCCTATCAGCCGGGTAAACCTGTTGAGGAATTGGAGCGTGAATTAGGCTTGCAGAATATTATCAAGTTAGCAAGCAATGAAAACCCACTCGGTGCCAGTCAGGCAGTTATGGCGGGCCTGATAAATAAAATGCCCGAATTAGCGCGATACCCAGATGGCAGTGCCTATACCTTAAAAAGTAAGTTGGCTGAATTTTTAGAGGTTGATGCTGATTGTTTAACGATCGGTAACGGCTCCAATGATGTCCTGGAGTTAATGGCCAGGGTTTTTCTAAAGCCAGGCAATGAAGCCATCGTTTCCCAACATGCTTTTGTTGTATATCCGCTGGCTGCAAAAGCCATTGGCGCCGAGTTGCGGGTCGTGCCTGCGAAAGACTATTGTCAGGATCTTGTTGCCACATTGGCTCAGGTTTCGGCTAACACGCGGATGATTTTTATAGCGAATCCCAATAACCCCACGGGTACCTGGGTGGACAATACCGCCCTTACGCAATTTATGGATCACTTGCGGGATGATATATTGGTTGTTCTCGATGAGGCCTATTTTGAATATGTTGATCAGGCTGGTTATCCAGATGGCATCGAGTTGAGTAAAAAATATCCTAATCTCATCGTTACCAGAACTTTTTCCAAGGCCTACGGGTTGGCATCATTAAGGTTGGGTTATGCAGTTAGCCATCCAGATATTGCTGATTTGATGAACCGAATCAGACAGCCTTTTAATGTTAATGCTATGTCGTTGGTCGCTGCCGAATTGGCCTTAGATGATCAGGACCATGTTAGGCGATCAGTGGCAATGAATAAGGCTGAGATCTCACGGTTAATGAACGCCTGTAACGCGTTGGGATTAGGTTACATTCCCTCTGCCGGTAACTTCTTGACGGTGGATTTTGGTAAAGATGCGCAGCCTGTTTATGAGGCGCTTCTGCGGCTGGGTATTATTGTTAGACCTATTGGCGTTTACCAGCTGCCTAATCACTTGCGTATTACGATTGGTTTGCCAGATGAGAATGTCCGTCTAATAGAAGCGTTAAAAAAGGTTTCGGGCTAAAACTATGTCAACTATGTCAACTCTGACAGAACCTGAGTTTAACAATGTTGCGGTTATAGGATTGGGTTTGATTGGCGGATCAATGGCTGCAGCGTTGACCGCGCGTGGATTGTCGGTTGCAGCCTATGATACAAACAAGGAAAATCTCAAGCTTGGCCTGTCAATGCAGGTCATTGATCGAGTAGCAGATAGTGTGGCAGAAGTTGTCAAAGGCGCCGATCTAATTATCGTGGCGGTGCCAGTGCTGGCAATGGCAGAGGTTTTTCAGTCTTTGAGGCCCTTATTTGATCACCCAGAGGTCATTATTACTGATGTTGCCAGCGTCAAGCAGGAAGTGCTAGCGTTGGCAGAAAATGTGGCCGGTAAACTGCCTGATAATTTTGTACCTGGCCATCCCATTGCTGGTTCTGAAAAGCATGGTGTCGCTGCCAGTGACCCTCAGCTATTTCGAAACCATAAAGTGATTTTAACCCCAGTAGATAATACTGACTGTCTGGCTGTAGATAAAGTTTCGCGACTATGGCAGCAGATGGGTGCCAATGTTAGCAAGTTGAGTATATTGCATCACGATCAAATATTGGCTCAGACGAGCCATCTACCACACTTATTAGCCTATGGGTTAATTGACACCTTGTCGCAACAAGGGGATAGCCTGGAAATATTTGATTATGCGGCAGGTGGGCTGCGCGATTTTTCGCGTATTGCCGCGTCCGACCCTACTATGTGGAGAGACATTTTCCATTCCAATAAACAGCCTTTGTTGGCAGTGCTGGATCGTTATCTGGATAAGCTGGCGGAATTAAAGTTGCTGATTGAAGCAGACAAAACTGATGACCTTTTCACTTTGCTAGAGCGGGCAAAGTTTGCCAGAGACCATTTTGGTCAATTGCTCAATCAATCAGATTAAACAGGATTAATAGTTGGCCAATCCTGCCAACGCTTTTGTAACCGAAGCGCTTATACTAGAAGCCTTTATATTAGAAGATCATGTGGATTGTTTGATGTGGTTTTTACCGGTATTTGCTGAGTGCCATACCTATGCCATTTAAATGCAACGAGGTGACCAAGAGAATGAATCAGGTATCGATACCGGTTATTACAATTGATGGACCGGGCGGTTCAGGTAAAGGTGCCGTTACGCATCGGTTGGGTAAAACTTTGGGGTTTAATATCCTGGATAGTGGAGCGCTTTATCGATTAATTGGCCTTGCTGCCGAAAAGGCTGGAATAGCGCTTACTGCTGAGGCCGAATTAGTCGCTGTCGCCAGTAATATGAAGATCGAATTTATTCCCATTGATGATCACGAGCAGCCTTTATCTGTGCTGCTGGAATCGCAAGACGTCACCCAGGCTATACGCAGTGATAAAGCTGGTGTAGACGCATCCATTGTTGCGGCATTGCCGCAAGTAAGGGAGGCGATCCATGAATTGCAGTATGATTTTCGACAGATGCCAGGGCTTATCGCGGATGGCCGAGATATGGGGACGGTCGTTTTCCCAACTGCTACGCTTAAAATATTCTTGACCGCCAGTGCTGAAGCGAGGGCTGAAAGGCGCTATAAGCAGTTGATAGATAAGGATATTGGTGTTAGTCTGCACGACCTTTTATTGAGCATACAAGAAAGAGATGAGCGGGATATGAACCGCAAAATTGCTCCGCTGAAGGCTGCTGAGGATGCTATAACCATCGATAGCACTGGACTCAGTTTAGACCAGGTGTTTGCACAAGTGCTTGCCTTGGCGCGACAAAAGTTGAAATAAAAAAGTTGAAATAAAGAATCCCAGGTGCTCACAAATTTATATGTTATATAAATTGGCCAATGACAAACAAGGCAATGACAAACAAGGCTACAATAGAAATAACGATAGAAATAATGATAGAAATAACAGCAGTTGTCTTAATCAGTGGCCCCTCTTTAATGCGAATGAGTAATAGCCACAAGAAATGTTAAAGAATGATGACAGGGCGTACCTGTAAGGAATTGGGCAAAAGATTTTGAATAGTATTTAGGACCATATTGAAGAAAACCTGTAGTGTTTAATCTATAACGCTACTTGGCATACAGATGCGGTCATCAATCTAGCCAATGTTGATGAAGACATCTTAAAACTAACCAGACCCGCTGACATTGGTTGCCTGGATAATTTCATCCAGACAAAAACAGATAAGCGGTTGAGAGTCTTAGGACTCAGGACGTTAACTATGAGCGATTCAGCTACAGAAACTACAGAAGCTATAGAAGCTTCAGAAGCTATTGATTACGAAAACCCCCTGGCAGACCCGCCTGAAGCAGAGACAGCCGTTGAGACAATGGAAAGTTTTGCGGATTTATTTGAAGAAAGTTTGAAAACCATCGATATGAAGTCGGGCTCCATTATTTCCGGCCTTGTGGTAGATATTGATAATGAATGGGTAACAGTCCATGCCGGTCTGAAGTCGGAAGGCGTTATTCCTCGGGCACAATTTTATAATGAAGCTGGTGAGCTTGAGGTGGCCATTGGCGATACTGTTCAAGTTGCTATGGATGCAGTAGACGATGGTTTTGGTGAAACGCGTTTGTCGCGGGAAAAAGCGAAACGAGCCGAAAGCTGGATGATGCTTGAAAAAGTATATGAAGATCAGGAAGTTATTAAGGGAACCATCAGCGGTCGAGTTAAAGGTGGATTCACTGTTGAGATTCGGGATGTTAGGGCATTCCTGCCTGGATCACTGGTTGATGTTCGTCCGCTTCGGGAAACAGAACATCTGGAAGGCAAAGAATTAGAATTTAAAGTTATTAAACTGGATCAAAAGCGTAATAATGTTGTGGTTTCTCGCCGTTCTGTGCTGGAAGAAGAAAATAGTGCCGAGCGTGAAGCGCTACTAGAAAGCCTACAGGAAGGCCAGAGCGTTAAAGGTATAGTTAAAAACCTGACTGATTATGGTGCGTTTGTGGATTTAGGCGGCGTAGATGGTTTATTACACATTACAGATATGGCCTGGAAACGTATTAAACATCCTAGTGAAATTGTTGCCGTAGGTGATGAAATCGACGTTAAGGTATTGAAATTTGATAGAGAAAGAAATCGTGTTTCTCTTGGGCTTAAGCAACTCGGAGAAGATCCATGGGTGGCAATTACTAAACGTTATCCAGAGGGTACTCGCACTGAAGCTAGAGTCACTAATTTGACGGATTATGGTTGCTTTGCTGAGCTAGAAGAAGGTGTAGAGGGGCTAGTGCATGTGTCGGAAATGGATTGGACTAACCGCAATATTCATCCAAGCAAAGTGGTGCAGGTAGGCGACCAGGTTGAAGTTATGGTGCTGGATATCGACGAAGAACGTCGTCGAATCAGTCTGGGGATCAAGCAGTGTCAGGGTAACCCCTGGGAAGGCTTTGCGGTACTTCATGCCAAAGGCGACAAAATCAAAGGTTATATTAAGTCGATCACCGATTTTGGTATATTTATTGGCCTCGATGGCAATATTGACGGGCTGGTACATTTATCTGATATTTCATGGAATGAGCCGGGTGAACAGGCTGTCAGACGCTTTACCAAAGGTGATGAAATTGAAACAGTTATTCTGTCTATAGACGCAGAAAGAGAAAGAATTTCTCTGGGACTGAAACAATTAGAAGACGACCCGTTTAGCAGTTATGTGGCAACCAATGATCGCAATACGATTGTCAAAGGTGTTATTCGGGAAGTAGAAGCCAAACAGGCTATTATTACTTTGGCAGAAGATGTTGAGGGCATACTGAAGGCTTCTGAAATCAGTCTTGATCGAGTTGAAGATGCGCGTACTTCACTCAGTGCAGGTGATGAGCTCGAAGTGAAAATCATTTCTATCGATCGTAAGAACCGTCTCCTCGGCGTATCAATCAAAGCCAAGGATATGGCTGATGAAGAACAGGCTGTGAAGGAGCATCGCGAGCGAGACGTTGAAGTGAGCCCGACTACGATCGGAGATCTGATCAAACAGCAGCAACAAATGGGTCAAGGGTCCAAGACCGAATAGGTACCTGTTGTTATGACCAAGTCGGAATTAATTGAGAGAATAGCTGCTGCTCAGAAACTGTTGTCTGTGAAAGACGTTGAACTGGCTGTCAAAATGATCCTTGATCATATGACGCTGGCATTGTCTGATGGAGAACGAATAGAAATTAGAGGGTTTGGCAGCTTTTCTCTTCATTACCGTGAGGCACGACAAGGTCGAAATCCGAAAACTGGTGCGAAGGTTGAGTTGGCTGGTAAATTTGTTCCCCATTTTAAACCGGGTAAGGAATTGAAAGACCGTGTTAATCAGAGCCTTGCTGCCGAGATTGAAATGCAGCGCCAGGGAATCGATACCGCTAGTCCGGCAGAACAGACGAAGGTAGAGTCGAACCGTTAAGCGGGTTGGCTCTACCTTTTATTTGGTTTATTTGGTTTATTTGGTTTATTTGGTTACGTTGCTCGTTAGTGTTGTGTAGTTAGATATTTTGTTTCTTCTGAATGAGCTTATTTATAGCCACTAATAATGGTGTCGGATTACCTCAGGTTCTGTACGGAAATGACCTGGAGTAGTAAAATAAATGCGCTTTTAGAGGGCATATTAATGCGGTTTTTGCAAAAGCTTGGGTTTTATCCAGTGTTGGTGCTGGTTGCTTTATCGTGTTTCTGGTTTGGTATTGAAAATAGTGACGATGTGTCGCTAGTATTCTTTGGTTATGCAACTGTTCAGGCACCGGTTACGCTGTGGGTGCTTAGTGCTTTCGTTCTGGGTGTTGTGTTTGCTTCGTTCGTTAATATGTGGACCAATGTTGGCTTGCGCAGAGATGCGGCAAAAGTAAAGAGCCAACTACTTAAAACCAATTTAGCGATGGATAAAGTTCAGGCGAAACAGCGTATAAGTAATTCAGGGGTCGAAACAGGCTAGTTAGGTTAGGTACGCTGATTATGTCTGCAGCAATTATATCTGCAGCAATTATAGTAGAAGCACTTTGTTGGTGTTTAAGTGTAAAAGCAATGACATGTAAGTCGTTATATTCAATGTGAGAAAGCTTCACCAGGGTTGGGGAACTATTGGATAATTGGCCTTTATATCTACTTCTCGTCTTAGCGATTGGTATTGGTTGGTGGCTCGGGCGCCGTGAGCGACTGAAGTCGCTAAAACCCGTCGGGTCTAATTATTATCAAGGCTTGAGTCACCTGTTAAATGAAATGCCCGACCGGGCAGTTACACCATTTGTTGAAGACCTCGAAGTCACTCGGGATACGTTGGAGACTCATCTTGCTTTAGGGAGTTTATTGCGTCGCAGAGGTGAGCTCGAAAAGGCTGTTGTAGTACACGAGAATATTCTCGCAACAGCTAAGCTGGAAATAGATGCAGTGTTGAATGTCCAGCTTGAATTGGCGCGAGATTATCTTTTGGCTGGATTATTAGATCGAGCTGAAAGTCTACTGATGGTGCTGATTCAGAAATCAGGACGGGTCAGAACTGAAAGTCTTAAGCTGATGTTGGAGATATACGAGCAAGAAAAAGAATGGCAGGGTGCAATCGAAATGGGCCAGTTTCTGGCTGTTGGTGACGGCACTGAAAAGTATGAAAGTGCTATTTCTCATTATTATTGTGAAATGGCAGAATCCCTTTTGCAGCACGGCAAGTTAGCTCAGTCTCGAGAAATGATTCGTGAAGCAATTGGTCATGATGCGAATAACGCTCGGGTGAGCTTGGTGTTAGGCAGGATAGAGTTAGAACTAGGTAATTATTCTGACGCTATCAGGGTTTTGCGAAGGATCTATGACCAGGACGCTGTTTATGTCGTTGAGTCGCTCGATATGTTGAAGCTGGCCTACAGCGCAAATGCCGCGCCTGGCTCGATAGACGGGGCTAATCGTGAGGTGTTCAAACAATATTTATTACAATGTCTAAAACGAACCTCTTCCATTTCTATAGTGCTCGTAATAGCGGAATTGATTGAAATTGAGCAAGATGCTGAGGCCGGCGCAAAGTTCATTGCCAATCATCTTAAGTTAAATCCGACGGTAAGAGGTTTGACCCAGTTGATTGACCTGCATATCGACAAGGCGCGTGGGGTATCCAGGCAAAATTTACTGATTTTGCAAAGTTTTGCTGAAGCATTGATTGCGGATAAAGCCGCATATCGATGCCAACGATGCGGCTTTGGCGGTACTAAAATGCGTTGGCATTGTCCTAGTTGTAAACGCTGGGGGTCTATCGAGCCGATCTTTGGTCTTGAAGGTGAGTAGTCCAGTTTAATTAGTCAGGGCAGTTGCCTTGCGCCGTCAAATAGTAGGCTAGGGTCTCTGGCGTCACTCTATTCGTTCCCGTGTAAGATTCGTTCCCGCGTAAGACTTTGGCCCGTGGCAGGTATCTTTTGCTGACGTTGCGCCGAGCGGTTGTCCGCTTCTTCTGAGCAGCATTGTCCTACTTTAGTGCTGTCTGCAGAGTGTTAAATTTCGTTCCGAGAGGTCAGCAGCCTCTATGGTAAATGAACATATCTTAACACTTTAATCAGGAGAAGAATTATGAAGGCGAATAACCTATTTGTTATTTTTATTGTTAGTCTGCTCTTTAGTTATGCGGGCGGTGTCTTTGCTGATGATATTGGTGAGGTGAGCCGTGTGAATATCAATCTCGATGATGCGGAAACTATGGCTTCCAGTTTGGCGGGCATTGGATTGAGCCGAGCTGAGGCGATTGTTGCTTATCGAGAGGCCAACGGACGCTTTTATTCGGCTGAAGAATTGTCCGCAGTGCGGGGGATTGGTATGCGAACTGTTGAAAAAAACGCCGACAAAATTGTTGTCGAATGAATTTTCTGGTTAGTTTTTTAATTAATCGTTGCCGAAGAATATTTTAGTCGACCAAAATAATTAACAATTTGCCCAAGGTGCTCTTGCCCGTCTAATAGACGGGCTTTTTTTTGTAATTAATTTTATACTGTACCAATATAAGAGGCTAGGGGCAGGGAACGAATGAGTGAAGACCGCGCTAACGATGAAATTGATTTGAAAGAACTTATCAGGTTTGTACTTGATACGAAAGTTTGGTTGTTGGTTTTATTAGTTGTAGCAAGTTTAGCGTATTGGTCTATGCAAATATTGTTCAATATCGCCAAGCCAACGATTTATACTTATCAGACACGGCTAAACATGGTTTTTAATGGTGTTGAGAAAGGGCAATACCCTAATGGTAGTCCTTTTAATGTAAACGACATGATTGCGCCAGCAGTATTGAATGCTGTTTTTGAAGCGAATAATGTAGGCGAATATATCGACCGAAAAGTCTTTGTTGGGGCTTTTTCAGTTCAGCCTTATACACCGGACAGAGATTTTATTCTGGCTCGATACAGGTCTCAGATGGAGCAAAAAAACCTTAAGTCAGTGGAGTTAAAAGAACTGCAAAACCAGTTGGGTAGTGAACTTAGAAAGGCCTCAGCTGATGCTGTTAGCCTATCGTTCTCTAGTACCGAAACAGGAGACATCCCCTTTAATTTAATGGCCAAAATTCTACTTGATATACCAGAAGAATGGGCCAGACATATGATTGAGGATATTGGTGTTATCAGGTTTGATGAGCAGATCTATTCTGAGAAGGTAGTAGATATCAGGCTGTTTGAAAGTATTGATTATTTAATAGTTTTTGAATTGTTGATGGATAGACTTGGGCTGTTACAAAATAATATTGAGGTGTTAAAATCCTTGCCAAATGGACTGGTAGTTGTGGACGTCAATTCGGGTATGAACTTGCCTGATCTGGAAAAGTCCGTTGCAGATATGAGGCGGTATAAGGTTGCGCCACTTATAAATCCTGTTCGCTCCCTCGGGCTGGCAAAAAAACCAGTTTTGGTAAGTCTGTATTTTGAGAACGAATTGATTGAATTGAACAGAGAAATAGGGGTGCTCAAGGATAAGAAAAAGAACATTCAAGATGCTTATGCGGGTTATGTCCAATTTGGTTCGCAGCAAACGATTGCCCGGAGCCAGTCTCCGGGTGCCTCGATGACGCCGCAGTTTGAAACAACTTTTCTGGATAAACTGGTTGAGTTAACCGATTCTGGCGCTGATATCCAATATCGACAAAAATTGAACTCAGAGCTGCTGAATGCCTCAAATAAAATAGCCGAAGCAAATGCGGAAATTATTCGAATCAAAGAAATATTAGCGTCTATGGCGGGTAAGAGTTCATCCACTGACGCTATACGAGAAAGCTACACCCATCAGGTTAATATTGAGATGCCCAAAATTATTGAGCAATTGCGGGCATACTTTGTTATTTCAACAGGGCTTTACGACAAGTTAAGCCGTGAAAATTTAGGGAACTCTGGGGTGATGTTTCGGATTGCTGATGGGGAGGTTGAAACTAGCGAATCTGGCGGTATCCTGACGGCCTCAAATTTTCGATTATATTTTATTGCTTGTTTTCTTTTGGTTGTTATTGCAGTGCCCGTACTCATGTTCATGAATGCCATGAGAAAGGATTAGTGCGCGGCTAGTTATCATGAAAGAATGTTTATTCAGTCTTCTTTAAAAGCGGCAGTTTAAGAAATGTTGCCTAACGAGGAGGCTGGATTGACGTGGGGTTGTGAGTTTATTTGAAAGGCGTGGTGGTAAGACTAAAATTAATAGCGCTATTGTATTTAGGTCAGCTGAATTAGTTTACTTAATTCGATAGGATTGGCTAAATTTGTTTCTATTTAGCGGTCGTTGATTGCTGATGACTAAATTATCTCTGAAAATGTACTGTTGATAGGTGGGTTGGTTCCTGCGTTTAAAGTGTAACGCTGTCATTGGGTCTTGAGTATCACTTTGCGATCTATGTAATACTTTACAAAAAAGTGGCTCCCTGACCTGGGCTCGAACCAGGGACCCAATGATTAACAGTCATTTGCTCTACCAACTGAGCTATCAGGGAACGTCTGAAGGGTGCGCATTGTATAGAGAGGGGTTGGTTCGGTCAATCCCTTTAAGCAGTATATTTACAGATTATTAACAACTAAAATCCAGTGAGGGAATTATCAGTATCTTTAGGTCGCCGAGGGTATCATTGGTTGTTTATAAAACCAGGGTAGATTTGTGAAATCTGCAAAATTTGAGGTCAAATCCGAGTACAAGCCTGCGGGTGACCAGCCCAAAGCTATTGAGTCCCTGGTTGACGGGATTAAACAGGGACTGGCTGCACAAACGCTGTTAGGAGTGACCGGGTCTGGAAAGACCTACACTATCGCCAATGTTATTGAAAAAATTCAGCGCCCCGCACTTATAATGGCGCCTAATAAAACGTTGGCCGCTCAGCTCTATGGCGAGTTCAAAGAGTATTTTCCGCATAATGCAGTTGAATATTTTGTCTCATATTATGATTATTACCAACCAGAAGCTTATGTACCCTCATCTGATACTTATATTGAAAAAGATTCGGCGATTAATGAGCATATTGAGCAGATGCGGCTGTCGGCCACAAAAGCATTATTAGAGCGCAAAGATGCAATTGTGGTTGCTTCTGTGTCATCGATATATGGTTTAGGTGACCCGGGTACTTATTTAAAGATGGTTATGCATCTGGATCGTGGCGACAAGGTTGATCAACGTTGGGTCCTAAGGCGTTTAGCTGAACTTCAATACACCCGGAATGAAACCGAATTACGTCGAGCGACCTATCGTGTGCGCGGTGATGTGATTGATGTTTACCCCGCAGAGTCTGATCGAAATGCGGTACGCATTGAATTATTTGATGATGAAATTGAAGACTTGGCAATATTTGATCCACTTACTGGAGAAGTTTTACGGCGGGTGCCTAGAATAACCGTTTTCCCGAAGTCTCATTACGTCACCCCCAGGGAAACTTTGAATAATGCGTTAGATAAAATTAGATTGGAGTTGAACGGTCAACTTAAACTGCTCAAAGAGCGGAACAAGCTTGTGGAGGCTCAACGCCTGGAGCAGCGAACCCGATACGACCTGGAAATGATTAAGGAGCTAGGTTATTGCAATGGTATTGAAAATTATTCTCGATATTTATCAGGCCGTGACCCAGGCGACGCGCCACCGACTTTATATGATTATTTGCCAGACGAAGCTATATTAGTTATTGATGAGTCCCATGTAGGCGTGCCGCAGTTAGGCGCTATGTACAAAGGCGATCGTTCAAGGAAGGAAACACTGGTGAATTATGGCTTTCGCTTGCCGTCGGCTCTGGATAATCGCCCGATGCGATTTGATGAATGGGAAAAAATAGCCCCACAGTTGATTTTTGTATCGGCAACGCCAGGCTCATACGAAGCGGAGAAAGCCGGTCAGGTTGTCGAACAGGTTGTGCGGCCTACCGGACTATTGGACCCTGTATTAGACGTTCGACCCGCGCAGAATCAGGTCGACGATGTATTGTCTGAAATTCGTATTCGTGCAGCAAAAGATGAGCGGGTATTGATTACCACCTTGACCAAACGGATGGCGGAAGACTTGACAGACTATCTGGATGAAAATGGCGTTAGGGTGCGTTATTTACATTCCGATATTGATACTGTTGAGCGGATGGAAATAATTCGTGATCTGAGATTGGGAGAATTTGATGTGCTTATCGGCATTAACCTGTTACGTGAGGGGCTGGATATGCCAGAGGTTTCTTTGGTTGCTATTCTGGATGCGGATAAAGAAGGTTTTTTAAGGTCGGAGCGCTCCTTGATTCAGACGATTGGCCGAGCTGCTAGAAACCTTGAAGGGAAAGCCATTTTGTATGGCGACAAAATTACTAATTCCATGCGACGAGCGATTGATGAGACTGATCGCCGACGTGAGAAACAAGACGAATATAATCGCGAAAATAATGTGGTGCCAAAGGGAATAAAGCGTAAGGTGATGGATATTCTTGAAGGTGCCAGAGAAAAATCTGCTCGAGTCAAAGGCGCATATAGCATAGCGGATAAAAAGTCGCGCTATGACGCTACGAACTTTGACCCGGCAGATATACCTAAGAAAATTGACGCGCTCGAAAAAGAGATGTTTGCTCAGGCGAAAAATTTGGCTTTTGAGGAGGCGGCAAACTTAAGGGATCAAATCGAAGAACTAAGGCTTATGTTTGTTAATCGCTGACTTATGCGTAGGATTTATGTGCAGTAAGGCAATACGATATCCGTTTTCATCTTTTGCAGGCGCGAAATTTATACGATGATCTACACTTAGACTGAGGGAGTTGGACAGGTGCAGTCAGGGAATGTGGATGCTTATTTTACAATCGGTGGTCGTGTTTTTGGCTACGCTTGTTGCCTTAAGGACCTATCTGAGATTCGCATTCAACTTCGCACTCCTGGATATTCCCAATCCTCGCAGTTCGCATAGATTAATAACCCCAAATGGTGGTGGGGTTGTGGTGGGTATTGTCAGTTTGGTTGTTATTTTCGCCTGTCTCTCGAATATAGCTTTATCTTTTATTGCTGCTGCATTCCTGGTCCTTGGAGTGGCGGATGATCTGGCGGACCTAAATGCAAAAGTGAAGTTGATAGCGCATTTTCTATTACTGTTATTGTTTGTCCTATTGGGTGATTTAACGTCATTTAGACTGGATGTGGGCTATTTTCATTTGAGTTTTTCGGGCGTCTGGATTCTTGTTCCTGTGATTTTTGCGGTTTGGGTGGTAAATGCGCATAACTTTATGGATGGCATCGATGGTCTGGCTGCAATGGAGTCGTTGTTCGTCTTTTTAGCCGCGGCGGTTGGTTTATACACTTTAAATTATTCTGCCCTCAGTGCCGTTTGTATGATGCTTGGTGTTTCAACCCTGGCTTTTTTAATTAGCAATTTCCCTCCCGCTAAGTTGTTTATGGGCAATAGTGGGTCGTATTTTCTTGGTTTTTGTATTGCTGCAATGATGCTAATAAGCTGGAGATTTCAGTCACTGCTAATCTGGATGTGGCTGATCTTTTATGCGGCGTTCATGGTTGATGCGACATTGACTTTGCTCGGTCGCTTGATGGTCGGCCAGAATTGTTTCAAGGCCCATCGAACGCATTTGTACCAACGACTGTCTGATCGATATACTGTTAAGGCAGTATTGATTTTACTCATATTAATTGATTTGTTTTGGTTGCTGCCAATTGGAATTTTTGCAACGAAGGGTTTAGCTGATCCGTTTCAGCTTTTTGTGTTGGCATATTCGCCGTTGGTGGGGTTGTATATATATGCTGCTAGTAACCTTAATGCTAATCAGGCTGTTTCTATATCTTCTGTTTTAAAAAAGAGCCGCTAGTATTTAGGCGCTAATCTTGTTAGATTACGCGCCCTCGAATAGCTATCTAAATCCCGTTTGGTATGGATTGTTTTTGGTGTTTAAGCACTAGTGTCATGGATTAGTATATCGAGTGTAAATCCGGAAATGGGAGCGTAGCTCAGTTGGTTAGAGCATCGCCTCGACAAGGCGAGGGTCCTCAGTTCGAATCTGAGCGTTCCCACCAATTTTCGGCTTGGCGCAGCCAAACGAAAACTACAGTAAAAAGAGCGAACGGGAACCTACAGGCACTTGCGAGGGACTGATAGTAGAAAGACCAATTTTCGGCTTGGCAAAGCCAAACGAAAACTACAGCAAAACGAGCGAACAAATTTAACTGGGACTTGCGAAGACCTGGTAATAGTTAGATCAATTTTCGGCTTGGCAAAGCCAAACGAAAACTACAGCAAAAAGAGCGAACACAATTAGCCGGAACTTACGAAGGCCTGGTAATTGAAAGATTAATTTTTGGCTTGGCGCAGCCAAACGAAAACTACAGCAAAATGAGCCAAAAAATTTGCTGGAACTTACCAAAACCTAGTAAAAATAAATATACTTATTAATTCTGCCTTCAGATATTAACCAGAAGGCCCAAGCGACCACATGTGGCCTCTAGTAAGGGTCACCACTGAAAGCGAGGAAGCTATGCCTGACCAAAGGCCGATTATCACCCTGCCGGATGGCAGTCAGAAATCATTTGATTCTCCCGTATCCATCTACCAAATCGCCGAGTCTATTGGTCAGGGGTTGGCCAAGGCAGCGCTTGGAGGGAAAATTCAGGGTCAACTGGTAGATACATCCACACTGGTTACTGATGACGCTGAAATCTCTATTATTACCAGCAAAGATGCGGCTGGTGTTGATATATTACGCCATTCGTGCGCGCACCTGATGGCCCAGGCTGTGCAACGATTGTTTCCTTCCGCACAGGTAACAATTGGCCCAGTGATTGAGGATGGGTTTTATTACGATTTTGCTTATGAGCGAGCCTTTACGCCTGAAGATCTGGTTGCGATCGAAAAGCAAATGAAGGCAATAATCAAAGAAAACCTGGCGGTTAGCCGATCAATTATGTCTCGAGATGAGGCCGTGGAATTTTTCACCCAGAAGGGTGAGGGTTATAAAGCGCAAATTCTACAGAGTATTCCTGCTGACGATGATTTGTCGTTTTATGCTCAGGGCGAGTTTACTGATCTTTGCCGGGGCCCCCATGTGCCAAGTACTGGTAAATTACAGGCTTTCAAATTAACCAAGGTTGCTGGTGCTTATTGGCGAGGTGATTCGAAAAATGAAATGCTGCAACGAATTTATGGTACGGCCTGGGGTGATAAAAAGGCGCTTAAGCAATACCTATATCGGTTAGAAGAGGCTGAAAAGCGGGATCATCGTAAACTAGGCAAAAAATTCGATCTATTTCATACTCAGGAAGAAGCCCCAGGAATGGTATTTTGGCATCCAAAAGGGTGGCAAATTTATCAGATTATTGAAGCCTATATTCGACAAGTACAAAATGAAAATGGGTATCAGGAAATTAAAACCCCTCAATTGGTGGACATGTCTTTGTGGGAAAAGTCTGGCCATGCGGATAAATTTGCTGATGATATGTTTTCCGTGACGACTGACAGTAGAAATTATGCAATAAAACCAATGAATTGCCCCTGCCATGTGCAGGTCTTTAATCAAGGGTTAAAGAGTTATCGTGATTTACCCATTCGGTTAGCTGAGTTTGGTTGTTGTCACCGCAATGAACCTTCGGGCACACTGCAAGGTATTATGCGGGTTAGAGCTTTTGTACAGGATGATGCGCATATTTTCTGCACCGAAGCGCAGATTCAGAATGAAGTAATTGAATTCATTGATGTGCTGCGTAGCGTCTATACTGACTTTGGATTTGATGAAATAATCATAAAACTATCAACGCGGCCTGAGCAGCGGGTAGGCAGTGACGAAGTGTGGGATAAAGCCGAAGCAACCTTGGCGAAAGCCATGGATGCCAAAGGGCTTGAATATGATGTTTTGCCGGGTGAAGGCGCATTTTATGGCCCTAAAATTGAATTTTCCCTTAAGGATTGCCTGGGACGTGTGTGGCAATGTGGCACCATTCAGGTTGATTTTTCAATGCCAGGCCGTCTGGATGCACAATACGTGGCTGAGGATGGTAGTCGTCAGGTGCCGGTAATGCTTCATAGGGCGATGCTGGGCTCGTTTGAGCGTTTCATCGGGATTCTAATCGAAAATTATGCGGGTGAGATGCCGGTATGGTTGGCGCCGGTGCAAGCGGTTGTGCTGAATATTACAGATGTACAATCTGAGTATTCTGAAGAGGTTGCTAACTTTTTGAAACGTCATGGTTTTAGAGTTGAGTCAGATTTGAGAAACGAGAAAATTGGCTTTAAGATTCGTGAACATACAATACAGCGAATTCCTTATTTGGTTGTGGTGGGTGATCGAGAGGTGGCAAATAAGCAGTTGGCAGTCAGGGCGCGTAATGGAGACGATCTCGGTGTTATGTCGATTGAAAAATTTTCCGAACTTTTATCATCAGAAGTCGCGAAAAAGGGAAGAATCGCTCAGTGAATTTAGGTATACTCCCCCGCCCAGCGTACAAGGAGAAGCGGAATTAAAAAAGGCCAATCAAAACGGTCTCAAATTAACGATGAAATACAGGCAACAAGTTGTCGGTTAATTGGGGCAGACGGAAGTCAGGTAGGCATCGTGCCTATGGATAAAGCGCGGCAAGCAGCTACCGATGCAAAATTAGATTTGGTACTTATCGCTCCGGACGCCGATCCGGTGGTGTGTAAAATACTAGATTACGGTAAGCATGTGTTCGAGGCCAAGAAAGATAAGGCCGCGGCGAAGAAAAAGCAGCGTAAGACTCACGTTAAAGAAATGAAGTTTCGCCCAGGGACGGAAGAAGGAGATTATCAGGTAAAACTACGCAACCTGACACGTTTCCTAAATGACGGGGACAAGGCAAAAGTAACCTTGCGATTTCGTGGTCGAGAAATGGCTCACCAGGAAATCGGCATGGAGCTTTTAAAGCGGATCGAGATAGATCTTGCTGAAATTGGTGCTGTTGAATTACATCCAAAGATGGAAGGTAGGCAGTTGACCATGGTTTTGGCCCCAAGAGGTAAGAAGAAAGGTGAGACTGCAACGAGCTAATTCGTGACAAGCTAAGTTGTAAATAGCTAAGTTGCGGTGCAAGCGATCGCTGGTTGAGTAATTCAGCAGTGCGTTTTAGCCGACCAAATCTTGAGACCTGAATGAACTGCGAGTAATGCTTCCGGATAAATGTTACTACCAGGTAGTAATGTGTTGTTGTGGAGTGAATTACTCGTTTAATGATTATTGATGTAAAATTGCGGAGTTATGAAAATGCCCAAACTTAAAACAAGTAGCGGTGCATCCAAGCGGTTTAAAAAAACCGGCAAAGGCGGATACAAGCACCGACAGGCTCATAGAGCTCATATTCTGACAAAAAAGTCCACCAAGCGGAAAAGACATCTGCGCGGCATGGCCCAGGTATCTGATGCTGATACGCCACTCATCAAGCGGATGTTAGGCGACTGATGTTAGGCGATTAATGTAGCCTACGTTTCAGTATCCCATCTCAGTTCTGTTCACTGGCCAAATTCTCCACACAAAATGGATTATTGCGGTCAACAGCGTTAGAGATGGCAACCAAAATTTTGTCAGGAGAATATAAAAATGCCTAGAGTAAAACGTGGTGTCACGGCACATCGTCGACACAAGAAAGTTCTAAAACAAGCCAAAGGTTATTACGGTGCTCGGTCGCGCGTTTATCGTGTGGCTAAACAAGCTGTTACCAAAGCTGGACAGTATGCTTACAGAGACCGAAAGGTTCGCAAAAGAATGTTTCGCTCGCTATGGATTCAAAGAATTAATGCTGCTGCCCGTGAGTCGGGTCTTTCTTATAGCAAGATGATAAATGGTCTGAAGAAGCAGAATATTGAAATTGACCGACGTGTATTGGCGGATCTGGCAGTACATGAAAAAGATGCTTTTGCAGCGCTGGCTGAGAAAGCAAAAGTGGCGCTCGCGGCCTAGTTTTATTCCGTCGAGCTCGAACTGCATTCAAAACGTCATTCCATTTTCTGGATCACCTGATTATTGGTCGCTGGTGGTAGGTTGCTATCCCAGGTCTGGGGCCTTATTTTCAGAAGGTCTGGAATGATCGTTAGCTAAAATATTCAAATGGCGAGCTGATTATGTCTGATCTTCAACAAATTGTGGCCCAGGCCGAACAGGACGTTGAAACAGCCACCGACGTGGCAGCGCTTGAAGTTGTGCGGGTTTCTTACCTGGGTAAAAAGGGTAGGATGACCAGCCTGCTTAAGGGGTTGGGGCAACTGCCAGCCGAAGACCGTCCAGCGGCTGGTGCTGAAATCAATAAAGCCAAACAAGCCGTGCAGAAAGTGATCAGTATCAAGAAGGCTCGCCTCGAGCAATTGGCTATTGATGCCAAGTTACAGGCGGAAGTTATTGATGTTACGTTGCCTGGCAGGCAGGCCGATATTGGTGGTCTGCATCCTGTTACTAAAGTATTGCAGCGTATTGAAAGTTTCTTTCGTAGCGTTGGCTATGATGTGGTCGAAGGACCTGAAATTGAAGATGATTATCATAATTTCGAAGCACTGAATATTCCTCAACATCATCCTGCCAGAGCGATGCACGATACGTTCTATTTTAATCCCAATCTATTGCTCCGTACGCATACTTCTCCTGTGCAGGTTCGAACCATGGAAAACCGGCAGCCGCCGTTTCGAATTATCTGTCCGGGGCGTGTGTATCGCGTAGACTCGGATCTAACTCACACGCCGATGTTCCATCAGGTAGAAGGGTTGCTGATTGATAAAGGCGCCAGTTTTGCCGATTTAAAAGGCACAATTATCGAATTTTTGCAGGTGTTCTTTGAAAAAGATTTGCAAGTTCGTTTCCGGCCTTCATATTTTCCTTTTACAGAACCTTCTGCGGAAGTTGATGTGCAGTGTGTACATTGTGTCGGTAAGGGATGCCGAGTCTGTAGTAATACCGGCTGGCTCGAGGTTATGGGTTCGGGCATGGTACACCCTCGGGTGCTGGAGTATTCTGGTATAGATTCGGAAGAATACAGTGGTTTTGCATTTGGCATGGGTCCTGACAGATTGGCTATGTTGCGCTATGGCGTGGATGATTTGCGGTTGTTTTTCGAAAATGATCAGCGCTTTTTAAAGCAATTCAACTAGTCGGTTGCAGTGCTGCCATCGGGTCTTTAATTTTAACTGCGTGTGCTTCGTTATAAGCTCAATTGCCTGGAAAAAATAGATGAAATTTAGTGAAAGTTGGTTGCGAGAATTTGTTAGTCCGGCGCTAACAACTCAGCAATTGGTAGACCAGTTGACCATGGCAGGATTAGAAGTTGATGGTTTCGAGCCGGTTGCCAGTGAGTGTTCAAAGGTAGTTGTTGGCGAAATACTCAGTGTAGCGTTGCACCCAGATGCAGATAAGCTCGTCGTGTGTAAAGTGGATGCGGGTGATCAAACTCATCAGGTGGTTTGTGGTGCACCTAATGCCAAGCAAGGTGTTAAAATTCCCTTTGCTCTGGTGGGGGCCAAATTAGACGATTTTAAAATCAAAAAAGCCAAACTTCGAGGCGTCGAGTCCTTTGGTATGCTTTGCTCAGAGCGCGAATTGGGCATTAGCGATAAACATGAAGGGTTAATGGAATTACCGGTAGATGCGCCTGTCGGCACGGATATTAGAGAATACCTGCAACTTAACGATGCGATTGTTGATTTGGACCTAACGCCAAACCGAAGTGATTGTCTGGGTATGGTAGGGCTGGCACGGGAAACAGGTCTGGTTAATAGCCTGGATGTTAAACAAGTCTCTGCTACGGTGATTGAGGCAACAATAAATGATGTTTTTGCTGTTGAACTAGAGGCAAGTACGGCTTGTCCGAGATTTGTTGGCCGAGTTATTCGTGGTATTAATCTTAAGGCCGAGACGCCACTATGGATGCGGGAAAAGTTAAGACGCAGTGAAATAAGGTCAATTGATCCTATTGTGGATGTAACTAATTTCGTGATGCTGGAATTGGGTCAGCCGCTGCATGCTTACGATCTGGCTACTTTGTCAGGAAAAATTCAGGTGCGGCAATCAAAAGAGGGTGAGCGTTTAACGCTTCTTGATGGCAGTGAGATATCTTTGGTTGAAGATACATTGTTAATTGCTGATGCTTCAGGGCCCATTGGTATGGCGGGTATTATGGGTGGGCATACAACATCTGTGACAGATAGTACTGTTGATATATTCCTTGAAAGTGCGTTTTTCTTACCGACCGCCATTGCCGGTCGTGCTAGATCATATGGGCTCAATACAGATGCGTCGCATCGATTTGAGAGAGGTGTTGATTGGCAAGGACAGCGTCGTGCAATAGAGCGCGCTACAGACTTGGTGTTGCAGATTTGTGGTGGCCAGGCGGCAGCCGTTGTTGAAACTGTAATTGAAACCGAGCTGCCACATACAGCTTTGGTAGAGCTTCGTTTGCAGCGGGTTAATAAGATGCTTGGGGTGGAGATCAAAGCATCTCAGGTCGAAGATATGCTAACCCGATTGGGATTCGAATTTTGCCAGTTAGAAATATCGGCAGATGGGCGGGACGAAGATCCTGTTTGGCAGGTAAGTTCGCCGTCGCATCGTTTTGATATATCCATTGAAGCTGATTTGATTGAAGAGATCAGTCGAGTCTACGGCTACAACAATTTGCCGGTGAAAACGCCAAAAACCAATCTTACAATGGCGCCGATTGAAGAAGGGCTATTGTCTACCAATCAGCTAAAAGATCAGCTGGTGGCCAGGGGTTATCAAGAGGCGATTACTTATAGTTTTGTTGATCCAGTTGTTCAGGCGGTATTGGACCCGACCAATGACCCTATTGAATTAGCAAATCCGCTTTCCAGTGAAATGGCCGTAATGCGGACCACGCTTTGGGCGGGGTTGATCAGGGCCTTGCAACATAATATTAACCGTCAACAAAGTCGAGTGCGGCTATTTGAGACGGGTTTGAGTTTCCAGCAATCGAATAGTGCATCGGAACTACTGATGCAAAATATTCGACAGGAGCCAATGTTAGCGGGTGTTTTATGTGGTTCTAGAAATGTTGAAAGCTGGGGCAATAGTACAGATCTTGTAGATTT